>JAFQYM010000002.1 GCA_017406465.1 Kiritimatiellia bacterium | reverse complement strand
ACCTGAATGCCCACTGGGTCGTCACGAAGGACGGCAAGATCGTCAAGGACGGGGTTATCGACGCCAAGGGCTTCGAGCCCGACACCGTCAAGGAGTTCAAGATCGACGCACCCGACGGCGACGTAATCGTGTTTCTCTTCGTGCGCGGCGACTTCGACCTCGACAAGGACGGCCACCCGGATGTCGTGGCGATAGACCATTTCGCCAAGCCCTTCGTTCCCGTCGCGGCGCCTGAGGCGAAGGTATTGCAGGACTATGCGGCAGCGAAGCTCTTCAAGCTCAACTTCTGGCGTGCGCCCACCGACAACGACCGCGGCTGGAACATGCCGGCCAACTGCAAGGCGTGGAAGCAGGCGACAGAAACGCAGACTCCGCCCGAGGGCTGCGCGGCCAAGCTCAAAGTCCACAAGCTCGGCGAGGGCAAGTATCTCGTCGACCTCAAGGTGACTGTCGGCGAGAAGCTTCCGCCTGTCCCGCGCATTGGCGTCACGTTCAAGATTCCGAAGGAGTTCAGGAATGTGGAATGGTATGGTATGGGACCGTGGGAGAACTACAGCGACCGTCGTACCGCCGTCCTGCTTGACGTGTGGAAGGCGTCGGTCGGTCTCGTCAGAGGTCTCGCCGGCGAAGACGGCAAGATCGACTATCCCGAGCGCCGCCTCAATCCCGACAACTACGTCGAGCCCGGCGAGCAGGGCTACCGCACCGGCTGCCGCTGGATCGAGTTCTCCGACGGCAATGGCAAGACCATCAAGGTCACCGCGCTCAGCGCGCCAGTCGGCTTCAACGCGTGGCCGTATTCGCAGGCTTCGCTCGAGAAGGCCAAGCACCAGTGGAATCTCACCGACGAGGGCGAGATCACCGTCAACGTCGACGCTGTCCAGATGGGCGTCGGCGGAGACGACAGCTGGGGTGCGCGTCCTCATGGCGACGACATGATCGGCAAGGGCGAATACGGAGTCTCGTTCATCGTTGAAGGTCTGTAAGGGGGTTATTAAATCATGAAGTTCTGGCTTTCCGCCGCATGCGCCGCGACAATTCTGTCGGGGTGCGTGCGCGATTCCGCGCCTGCAGAGCGCGATCTCGTGATCTACGGTTCCTCTCCCGCCGCGCTTACCGCGGCGATTGAGGCGCAGCGCCTCGGGCGTACGGCAGTGATCGTCTGCCCCGAGACGCGCATCGGCGGTCTCACGACGGGAGGCCTGGGACAGACCGACATCGGCAACAAGTCCGCGTTCGGCGGGCTTGCGCTCCAGTTCTACCGTGACGTAGCCGACTGGTACAAGGTCGACTCGCACTGGAAGTACGAAAAGCGCTCCGACTACATTCCCGACGGCCAGTGTGCCGGCTCGTTCGGCGAGGACTCCATGTGGACCTTCGAGCCCTCCGCGGCGCTTGCGATTCTCGAGCGCTGGGAGCGCGATAACAAGCTCGAAATCGTCCGCGGCGAATTCCTCGACAGGAAGCCCGGTGGCGTCGTCCGCAATGGCTCGCGCATCGTCGCGATCAAGACGCTTTCCGGAAAGACTTTCCGCGGCAAGATGTTCGTCGACGCGACGTACGAGGGCGATCTCATGGCGGCGGCCGGCGTGAGCTACACGATCGGGCGCGAGGCAAACTCGGCCTACGGCGAGACGATCAGCGGCATCGAAAGGGCGCTTTCCAAGAACCACCAGTTCAACAAGGGCGTTTCGCCGTACGTGAAGCCGGGCGATCCGAGCTCGGGACTTCTGCCATATGTCGAACCGGACACGGACGAGCCTGACGGCACGGGTGACGGTCGCGTCCAGGCGTACTGCTTCCGCATGTGCCTTACCGACGATCCCTCGAACCGTATTCCTTTTGTGAAGCCCGAGGGATACAATCCGCAGAACTACGAGCTTCTTCTCCGCAACCTTGAGGCGATCGACCCCGAAACGTTCGTCAAGAAGGCCGCGAAGTTCTGGGAGTTTATGCCGTGGATCAACTCCCGCATGCCCAACCGCAAGACGGACACGAACAACCGCAGCGGCTTTTCGACGGACTTCATCGGGCAGAACCACGCCTGGCCTGAGGCGTCCTACAAGGAGCGCGAGAAGATTCTCAAGGCGCATCTCGACTACCAGATGGGGCTTGTGTGGACTCTCGCCAACAATCCGCGTGTTCCCGAGCCGATCAGGAGCCGCGTCGCACAGTGGGGCACGTGCAAGGACGAGTTCGCCGACGGCCTCGGCCACGGCTGGCAGTCGCAGCTCTATGTCCGCGAGGCGCGTCGCATGGTCGGCGACTATGTCGCTACCGAGCACGACGTCCTTCGGGAGCGCACGACTTCGCGCCCCGTCGCGATGGCCGCCTATGGTATGGACTCGCACCATGTCCGCCGCTATGTCGGCAAGGACGGCTTTGTCCATAACGAGGGCAACATCGAGGACTGGCGCGCTGGCGGCAAGCCCTATCCGCTCGACTACGGCGTGATTATCCCGAAGAAGGGCGACTGCGAGAACCTCTTCGTCCCAGTCTGCGTCTCCGCCTCTCACATGGCGTTCGGGTCGATCCGCATGGAGCCGGTGTTCTTCGCGCTTGGGCAGGTCGCAGGCGCGGCGGCCGCGCTTTCTCTCGACGCGGGCTGTGCCGTGCAGGATCTTCCCTACGAGAAGCTCAGGAATGTTCTCGTCGCGGAAGGCCAGGTTTTGAAATCGGAAAATTGAAAGGGGAAAACAAGATGAACATGAATAGACGCGGCTTCCTGTCCGCGATGCTCGCAGCAGGCGCGTATCCGCTTCTGCCCGGCTGCTTTTCGTCCAAGGCGTATGTTGCGAATGAAAAGGTGCGGCTCGCGGCAATCGGCTGCGGGGCGCAGGCGTGGTTTGACCTGAAAAAGCTCGTTGGCAACGGCGACATTTGCGAAGTCGTCGCGCTCTGCGACACCGATATCGGGGCTCCCCACACGGAAGAGGCGCTTGAGCGCTTTCCGGACTTGCCGCGCTTCCAGGACTTCCGCAGGATGTTCGACAAGATGGCGGACAAGATCGACGCGGTTCTCATAGGCATCCCAGACCACTCCCACTTCTGCGCGGCGATGCACGCGATGCGTCTCGGGAAGGCCGTCTATGTCGAAAAGCCGCTCGCCCACTCGTTCCTCGAATGCGAGCTTCTCATGGCAGCGGAGGAGAAGTACGGCGTCGTTTGCCAGATGGGCAACCAGGGGCACAGCGGCAACAACTTCTACCAGTACCGCGACTATGTGCAGAACGGCATAATCAAGAACGTGACGAAGGTCGTCTCGCACATGAACATGCAGCGCCGCTGGCACAAGTGGGGCGGCAAGACGGCATCGTACCCGAGGGGTGAGATGATGCCCGATACGCTCGATTGGGAGGTGTGGTGCAACGCCGCGCCCTGGCACGAGTTCTCCAAGGATCTCGCGTACGGCGAGTGGCGCTGCTGGTACGACTATGGCAACGGTTGCATGGGCGACTGGGGCGCGCACATTCTCGACTGTGTCCATCGCTTCACGCTCAGGGGGGCGCTTCCCACGGAGGTGTCGATATCGAATGTCACCGGCTGGAATCCGTTCGTGTTTCCGATTCAGGATACGCTCACCATGAAGTTCGACGGCGTGACGCTCGAATGGTACGAGGGACTCGACAACAAACCGCCGCTCCCCGAGGGCTTCCGCTATGCCGACAACAAGGGGCTTTTCCCTGCGTCGACGGCGAACGACGGACTTGTCGATCCGCCCCTCAAGCCGGGCAAGGAGATATACCTCGCCGACGGCACTGTTTGGCAAGGGCTTTCCCATTCGTCCACGCTCGTGCGAGTAGGCGCTCAGGGCGAAGGGGTGCCGGCGTTCGAGAAGGCGGGGAGCGACCACTGGCGCAACTTCCTTCTCGCCGTGAAGGGTGAGGAGGAACCGAGGAGTCCGTTCCGCATTTCCGCGCCTCTTTCCGAGATCTTCTGTCTTGGAGTAATCGCGCAGCGCCTCAATCGCGGCTTCAAGTTCGACCCTGTCGAGAAGAAGGCCGTCGGAGACGCCGAGGTGAGCATTCTCCTCAAGGGGCCCGCGCCGCGCGAGGGTTGGGAAGAATACTACCGCGTCTGATCCAAGACGGAATGAACCGCATCCTTTTCGAGAGTTCCGAAATCGCGGATGGCATTGCTATGTGCTCCGACGCGAGGGCAGAGCACATTCTTTCCGTGCTCCACGGAGAGATCGGACAGACGCTTAAGACCGGTGAGCTTGACGGCAAGGTCGGTGCCGGAGAGATTATTTCCATCAATGGTCCGACCGTCGCCCTTCGCGTGTCTCACACGGAAGAATCGCTGCGACCGTGGTGCGACCTCGTGCTTGCGCCGCCGCGCCCGCGCGTGATGAAGCGCCTTCTTCCGCAACTCGCGGCGCTTGGTGTCGGCACAATCGTCCTCGTCGGCGCGAAGAAAGTCGAGAAGGATTTCTGGGGCGCGACGCTTCTCAAGGAGAAGAACTTCAGACCGCTTTTCGTGGACGGGCTTATGCAGGCGGGCACGAGCATCATGCCGCGGCTCGAGACGCGCAGGAACTTTAGGCGTTTCGTCGCTGACGAGCTTGACGCTCTTTTCCCGACGGCGAACAGGATCGTCGGACATCCAGGCGGCGCGCCAGGTGCGCCCGCACGGCGGGAAGGGCGGCTTCTCCTCGCCGTAGGGCCCGAGGGCGGCTGGACCGACGACGAGATAGAGCTTCTGGAATCGCGCGGTTTTTCTCGCTATTCGCTTGGCTCGCGCATACTGCGCACTGACACGGCACTTGTCGCCCTTGTCGCCAGACTTATGTAGCGGCGGTGTTTTGCCCACGGGGGGCGGGATTTTGATATAATATGCAGACAACTCAACGAAAGGACTACTGACATGGCGGTGACGGAAACGACGACTCAATCTTGGGGATCTCGGCTTGGTGACTCGGTCAAGGGCGTGATAGTCGGCATCGTGCTTTTCCTTCTCGGCTTCCCGGTGCTCTTCTGGAACGAGGGTAACTCGGTCAAGACGGCAAAGGCGCTTGACGAGGGAGAGAACGCGTGCGTGTCCGTTGAGTCGATAGAGAAGGTCGACCCCGAGATGGAAGGTCAGCTTGTCCACATGACCGGCCTTGCTACGACGCAGGATGTCCTTACAGACGATCAGTTCGGCGTCTCCACGACGGCGATTGCGCTGAAGCGCACGACCGAGATGTTCCAGTGGGTCGAGCACTCCAAGACCGAGGAGAAGAAGAACCTCGGCGGCAGCGTCACAAAGACTACGACCTACACCTACACCCAGGAGTGGCTTGAGAGCGCTGTAGACTCGAGCGGATTCAAGGAACAGGGCCACGACAACCCCGGCTTCATCGAGTTTCCGTCCGAAGAGAAGCGTGCGGCAAACGTGACTTTCGGCGCGTTCCACCTGAACGAGCGCCAGATCGGGCGCATCGGCTCCGAGCAGGCGTACGCGTTCCCGACAGACTTCGTGTGCAGGGTCGAGCGCGTCCAGCGCCAGGGTTCCGTGATCTACGTTCCCAACAAGCAGACGCGCGACAACGCGCTCAACAACCGCGACGTTGCCTCGCAGGCACGTATCGGCGACATGCGCGTGAAGTTCACCGTCATTCTGCCGCACAAGATCTCGCTCGTCGCGAAGCAGAGTGGCGACACGTTCGTTAGGTACACCGCGAAGACGAAGAAAAAGGTTGATCTTCTCTGCGACGGCGTGAAGGACGCTGCCGAGATGTTCGAGGACGCTCGCGACGCCAACGCGATGCTGACATGGCTCGTCCGTATCGGCGGGTTTCTCCTCATGTTCTTCGGCATTTCGATGGTCTTGAAGCCGCTTTCCGTCCTTGCGGACGTCCTGCCAATTCTCGGCAATATCGTCGAGATCGGCAATGGGCTCGTCGCGGGCATTGTCGCGCTCGTCTGCTCGCTCGTCACGATAGCGATAGCGTGGATTTTCTACCGTCCCGTCCTTGCAATCTTCCTGCTCGCCATAGCGGCAGGCGGAATATTCCTCCTCTGGAAGAAGCGCCAGGCGAAGAAGGCGGCCGCCGTCCCCGCGGCGCCCGCCACTCCTTCGGCGGCGTTCTGACCAGATCATTCGACTACAACCCACAACGCAAAAAAGGAAAACGACATGAAGAAACTGACAGTTCTTGCCCTTGCGGCGCTTGCGTCCGCGGCGGTTTTCGCGGAAGGTGGTAACCTTCGCTACTCCGTCATGGTCAACAAGTTCGAGAACAAGGCCAACTGGCGCGGCCAGTGGGAGCTTGGCGACGCCTGGGGGACGATCTTTACCGACCAGCTCGTCCAGAGCGGCAAATTCATCGTGCTTGGCGAGGCCGACATGCGCGGCGCAGCCATGCAGGAACAGGACCTCGCGGCCTCGGGGCGCACGGCCGGCGGCAAGAAGGCCCCGAAGATGGGCCGCATGACCCCGGCGCAGCTGCTCGTGAAGGGTGCGATCACGCACGTCCAGGAGACGAAGGGCGGCGGCGGCGGCTTTGGCTTCAAGGGCATCACGATCGGCGGCGACGCGGGTTCGGCCGAAATAAACATCACGATTTATCTCGTCGACTCCGCGACCGGGCAGGTCAAGGCGTCGAAGTCCGTTATCGGCAAGAGCGGCAAGAGGGGCCTCACGCTTGGCTACCACGGCTCCGCACTCGGCGGGCTTACCGGCGACATCGGCGGGTTCATGAAGGACAACATGGGCAAGGCCGCGATGGACGCCTGCAACCAGGCGCTCGAGTTCCTTGTCGCGCAGCTCGACTCGATTCCCTGGGAGGGCTCCGTCTCGCTCGTGAAGTCCGACAAGCTCCTCATCAACCGCGGCACGCGCGAGGGCGTCGAGGTCGGCATGAAGTTCGACGTCGGCAAGGTCGAGGAAATCGTCGACGAGGACACAGGCGAGGTTCTCGACAGCGAAATGACAAAGATCGGCACCGTGACCGTCACCGAGGTCAAGGAGAAGATCTGCTATACGACTCCGCTCGAGGGCGCCGAGAAGGGGATGGGCGTCCATCCTGCCAAGTAATACGCCGGCATTATTTTATAATTTCCGTTTAACGGAATTTCACAACACAAGGAGACAAACATGGTCTACTCGACTGAAGTTGAGCATCAGTGCCCGCTCATGAAGGGGTGCAACCACGGTCCTGCGCCGATTCCCGAAGAAGGGAAGTGGGTGCAGGCAAAGCAGATAAAGGACATCAGCGGCTACACGCACGGCGTGGGCTGGTGTGCGCCTCAGCAGGGAGCGTGCAAGCTCTCGCTGAACGTCAAGAACGGCGTGATCGAGGAAGCCCTCGTCGAGACGATCGGCTGCTCGGGCATGACCCACTCCGCCGCAATGGCCTCGGAGATCCTCGTCGGCAAGACGATTCTCGAGGCGCTCAACACCGACCTCGTCTGCGACGCGATCAACACCGCGATGCGCGAGCTCTTCCTCCAGATCGTCTACGGCCGCACGCAGAGCGCGTTCTCCGAGGGCGGTCTCGTGATCGGCGCCGGCCTTGAGGATCTCGGCAAGGGTCTTCGCTCGATGGTCGGCACGATGTACGCGACGAAGGCGAAAGGCCCGCGCTACCTCGAGATGACCGAGGGCTACTGCACGCGCATGGCGCTCAACAAGGACGGAGAGGTGATCGGCTACGAGTTCGTCTCGCTCGGCAAGATGACCGACTTCATCAAGAAGGGTCTCACGCCGAACGAGGCGTGGGAGAAGGCGAAGGGCCACTACGGCCAGTTCGAGGGCGCTGCCAAGTACATCGACCCCCGCAAGGAATAAGCGAAAGGAGATTTCGAAATGGCTACCAAGAAGACTGCAAAGAAGGCCTCCGCCGAGAAGCTTTTCGAGGGATACGAGCGTCGCGAAGCAAAGATCCTCGCCGCGCTGAAGCCCTACGGCATCAAGTCCATCGAGGAGTGCCGCGACATCTGCCTCAAGGCCGGCTTCGACCCTTACAAGATCGTCGAGGAAACCCAGCCGATCTGCTTCGAGAACGCGAAGTGGGCCTACACCGTTGGCGCCGCGATGGCGATCAAGAAGGGCTGCGTCAAGGCCAAGGACGCCGCCGCCGAAATTGGCGTCGGTCTCCAGGCGTTCTGCATCCCCGGCTCCGTCGCGGAGAACCGCCAGGTCGGCCGCGGACACGGCAACCTGGGCGCGATGCTCCTTGACGACGCGACCGAGTGCTTCGCGTTCCTCGCGGGCCACGAGTCGTTCGCCGCCGCGGAAGGCGCGATCAAGATCGCCCTCAACGCGAACAAGGTCCGCAAGACGAACCTCCGCGTCATCCTGAACGGCCTCGGCAAGGACGCCGCGTACATCATCAGCCGCATCAACGGCTTCACGTACGTCAAGACGGCGTTCAACAACAAGACCGAGAAGGTCAAGGTCGTCTCGAAGAAGGCGTTCTCGAAGGGTCCGCGCGCGGCCGTCAACTGCTACGGTGCGGACAACGTGCCCGAGGGCGTCGCGATCATGAAGCTCGAGAACGTCGGCGTCTCGATCACGGGCAACTCCACGAACCCGACGCGCTTCCAGCATCCCGTCGCCGGCACCTACAAGAAGTGGTGCATCGAGAACGGCAAGAAGTACTTCTCCGTCGCCTCGGGCGGCGGCACGGGCCGCACGCTCCACCCCGACAACATGGCGGCGGGTCCGTCCAGCTACGGCATGACCGACACCATGGGCCGCATGCACTCCGACGCGCAGTTCGCGGGCTCGAGCTCGGTCCCGGCGCACGTCGAGATGATGGGACTCATCGGCATGGGCAACAACCCGATGGTCGGCGCGACCGTCGCGGTTGCTGTAGCGGTCGAGGAGAGCTTCAGGAAGTAATCTTCCCGAAAGCAGGAAAGGGAGCGCGGAACGTTTTTCCGCGCTTCCTTTTTCCCTTCCCGCGCCTGCGACAAATTATGGTATAATGTCACGCAGACATCACTTTGGAGCAAGTCATGACAATTCGCGGATTGCTTGAGAAGAACGTCGCGGAGCGGCCAGGCCGCAACGCGCTTGTCTGGTGCGAAAACAAGACGTGGATGCGTCGCACGTGGCGGGAATACCTCGCCCGCGTGCGCGACGTCGCCGAGGGCTACGGAACGCGCTTCGACCTGAAGCCGCGCGAAGAGAACGTGGCGATCATCCTCGGAAACTCCCCCACTTGGCTCGAGGCCTATCTCGCCCAGTCCGGTGCCGGGGTCTCGGTCGTGCCGCTCGACCCCAAGCTCCACGACGCCGAAGTCGAGTACATTCTCGCGGATTCCGAGGCCGTCGTCGTGACGACCGACGTCCACCACCTCAAGATGATGATGGGCCTCGCGCCGAAGCTGCCGAAGCTCAGGGGCATCGTCTGCGTCGACGGCATCATCAACGAGGGGCAGAACATCGGCAAGGTCAAGGTCGTCGGGTTCGATAAGCTCCGCGTCTCCGGCGGCGGCGCGTGGTATGACGCCAACGTGGCGCGCGAGGACGACGTCGCCTCCATCATCTACACCTCCGGCACGACGGGCAAACCCAAGGGCGCGATGCTGACGCACAGGAACTTTGTCTCGGACATAGACGGCGCATTCAAGACGTTCCACGCCGATGTCGGCGAAGACGACAGCTTCTTCACCGTCTTGCCGCTGTTCCACGCGTTCAGCTTCACGGCGAACTTCCTCGGGCCGCTCTACGTCGGCTGCGAGATGCAGTTCGTCGAGTCGATCCGCACCGTCGCGCGCGACATGAAGCTGCTGAGGCCTTCGGTTCTCTGCGCCGTTCCGCTCCTCTGCGAGAAGCTCTACGACAAGATACAGGAAGGTCTCCAGAGTTCCAAGGCGGCGAAGGTGCTTCTCGCGATCGGCATAAGGGGTCCCGTGATGCACATGGTCCTGCAGAAGCTCGGCGGCAGGCTCCGCTACATGATCACGGGCGGAGCGCCTTGCCCCAAGCACGTTCTCGAGTGCTTCAGGAAGCTTCACGTCAACTTCGTCGAGGGCTACGGGCTCACCGAGTGCGCGCCCGTCGTCTCGGTCACGAGCTCCGACTGCTGCAAGGTCGGCACGATAGGCAAGCCCTGCGCCGGCGTTGAGGTCAGGCTCGCGGACATGAACGAGGCCGGCGTCGGCGAGCTACAGGTAAAGGGCCCGATCGTCATGAAGGGGTATTTCCACAACGAGAAGGCCACCAAGGAGGCGTTCGACGGCGACTGGTTCGCGACGGGCGACCTCGCGTCGATAGACGAGGACGGGCTCATCACGATCCGCGGCAGGAAGAAGGCGCTCATCGTCAACCGCGAGGGCAAGAACATCTACCCCGAGGAGGTCGAGAACGTCATCGGCAAGGATCCCGCGATACAGGACGTCGTCGTCGTCGGCTATACGATGGGCGGCGATCCCGGCGAGAAGGTCGGTGCAATCGTCTATCCAAACGAGGAGTGGTTCAAGGAGCAGAACGGCGGCACACTCCCCGACTGGGCTGAGGTTGAGAAGGCCGCGGTCAAGCATACGCAGGAGCGGAGCGCCGAGCTCGCCGACTATAAGCGCGTCCGCAAGGTTGTCGTGTGGAAGGAGCCCCTCGAGCGCACCTCTATCGGCAAGGTTCGCCGCGTCGCCTACAAAGGCAAGCTGGACGAGTGAACACATACTTAATCTGGCTTGAGTGGCCCGAGAGGTGCTTTCGGGCGGACGATGGGGATCTGAAGCTTTTCAGGTCTCTCGTTTCTAAGGGGAGTCGCGTCGTGCGCGTTAAAAGCGAGCGCGCGTTTCTGAAGTCTCTCCCGTCTGCGACGCATGCGGTCGTGTGGCATTTCAAGAAAGAGTGGTTCGCACGCGCGACGAAGTTAAAGGTCTTAGCGACGCCGGCGGCAGGGCGCGAACTTGTCGCGTGGCGCGACGCGCCAAAGGATGTCAAGGTTCACTTTGGCTCGTTTCACGGCCCTATTATCTCCGAGACGGTTCTCGGATTTCTTCTCGCGTGGACGCGCGGTTTTTTTTGGAAGGGGCCCATGTGGCCGCGCAAGATGCTTTCCGAGCATTGCGGCGACCTCGAGGGCACGACGGCCGTTATTGCGGGCTTTGGGCGCATTGGCCGCGCGATAGCAGCGCGTCTCGAGCCGTTCGGCGTCGAGTGCTTTGGAATTACGCGTCACGGACCTACGTTAAAAGACGTCAGACCGATTCTTCGTCGCGCCGACTGGTTTATCCTCGCGCTACCGTCCGACACCGGTACCGATGACTTCCTCGACGCGCGGCTTATTCGCCGCCTGCCGAAGAAGTGCGTGGTCATCAACGTTGGCCGCGGCAACGCCGTGGACGAGGACGCGCTTCTTGCGGCAATAAAGGAAGGTCGGCTCGCCGGTGCCTATCTCGATGTATTCAAGCATGAGCCGACTGCCCTCAATCCCAGAATCGGCCCGCACGGCAAGGGGCTTGCCGCGGCGAAGTACGTGCCGTGGAACCTCGTTCGCATGCCACATGCCTGCGCTTTCTCGTCGCGCTATATGAAGGAGTGTTTCCGAGAGCTCGCGAGGGAGGGCGTTCTCAAGTGAAGGGTGTTTTCGAGGTTTCGAGTGTAGAAGAGACATGGGCGCTTGCGAAGGAACTCGCGAAGGAGCTTAAGCCAGGCGACGTCGTATGTCTTGAAGGCGATCTTGGCGCCGGCAAGACGACTTTCACCCAGGGACTTGCCGCCGCGCTTGGGGTGCCCGGGCGCGTTACGTCGCCAACTTTCTGCATTGTTCAGGAGCACCAGTCGCCCGATGTTCTGTTCGTCCACATGGACCTCTACCGACTCCACGGCGAGGAGGACGTAGAGGCAATCGGATGGGAGGACTATCTTTCGCGCGGGGCCATTATTGCAGTTGAGTGGCCTGAAAGGGCGGGTTCGCTAATACCGCTTTCTGCGTTTTATGTGTGCATCCACCATATGGGGGAAGAAAAGCGTAGAATCGCCATTGACAAGGGGAGCACTTTTGAGATATAATATGGGCCAAATGGTTGAGCTATGCAAACGAATCGCTGTCTTGGCGTTTCTCGTCTGTTCGCTTATGTGCACAGGCGGGTGTGAAACTATTGCCAAGATTTTTTCGTCCGACGATAAGGAATCGTCGGAGGTTGCCCCTGTTTATTTCGAGCCTCGTGTACGCCCTGGAATCGCCCTCGTAGTCGTCGTTGGCTCGGGCGTTACGCAGCCGGTTACCATGCAGGTTCAGGTCGACCAGAACGGCGACATCACGCTTCCTCATCTTCTTCAGTCGCCGGTTGCGTGCGATGGTCTTACGCTCGACGCGTTGAAGCAGAAGCTCGTCAAGCTGTACTCCGAGTTTTACAAGCAGCCGCAGATCACGGTGACTTTCGCTCCCTACGACGGCAAGGGTGTTAGCCCGTGGGGAACTGTCACCGTCCTCGGTCAGGTTGCCTCGCCAGGTCCTGTCAACATGCCTTCCACCATGGATCTCACGGTGACGAAGGTTCTACAGGCTGCCGGCGGGTTGAGGCCCTTTGCAAACAAGTCCAAGATTCAGGTGAGCCGCCGCGACAAGGATGGCAAGAAGACGACTTATACCATAGACCTCGTTGAAATAGGCGAGAAGGGCAGGATCGAGAAGGATATCGTCCTCCGCGCCGGCGATGTGGTCTGGGTGCCTGAGACATGGTATTGATTTCTACACAAATGGGGAGTAAACAAAAAATGAAAAAACTACTGATGGTGATCACGATGGCGATGGCGTCTGCGCTGGTCGCCCAAGACAAGACGATGTCGTCAGCCGACGCTCGCGGCAAAATAGGCGACATAATATCCAATCCCTCGGCCATGACTTCTGTGATGAAGCAGCTGGCCGCGGCGGATCAGGCGTCCTTCCTCGCCGACGTCAATGCGGCGATTTCGAAGATGCCTGGCTCCCCCGAAGAGAAGACCTCGAAGTTCGTCGAGGTGAACTCTGCGGCCCTAAAGGGCGCCCAGAAGGGCAACCTCACCGCGCTCGTGGCCGAAGTGTTCGCGACGGTCCCGCCGGAGTCTCTGACGGCGATCAACGAGCAGTTCGCGTCCGGTATGTTCAACCGTTCAGCTGATCCTTCCAAGACCTATACCGACGACGAGTACAAGAAGACCTCTCTTGCGCTCCTCGACAAGGTCCAGGAGCGCAACGCGACCGTCGACAACGCCGGCGTCCGCAACACGTTCGCGATTCTCATGCTCCTCCGCGCTTCCAACGGGACGCCCGCCGATCTCCGTGACACGCTCGTCGGCGCCCTCAAGGACGAGGAGACGAGGAATCTCGCCCAGAATGAGTGGATTTCACCGGCTCTCGGCCAGGGGCAGGAGAAGACCTACGATCCAATGCTCGGTGCTGCTGACGCCGGTAGCCAGCCCAATCTTGACATGGTGCTTGTGGTGCCGTTGAAGACCGCTGGCGAGGCGCTTGCTGCAGATCTCGCGAGCGAGTGCAGTCTTGCAGACGCATCTTCTTCGGTCACGGCCCTTCTTACTCCCGTGTTCGGCGATCCGAACACAATGGACGTTGTCGATGGTGTCGATCCTCTTACAAGCACGACTCTTTCCACCCTGCCGGGAATCACGACGGACCCGACTGCAAAGTATAACCCCGCCAACAAGCGTGGTTCGAGCGTTCAGCCGCCAGTCGTTCCCTACGAGCCTGGTCCGTATGATGACCAGACCTTCTAACCGTAGATATAAGAACTGGAGGTAAAATCAATGAATGCTAAGTTTTCCGTGCTTGCCACGACGTTGGTCGTGTCCGCATCGGTTCTGACGGCGTCTGCGGACGTCATCGACAGGCCCAGTGGCATTAAGATTGGCGAGCGTATGACGCTCCGCCCGTATGTGTCTCTCTCCTACACCTACGATTCCAATGTTGATTCGACCAAGCACGCCAAGGATGGCTCCTCCTGGGTTGTCAATCCTGGCCTCGGCGCCGAATACAAGGGTGAGAACTGGGAGATTGCCGGTCGTGCGTGGTACAGATATCATGCCTATAACCACTATAGCAAACAGTTGAATACATCCAGCTATGGTGAGACTCTCACATTCAAGTGGGCTGATTCGCTTCCTAACGAGAAGGGCTGGAGCGTCCTGCTTTCTGAGAGCTTCACCCAGATATCGCAGGATGACGACATGTCCAACTACAGTGGTCGTGGTCTTGGCCGTGACCGCAAGACGTTTCAGACCGCGGGCATAATCGAGCGTCGCATCAACGAGCATCTGCATGCCGCATTTGACTCTTCCTACTACATGCTCGACTACGACAACAACGTAAAGAAGTACGCGCCTCTCTACGGCTGGAAGCGCGTGCTTGTCGGCGGCGAGGCTGGCTATGTCCTTTCCAAGTGGACCGACATCATCGTTGCCGCCAACTACGGCTGGTACTGGCAGGATAACGTCCCGAACAACGTCCGCTATTCCGACAAGTCCCGCGGCTGGTCTGTCATGGCCGGCTTTGGAACGCGCGCGACCGAGAAGATCGAGTACCGCGTCTTGACTGGTTGGAGTCGCTTCGAATATGCTGATGGAGATGCCGACGACATTGACGGTTGGACCTATCAGGTCTCTGGCAAGTGGAAAATCACCGACAGGTGGAACACGATGCTTCTCGCGGCGAGCTACTATCAGCCCGACGAGCGCGAGATGTGCAGCGCCGTCCGCGTCGACTCCATCAGCTGGGGTGTTGCGCACTCGATGGTCCGCGGCAAGCTAAACGCGACGCTTGACCTCAACTATCGTCGCGAGACGCACGAGTACTCCTATACGCGTGGGTATGACTACGACCAGGACATCATCACTGCCCGTCTTGGTCTCAACTACACGCTCAACCGCTTCCTCCAGCTCTATGGCAGGGTCGAGTACCAGACTCGTATGTGCGACGGCGGCGATGTCCGCGGGCACAACTACGACTACGACCGCTTCCGCGGCACGGTCGGCATGCGTCTGACGTACTGAAGTGCATAAGGCCATATCCAAGTACGGCCTGGCGGCGCACCTTGCATTGCTGGCGGTTGCGCCGCTGTTCCTTTTCCCGTTCTGCGGCGACGTGTGGACGGCGCGTGCCGTCATTTGGCTTTCGCTCATTGCGGCTGCCTGGACGGTGCTTGAGCCGTCTCGTCGCGCAGACGAAACGTTGCATGACGCCCGTTTTCGTGTGGCGTCGTCTATTGCCTTGGATCCGCTTTTCTGGTTTTCGATTGTGCTTGTCCTGATTGCGGCCGTCAGATGGTTAAATGGCGGCATCGGGATGGTATATGACGCGGAGAAGTCGGTATGGAGCCTTTCCGAAGCGCGGATACCGTTCCTGCCAGGCGCGACTGATGACAGCGGCTATCTACCCTTCGCCGCGGTAGTTGGCGTTGCGGTGCTGATCCAGGCGGGGCGTCATGCGCTTGGTAAGTCCGCGCGCGTATGTTTCCTTTTTGTTGCCGCACTCCTCTCGGGCCTAGCGGCTGTAGTGGCCGGGCTTGCGTGCGTGTTCGAAAACCCAGTGGCATTGCGCTATGCGACATGCTCGACCGTTGACGCGACATATCCCGGCGTAGCGTTCGGGCTTTGCTTCATGGGATCAATGGTTGCCATTGCCGGGGCGTTCGAGCGCAAGTGGACCAGTGCGATGCCCCTCCTTGCGATTGCAGTCGGAGGAACTGCCGTCGGGCTCTATCTCTTTTCGCCCGACATGGTGATCGTGGTACATGCTGCCTGCGCGGTAGTCGTGGTGGCGTGTGCGCTTGCCTATGCCCACCGTCGCTTGGGCGGTCTTGTCGTGCCAAAGTGCCTTGCGTTTATGCTCGTTGCGGCGATTCCTCCTGTTCTTTTCGTCATGGGCGTCATTCCAGAGAGCATCAAGGCACAGAAGCTCGCGCTGTTATTTAGCGAAGAAGGTGCGCGGCTCTTCCCCGATGGATTTTTCGAACTCAGGTCGGCGCTGTCGGGAATCGCCGAGAAGGTCTGGAAAGAGAACCCCTGGCTTGGCACGGGGCTTGGCACGTTCGGGATAGACATCCGTTTCAACGCCACCGAGGCCGACTGGGCGGTGTTTGCCTCCAACCAGACTGGCGCGCTCAACGGATGGATGCAGATGCTTGCGGAGCGGGGGATAGTGGGCGTAGTGTTCTTCGTCGCCCCTGTGCTGTTTCTCTTGTGGACTTATGTACTGCGCGCATTCCACGCGGTCTCCGCCATTCTCTCCAAGTCGCGCCGCAGCTTCGGCGCACTTGTTTTCCATCCTGTATGTGCGCTTGGCCCAGTTGCGGTCGCGGCCGTGGCGGCATGCGGGTTCTACGACCACTCTTTCTGGCGATCTGAGACGATGATGCTTGTCGCAGCCATTTTTGCGATGGCTGGTAGCGCCTTCCCGGCGTCTAAAAAGACGGATGACGACACTTTGACGGAGAAATAAGACATGGCGGACAAACCTCTCTATTATGGAAGCAGCAGGGCCACTGGACCTATGTACTATGGTGGCAAGGGACCTATGTACTACGGCGGTGGCCAGAACCCGATGTATTATGGCGGAGGGCCGAAGTACGGTGGGGCCTATGGCGCATACGGCTCCTATGGCTCCTATGGTTCGTACGGCGGATATGGCGGCGAGGGCGAAGACGGTTCCTTGGTCGGCACCATCACGATGAGCCGCATGCTCAGGGTTGTCTCGCAGCGGTGGCTCTCGGTGTTCGTGTTCCTTCTCGTCGGGCTCATAGTTTCGTTTGCGGTCTATCGCATTTCCCCGACGATCTACGAGGCGAAGAGCGAGTTCACAGTCGACATGAGACGCGTCACTAGGAGTTCCTCGAACGCCCTTGACGAGACGCTGCCTGACTTCGGCGCAAACTATGCGGAAATCTTCAACACGCGAATATCCGACTGGCGGTCCGAGAAGATCGTGCTGATGATCCAGCAGCAGTACAGGACGAGCAATCCCGCCTCGACGGTCTCGGACGACGACATCGTGGCGACGCTCGCGGACTCGAAGCTCGAGCTCCAGCGCAATTCGCGCATCATCACCATATCCGTCCGGTCCAAGTCGGCGCAGCTCGCCGCTGCGCTCGCCAATGCCTACGCCGAGTCGATCGAGGCGTACACCGACGAGGAGAACAAGGTCCGCTGCGACAAGGCCGTGAGCCAGACGCACGAGAACGTAGAGAAGAAGCGCCGCGACGTAGACAAGATCACGAAGCAGCTTCTCGACTTCCGCACGACGCACAAGGTCGACAACCTCCGCTCCTCGCGCGATACGATCCAGCAGGGGCTTTCCAAGACGACAGCCGACGTCCTTGCGCTCGAGACGCAGGAGACGCAGCTTGTCGAATGGGAGAAGCTCCTCACCGAGGTGCAGAAGGACCCGGAGACGTTTGGCTCGCTCGCTTCCGGCGTTCCGCGCGCCGAGGAGATCGCGAAGGAGTACCGCGCCTTCCAGGACGCGTCGGGCGCCTACCAGAACCTTCTCGTGTCCTATACCGAGAACCATCCTGAGGTGGTCGCGAAGAAAAAGGAGCTTGACTACGCGCGTCAGAGGTTCCTCGACGCGAGCTCGCGTGCTCTTCTGACTGGTCGCTCTACCCTGCAGGTCGTTCGCAACCAGCTCTCGATGCTTCGCCAGAAGCAGTCAGACTTGAGGAACGACCTAGCCTCGGTTGAGCAGCAGATCGTTTTCGCCGAGTCCGGTCTTGGCAAGCTCGAAGCGGAGTACGGCGTTGCGCATCGCCTTCTCGAGAGTCTCATTCTCGAGGAGAACAAGATGCGAATCCAGTCCGAGGCCAACAACGAAATCGTCCGCGTCGCACGCCAGGCGTCCGTCCCGTCGAAACCCGTCCTCCCGAATCCGATAATAATCTTCGGCATTGGTGTCGTTCTTTCGATCGGCCTCGGGCTTCTGTTTGTCCTCGTCATAGACAATCTCGAGGATACAGTCGTGAATCTCGCCGACATCGAGGGCCGTCTCGCCCTCAAGGTGCTGGCCGTTTTGCCGCATGTCCGCCGCAAGCGTCGCGAACAGGTCGCGAGGTTCCTCATCGAGGACAAGTATTCCCAGTTCTCCGAGGCGGTCGCGGGCTTGAGGAACCTTCTTGATTCGCCCCGCTACGAGGCCTTCACGCACTGCCTTCTCGTCATTTCTACGCAGCCGGGCGAAGGTAAGACGATCACTTCGACTTCGATTGCGATCTCGCACGCCCAGACGGGCAAGAAGGTCCTTCATGTCGACTTCGACTTGAGGCGTCCGCGTCTTGCGAGGGTTTGGGGACTGGAATTCACCAAGGAAAGGAGCTTCTCGCACGTTCTGCAGGCCGCGAACGGCGGCGAAAAGCCAGACTTCTCGAAGCTCGTAAACAAGTCCGATGTCAATGGGCTTGACGTGATATGCTCGCTTCCGCCAGATGGCGTGTCTCCTGCCACTATATTTGGCTCTGCGGCCGTGACCGACTTCTTCGAGTGGGCGCGCGCCAACTACGACCGCATCGTCGTGGACGCTCCACCCTACGGCATGGTCGGCGACGTCGTCTCGCTCGCCGTGCAGGTCGACTCGGTTCTCATCATGTGTTGTCCCGACCGCACCCATTTCAGGCCGATCCAGTACTGCTCGCGGAGTCTTACCGAGGCCGGCGCCAACATCCTCGGCGTCGTCGTCAACGACGTGGAAGTGTCGAACGTCTCCGTGTTCGATCCGACGTCTCACCGTCACTACGGCTACGGCTACGGCTATGGCTACGGTTACGGCTATGGCTATGGTTACAGGCCTAAGAAGGGCAAGGAAGACGCGGACGCCAAGGGCACAGACGGCCAGCCGGTGCAGGGCAAGGAAGATGAATCAAAGGACGTGAAGCGCAAGCTCGTCCACGAGGAGCTTGCCGATGAGGAATAGTCGTCGTTGTATCGTCACGGGAGGGTGTGGCTTTATCGGGTCCGCCCTCGTTCGCCATCTCTGCCGCGAGGGGCGTGATGTCCTAGTCATAGACAAGCTCACTTATGCGGGCAACGTCGAGTCGCTCAAGGAAGTCGAGGGGAAGTACAAACTTCTCGTCGAGGACATCTGCGACCAGGCAGCGATGGATCGCGCGTTCGAGGAGTTCAAGCCCGACACGATCTTCCACCTCGCTGCGGAATCGCACGTGGACCGCTCGATAGACGGTCCCGGAGAGTTTGTCCGCACGAACGTCGTCGGCACGGCGACGCTTCTCCAGGCGGCGCTCAAGTGGTGGCGCACGAATCCGAATTTCGTTTTCCAGCACATTTCGACCGACGAAGTCTACGGCACACTCGGCGACGACGGCTTTTTCACCGAGAAAACTCCCTATTCGCCCCATTCTCCCTATTCCGCTTCAAAGGCGTCGAGCGACCATCTCGTCCGTGCATGGCATGACACCTACGGCATGCCGGTCCTTATCACCAACTGTTCGAACAACTACGGTCCGTATCACTTCCCCGAGAAGCTCATTCCGCTTATCATACTGAACTGCCTCGACGGAAAGCCGCTCCCCGTTTATGGCAAGGGCGCGAACGTGCGCGACTGGCTTTATGTCGACGACCACGTTAAGGCGCTTTGCCTCGTGAACGCTAAGGGTGTTCCCGGCGAAACCTACAACGTCGGCGGCCACAACGAGCGCACGAACCTCGAGGTCGTCAAGACCGTCTGCGCGATCTTGGACGAGCTAAGGCCGAGGGCAGAGGGCAGGCATGAAGATCTTATCACCTATGTCGCCGACAGGCCCGGGCACGACCTCCGCTATGCGATCGATCCGGCGAAGCTGATGAACGAACTCGGCTGGAAGCCCGAGGAGAACTTCGAGACCGGCATCCGCAAGACGGTGCAATGGTACCTCGACAACGAGTGGTGGTGGAAGCCCATCCACGAGAAGAAGTACGCCGGGCAGCGGTTGGGGAAAGCTTGAAATCAAAAGTTTAACGCATAAAGGAGAAAACATGAACCAGGCAGAGAAAGAGCGCCTTGCCCGTGTCGGCAAGACCTTCAACGCTAAGAAGTACATCAAGGAAGAAATCGAGGCGATCAAGAAGCAGGTCGGCGACAAGAAAGTCCTGCTCGCGCTTTCCGGCGGCGTTGACTCGTCTGTCTGTGCGGCGCTCTTTTACAAGGCCATCGGCAAGCAGCTCGTCTGCGTTTTCGTCGACCACGGCTGCATGCGTCTGAACGAAGGCAAGATGATCAAGAAGGTCTTCAAGGGCCAGTTCGGCGTGAACCTCATCGCGCTTGACTGCGAGAAGCGCTTCCTCGACAAGGCGAAGGGCGAGACGGATCCTGAGAAGAAGCGCAAGATCATCGGCGGCGAGTTCATAAAGGTCTTCGCCGACACGGCGCGCGATCTTCAGAAGAAGTACGGCAACATCGAGTTTCTCGGACAGGGCACGATCTATCCCGATATCATCGAGTCGGGTGTCGGCGGACACAAGGCGGTGAAGGCACATCACAACGTCGGCGGCCTCCCAAAGGACATCCTCTTCAAGGGTCTTGTCGAGCCCGTCAAGTACCTTTACAAGGACGAGGTCCGCAAGGTCGGCAAGCTTCTCGGTCTTCCCGACGAGATGGTCATGCGCCAGCCGTTCCCAGGGCCTGGTCTCGCGGTCCGCTGCATCGGCGAGCTCACGAA
Organism: Kiritimatiellia bacterium; assembly: GCA_017406465.1. Classification (GTDB taxonomy): domain Bacteria; phylum Verrucomicrobiota; class Kiritimatiellia; order RFP12; family UBA1067; genus UBA1067. The sequence goes on along the minus strand of JAFQYM010000002.1, from coordinate 103,415 downwards.
GGAGAAGCTCGACATTCTCCGTCAGGCGGACTTCATCTTCCGCGACGAGATGCACAAGGCAGGTTTCGATAAGAAGGCCCAGCAGTTCTTCGCGATTAACACTAACATCAAGTCCGTCGGCGTCAAGAACGGCGCACGCACGTTCGGCTATGTGATCGCCATCCGCGCGATTTCGACCCAGCAGTTCGTAAAGGCCGGCATCGTCGAGCTCCCGTTCAAGTTCGTCTCCATGGTCGCCGAGAAGATCGCGACGAAGGTGAAGGGCGCGAACCGCGTCGTCTGGGACATCACCCCGAAGCCACCGGCCACGATCGAGTGGGAATGAAGAAGGTTTTCATCGATGGAAGTGCCGGAACGACCGGCCTCAGGATCCGCGAGCGGCTTTCGTCGCGCGCGGATCTTGAACTAGTCGTGCTTCCCGACGAGGTTCGCAAGGACGTATCCGCAAGGCGCGGCGCGCTGAATTCCTGCGACGTCGCGTTTCTCTGCCTCCCCGACGCGGCGGCGATCGAGGCCGTCTCGCTCGTCGAGAACCCTAATACCGTAGTCATCGACACCTCGACCGCGCACCGCACGTCTGACGGTTGGGAATACGGCTTCCCCGAGCTCGCAGGCCGACGCGCCGCGATCGCGAAGTCGAAGCGCATTGCGAACCCCGGCTGTCACGCCTCTGGTTTCATCGCCCTCATCGAGCCGCTTGTCCAAGCGGGAATCGTCGCGAAGGACGAAAAGCTCTCGGCCTTCTCCCTTACCGGTTATTCCGGCGGCGGCAAGAAGATGATCGCTGAGTACGAGGAAGAGTGTAAAGTTGAAAGTGTAAAGTGTAAAGTTGGTGTGCGGGATCTTTTCATGGGTGGTAGGCAGTACGCCCTTGGACAGTCCCACAAGCACCTCCCCGAGATGGTGAAGGTCTGCGGCCTTGCCGCCGCGCCTTGCTTCTCGCCGATCGTCGTGCCGCACTACAGCGGAATGGAAGTGACGGTGCCGCTCTTTGACCGCGACCTCGCGGCGATAAAGGCGTGCTACCGCGACTACTACAAGTCCGGTCTCGTCAGCTTTGCCGACGATCCTGCGGCGGCGGAAGGAGGCTTTCTATCGTCTGCCGGACTTTCCGGGCGCGACTCCCTCGAAGTCTCTTGCTATGGCAACGGAGAGCGCGTCGTTCTCGTCGCGCGCTTCGACAACCTCGGCAAGGGCGCCTCGGGCGCGGCGATTCAGAACATGAACCTCGTCCTTGGCTGCGCCGAAGACGAAGGTCTTGTCCGGTGAAGACAAACTTCCATACCCACACGACGTTTTGCGACGGCGCGGGAACGGCCGAGCAGATGGTCGTCTCCGCGATCGAGAAGGGCTTTGGCGCTCTCGGCTTTTCGTCGCACTCCGACATGGTGAAGGACCTTGACGCCTACAAGTCGGAGATACGCCGCCTTGCCGCGAAGTACGAGGGCAAGATCCGCATACTCTGCGGCATCGAGGCGGAGTACGACACAGGTTTCAAGCGTGGAGACCTCGACTATGTCATCGGCTCGACGCACTACATCACCGCACCCGACGGCGGTCGCTTTGCGTTCGACGCCACGCACGACGGGTTCTTGAACGGCGTTCGCGACCATTTCGGCGGCGATTTTGCCGCGTTTCTCCATGCATACTTCGCGCAGGAGCGGGAGATGGTAGAGAAGTACGACTGCGACGTCATCGGGCATCTCGACCTTGTGCGCAAGTTCAACACGAAGTTCCCGTACTTTGACGAGCGCGCAGACTGGTATCGAGAGGAACTTGTCAAGACGGCCGACGTGGTCGCCGCGTCGGGTCGGATTGTCGAGGTGAACACTGGCGCGATTTCGCGTGGGTGGATGGACGACGCCTATCCGTCGGCCGAGTTCCGTGCGCTATTGCGGGAGAGGGGGGTGAAGTTCATCCTCTCGTCCGACTCCCATGCGCCCGACACGCTTGACTGCGCCTTTGACCGATTCTCCGCCGCAGAATCCTACGTTACACTTGTCTGACCGCGCGGATCGCGGCGGCTACTTCTTTTGCAGCCACTTGCCGGAGTCGTCCTGATACCAGGCACCGGCGGGGATCTTCTCGCGCATTTTTGCGGCGTAGCGTTTCTGAACTGCTTCGAGCGTCGTGCCGTTTTCTTTTGCGATGTCCCTGAACCGCTTCATGCGCTTGGCGTTCTCGTCGGCGATCAGGATTCGGTCGTCGTCAGTCGCGCCAGTGCGCTCCTCGAGCATCGCGCGGTTGGTGATGCCGGCTGCCTGCCTGTCGACCATCTCCTTGACCGCCTTGAAGTCGCCCTTGGGCTTCTGCTGGTCCTCGTCGGCAAACGCCTTGTCGAGATCCTTGTCGACCTTGAGGTTTACGTCCATCGTGATGTGGATGGGCTTGATCTCGCTTTCGGTCTTGACCTGGATGCATCCTCCTGCGATGCAGATGGCCGCGGTTGCGGCAAGGGCGATTTCGGCTTTCATCTTGTCTGTCTCCTTAGTTTCAGTCCTGTGTTTATAAGCTGGTCGAGGTCTCCATGAAAGGTAACGTCGAGGTTCACGGGAACTGTTGTCTTTCCGTGCGTCGCCGTTCCCTCGAGCTTGAAGCCGAGCGAAGAGTCCTCGGCGTCCTTTCCGCGCATGAGCTCGACTTTGAGGACTTTGTAGTCGAGGTTCGCAAGCGCCTTTTCGAGATTGTCGCGAGTGCCTTCGTCTACGCCGCCGCGCTCGAGGTTGTCGAGGATCGGCGCCGCATCCGTTACGCGCACCGTTCCCGTCTCGCCTGGCTTCGAAAAGAGGTAGGCGTTCTTGAGCCGGAGCGCCTTTCCGTCCTTGAGGAAGAACGGCAGCTTGCCGTGAAGCCGCCCCGACGCGTCGCCGCGGAAGGCCGATATGCGCGAAAGCACCTCGCCTGCGTCCACGCCATCGACAAGGATTGTCGCCCCCGCCGTCAGCTTTTCTGGGTCGAGGAAGAGCGAGTAGAGCTTGAGCTCTCCACCGCAGCAGTCGGCACCCGCCTCGGTGACGAGGTATGACCGTTCCGTTGCGCGGACGCTCGCAAAGACGTTGGAAAGCGTGAAGCCGGCGAACTCAACCGCGTTCGCGCGCGGGAAGAGGGGTGCAATGTCGCGGTGGTCGGCGATGCCGTCCGCGCCGAAGCGCACTCTAAGCCCGTCGATGCGCGCCGGCTTTCCGCCGACTTCGAGATCCGCATCGAAGTCGGCAAGCGTGCCGCGCACTGTCCATGCTGGAACGGGACGCTTTGGCGTGCAGTCGCCGCCTGCGTCGAGCTTGAACTTCCCCGAAAAAACGAGGTTCGAGATTGCAGGCGGCATTGCCTTTGTGAGAATCGACGCGAGAATGGCGTTGTCCTGGGTGACGTGCGTCTTTGGAATGCTTGCGGTGAAATGCCAGTTGCGCGCGGAGCGTGCGCCAAAGTCGACGTAGGCCTTCCAGTCGGTTTCGCCGAGCATCAGCGCGAGTTCCCCGTCTGCACGGATGAAGCCAAATCGAACATGCGCCGAGGCGCTATATGGCCAGTCGAGCAACTTGCCCTTGGCGTTGATGCGGAAGCCCCCCGTCTTGACCCGCTTGATTTTGACGTTTGCCGTCGCCTTCTTGCAGGTGACGAGCCCCGCCGCCTTGCCATTGAGGTAGGGAGACAGGTCGAATTCAAGCGGGGGAATCGGTATATGTGTCAGTAGAAACGGGATTGACAGGACAAAAACCACAATCGCGATGGTGACGACAATGGCCGTCCAAAGCAGCCAGCGCCACAGTCTTCTCGGTTTCTTCGCCGTCGCATCCATAGTTAAAGCGTCATGGGCCAGTTTCAGATTCCAAGTTCGCCCTGCCGCGCGGCGGGGTCGAGCCCAAGCGTGCGCCACGCGAGCGGCGTTGCGACGCGGCCCTTGGGCGTTCTCTCGAGATACCCCTCCATGATGAGGAACGGCTCATACGCCTCCTCGATCGTGTCCGGCTCCTCGCTGACCGAGACGGCGACGGTCGAAAGCCCGACCGGACCGCCACCGAACTTGATGCACACCGTTTCGAGGATGCGCCTGTCCATCTCGTCGAGGCCATGGGGGTCGATTTCGAGAAGCGAAAGGGATTCCTTTGCGACGTCGCCCGTTATGAAATTGCCGGCCCTTACCTGGGCGTAGTCGCGTACGCGCCTAAGGAGGTTGTTCGCAATGCGCGGGGTGCCACGCGCGCGCCGCGCGATTTCGAGAGCGCCGTCCGCATCGATGTCTACACCGATTTTCGCCGCGCTCCTCGTAACGATTTCCGCGAGGTGGCTGGGGTCGTAGTAATCAAGCCGGTTGACGAACCCGAAGCGTGCGCGAAGGGGAGCTGCGATGAGCCCGATACGCGTCGTCGCGCCGACGAGCGTGAAGCGCGGGAGCTCAAGCCGCACCGACCGGGCGTTCGGCCCCTGGTCGATCATGATGTCTATCGCGTAGTCCTCCATCGCGGAGTACAGGTACTCTTCGACGGTCTTCGCCATGCGGTGGATTTCGTCAATGAAGACTATGTCGCCCGGTTCGAGAGAGGTGAGAAGCCCCGCGAGGTCGCCCGGTTTCGTGATGACGGGACCCGAGGTCGTCTTGACGTTGACGCCCATCGCCTCGCCGAGAATATAGGAGAGTGTAGTCTTTCCGAGGCCGGGCGGCCCTGAGAAGAGGACATGGTCGAGCGGTTCGCCGCGCTCCTTCGCGGCCTTGACCGCGAGCAGCATGCGGTCGCGCACCTTGTCCTGCCCGACGAATCCCTCGAAGTCCGTTGGGCGCAGCTTGTTGTCGAACGCCGTCGACCGGTTCAGTTCCTCGCTCTTTCGCTCTGCTTGCATTAGCCAATATTGTACCAAATATCGTGCTCAGCGGGTAGTCCGTATCGTCGGGCGGGCCGAGAATTTGGTATAATATGCGGCCAAAAGCAAAAGGACGAAGAACCATGACAAACACCGACAAATGGGCTCAGCTGGACGTGGCAATGACCGCGTCTGCGAAGAAGACGATCAAGGAACTGTTCGCAGAGGACAAGGCGAGAGCCGCGAAATTCACCGTCGAGGCGGCGGGCTGGACGCTCGACTACTCGAAGAACCGCATCGACGAAAAGGTCATGAAGGCCCTCGTCAAGCTTGCGAAGGAGTCGAATCTCAAGGAAGAGATCGAGAAGATGTTCACCGGCAAGAAGATCAACGCGACCGAGGGCCGCGCCGTTCTTCACACAGCGCTTCGCAATCTCAACAAGGCAGACACGGTCAAGGTTGACGGCAAGGACGTCCTCAAGGACGTTCGCAAGGTTCTCGTTCAGATGGGCGAATTCTCTGACAAGGTGCGCCAGGGCAAGTGGAAGGGCTTTGCCGGCCGCCGCATCAAGAACGTCGTCAACATCGGCATCGGCGGCTCCGATCTCGGCCCCGTAATGGCGAACATCGCGCTCACGCCCTACACGAAGCGCAACATGAAGTTCTTCTTTGTCTCCAACGTCGACTCGACGCACCTCGCGGAGACTCTTCGCCAGGTCAAGGCCGCTGAGACGCTCTTCATCATCGCCTCGAAGACCTTCACGACGCAGGAGACGATGTCCAACGCGCTTGCCGCGAAGGAGTGGTTCCTCGCCGAGGCGAAGAAGGCGGGTCTTTCGAAGAAGGACGCCGAAGCCGCCGTCGCGAAGCACTTCGTCGCCGTGTCGACCGCCGCGAAGGAAGTCGCCGCGTTCGGGATCGACACGAAGAACATGTTCGGCTTCTGGGACTGGGTCGGCGGTCGCTATTCGCTCCCGTCCGCGATCGGCCTCTCGCTCATGATCGCGATCGGCCGCAACAACTACAAGAAGCTCCTCAGGGGCTACTACAAGATGGACCGCCACTTCAGGACGGCCCGCTTTGAGCGCAACATGCCCGTCATCCTCGCGCTTCTCGGCATCCTCTACCACAACGGCTACGGCGCAGAGAGCTACTGCGTCCTTCCCTACGACCAGTACCTTTCGCGCTTCCCCGCGTACCTCCAGCAGATGGATATGGAGTCGAACGGAAAGAGCGTCGACAAGCAGGGCAACGGCGTTTCCTACTCTACGGGCCCGATTGAGTGGGGCGAGCCTGGCACGAACGGCCAGCACTCGTTCTACCAGCTCATCCATCAGGGAACGCACCTTATTCCCTGCGACTTCATCGGCTGTTGCAAGACGCACAACCCGATTGGCGATCTCCACGACAAGCTGATGGCGAACCTCTTCGCGCAGACCGAGGCGCTGGCGTTCGGCAAGACCGAGGACGAGTGCCGCAAGGAAGGCGTTCCCGAGAAGCTTGTGCCGTTCAAGACTTTCGAGGGCAACAAGCCGACGAACACGCTGCTCTGCGATCAGCTCACGCCCGAGACGCTTGGCGCGCTCGTCGCGCTTTACGAGCACAAGGTGTTCACGCAGGGCGTGATCTGGAACGTCTACAGCTTCGACCAGTGGGGAGTGCAGCTCGGCAAGGTGCTCGCGAAGGGCGTTCTCGCCGACCTCACCTCCAAGAAGTTCAAGGGCGGGCACGACTCGTCCACGAACCAGCTCATCGCCCGCTACCGCGCCGTCCTCGGCCGCTAAGCGTTCGGCGGCGGCCGAAAGCTCCTCCTCGTGGACCCTCGGCGAATACGCCGTATCCACTCGCTCGGACTTTCGCTCCGCCGCCTCACCTACGCGCGTCCGCGCAATCAGCTGCTAACTGGGAGAGCACCACGCTAGCGCCCGCTTTGCGGCTCGGCCTACGGCCTCGGTGGATATGCCATCTTGGCGGCGTTCCAAAATTTCGCCGCTCTACCTTGAGTGGGTTTTTGATATAATATTTTAACTCATGGCAATGGGAATAACAGAGTCCGTCATCGAGGAGATAAAGGCGAGAATCGACCTCGCCGATCTCGTCGCGTCGTACGGAATCCAGGTGAAGCACGCCGGCGGATCGGCCAAGGCGTGCTGCCCGTTCCACCACGAGAAGACGCCTTCGTTCAACATCAATTCCGCAAAGGGCTTCTACCACTGCTTCGGCTGCGGCGAGTCGGGCGATGCCATAAAGTTCGTCCAGAAGCAGGAAGGGCTCACCTTCGTCGAAGCCGTCAAGAAGCTTGCCGAGCAGTGCGGCGTCAAGATCGAGGAGACGGAAGACCCGAACGCGGGCCAGCGCAAGCGTCTCTACGCGCTGATGGCCGAGCTTGCCGCCTTCTACCGCCGCTGCCTCCTGCAGGCCAAGGAAGGCGAAATCGCGCGCAATTACCTGAAGGATCGCGCGCTCGACGGCGCAGTTGCCGAGGACTGGGGCATTGGCTACGCGCCGAACGGCGTTGCGAACATCCTGCGCTGGGCTGAGAAATACAAGTATACGCCCGAAGAACTCGAGGCAGCGGGCGTCATCAAGGCGCCGTCGCGCCCTGGCGACAGCGGTTACCACCGTTTCGCCGGTCGGCTCATGTTCCCCGTGCGCGACAAGCAGGGGAGAGTAGTCGCGTTCTCGGGCCGCCAGCTCATCGCGCAGAAGAACTCCGGGAAATACGTCAACTCGCCCGAGACTCTCATCTTCAAGAAGTCAAACGTCCTCTTCGGCTTTGACCGCGCCTCTCGCGCAATCGGCAAGGATTCGCACTGCGAAGTGATAGTCTGCGAAGGGCAGATCGACTGCATCCGTCTTCATTCGTCCGGCTTTGCAAACGCCGTCGCGGGCCAGGGAACCGCGTTCACCGACGAGCATGTCAGGATGTTGAAGCGCGTTGCGAGCCAGGCTGTCCTCGTGTATGACGACGACGCGGCTGGCCACAAGGCGACCATTCGTTCCGCAGGCATGTTGCTTGCTGCCGAAATCCCCGTGCGCGTCGTCTCGCTTCCCGACGGCGACGATCCCGATTCATTCCTCAGGACGAAAGGCGCCGAGGCGTTTCGCGCGCTTTTGGAGAAGGGCGAGTCGATAATCTCCTTCCAGTGCCGCGTCGAACGTGCGAAGGAGCGCGACCCCGCGTCGATCGACGCTGTCGCGCGAGTGTCGAAAGCGGTCCTTGCGACTATCGCGGCGTGTTCATCGGCTGTTCTTAGGGCGAGCATGGTAGGCGAGGCGTCGAAGCTCCTTGGTCTTCCGTCTGCCGCGCTTACGGAAGAGCTCGAGGTAGTCAGGAAAAAGGCGTCTCTCGCCGCCCCTCGTCGCCAGTCGACGGACGCGGTGGTGCCGCAAGACGAAGATATCGACTTGCCTATTTCAGATCTGGACTCGGAGGTTCCTATTCCTGTGGCCGCCGAAGCGGCAGAGGTCGCTCCGCCACCGCCGCGCGAAATGGCTTTCATGCAGTTCCTTATGGCTAACGAGCGCGACAAGACGCTTGACGGCATGATTGGCGATTTTCTGCCGCGGGAGGTGTTTGCCCACGCCTTTACATGGCGGTTCGTCGAGACATGGCGCATGGAGGCATCGAGCGGAGAAGACGCTTTCGCGGCGTTTGCGGCGAGTCTCGCCGGGCAGGAGAGGGCGTTGCTCGACGCCGTTCTCGTGGAGGTTGGCAAGACGCAGTCGAGCACCCTCAGCGCGACTGACATCATGCAGGATTTCGTTAGATCGTTCTGGGAGGCACACTTGAAGCAAGTGCGCGGAACGCTGCCTGCGGTGGGCGACAGCGAGGCCAACAAAGAGCGCATGAAGATAACGATGGACTTGAAGCGCCTAAGGCAGGCACGCTGGGCTGTCGTAAAGGACATGATCAGGGATTTCATGCGTGAGAGACAATCCCGCCCTTAACCTTTAACCTTTCAACTATTCAACTTTTCAACTTTTCAACTTTCATAACACAAGGAGAAATAAAATGGACCTGAAGGAAGCAACGAACAGGATCGCCGCGCAAAAGGAGCTCGTGGCGAAGATACGCGAAGAGGTGGGCAAGGTCATCGTCGGGCAGGAGAAGCTCGTCGACCGACTCGTCCTCGCCATGATCACAGACGGTCATATCCTCCTCGAGGGCGTTCCCGGCCTCGCCAAGACGCTTTCGTGCAACACTCTCGCAAAGGCGCTCGGGCTCGAGTTCAGGCGAATCTCGTTTACGCCAGACCTTCTTCCTGCCGACGTCGTCGGTACGCTCGTCTACTCGCCGAAGACTGGCGAGTTCACGCCGAAGAAGGGACCAGTCTTCACTAACCTGCTGCTCGCGGACGAAATCAACCGCGCGCCGGCGAAGGTGCAGTCCGCGCTTCTCGAGGCAATGCAGGAGCGCCAGGTGACGATTGGCGACGAGACATACGCGCTCCCGAAGCCGTTCCTCGTCCTCGCGACGCAGAACCCGATCGAGCAGGAAGGCACCTATCCGCTTCCCGAGGCGCAGGTCGACCGCTTTATGTTCAAGTGCCTCGTAGAGCCGCCGACGAAGGCAGACGAGCGGCGCATCATGCAGCGCTTTGCCGAGACTGCCGAGAAGCCCGAGGCGAAGACGGTCTGCTCTCCCGGCGACATCGAGACGCTTCGCGCCGCGCTGAACGACGTCTACTGCGACGAAAAGGTTGGCGACTATATCCTCGAGATTGTCTTCAAGACGCGCGAGACTGACGCGATGATCCAAAACGGCGCTTCGCCCCGCGCGACGCTCGCCTTGAACCTCGCCGCGCGCGGAAACGCGCTCATGCACGGACGCGCCTACGCGACGCCGCAGGACGTGAAGGAAGTCGTGCACGACGTCCTTCGCCACCGCATCCTCCTCACCTACGAGGCCGAGGCGGAGAACGTGACGAGCGACAAGATCATCGACAAGATACTTTCCGAAGTTCCTGTTCCGTAATGGCGACTGACGTAAAGGAATTGATGGCTAAGGTGGGGAAGATACGAATCCTCACCAACCGCCTGATCGACGACCAGCTGGCCGGCGACTATCACTCCACGTTCAAGGGCCAGGGCGTCGAGTTCGACGAAGTCAGGCCCTATATCGCGGGCGACGACGTCAGGACGATCGATTGGAACGTCACTGCGAGAACGGGCGTTCCCTACATCAAGCGCTACTCCGAGGAACGCGAGCTCACGATTCTCTTCCTCGTCGACGTCTCTGGCTCGCAGAGCTACGGCTCGAGGTCGCGCTCCAAGATGGAACTCGCCGCCGAGGTGACGGCGCTTCTCGCCCTCACCGCGATACGCAACCAGGACAAGATAGGGCTCGTCCTCTTCTCCGACAAAATCGTCAAGTACATTCCGCCGCGCAAGGGCCGCGACTCCGTGATGCGTCTTGTGCGCGAAGTGCTCGCCGCAGAGGATGAGGCGAAGGGCGGCACGGATGTCGAGGGAGTCTTAAAGTTCCTGAACGGCGTGCAAAAGCGCCGCGCAGTCGTCTTCCTCGTAAGTGACTTCATCACTGGGAACGGGGAACGTAACCGCCCCTTGCGGGGGTTTGCGACCCATGGGGAAGCAAACACGCCGAGCGAAGCGAGTGCCGAGGGAACGGGGAACCGGGAATGGGGAACCGGTGCGAGTCTCGAACGTCTGCTGCGGGCGACGGCGCGTCACCACGACATGATCTGCGTGCCGGTGTCAGATCCGGCCGAAGGCGAACTTCCAGACGTCGGACTCGTCGAGCTCGAGGACTCCGAGACCGGCGAACTCATGCTCGTCGACACTTCGAGCGCTAAGGTCAGGAAGGCGTTCGCGGCAAAGGCGGAAAGCGACCGCGAGGAGCTGACGAAGTTTTTCCGCAAGACTGGGATAGACACCCTCGACATCGCGACGGACAAGCCGTACATTGACGGCGTCCGAGCGCTCTTCAAGCGACGCGCAAGGAAAAGGTGAAATGAATCTTCTTCTCATAGCGGCGACCGTCCTCGAGATGAGTAGTGGTGGAATCGACCTCAAGGTCGATGCCGACCGCACGCAGATTGACCCTGGGCGGAGCGTCTTTCTTACGGTGACGATGAAGACGCCGAAGGACGTCAAGGCGTCAGTCCCCGATCTCAGAGACCGCGTGCGCGGCTTTTCGCTTGCCGAGGACTTTGCCGGCAAGCCCGTGAAGAATGCTGACGGCTCTCTCGTCGAGACCATCAACTGGAAGCTTATTCCAGAGCCCTGCGCCGATGTCTACAAGATTGCGCCGTTTGCCGTGACCGCCTCGCCTCGGCTTCTTTCGACGGCGGCAGACGAAGGTTCGCTTTCGTTTGTTGCAGGGCCCATCTATTTCGAGAACCCGCCCGCACGCGAGACGGTGACCGGCGACATGGAGGCCGATCCGCAGAAGGACCTGCCGCCGCTTTCGTGGAAGCTTGTCGGCTGGTGTGCGCTTGCGCTCTTCGCTATCGGCGCCATAGTCGCGGCCGTGTGGCTCCTGCTGCGTTATCTCGCGCGGCGCATCAAAGAGCACAGGATGAGCCCGATCGAGCGCGCGTGGGTCGAGCTCGACCGTCTTCTCAAGAAGGGGCTCCCTGGGCGTGGGCGCTACAAAGACTTCTATGTGGAGCTCACTATGGTCGTCCGTCGCTATGTCCAGCGCAAGTACGGCATTCGCGCGCCACACCTCACGACGGAGGAGTTTCTCGGCGAACTTGCGGGGAGCCGCCTCGGCGAGTGCTCGAATGTCGAGGGACTCAAGGCGTTCCTAGAGTCCGCCGACATGGTGAAGTTCGCCGGCGTGCAGGCGACTCCTGAAATGGCCGACGATGCGACCGACTCCGCGCGCGTCTATTTGAAGGGTGATTCGGCAGTCAAGACGGACGCGTCTTGACGGCTCATTTTGTTTAATTTCGAGGGTTGAGCCGCGCGCGGAAAAAGGGTATAATACGCGGCAAAAATTTGGGAAGGCGAAATGACTCTTGCAGAACTCGAGAATGCGAAGGCGGAGAGCCTGAAGGAAATCGCTGCGGCGAACGACGCCGCGGCGGTCGAGGCGCTTCGCGTAAAGTATGTCGGCCGCAACGGTTCGATCCCCGCGCTCATCAAGGCGATGAAGGACGTTCCGAAGGAAGAGCGTCCCGCGTTCGGCAAGGCCGTCCAGGCGTGGCGCGCCGAGGTCGAGGCCGCTCTTGCGGCGAAGGGCGCTGGCTCCGTTGGCGAGAAGTCCGTGGACGCCGATCTCACGCTCCCCGGTCGCTGGTGGGGGCTTGGCGTCAAGCATCCGCTCTCCCGCGTCATCGAGGAGACTGCGGCGATCTTCGGTCGGCTCGGCTTTACCGTCGCAGACGGCCCTGAGCTCGAGACGAAGTTCAACAACTTCACCGCTCTCAACACTCCCGCGCACCATCCGTCGATGGACAGGAGCGACACTTTCTGGTTTGGCGAAGACTGCCTCCTCAGGACGCAGACCTCGCCTGTGCAGATCCGCACGATGATGGCGAACAAGCCGCCGATCCGCGTGATCTGCCCCGGCCGCACCTATCGCCGCGACACGACTGACGCTACGCATTCCGCGAACTTCCACCAGATCGAGGGTCTTTATGTCGACACCAAGCCCGTCTCGCTCGCCGACCTCAAGTCGGTGCTCGCGTATTTCGCGAAGGAGATGATGGGCGACGGCGTTACGGTCAGGTTCCGCCCGCACTTCTTCCCGTTCACCGAGCCGTCGGTCGAAGTCGACTTCACCTGCCATGTCTGCAAGGGCAAGGGATGCAACGTCTGCAAGCAGTCCGGCTGGATCGAGGTCGCGGGGGCCGGCATGGTCGATCCACGCGTCTTCGGGCACGTCGGATACGATGCCGAGAAGGTTTCGGGGTATGCGTTCGGCTTCGGCGTCGAGCGTATCGCGATGATCAAGTACGGAATCCCGGACATTCGCTGGCTTTACGAAAACGACGTCAGGTTCCTTTCGCAGCTCGCGTAGGATTTGGCAACTGGTAACCGGGAAGGGGGTGCGACATGATGGCGATCTACCGCTGGGAGAACGGAGGTCTCAGGGAGACTTCGGACTTTGCGCCGTCCTGTTGGATCAACCTCGTCGAGCCGACCACGACCGAGCTTGAGCGTGTTTTGACGCACACCGGCGTTCCGCGCGACTTCCTCACCGACCCTCTCGACGCCGACGAACGTCCGCGTTTCGACTACGACGACGACTCGTCCATTCTCATCGTCCACGTTCCCTATGCGGTCGAAGACGACGAGGTGGTTCCCTATCGCACGGTCCCGCTCGGCATCATTCTCGTCCGTCAGACGGTCATCACCGTTTGCAGCGCGCAGACGCCGGTAACGACGGCGTTCCTCGACCAGATCCGCCGCGTCTGCCCGCCGTCTGACCGCTATCGCTTTGCGTTCCGCCTCCTCTGGCACGGCGGCGTGCTGTTCCTTCGCTATCTCCACGACATCCACCAGCGCTCGCTTGCGCTCGAGGACGAGCTTCACGAGTCGATCTCGAACGAGGTGCTCTTGAAGCTCCTAACGATCGAGAAGTCGCTCGTTTACTTCACGACGTCGCTCAAGGCCGACACGATTGCGCTTGCCCGCGCGAACACGGCGCGCCAGCTCGTGATGAGCGAAGACGACCGCGACCAGCTCGAGGACGCTATGGTCGAGTATCAGCAGGCGCTCGAGACTGCGACGATACATGCGAACATATTGAACGGCACTCTCGATACTTTTGCGTCGTTGATCAACAACAACTTGAACAACGTGATGAAGTATTTGACGGCGGCGACGATTCTTCTCGCCGTGCCGACGCTCATCGCGTCGATCTATGGCATGAACATCCCGCTGCCGTTCCAGCAGCATGGCAACGCGTTTGCGATAGTGATGGGCGTCTCGTGCGTTCTCGCCGTCCTCATCGGCGCGCTTTTCTTCGTCCTCTCGCGCAACCGCAAGTTCTGACGAAAAGGGTCAGACCCTTCTATAGAAGATTACTGTATATGATTCCCGTGTGCGCGGCGGATTTGCCGCGGAAGCTGCTATCCCGATGTCTCCGATCCTGGCTGCTGCTGCAAATGGGAATTCAGTATCTGACGTGTGTGACTTGTGACTGCGATTTTGGGTCATGGCTTGCGTGGTGCGACCGGTGTGCAGCGAGGTTCTCCACGACAAGCAGTCCCGTCGATCCTGAGAAATGCGCAGGTCAGGATCAGTGCGGCAAATACGCCAAGGGCAACAGAGAGGTTGGTGGCGTTGGCAATGCAACCGATCGCCGGCGAGACCATGAAGGAGCCAGCGAAGCCCATTGCGCCGACGAAGGTTAGGGCAGATGCTGCCGACATCGAGGTTGTCTTGTTCGTCTTTGAATACAGGATCGGTACGAGAGCCGAGATGCCGAATCCGGCGATGCCATATCCTCCTGTTGCCATCAGGACTAGGGGAAGAGGTGACAAGCCGAGGAACGGAGACGAAAGCGCGGTGGCCATGCCTATCGCCACTAGAAGCGAATAGGAGTGGAAGACCTTCCCCGCGCCATATCGATTTACGAGAGGGTCTGCCGAGAATCGTCCAAGAGCCGTCATTGCGCCGACCGCGCAATAGCCCCACTTAACCTGCCCAGGAGGTGCGCCGAGGGAGTCGTGGTAGAATACGCCTACCCAGTTGTTGATTGCCCCTTCGCATGCGATGACCACGAGCGCGGCGAGTCCGACAACAAGCAGTTGCGCGTCGGGCAAGCGCAGCCGCCCCCGCCCAGGCTTCGCCGCCATGTCGTCGTCTTTCGGAAGCCAGCGCAGAAATGAGAGATGCACGACGACTGCAATGACGAGGACCGCGGAAAGTCGACATTCAGGAGGGACGCCGAGATAGGAAGCAGAAACCGCGCCGACAGATGCGACGAGGCACATGAGGCTGAAGATCGCATGAAATGATCCCATGATCGTCCGCCCTGCGCGGCGTTCAACGATTCCCGCCTGAGTGTTCATCGATATGTTGAACAGATTGCCCGTCGCCGCGAGGCAGGCGGTTGTGGCGCACCAAAACGGGAAAGATGCGCGCGAGAGGAAGCAGACCATTCCGCCGGCGGTCGACGCAAGATAGAGGATTGTTGACAGGATGAGGCAACTGCGGCTTCCAAACTTTGCCGTCAGTGCGCTCGCGAACGCGAAGCTTGCGAGGCATCCTGCGGGGCCGGAGAAGAGGAGCCACCCCAGCTTGCGTTCGTCGAGTCCGAGCAGCAGCTTCGCGTCGTCGATTGAAGACCCCCATGTCGCGCAGACGAGTCCAAGCAGCGCGAAGTGCGCCGCGACAGCCGCCCGCTCACTTGACAATGTCCGTGTCGTCTCCATCTGGCGTTGATTTCCGTTAGTGTTCCGCCCTGTAGTCGCGCATTGTACAGCCGAACCGCCTATGGAAGAGCTTCTTCAGGTAGGCGTCGTTGCCGAATCCGCACAGTTCTCCAATCTGACCTATCGGCGTCGATGTCTCCGACAGGATTTCGCAGACGCGCTTCAGGCGCTCGGTCTGCAGGGCGTCGCAGATCGTCGTGCCGGCGACTGCCTTGAAGTTTTTCTGGAGAAGCCTGAGAGACGTGCCTGACGCCTTCGCGACATCCGCGACGGAAATATCCGTGGATGTCGCGTAGGTGCGGATGAACTCCTGGGCCCGGCCGACCATTCGCCCCGTCTCCCGCGTGTCGGTCGTCGACATGCGCTCCACGACGCCCTTGACGCCGAATGTCATTGGCGGCATTCGCCGCTTTTTCCCGGCAATCAGCTCGACGAGCATTTCGGCGGCAAGGTATCCGCCATGGGCAAAATCGGGAACCACGCTTGAAAGCGTCGGAAGCGTCTGACGGCAGATGAACTCCTCGTTGTCCACGCCGAGCACAATGGCCTGCTCCGGAATCGGCACGCGGGCCAGAGCGCAGGCGTCGAGGACGTCCTTCGCCCTTGCGTCGCACGCGGCGAATATGCCGCATGGCTTTGGCAGGCGCTTCGACCACTCGGCGAGCGCGGCGAGTTCGTTGCGGTGGTTGCTCCGCGCGGTTCTTGGCGACTTGAACTCCGAGAAGGAGCACCCGGCCGCCGCCGCGAGCCTGCGGAACGCCGCGCCGCGCTCGCCGCTCCATTCGTCGTCGGTGCGCGTTCCGACAAAGGCGAAGTGCGCGAGGCGTTTTCCGGCGAAGACCTTTGCGGCAGATTCCGCAACGGCGGTGTTGCTGCAGTACACGCTGCCCCAGCGCAGTGTCGTCGGCGCGGCAGGTCTTGCATTGACGAAGACCGCTGCGCGGCATCCGAGCGCTTCAACCGAGCGCAGGGTCGCTTCGTCCGTGGCGCCGAGGATGATTCCGTCCGGCCGCCAGGCGCGGAACTCCTCCCGGCGACGGCGGGGGGTGCCTATTCCGTAGAGCTGCGCCTGAACGTCGGGATGCACCGCCGCGTAGTGCAGTATCCCGCCCGACATCTCGCGCGACGCCTTCTGCATCGCGTACAGATGGGCGAGGATGCGTATTGGCCTGTCTCTAATTGCCGGCATGGGCATAGTATAGCATAATTTCCCCCGTCGCATTCCGCACTGTGCGTAAAAAACAATGTTTAATGCGCATAAAGACATAGCGTCCATGAATGTCTTTTGCTATACTGTTGGCACAAACAATGATGGAGGAACTGTCATGAAGGCAAGTACAATTGCTATACTGTTCGCTGCAATCCCGGCGCTTGCATTCGCCGAAACGCCCGACAGGTTCGTGCGCTACGTCGAATCGACCGGCTCGCAATACGTCGATACCGGCGTCACCGGCCGCTGGAACACCAGGGTCGAGGCGCAGGTCGAGTGGCTGGAGTTCAAGGACAGTTCGCTCATCGGCTCGCGGACGAGCAGCTCTACCGGATCTCGGCTCTACTTCTGCTACTGCCTCAATGTCGACGGGAACATGTACACGACGACGTACGGCGGCGGTGTGGAGGTGACTTGGAACGGCGATTGGAAAGCTAGGTGGGAGAAGAACCGCATCTACGACTACGTTTCCGAGTTCTCGGCGACAAACGGCGAAAGCCAGACGACCAACACGATCAAGGTTGACGGCCTCACCGTGTGGAGCAAGACCGGGAATTGCCTTGATACCGGCAAGACGCTTCATCTGTTCGCATGCAATGTTGGCGGCACGGCAAGTTACAAGTCCAAGGCCCGCATCTATCGCCTGAAGATCTGGCAGGGGCCGAAGGACGGCGGCGATATGACGCTCGTCCGGGATCTCATGCCCTGCGTGAAGGACGACCGCGCGGGCCTCTACGACACCGTGAGCGGCAACATCCTCTACTCTGGCTCTGGTACGGATCTTGAGTGTGACGAGGACAGCGAAAAGCCCGACGAGTTCGTTGATTACGTCGAATCGACGGGGTGCGGTTACATTGACACGGAAATAAACGCGCAGTCCGGCACATCCGCCGAAATCGACCTCGCGGTCCTGACGACGCGGGCACGCAACAAGTCTGTCCTCGGAGCCTACACGGCCGACGGCGATAAGCGCTTCTACCTTCTCTACTGCAACACGGGCGTGATGCGCGTGGGCTATGGCGCTCTTTCCGGCGAAGACGCCACCATTTACTCTGTGGGGACGCGCTATCTCGTGGAGTCGTCGCTTTCGTCCGGCACCCAGACTCTTGAGAGAACCAATATCGATGAAAGCGGAGAAAAGAAAACCCTCTATACAGGCACCAATTCGGCGGAGGTCGATTTGGAAATGCCGCTCTACCTCTTTGCCTGCAACAAGGACGGAACTGCGGATTGGGCTGGGCAATACCGCCTCTACGGGTGCAAGATCAGGCAGGGCGGCGCGCTTGTGCGCGACTTCAAGCCGTGCCTCAAGGACGGCGAGTTTGCGCTCTACGATGACGTCTCGAAGCGCATCTTCCACATGAGGCGCGGCTTCCTGAACGGCCCTGTGCAGGCGAAAGAGGCCAAGGCGAAGAATCTCGTCTTCGTTGATTACATTGAATCCAGCGGCTGGGAAACGCTCGACACCGGTGTCCGCGCCCGCGCCGGGACGCGCGCCAAGGGCGAGTTCGCCTACACCTACGACGAGGGGGTGCGATGGGAGAAGTACCGCTATTTGCGCGAGCCTGTCAATCCCACGGAGCACCGGGTGTATCTCGGTGCGGACAATCCGGATGAATGGCCGACTTACTTCTTCCCGGTCAGCTGCAAGTCGCAGAGTGAGTCCGACAATTACAGGTGGCTTTACGGCGACTACGGGAGTGATTCGAGCGCCCACGGCGCCTACGCCCATACCGACGGCTCAACGAAAATCCAAATGGTCTCCGAGGCGAAGCATTCATTCGATGCCTCGCTTATGAAGGGAGCGCAGACCATCGAACTCGACGGAACGAATGTCTGGTCGCTTTCCAATGACGCCAACTTCGACACCGGCAAGAACCTCCACATTTTCTCCTCTGGCTCGCGCTACCGTTCCGCCGCGCGTTGCTACGGACTTGAAATCTGGCAGGACGGCGAGAAAGTCCGCGACTTCAAGCCCTGCATTTACGACGACAAGGCTGCGCTCTACGACACGGTGACGGAGAGCGTCTATCTCCCCTCGCCATATATCCCGTCGACGAAGGCGGTTGGCATTAAACTTTCGGGCGAGGAGAAGCCCGCCTACTACGTCGATTACGTGGAGTCCGACGGCACGATCTTCGTCGATACCGGCGTCACAGGCAAGTCCGGCACCAAGGGCGAATTCAAGATGCAGTTCAAGGAGAAAGGAGACCTGGGCTTCCTTGAGACATGGAACAGCAGTGCCAGCACCAGCCCCTACGACATGCGCCGCTTCTACCTGTGGCACAACTACCTGTCGCAGAACGTGTTCTGCATTGGCTACGGCAAGTTCCAGTCGTTTTCGAGCAGCCGAGCCATCAGCACGGATTATACGGTCAGTTCGTCGCTTTGCACGGGCGCGCTCTCGGTGACAGTCAACGGGACGACTTGGACGCAGAGCGACTTTACAGCGGTTGACGCCAGCGCGACAATTGACAGCGGTCTGAACCTCCATCTCTTCGCCCAGAACAAGGACGGCTCTCCGGCCTCCGCCGGCAAGGCGCGACTCTACTATCTGAAGCTTTATCAGGGGAACGTGGACGGGAGCAATATGCAGCTTGTGCGCAACTTCAAGCCGGTCCAACTTTCGAACGGGCTTGTGGCGCTGTGGGACTTCAAGAACAAGAAGGCCTATCTGCCGCAGCTCGTGTCCTCGCCGGGAACCTACACGCAGTTCCCCGTAGTCGGCAGCACAGGCGACAAGATTAACGCGGGTACGGTGATCCTCATTCGCTGATGCGGCGACAGGAGATTTTAGGTGCCGTGCTGGCGGCGGCTTTTTTCGCCGCCCCTTGTGTGGCCGCCGTGCAAACGGCGGGCATCGAATGGACGCTCGGTCGC
Organism: Kiritimatiellia bacterium; assembly: GCA_017406465.1. Classification (GTDB taxonomy): domain Bacteria; phylum Verrucomicrobiota; class Kiritimatiellia; order RFP12; family UBA1067; genus UBA1067. Next base: position 84,173 of record JAFQYM010000002.1, on the reverse strand, counting down.
AACGCGACGCGGACGGGCGATGTCATTGTCGTCGACACGCACGGCCAGCGCAACGGTGGCGCGGCCCACGCGAAAATCGACCTCGGCGGCCAGACGGGCGGCGTCCGCGCCACGATCCGCGCACGTGGGCGCGGCATCGGGCGGCCTGACAAATCCTACTTTGGCTTGAAGTTCATGTTCCACTACCGCGACCCGGCGTCCGGCGCGGAAAAGTGGCCGCAAGCCGACCACAAGGGCGGCGACTTCGACTGGACGACGCTGGAACTGACAACCGACCTCGGCCCGACGTCGGTCGGCGAAGTCGGCGTCACGCTCGGCCTCCAAAATGTGGCGGGCAAAGTCGAGTTCGACGTATCTTCGTTCAAAGTCGAGCCGTTCGCGCTCTACGAGTTCCCGCGCCACAATCAGGACTACAAGGTAAAATATCCGGATGGTGATTTTAGCCACAAAGAACACAAAGAGCACAAAGCCTCCGCATCTCCGCGTCTCTGCGTGAGAAAACAGCTACGCGGCGCGATGCTGCCGCTGGATCCGACGGAAGACGACATCAAGACGCTGGCCGAGTGGGGCGGGACGATCGGACGCTTCCAGATGTCGCGCAACTTTCAGAAGATCGACGCCAACTTGGATTTCCCTGAATACGAAAAATGGCTCGACGGACGCCTCGATCTTCTCGAGAAGGTTCTCGTCTGGGCACGGAAATACGGAATGAAGATTTGCGTCGATCTGCACGTTCCGCCCGGGAGCATACGCGACAACTCCGAAATGCGCATGTTCACCGACAAGGCATGTCTCGACCTCTACATCAAGTGCTGGGAGAAGATCGCGCGCCGTTTCAAGGGAAACGCCGATGTCATCTACGGCTACGACCTCCTAAATGAGCCGCACCAGAACCGTCACGAGGTGCCGTTCTCCTACTGGGATGCGCAGCGGCTTGCGGCCGAGGCGATACGGCGCATCGACCCTGCGACGACGATCGTCATGGAGGCCAACTGGTCGTCGTCCGCTCCCGCCTACGAATACATGTCGCCGCTCGCGATGGACAATGTCATCTACGAAGTCCACATGTACATTCCTTCCGACTACACGCATCAGGGCGTGCATGGATGGAGTCCGGCGAAAAAGTGGCCCGACGAATCCAAGGAATGGAACAAAGAAATGCTCCGCGCCAAGCTTGCGCCCGTCGTCGCGTTCGCGCAGCGGCACGACGCACGGATATTCGTCGGCGAGTTCTCCGCAATCGCGTGGGCGCCCGGCGCGGAGCGGTATCTGAAGGACTGCATCGAACTTTTCGACGAATACGGCTGGGACTGGTGCTACCACGCCTTCAACGAATGGCGCGGCTGGAATGTCGAGTACGCGGGCGAATCGCGTGAAAAACTGCGCCGCGTCGGCGACACGCCGCGCAAGAGGGTGTTGATCGAAGGATTGAAAGGGAAGAAGGAAAAATGAAGAAGGGGAAAACGGCTGCAAACGCGCTTTCACGGCGCGGGTTTCTGAAGGCTGGGCTTGCAGGCGCGGCGATGACGTTGGCCGATTGGCGGCTTTGGGCGGCGGAAGAGGGCCTCCCGGAATACTACGGCGACTATCTTGTCGGCGTCGCCGGACGTCTGCGGGCGCTTTCGGCGAAATGCGACGACGGTTTTTTCTTCATTACCGATTTGCACATCCCGTCCAATAGGTGCGTTTCCGGGCGCATTCTTGCCAAGTTGATTGCCGACACGGGCGTCAAGAAAGTGCTTTGCGGCGGCGACATGCCGGAGGCGTTCGGCGGCAAGGCGTCGGTGGACAGGACGATAGCCGCGTACCGTGAACAGTGGGTGAAAGCGGTCGAGAATGCGGGCGGAGAGTTCTATCCGGCAAAGGGCAACCACGACTTCACGATACGCGACAAACCCTCTGCCGCAAACGGCTTTACCTACTCCAATCGAGAAGCACACGACATTCTAATGGATACTGCGGCGGTCAAGGCAAATGCCGTCGTGAATCTGGAAGACCCGGAGGCCTGCTACTACTATTTCGATGCGCCGTGCGGCGGCATCCGCTACATCGTGGCGGACACGACGGACAGCGTGAGAACCGACCGCACCTACTGGGCGGTGAAATACGGCATGGGCGAGCGGCAACTCAAATGGCTCGCCGGAAACGCGCTCGCGACGCTGCCCGCTGGCTGGGTTGCCGTCGTGATGCACCACATCCCCATAACGGGGATTGTCAGCGGCGAGGCGGAGAACCAGACGATCTTCGCGCCGTGGTGTAACATTCTCGAGGCGTACCAGAACCGCGGCAAGGTGTCGATCGGCGGGAGGGATTATGATTTCTCGAACGCCCAAGGGCGCATCCTCTGCAGTCTCACCGGACACGAACACGCCGAGAGGCAGACTTTCCGGAACGGGCTTTGGCACATCACCGAACCTTGCGACGCGGCGTATAGCGACTACATTGTCGGCTCCTCGCCGTGGTGCAAGGACCTGCCGAAGAAGGACAAGGGTACGGTTTTCGAGCAGACGTTCGACGCAATCCACATCGACAGGAAAAACAACGTCCTCCACTTCACGCGCGTAGGAGGTGGCGCAGACAGGGCCGTGCGCCTCGCTCCGCTGTATCTCACGGCTGGTGGCGAAATGCGGCTTTTGGACGGTACGTGGGACTGCTACGACGCAGACCGGGCGCGGAAGGAGAGGAATCCGCTCAACAAGTACCAGAGTTTCTTCAGGTATTTCAACGACGTTGCGGAAATCTCGTCTTCGCAGACGCTTGTCGCCAAGAAGCCGGGTGAAGCAGTCGCGCTCGGGACTCGGGCAGACGGGAAGAGGGACGTCCTGCCAGTTGTCGTCGAGGCGGCCGCGCGCTGCCGCCTCCGCGTCGGATCGTACAACATTCGATTTACGACCGGCGACGTCGGTACGGAAAATGCATGGGAGGAGCGTCGCGACGATCTGGTTGCGCTCATACGAAGGCTAGACCTCGATGTATTCGGTGCACAGGAAGTCCGCCCCGAACAGGCCGCGTTCCTCCGCGAGAGGCTCACCGAGTTCGAATTCATAGGCGATCATCGTGCTGCGGACCGCGTGAGCGACGAGGCGTCTCCCGTGTTCTACCGCAAGAGCCGCTTCGATGTCGAGAAGAGAGGCACGTTCTGGCTTTGCGAGACGCCGTACGTCCCGGGCGTCGTCGGTTGGGGCGCCGCGTGTCCGCGCGTGTGCTCATATCTCGTGTTGCGCGAGAAGGCATCGGGGATGCGTTTCTGTTTTGCCAACACGCATACCGACCACGTCAGCGCCGAGGCTCGCGAAAAGGGAATGCTGCTCATAATTAATCGAATGAAGGAGTTCGGCGGCGGCGCTCCGATAATATTCACGGGAGACCACAACTGCCCCGAAACGGATGCGCCCGCCATTGCAGTCGCGAAGATTCTCCGCAACGCCCTCTACGAATCGGAAACGTCGCCCACAGGGCCATGGCGGACTTTCAACGGCTGGAAGCATCTGGACGTGGAGACCTCCGTGCTCGACGCCTTCAGGCTGAAGCCCGACCCGCGCAACGACAAGAGGTTCGGGCAGAGAATCGATTACATCTACGTGTCGCCAGCCGTGAGGGTCCTCGACTATGCGACTGTTGCAGAGCCGCGTACGCATCGTCGTCTCTATCCTTCGGACCATTTTCCGGTCGTCGCGACGGTTCAGATTTCTTGACCGGTGACATCCCCCGCGGATTTGCCGCGGTCGAACCCCTGTGACACAGTAGCGGCTTTACTTTCCAGGGCCGTGTTTTTTGTGGCCGTGGTGAAACCGTCGGGGACAGACCCCACGGAACCGTTGTAAAAGGCCTGTTTGCGCGGCGGTGGCGGAAATTGAGGCGGTGGGGCGAGGGGTTATAGGTCGCCGACGAAGGTGACGTTTTGTCGGCAGTTGAGAATTGAGATTATGCGGCAGTCGTTCTCGCGGATGATATAGAACACGCGATAGTTGCCGTAGGTCAATTCATGGATGCCAAGTTTTGCCAAGTCGGGGATGCGAGAAAGAGGGGCGATGGTTGGGAAGTTTTCGATGAGGGAAGTGTTGTCATAAAGACCTTTAAGCCATTTCCCCGCAGTAGCCCGATCGCTGTTTTCGACAATGTTCCTGACGTGTTCGCGCAACTTGTTGATGGCGTTGTCGGACCAGTTGAGCGTCATAGCCCGAATTCCTTTTGCATCATGCCGAACACCTCTTTGTTGGAGTGAAACTCCCCACGTGCGAACTGCTCCTCGCTTGTCTGCAAATCTGCAATAACCTGCTCTGCGATGCGCTGCTCGTTTTCCCAACTGTTGGATAGCGGTTCCCAGTCTACTATGCTGACGATTACTGAAGTGGGCTTGCCGTTCTGAGTGACGACGATGGGGCGATGAGTGCGGCGAGTCTTCTCGAAATACTCCCCGAGCTTCCCGCGACATTCGGTGAATGAAATGACATCCTCCGAGAGTATCGGGCGGCGAGGCCCAGTTCGGGTTGGCTTAGCCGGAGTTGAGAGAGTTTTAGGCGACATGCGTTATGCTCCTTAAATTGACGCGAATATTGTACCATATTCGCGTCATAGTGGTCAAATGCCCAATTGGTGCGACAAGTGAGGCGGTGGAGCCTTCGTCCGCCGCCGAACGATGCTTCGTTGGCGATTATTGGCGAGTGCTTGCGAGAGCGGAGATGCGATCTACATAAGAGGCGTAGATCTTCTCGGCGTCGAGCTCTGATAGAAGCGAGTCGAAGTCGGGTGTTGACGCTTGGACTTTCTTCGCCGCAGCGATGAACGAGGCCGGGTCCTTTGCGTCATAGACCGCGCCTGCGCTGTGCTTCTCGAGAATCGCGGCACATTCGCCGCGGAGCGACGTCACCATCCTGAGATTGTGCGCCGCATAGTCGCCGAGCTTGTAGGGAAGCCCCACGAAAGTATCGTCGGAAAGCGGGATGACGCCGATCGACGCACTGCCCAGGAGCCTGTCGAGCTCGCCGCCGGAGAGATAGCCGTGGAAGCGGATCCGCGGCGAATGCGCCGCGAGAGCGCGCCACTCGGCTTCGCGCTCGCCCGCGCCCGCGATGTCGAGCGTCGCTTCTTCGTTTTCGAGGACTGCCTTTATCGCCGCCGAGAGGTCGTAGCCACGGCCGAAGTTGCCGGCGTATACGAAGGAGAGCCGCGACTCGCGGTCGGTGGCTCGCGCTCCTCGCTCAGCGGGGATGGATACTCCGTGGTAGAATCGCGCATAGCTGCGCGCGCCGCAGGAAAAGGCGATTTTCTCGTAGGCGTCGCATACGCCCGTCACGAGGTCTGCGCCGCGGTAGGCGCGCGACGCGGCTGCATGGAGCGGAAGGAGCGGAAGCGCGCCGAGGAACCGGAGAGGTTTCGGAAGAAGCCGGTAGAAGGTCTCGGGCCATGCGTCCATAACGTCGACGACGATCTTCGCGCCGAATTCCCTCTTCATCGCAAGCGCGGCGTCTGCAGTCGAAAGCGGAGGCATGGAGACGACTATGACGTCGGGCTTCCCTGATTCCCTCGCCTCGGTGCGGGCGTCGGCAAGCCAGTTTGCGGCGTATGCGCGGTGGCTCGCGATTCTCCTGAACGACACGTTGCCTGAATAGGGCGGCGTCTTGACGAGCTTGAGACGGAAGGGCGCCTCGACTTTTGAAAGGGTGCGCGGCGCCTTCTTTGCGTGGGAGAAGTCGCTTGTCCACAATGTCACGGCGTGCCCGGCGCGCGCGAACGCCTCGGCCATGAGCCAGTACCGCTGCGGGCGAAAGCCCTCTGCGGGGAGGTTGTCGAAGGGGTTCTCTATCCAGACTGTCATCTGTGCGTATTATCCTAAAAAATGGCACATGAAGTCAAGCGGCCGTTGTTTTGGTATAATACCTTCCTCAAGGAGCATAAGATGAACGTCGTATCTCTCGTAGGCAGGCCCAACACGGGCAAGAGCGCGCTTTTCAACCGCATCGCGAAGAAGCGCGTCGCCATCGTATTCGACCAGCCGGGCGTGACGCGCGACCGCGTGACGCGCGAGGTCGACGTCCTTGGGCGCAAGATAATGCTCGTCGACACCGGCGGCATTGCGTTCGACCGCAGCGTCACGAACGATCCGCTTGACGAGGAGACGAAGAGCCAGGCCGCGCTCGCGGTCGAGGATTCCGCCGTCTGCGTAGTCGTGGTTGATGCGCGCGCGGGCATCACGCCCCTTGATTCGGAAGTCATCCAGCGCGTCCGCAAGTCCGGCGTTCCGTGCGTAATCGCGGCGAACAAATGCGACACGCCTGACGACGACTGGCGCGCTGCGGAGTTCGAGCGGTTCGGCCTTCCCGTTTTCGCGACGAGCGCGGAGCACGGCCGCGGTGTGGATGCGCTCGTGAAGGACTTCGTCTCGAAGCTTCCCCCGGTGGATATGGAGGAGGAGTCTGCGAAGCGTCCGCTAAGGGTCGCCGTCGTCGGTCGGCCTAATGCCGGGAAGTCCTCGTATATCAACCGGCTCCTCAACGCGCCGAGGGTGATCGTCTCCGAGATCGCGGGCACGACGCGCGATGCGGTCGAGGTGCCGTTCACGATCGGCTCCGGGCCGGAGGCGCGGCGCTACATGCTCGTCGACACCGCGGGGATGAAGCCGCACACGAAGATGTCGAAGACTTCCGTCGACAATTTCTCGCTCTTCCGCTCGGAGCAGGCGATCGAGGAGGCGGACGTGGTGGTTCTCCTGCTCGACCCCGTGATGGGTCCGACGATGCAGGACAAGCGCATCGCGGGCAAGATACTCGACGCGCACAGGGCGTGCGTCCTGATGCTCAACAAGTGGGATCTCGCGCTGGAGAAGGGGATAACGAGCGAGAAGAAGGCGGCAGAGGCAGTCCGCAAGATGATGCCGTTTTTGAACTTCGCGCCGATAGTCTTTTGTTCCAACAAGTCGGGCTACAACATCCGCCGTACCGTAGAGGCGATCGACCGCGCCGCGGCGTCGGCGAGCGAGAGGATTCCGACAGGGATGCTCAACAACTCCATCGTCAAGGCGACGAAGAAGACGCAGTCGCCGATGGTGAGGGGCAAGCGCCTCAAGATCTACTACGGGCTCCAGGTTTCGACGAACCCGCAGACGATACGGCTTTTCGTGAACGACCCAAAGCTCGTCACTCCCGCGTACCTCAGCTACATCGAGAAGAACATCCGTGCGCGCTTCGGGCTCGAGGGCGCGCCGCTCAGGATCTTCATGAAGGCGCGCACCCGCAAGACCGCTGCCACCGCCGGCCAGCCGGAATGAGGCGACCCCCTTGCGCGGGCGGCGAGAATATGATATACTTCTTTCTCCTATGCGAGATCGGGGACTAACCGGTTTCGCCTTGTAAACCGCGGACAAAACCCTGGAAAAGGGGCACAAATCCGCAAAAAGAAAGAAAAAAGAAGATGCAGAAGAGCTATCGTGCTCCGAACCCCGGCGACAAGCGCGCCTGGTTCATCATCGACGCGAAGGACGTGCCCGTTGGCCGTCTCGCAGTCGTCGTCGCAAACAAGCTCCGCGCGAAGGATCTCCCCACGTTTGATCCTTCCGTCGACGCAGGCGCCTTCGTGGTCGTCACGAACGCCGCGCTCGTGAAGCTCACGGGCAAGAAGGAGGAGCAGAAGACCTACCAGCGCTACAGCGGCTACAGGGACGGTCTCAAGGAGTTCACCGCCGCCGAGATGCGCGCGAAGCATCCCGACCGCATGATCAAGGAGGCGGTCTGGGGCATGCTCCCGAAGAACAACATCGCCCGCAAGATGATGACTCGCCTCAAAGTCTTCGCGGCAGAGGCCGACAAGGGGACGCTCGCGGCCCAGAAGCCCGTCGAGATCAAGCTCTAAGGGAAGGAATTTAAGAAATGGCCACTAAGAAAGCTATCTCCGCAGGAACCGGCCGCCGCAAGACCGCGACCGCCCGCGTGAATCTCGTTGAAGGCAAGGGCGTCTGGACTGTCAACGGCGTCGCGATCGAGGAGTACATCCCCTCCGAGGCGCTCCGCGACTACCTGAAGCAGCCCGTCGCCATCTCCGGCTACGACATGGAGAAGGTCGACGTCGTCGTGTTCGCCAAGGGCGGCGGAATCTCCGGCCAGGCGGGCGCGATCCGCCACGGCCTCGCCCGCGCGCTCGTCGCGGCGGACGAATCCACGCGCGCCGCGCTCAAGAAGGCCGGCTGCATGACTCGCGACAGCCGCATGAAGGAGCGCAAAAAGCCCGGTCAGCCCGGTGCCCGCAAGCGCTTCCAGTTCTCCAAGCGCTAATCGAACAAACGCTGGATGCGGGGACGGCGGCATGTTCGCCGCCGTTCTCGCTGTCAGTTTCAGACATGGCATTTGGATTCCTGAAGAAGATCGCGCAGGCGCTGACCGGCAAGAAGCCGGCCGAGTCGCAGGATGGCGCGAAGAAGAAGCGTCGCCGCGGCGGACGCAACCGCGGCAAGGGCGGCAACGGCCAGCAGCAGCAGGGCGGCCAGCAGCAGAGGCAGAAGAACAACGGCCAGCAGCAGAGGCCGCAGCAGCAGAAGCGCCAGCAGACGCAGAAGGGCGGCGAGCAGCAGCGCGGCGAGAGGCCTTCCCGCAGGGATGGCGGCCAGCGCGGCGGACGCGGCGGTCGTCGCGGTCCTGCGCCCGTCAACACGGCCGCGAACGAGATGCGGCCGGGCGGCGAGATTTCCGCAGAGGAGCTGAAGTCGCGTCAGGAGGCCCATGCGAAGTGGGATCCCGCGAGCTTCGCCGTCGAGCCCGTCGAGGGCAAGAAGCGTTTTCACGACTTTGACCTCCCGTCCGAAGTGATGCACGGCATCGCCGACCTCGGCTTCAAGTACTGCACCGAGATTCAGGCGCTCTCGCTTGAGCAGGCGCTCGCCGGCAAGAACATCGCCGGCAAGGCGCAGACAGGCTCCGGCAAGACCGCGGCGTTCCTCGTCGCGATTTTGACTCGCTATCTCCGCACGCCCGAGAACCGCGCGAAGGATGGCGGCGCGCCGCGCGCGCTCGTCATCGCGCCTACGCGCGAGCTCGTCATACAGATATGCAAGGACGCCGACGCGATCGGCAAGTACACCGGGCTCAGGTCCCTCGCAGTCTACGGCGGGATGGACTACGACCGCCAGCGCCACGAGGTCAAGTCGGCTCCCGTCGACCTTCTCGTCGCGACTCCTGGCCGTCTCCTCGATTTCGTCAAGTCGCGCGTCATCGATCTTTCGCACGTCGACACGCTCGTAATCGACGAGGCCGACCGCATGCTCGACATGGGCTTCATCCCCGACGTCAGGCGCATAATGAGCTACCTGCCGCCGAAGCAGAAGCGCACGACGATGCTCTATTCCGCGACGCTGAACGACACGGTGATGCGCCTCGCGATGAACTGGATGGAGGCGCCCTACAAGGCCGAGGTCGAGTCCGAGACGAACGCGACCGACACGGTGAAGCAGGTCGTCTACGTAATCCAGGCGAAGGACAAGTTCACCGTCCTCTTCAACCACATCGCGCTCCACCCCGAGGCGAGGACGATCGTTTTCTGCAACCGCAAGTCCACTACCGAGGACGTGTACGAATCGCTCCGCGTGCGCGGCGTCTCGGTCGAGATGCTTTCCGGCGACGTGAACCAGAACAAGCGCCTCAAGGTGCTCGACGCGTTCCGCGACGGCGAGGTCAAGATCGTGGTCGCGACCGATGTCGCGGGACGCGGCATCGACGTGAAGGGGCTTGAGTACGTCGTCAACTTCGACTTCCCCTACGAGGCAGAGGACTATGTCCACCGCATCGGCCGCACGGGCCGCGCCGGCTCGACCGGCATTGCGATTTCGTTCGCAGACGAGTACGAGAGCTGCCAGATCCCCGAGATCGAGGAGTACATCAACGAGCCGCTCAAGTGCACAGTCATCGGTCCCGACGATCCGCTTATGAAGCCGATTCCCGCCCGCCACACGAAGCTTGGCGAAGTCGACGCCGCGGCGAAGGCCGAGGTCGACGCCCGCGAGGCCGCCGGCGAGGAGGAGAAGGCCGCCGCGGCCGCGATGGTCGGCGCGAACGCCGTCACGGGCGACGGCAAGCCCGCGATCCTCAAGATGGACGCGCCTGAGCGCAAGCTCCCCAAGTTCGAGCATGCGCTCGACCCCAAGGCGCCGCCGCCAGACGAGTCCGACGTCTACTCGAAGCCAGTCGAGCAGAGGGACAAGCACGAGGAGTGGCAGGTCTGATTGCTGCCGCGCCGCCCGATGGCGCGGCCTGCGTCTGGCCGCGCTCGTTGGCGGTGTCCGAAGGCTCCTCCTCGGGGAACCCTCGGCGAATACGCCGTATCCCCTCGCTCGGACCTTCGCTCCACCGCCAACTTCGCTTCGCTTCCAGATAAAGTAGTGTGGCGTCAGTCGGCTCCGGCCTCTCGAGAATTTAGCAAATTCTGCACCATTTTGCGGGGTTTGCGGGAAAATCGGGGAAATGACGCGTTGCCATAACGCGTCGTAACGGTAGGGGCGCGTCACCACCTCTCTTCCTGTGGACGCTTTACATTATGATGCCTCTCCAGTTTTTGCCGCGGTTTTTGCTTGCCTAAGGGCTCATTTCCCCGCCGCAAAAATTTTTTACGATTTAAGATTAGATTTAAGATTCGTTTGGTATAATGGTTGTGAACTCGGCGATGGACACTAAAGGTTTTAGCCGTGTAGCCACCTTCGCCAAGGCTACGGCGGCCGAGGAACATGTAGAACGGGTAGATTGATGGAAGAAAGTCGAAAGGTTTATGGCTGGCTGGTCCGCGACAGAAATGCCGCGGTAGGGTGTTCGTCCATGTGGGCTGGCAGCATGGGAGGAGAATACGACTGCGGTAATTTAGTTGGCAATCATGTCGGACTATTTATTCTCCAATGATATGTTACTGCACCACATGCTCCACCATGCCTGTAAATGCATTATTATTCATAATTCCCAAATATATCTCAAGTTATGAATATTAAGTAAGATGCTTTAGTCCCAGTATTGCATTTATTGTCCCGATTATGGTATAATACGCGCAACCACTGGGAGGGTTAGAAGATGAAGAAGTCTAACATACTAAATTTAATTCGCTATCATTCCGAAAAGAATGAAGCAGGGTTTCGTTCTGAAGCATACGAAATTGCGCGGGAATTTGATCGCGCAGGCGATACTCAGATTGCCGCCTATATCATGTCGCTTCTTTCGACAGCCGATTCAATGATTCCGCAGTCGATTGAATCCGAGTCGCCTTTCCTCGACAGAATTGTTGTTGAAACCGATATGCTATTGTTGCCGGACTCAGTCAAGCGTGATATTTTAGGCATTGTCAATGCAGTTAACCATCGCATTGGCATCAACAAGTTCTTGTTCGAGGGTCCGCCTGGCACGGGTAAAACAGAAGCCGTCAAGCAGCTTGCTCGTATTCTTAAGCGTGAATTGTTCAGCGTTAATACTACTGTTCTCGTTGACAGCAAGCTTGGCCAGACGGCAAAGAATGTCGCGGCGCTTTTTAAGGAAATCGAGGGTTTCTCCTGCCCAGAACGGGTGTTGGTCCTTTTTGATGAGATTGATGCTCTTGCGCTTGACCGCACGAACCCGAATGATCTTCGGGAGATGGGGAGGGCTACCACGGAAGTGTTGAAGGGTCTGGACGGGCTCAATGCCAACATCATGCTTGTTGCTACGACAAATCTTTTTAAGTATTTTGATCGCGCGTTGACGCGGCGGTTTGATTTTGTTGTGGATTTCGACTGCTATACTCAAGAGGATTTGATGGCGATAGCCGAACGTATGTTGGCAAAATATTTGAGTAAGGTAGATTTGGCGACGCATGACATTCGCCTGTTCAAGAAGCTGATGAGGCTTATGGAGAAGATTCCCCATCCTGGAGAATTGCAGAATCTTATCAAAACATCGGTTGCATTTAGTGATCCACGTGACGGCAGCGATTATTTCCGGCGTCTCTTTAGAGCCATCTGTGAGGGGAAGGAAAAAAGCGCAGAAGAGTTGAAGATGGCGGGATTCACGGTGCGTGAGATAGGCATACTACTTCAGAAATCAAAGAGTGGCGTAGGTCGTGAACTGCTGGCCGACAAGGAGGCTGAGTAATGAATCCGATTCCGATATTGGAGCTGAAGGGCGGAATGCGCCCTGTCAAGAATGAAGGTGGAGGTGGTGGTGTTAGCTTCCCGAAAAAATTCCACTTTAATGTGTCTGTGGTTGATTGGTTGATTGAACGTCTTACAGAAGTGCACCAATATTGGTCGGTTGATCGTGGGATTGCCAAGGCACTCGTGAACGTTCACTATAAGAGAGTGGTGCCGAAGACGGGACGCATATCAGCATTGCTGGCAGAGAATGGCCATAATCAGGCGGAGACTATCCGTGGAGCTAGATTTGAGACTTTGCTTGATGACAATGGCGAACCCTATCACCGCCATGTATTCACGCACTATGTTGAAGTTGAAACGATAGCCCAGACGCTGAAGTGCTTGGAGGGGTTCAAGTCGGTGCTGGATAGTCGCTTTGGTGGCAATGTTGAGTATCAGGATACCGTGGAAATCAATAAAAAGTCAGATCGTGTCGGGGCGTATTCAAAGACAATGTTCCTGAAACTCCTGAAGGATGTTGACTCTGTAGCTGATTTCTCTTGGCCGAATGACACTACGGCTTTTGAAGGTGAGTCGGTCGTCTCGATTTATGACCTCAACACCGACACAAAGCAATTGATGCTCAACTTTGGCGTACAGATCAACGACGATCGTATCTACAATAAGACTACACTTCGCCTGACACTTGACGAGATTCAGAAAATCCAGAAGAATGCGCCATTTCTAATTTCAATGGGCGTCTCGAACATTAACGAAATCCCGCCAGTTGATGAACAAAGTACGCCGCAGACGGATTTGCCGCTGTTTGCAAGCACATATCCCAAGCCCAACGGTGAGCCGATTGTCGGCGTGATCGATACGCAATTTGACACGAGTGTTCTTTTTGCCGAGTGGGTGACCTTTGAGAATCGAATCACGGACAGTGCGATTCAGCTTGACCATGAGGATTCTGCACACGGTACGGCTGTTTCGTTCATCATCGTGGACGGCCCCTCGCTTAATCCGAATTTGGAAGATGGCTGTGGACGTTTTCGGGTCCGTCATTTTGGCGTAGCGACAAAGCACGGATTCCGCTCTTTCGAAATCATGCAGGAAATACGTCGAATCGTAAAGGCCAACAGGGACATCAAGGTCTGGAATCTTTCGCTGGGAACGGATGCCGAGACGTCGGAGAACTTCATTTCTCCTTCGGCGGCAGAACTCGATGCGCTCCAACATGAGTTTGACGATATTATTTTTGTTGTTGCTGGCACCAACAAGAGGCGCGAAGCGGGCTCTGCCACGTTGCGCATGGGGGCTCCAGCGGATTCGTTGAACTCCGTGGTGGTCAACTCAGTTGCCTTCAACGACGAGTCAGCATCCTATACGCGGGTTGGCCCGGTGTTGTCGTTCTTCTGCAAACCAGATGTCGCCTATTACGGTGGCGACGGACATCTTTCGGACGAGCGCATCAAGGTTTACAATGGCGGATTGTTACCGGTTGCTGTTCAGGGCACGTCGTATGCAGCACCATGGATTGCGCGAAAGTTGGCGTACATGATTCACATTTTGGGATTCCCCAGGGAGGTCGCCAAAGCGTTGCTCCTTGACTCCGCTGCCGAATGGAGACGTCCAGAGGATGTCAATCGCAAAGGGTATGGGATAGTCCCTAGACGGATTGAAGACATAGTAAACTCAAAGACCGGCGAAATCAAGTTTTTCATATTCGGCCATGCGGAAGAGTATGAGATGCGGAATTACCAATTGCCCGTTCCCTTGCAGAATGGCGTGTTCCCATTCTATGCGCGGGCGACATTGGCGTATTTCCCATATTGTGATCGCCATCAGGGTGTGGATTATACTTGCACGGAAATGGATGTCCGGCTTGGACGAATTGAGAAGAACGACAAGGATAAATATACAGTCCGTGACATCAAAAGGAATAGACAGGGCGAGGAGAAGTCTGCGTCGAATCTGGAGGAGAATGCTCGAAAGGAGCTGCGCAAGTGGGATAATGTCAAGCATCTGAGCGAGAGGATCCCGGAAAAGCGGAAGGTGGCGAAAGAGCGGCTGGATTCCGATTTTTGGGGCTTGAGGGTCATCACGAAGGAACGGGTCAGCGACGGGCGCCGCAATGACCTTGCATACGGAGTCGTAGTGACGCTGCACGAGATAAATGGCGTCAATCGTATAGATGAATTCGAGAGCGCCTGCCTCGCCAACGGATGGATTGTCAATCGCGTCAACGTCACCGAGCGCGTTGAGATCCACAACAAGGCGGAAGAAGAAATCCAGTTTGAGTAAAATGTTAGGAGTGCAAATAGAAAGAGGTAGAAAATGCAAAAGATTGTTCCCATAGCAGCACAGGTGCAAAATGGTTTGTCGATTGCCATGGATGCGTCTCCTCGTCCTCGCGTGGCGTTGGCAAACTCGTCACCGCGAGCACTTACGCCTTTGGTGCAACCTGTTCGCCAACAAGCGGTATCGACATCTTATGCGAGTAGTTCAAAGGTTATAACACTGAGGCAACTTGCTCAACCCAAGTCAGGAGGTATAAAATGACGCGCGATTTAATGATTTGCAAGCGGATTATGTTGCAACTTGTCCAAAACGGACATTTTGTTTCCGAGACATTAGAAGAGGCCTATCATGTCGCTTTGCTAGTTGATAGAGGGTATGTAGATGCAAAGATAGAAACCAATGATAAAGGGATGCCTGTTAAGGCTATAGTCGGTCGAATGACTGCAATCGGTCATGATGCGCTTGAGGGGGAGTTTTCTGCAAGCAAAGCCGAACAGCCTTCAGGTATGTCGCCAGAGGAATATTACAAGATACTTGTTGAAAATAAGCATAACAACGAGACGGCGCGTGACAAAATGCTTGCAACAATTGCTACAGGCGGCATAGGACTTCTATTTGGTATTGTTTCTTACCTGAAAACAAATGGCATAGTCTTTAAGCCGATGCCGTGGCTTGTTACGCTGGGATTGTGGACATGGGTGTTAATAGGCTTATTGATCTCGGATCATTTGGGAGGAAAATCCATTAATAAATGCATTGAACACCTATATGATGCGAGCGCTGATGTCATGCACAAGCCTACGATATTTGATAGCATCGCAGAATGGCTTAATGGTCTCAACTGCATAGCTATAATTCTTGGCGTTGCTTCGTTTGTATGGTTTTTAATGACAATCGCCTAATTCGAAAGGATGAAGAAAATGAGCGACAAAAAAATATCGGCATCAGCAACTCGTCCGCTAGCTCCGGCAAAATCTCCATCTAAGCCAGCTACGGAAACAAATAAGATTAGGTAGACCTGTTTAAAAGTAAAAGGTAGGAAGATGATGCTACTTGTCGGGAAGAAGATGTATGCATTTGCGGTCTACATTCTTGTTGCACTAAGCCTATTTGCTGAAGGAGAACCGAAAAGGTCAACGCTAAAATTGGATGGGAAGGGACAAGGCGACGAATGCCATGCCTGCGGCGCCTATAACACGGACGCGGGTCACAAAATCATGCTGGTGCAACTTGTCAACCAAATGGCGAGAATGGTATAATACAAACAATGAAAAACGGGGGTGAAAACATCCTCTTGCTGATGACCGCTATGTTGTGCGGAATTGGCCTGTACGCAACGCCTGACGGCATTGCGGCACAAGTGTTTGCCCCCCCCCCCCGAAGCAAGGGAATGCGCTACGGGCGCTCCACGCGCCGTCTGCGTCGAATTTACAGCTAAGTCAACCGCGGCACTTTTGCCGCGTCATGAATCCCGTGACCGATGTCGCGGGGGCGATGTCGTTTTGTCCTGAATAGTCTACAACCACACGGAATGTCTGAGCAATGGCGAAGAAGATAAAAGAGTCGACCGCAACGCTGGGATTTGAGGGCAAGCTTTGGAATGCCGCGGAGCTGATGCGCGGCAAATTGCCCGCGACGCAGTATCGCCAGGTGCTGATGGGGCTCTTGTTCTTGCGCTATGTTTCTGACGCATTCGAGAAACGTTACAAGGAACTGAAGGCGCAAGGCTACGGCGAGGAAGAAGATCGCGATGCCTACATGGAAGAGAACATCTTCTTCGTGCCGAAGTCCGCGCGCTGGGCAAAGATTGCCGCCGTCGCGCATGATGCGTCGAACGGCGAGACGATCGACAACGCGATGATCGCCATTGAGCGCGAGAACAGGTCGCTGAAGGGCGTGCTTCCAAAGTTCTACGCGTCGACCGACATCAACAAGGCGATGCTTGGCGATGTCATCGACCTCTTCACGAACGAGCTTCCGCTCGGTGATGTCGAGGCGAACCGCGATCTCCTTGGCCGAACATACGAATACTGCATCCAGCACTTCGCCGAATACGAAGGCAAGCTCGGCGGCGAATACTACACGCCCGAAAGCATTGTGCGCGTTCTCGTCGAGGTCCTTCAGCCCGCCGCGGGTATGCGTATCTACGACCCTTGCTGTGGTTCGGGCGGCATGTTCTCGCAGTCGCTCAAATTCATCAAGGAGCATAGCCGCAACAGAGGCGATGTTTCGGTGTTCGGACAGGAAGCCAACCCAGACACTTGGAAGATGGCGAAGATCAACATGGCGATACGCGGCATCGGCGCGGACTTCGGCGCTGGCCATGAAGACACCTTCATGCACGACATCCACGCCGGAAAGCAGATGGACCGCATCTTCGCGAATCCGCCGTTCAACCAGAAGAAGTGGGGCGCGGACAAGGTGAAGGACGATCCGCGCTGGCGCTATGGCCTGCCGCCGGACGGCAACGCGAACTTTGCGTGGATTCAGCACATGATCTCACACTTGAAGCCGACGGGCCGCATCGGGCTTGTCCTCGCGAACGGCGCCCTCACGAGCGCGACAGGCGGCGAGGACAAAATCCGTCAGGCGATTGTCGAGGACGATCTCGTGGAAGGAATCGTCGCGCTGCCGCCACAGCTCTTCTATTCGGTGACGATTCCGGTGACGCTCTGGTTCTTCAATCGTGCGAAGGATCAGCCCGGCAAGACGCTTTTCATCAACGCTACATCGCTTGGCGAAATGGTGGACAGGACGCACCGCGCGTTTACCGACGAGGATATCGCGAAGATCGCGGACGCATTTGCGAAATTCCGCGAAGGGCGGTTCCGCAAGGAAGAAGGATTTGCCGCGGTCGCGACGACGAAGGAAATTGCAGAGAAGAAGTTCAAGCTCACCCCAGGACTCTATGCGGGCGGCAAGGTTGAAGAAGACGATAGAGAACCGTTCCCTGCAAAGATGAAGCGTCTCACCGGCGAGCTTTCGGAGCTCTTCGGCGAATCTGCGCGGCTTGAAAAACTCATCCGTAAAAACCTCAAGTCACTCGGTTACGAGGTGTAACATGGCCGAGTGGAAGAGAGTCAAGTTAGGTGAAATTTGTTCTCGCATTTGTAGCGGTGGAACGCCTAAAAGCACATGCCGAGACTATTATGAAAACGGCGAGATACCATGGCTCAACACAAAAGAAGTTCATTCAAATCGCATTTATGGTACAGAGAACAGGATTACACAACTTGGTTTAGATAATAGTTCAGCAAAATGGGTTAAAGCAGACTCGGTTATAGTTGCCATGTATGGTGCAACAGCTGGTAATGTGGCTCAAACCCGAATACCTTTGACTACAAATCAAGCTTGTTGTAATTTAGAGGTTGATTCGGATAAGGCAAGCGCAGATTTTGTATTTTACTATCTGAGAAATTGTTATTCGAAATTGTTGTTATTGGCAAATGGCGCGGCGCAACAGAATCTAAATGCGCAAGTGATTCGCGAATACGAAATTCCTCTTCCCCCTCTCCCAACCCAGCGCAAGATTGCGGCGGTGTTGGGGACGCTTGATGACAAGGTCGAGAACAACCGCAAGATATGCGCCAACCTCGAAGCGCAGGCGCAAGCGCTCTTCAAGTCGTGGTTCGTCGATTTCGAGCCCTTCGGCGGCAAGATGCCCAGCGGGTGGAAGATGGGGACGCTGGGGGAGATTGCGGAAGTCATTCGCGATTCTATAGCTCCCGATGAAATGCCCGAAATTGTTGAGCATTACAGTTTGCCTGCTTTTGACAGTTCGCAACTCCCCGTATATGAACAATCTTCAACCATCAAGAGCAACAAGTTTCGTGTCTCAAAAGGGGCTTTACTAATATCTAAGCTCAATCCGTCAATAAAACGACTCTGGGATCCTTTTGTAGATACTGATACGGCTGTGTCATCAACGGAATTTGTTGTAATTGTTCCAGATAAAGTTGAGTTGAAAAGTTTCATATACTCAGTCTTGGACAGCCAACCATTTTTTGCATACGCAAAAGCGCATGCGGCAGGAACCACCAATAGTCATCAACGCGTTTCGCCAGATGACATCATGCGATATGAAATCGCTATTCCTGCTGTGCGCGTGACCCAAGATTATGATGCTATTATTAAGCCGATGCTTGAAATGAGGAAAGAGGCCTTGAAGCAATCTGCTTCTCTTGCCGCGACGCGTGACGCGCTGCTGCCGAAGCTGATGTCGGGTGAGATCGATGTAGAGAAAGTGGAGGTGTGACTATGCCTACCGGTGCCTACAACGAGAATTCCTATGAGAACGCGGTCATGGAAGTGCTGCGGTCGATGAAGTGGGAATGTCTCTATGGCCCGGAGGTTGAGCGCGACTACAGCGATCCGATGCTCGCTGACGTTTTCGTGAGTCAGGTGCGGCGACTCAATCGCGATGTGCCTGCGGCGGCGGTCGAAGACGCAATCAAGCAGGTGCGCGGAATCGGCGGCGGAAGTCTTGTCGCGCGCAACGCGATTTTCACCGACTGGCTCCAGAACGGCGTGGAAGGTGCTTGCACAGTCGCGGGCGCGCAGACGACGCGGCTCGTGAAGCTTGTCGAATACGATCCCAAGAAATGGAAGCAGAACACTTTCCACGCGGTGAACCAGTGGACGGTGACGGATGGCGAGATCGAGCGGCGGCCTGATGTCGTCCTTTTCGTGAACGGCATGCCGCTTGTCGTGATCGAGCTTAAGAATCCGTCGAAGCCCGAGACTACAGTCCACGAAGCGTACTTGCAGCTCAGAAACTACCAGCAGGACATACCCGAGCTGTTCGTCTTCAACCAAATCTGCGTCGCGAGCGACATGGTTTCGACGCGCGCGGGTTCACTCACGGCGAACGAGAGCTGGTTCAAGGAATGGAAGTCGATTGACGGTAAGAAGGAAGACGGCGCGGTCGGGAACTTCGAAACGCTGTTCCACGGTCTTTTGGCGCCCGAACGGCTTCTCGATGTCGTGAAGAACTTCGTCTGCTTTTCGGGGAAGGGGCCGAGTTCCGTGCCCGGCCATTCTTGGTCGGGTTTCAACAAGATACTCGCCGGGTACCACCAGTATTTCGCGGTGAAGCGGGCGATCCGCAAGACGAAGGAGGCGATGGGCAAGGACGGACGCGGCGGCGTCTTCTGGCACACGCAAGGGAGCGGCAAGTCGCTTTCGATGGTGTTTTACGCGCATTTGCTGGCGTCGGAGCTCGACGGGCCGACGGTGCTTGTTCTCACAGACCGCAACGACCTCGACGGACAGCTCTACGGACAGTTCCTGAAGTGCGAAGCGTTTCTGCGGCAGACTGCAGTGCAGGCGACGAGCCGCGCGCATCTGAAGGAGTTCCTGAAGAACCAGCGGCAGAACGGCATCTTCTTCTCGACGATCCAGAAGTTCGAGGAGGCGGATGATGCGCTTTCTCGGCGGCGCGATCTCATCGTGATTGCGGACGAGGCGCATCGCGGACACTACGGCTTCGCGGAGACCGAGAAGACGGTGCGTCAGAAGGACGGCACGATCACCACGCGGCGAAGCGTGCCGACTGCGCGCATCATCCACGACTCGCTTCCGAACGCAACATTCATTGGGTTTACTGGAACGCCGATAGACGAGGGCGACAGGTCCACGCGCGAGGTTTTCGGCGACTACATCGACATCTACGACATGACGCAGGCCGTGGAAGACGGCGCGACGCGTCCGGTCTACTACGAGAGCCGCGTGGTGCGGCTCAAGCTCGACAACGAGGCGCTTGCCGCGATCGACGCGGAGTACAAGCGCATCGCGGCCGAGGATGAGGCGGACGACGTGGTGGTGGAGCAGTCGAAGCGCGACATGTCGCAGATGGAAGTGCTGCTCGGGCACGACGACACGGTCAATTCGCTGGTGGACGATATTCTCGACCACTACGAGCACTATCGCGAGGACAATCTCGCGGGCAAGGCAATGATTGTCGCGTATTCGCGTCCTATCGCGGTGAAAATATACAAGCGCTTCCTGAAACTGCGCCCCGAGTGGGGCAAGACCGGCAAGATACAGGTCGTGATGACCGAGGGCAACCAGGACCCCGAGGAATGGCGCAAGATCGTCGGCACGAAGCGCGACAGGTTCGAGCGGGCGGAGAAGTTCAAGGACGTCGACTCGCCGTTCAAGATCGCAATCGTCGTCGACATGTGGCTGACAGGGTTCGACGTTCCGTGCCTCGATACGATGTATGTCTACAAGCCGATGTCGGGGCACAACTTGATGCAGGCGATTGCGCGCGTGAATCGCGTCTACAAGGACAAGGAAGGCGGGCTTGTCGTCGACTACATCGGCATCGCGTCTGAGCTGAAGCGGGCGATGCATGAGTACACCGTGCGCGACCGAAAGAAGTACGGCAACCCCGACGTCTCGAAGATCGCGAAGCCGAAGTTCTACGAGCACCTCGAGGTCTGCCGCGCGCAGCTGCACGGCTACGACTACGGAAAGGGCATTGACGGCACCGACCTCGAGCGTGCAAAGGCGATCAACGGCGCGGTGAATTTCCTGCTGGCGACAAAGAAGAAGCGCGAGAAGGACATCTTCCTCGAAAACGCCTATCTGATGAAGCAGGCGCTTTCGCTTTGCGCGGCGCTGATTCCAGAGAGCGACAGATTCGAGGCGGGGTTCATGGAAGCCGTGAGGGGAATGATCAACCAGTGGACGATGACAGGGTCCGGCGGCGAGAAGAAGGGCCTTGCGGAACTGAACGCGCACATCGCTGACATGGTGAGGGAATCTGTTTCGAGCGAGGGAGTCATCAACCTGTTTTCCGACAAGAAGGCGGCGGTGTCGCTTTTCGACGCGGCGTTCCTCACCGAGATCAGGCGGATGAAGGAGAAGAACATCGCCGTCGAGATACTGAAGAAGTTGTTGACGGAGAGCATACAGCTCCATGCGCGGAGAAATCTCGTGAAGAGCGAGGAGTTCAGCCAGCTTCTTTCGAACGCGATGAATGAGTATGTGAATGGGCACATCACGAACGAAGAGGTTATCAAGCGGCTCATCGAACTCGCCAACAGGATCAAGGCGGGAATAGACTCGACGCCGAAGGGGCTTACCGAGGACGAGGCGGCGTTTTACGATGCGCTTGCGAAGCCCGAGGCAGTGCGAAAGTTCTACACCGACGACACGCTCATCCAGCTCACGAAGGAATTGACCGATCAGCTGCGCCGTAACCGGACGGTGGATTGGGATAAGCGCGAGAGCGCGAGGGCTCACATGCGTATGCTCGTGAAGCGGCTTTTGAAGAAATACAAGTATCCGCCGGACGAAGCGGCAGACGCATTGAAGACCGTGATGCGCCAGTGTGAGCTCTGGGTCGACACGACGGAGTTCGAGGAAATCGACACGCACGACAGACATGATGCAGGCACTATCCTTGCAGATGTAGGAGAGGCGCTAAAGTTTCGTGAATACTTGCCGCTCTATTCGCTTCGCGCGGCATGCGGCGTGTTGGGTGATGGTGAGATTATAGAGCCGGAGGGCTGGGTCAAGGCCGAGGGCATAGGAAGACTCGACAAGACTATGGTTGTCGTTCATGCCGAGGGTGACTCGATGGAGCCGACAATCCATGATGGCGATCTTTGCGTCGTAAGAAAGATTGGTGGCGGAAATTACGACGACCAAATCGTTCTTGTTCAGAGAAACGATAAGGCGTCCGATCCTGAACTCGGTGGCGCGTATTTGTTGAAGAAGCTTGTTAAGAAGGGCGGTAAAACTCTGTTCCGTTCAATCAACCGCGAGTATCCCGACATCTCAATCGACCACGATGATGACATAACTATTGTCGCGTCACTGCATAAGGTGCTTCACAGATAGCCAGATGGAATGTTGCGTATATGGCGATGCCACAGAGAGACGAAACGATTGAGGAAATCAAGCGGCTGGATGCGTTGCTTGAATACGCCGTCGTGCATGGGGACGAAGCCGAGGCCGTAGGCCGCGCCACGCCGCGCCGATGGTCGGAGCGAAGCGCAGAGGCCGGAGAGCCGACTGGCGCCCGAGAGCAGGTTTGCGGGCCCGGCGTGATTTTGACCGCCAGCGTAAAGGGCGCGCGTGAAGGCGCGCGCGTCAAAATCATGCCGGTGGGGTGCCCGCAAACTGCGGGTCGGGCGAGCAGGTCGGGCGCAGGCCTCTCCATCGGGCGGCGCGGCTCAGCGAGCAGGTCGGGCGCAGGCCTTTTACCCCCGCTCCACTGCTTTGCAGATAATTGGTTTTGCCCCCTTGTCAGGAGGGGCTAATTAATGATATACTATCCCCCACTTTGGAAAAGCACAAGGAAAAACGATAAATGCCGACAATCAACCAGTTGATCCGCAAGGGGCGCAGCCCCCTCGCGTCGCATTCAAAGTCGCCGGCGCTTAAGGCTTGCCCTCAGCGCCGCGGCGTCTGTCTCGTCGTCAAGACGATGACCCCCAAGAAGCCTAACTCCGCCCTCCGCAAGGTCGCCCGTGTGCGCCTCACGACCGGTGTCGAAGTCACGGCCTACATCCCCGGCGAAGGCCACAACCTCCAGGAGCACAGCGTCGTGCTCGTCCGCGGAGGCCGTGTGAAGGACCTCCCTGGCGTCCGCTACCACATCGTCCGCGGCAAGCTCGACTCCCTCGGCGTCGCAGGTCGCAACCGCAGCCGTTCGAAGTACGGCATGAAGCGCCAGAAGAAAGAGGAGAAGTAAGACATGAGCCGCAGAGGTAAGACTATCGTCAAGCGCGTCGTTCTCGACCCGAAGTTCAATTCCGAGCTCGTCGCGCACATGATCCGCGTCATCATGAAGGACGGCAAGAAGACCGTCGCCGAGAAGATCGTCTACGGCGCGATCGAGAAGGTCGCCGAGAAGATGAAGGAGGATCCCTCCAAGTTCGTCAAGGACGAGAAGCAGTTCGAGGATCCGCTCGAGGTCGTTTCCGCCGCGATCGACAACATGAAGCCCCAGGTCGAGGTCAAGACCCGCCGCGTCGGCGGCACGACCTACCCGGTTCCCGTGCCGATCGCCGCCAACCGCCAGCTCTCGCTCGCCCTCCGCTGGACGACGCAGTTCGCGGGCGCACGCCACGGCATGGGCATGCCCGCCGCCGTCGCAGCCGAGATCATCGACGCGTTCCAGGGCCAGGGCAACGTCATCAAGAAGCGCGACGACGTGCACAAGATGGCGCAGGCCAACAAGGCGTTCGCGCATTACGCCTGGTAACGGCCAAGTGCTTTTCCAACAAACGCGGGGGACGTGGCCGGCGGCTGCGTCCCCTTGTGTCTAATGAGAGGAGATTAAAGATGAATAAGTTCGTGTTTTTCGCCGCTTGCGCGCTCGCGTGCGCAGCTCAGGCATCAGACAAGAGTTCCATTGATCCAGCCGAGGACGAGCTCTTAAGGCGAATCGCGCTTCCCATGCCCTACAGCGTGGACGGCGCCTACTTGACTGTCGATGCGTATTGCTCTGACGGCGGCAAGCGCCACGATAATCCTGGTGTCTGGATAAAGACCGTGTCGGACCGGTATCGCCGCCAGTTCATCTCAAAGCTCATTCCCGTGGTCGGCGGCAAGGAGATTGGCTTTGTGCGCCTTGCTGATGACACTATCGGAGTTCTCCGGCTCGTCACCGAGGCGGGCGAGATAGAGGCGACGTTCCCGCGGCCCGACACTCTGCTTCTGCGAAGCAAGGTGAAGGGCATGGGGCTCGTCATCGAGTTCGATGGAGCGGGCGTCGAGAAGGCTCCCTGCGACGGCGCGAAGGCGTTTTTCCGCGGCGAATGCTACCTCAACGCCGGCTTTGCGGTGAGGAAGGGCGCGGCCGAGAGCTTCCCGAAGAACGAACCGCATGCCAGGCTCGTCGTTTCGCCTGAAGACGACGGGTTCGAGATTGCCGTCGTCGACAATGTCGGCGGATGGGACGGAATCGTCGTGCAAACTCCTTTTGACGAAGCCGTTGCTGCAAATGTCGCCGCGTTCGGTTCCTTCCTTAAGAAGATACCTTCCGTTGGGAAGGAGTTCGAGGCGGCTCGACTCAGGGCGGCGAAGGTGCTCTGGATGTGCCAGGTAGATCCTCGCGGGCTCATCCAGCGCCACGCCATGCTGATGTCGAAGAACTGGATGAACCACATCTGGAGTTGGGACCACGTCTTCAATGCGATGGCGATTTCCTACGGCGACGACGACGGGAAAGACGCCCTTGACCAGTTCCTTTGCATGTTCGACAGCCAGGCCGCCGACGGTTCGCTGCCCGACCGCATTGGGGACGGGTCGTATCTTCAGGAGAAGCTAAAGCCGCCGGTCCACGGTTGGGGGCTCATGCGTATGCTTCGCTCGCGTAGCTTTTCGGACGCGCAGCTCGCGGAAGTCTACGGCCCCCTGAAGAAGTGGACGGAGTTCTGGTTCGAGCACCGCGACCGCGACAGGAACGGGCTTTGCGAATACGACGACGGCTGCGACTCCGGCTGGGACAATTCGACCGCATTCCTCGTGGCGACTCCTATCGAGACGCCGGAGCTCCAGGCGTATCTCGTCTTGCAGATGGAGGCGCTTGCCGAACTTGCAGGTCGCCTTGGCCGCGGTGCGGAGGCGGCGGAATGGCGCGCGAAGGCGGATGCGCTGGCCGAGAAGGCGATAGCGACGCTCTTCGACGAGGACGGTTCGCCTCGCGTGAGGCAGTCCTTTACTGGAGAATTCTCAAAGCCGCAGACGATGCTGACACGCCTCGGGCTGATGTTTGGTCCGCGCCTTCCCGAGAAGACGAGGGCCAAGATAGTCTCCGAGATGATGTCGGACGACTTCCTCACGCCCTACGGTCTTGCCACGGAGTCCGTCAAGAGCCCGCATTACAATCCCGACGGGTACTGGCTCGGACCGATTTGGGGACCGGAGATGATGATATCCTATGATGCCCTTATGCGCGCGGGATACGAAAAGGAGGCACACGACGTTGCGCTCCGCTTCTGCCGCCTCTGCGCAAAGAGCGGTTTTGCGGAGAATTTCGATGCCCTGACTGGCGCACCGAGGCGCGATCCTGCCTATACCTGGACTGCGTCGGCGTTTCTCGTAATGGCCCATGAGCTTGGCGAAGAATGCGATTGACGCTTTAGAATCCACATAACAGGGTCGATGTTTGGTATAATATGCCCATGCAGATTTTAGGAGAACCAATTTTCGCAAAGACGTCGGACGGTACATTGCTGAGCCGCGTGGGGACGATATTCTTTAAAACGCCCGGCCTTGTGACGAGGCGAGGCGTCCACGCCATGCAGCGCGCGATGTGGATCGATCACCTCAACGAGGATCGCGCCGCCGCCGGGCTTCAGCCCTTGTCCGCCGCCGAAGAGGAAGAGGAGTTCGCTGAGTCTGTAGACCTCATCTTCACCGACGACCATGTGCTCATTCGGCCCGATCCCGACCACATGGATCTTGCGTTCCGCGCAGACGAGGAGCTTCAGAAGCTCGTCAACAAGCGCAAGATACGCTTTCTCAACACTCATGCGGCAAAAGTCAGGAATGCCCTCAGGGACCGCGGCGAGAACTGGCGCATGACGCGTGCGCCGATTTCGCAGGACGACATGGCGGAGATCGTCAAGAGCGCACGTGTGGCGATAGGCGAAAAGCCGATCTACTACTACAACCAGGCCGTCGGCACCCGCTACATGACGGCAGGCGGCTACAATGTCGTCTCGGCTCTTCCTGCCGACAAGTACCGTGCCCAGATCAAGGAGGTCATCTCGTTCCTCAAGAAGCGCAACAGGATGGGGCATCCCGAGGTCGACATCTTCCCGACGACTACGCCTATAGAGATCAAGAAGGCCTTCAGAGACCTTGACGTCGATGCGCTGGGCGATGCCGAGCTGCGCGCGGCGGTAGACAAGATAGCCCTCGACTGGCGCATGTCCCTCCCCGCCGAGCTGCGCGAGGAGTCGGTCGAGAACTTCGGCTGGCGCAACGCGATGTGCTCCGCCGTCACGGCTGGCACGAACGAGACGAATGCCGCCGAGCAGGATCTCATTCAGGGCATCTCGCCGGAGTTCTACCGCCAGATCGAGTGGCTCCCCGGGGCTCGCATCGACCGCGGCGAGGTGATTTTCGATCCGCTCTGGGACGAGTTCAAGCGCACACGCGATCCGTCGCTCGCGCCGCTATGCGACTTCCACGTCCGCAACATCATCTTCAACCTGATGCGCCTTTTCAACGACATCGAGTTCGTCAACGTCGGGCGCATCGCCCGCTCGCTCGCGCGATCTCCGATCGTCGGCTCTCGCCATGGCAGCGTCTATGTCATACAGTGCAAGACGGCCGAGTCCGACGAAGTGCGGCTTGTCCTTCTTCGCTTCCAGAAGTGGGGCGTCGCCGAACATCTCGACGAGGGCAAGGACATCCTTCAGGCGACGATAGAGGCGAACGAATACGCGGACTACATTCTCGACCGCCGGCTTATGTGCTGCCAGCTCGGGATGAACCTTCCCCCGCGTGTCGCGATAGCTCAGTTCCCCGAGACGTACCATGGTCACAACCAGTACAACGGCACGACGGTGCGTGCGTACGGCTATGTCCGCGACTATGTGCCCGGCACGGCCTCCGACAAGATTCCCCCGGTGCGCTTCCGCAATCCGGCGTTTGCGCTTGCGTTTGCGTGGCTGATGGGCGTTGCCGCGGCGCACGATTTGATCGTCGGTCGCCGTTCGTCCGAGACTAAGGAAAACCTCTTCGACAAGAACTACGAGGTCGTGCAGTTCGGGCCAGACGGTCTTCCCGTCAAGATCGTCGCCACTGACCACGCGGGAAGTTTCGTAAACTACCTGCACACGTTCGAGGATTCCGTCGCTCCCTACGCGAACGTCGTCATTCGCCGTGCGAAGTTCGTTCCCGACGTGGCTGCGTTCACTGACGCCTACGTTACGGCCTTCGAGCGCACTCTTGCAGACGTGCAGGCGAAGTACCGCAGTCGCCGCAGGGCGTTTGACGAGCTTTTCGTGCACCGTCCGTTTGACGTTGCGGGTTCCGGCGCGTATCGCTGGGCAAAGACCCTGGAGCGTCTCGACCAGTGCGACCCGAAGGCGGTGTCCGCCATGTTGCGTACGGCTATTGAGGAAGGAAAGCAATGCTGAAGTACGTTCTCAGGCGCATCGCGGAAGTGATCCCCACCACGGCGGGAATAGTCCTCCTCGCCTTTGCGCTTTTCAATATCGTCGGCGGCTCGCCGGCCGAGGCGATTCTCGGGAAGAACGCCACTGCAGAGTCGATCGCTGCCTTCAACCACAAGTTCGGCTATGACAAGCCGCTCATCGTAGGCAAGATCGGCGAGGGCTTTTTCGACAGCCAGCTCTTCAACTTCGTTGGTGATCTCGCGAAGGGCGATCTTGGCTATTCCGTAGAGATGAAGGAGCCCGTCGTCGACATCCTGAAGCGTGGCGTCGGACCGAGTCTTTCGCTCACCGTCCCGATTCTCGTTGGTGGAACGGTCCTTGGGCTTCTCCTCGCTTTTGTCGCTGCGGCGTGGAGAGGGCGGTTCCCCGACAAGACGATCCTCTTCGGCTCGACTGTCCTCATGAGCGTCAACTATGTGGTGTGGGTGCTCGCTGGCCAGTTCCTCCTCTCCTACAAGATGGGGCTTTTCCCGATATGGGGCTACCGCAGCTGGTTCTATCTTGCGCTTCCGGTGCTGATAGGCATACTCTCGTCGCTCGGCGTGGACGTCAGGTTTTTCCGCATGGCAATTCTCGACGAACTCTACAAGCCGTATGTCCTCACCGCACGTGCGAAAGGGCTTTCTGGCGCGGCGATTCTCGTGAAGCACGTCCTGAGGAACGCGCTCATCCCTATCGTCACCTACATTTCTCTCGCGATTCCCTATCTTTTCACCGGCTCGCTTCTTCTCGAGTCGTTCTTCGGCATCCCCGGTCTCGGGTCCGTGTCGATCAATGCGATACACTCGGCGGACATGGCCGTCGTGAGGGCGGTGGTCGTGCTCGGCGCGCTCCTCTACCAGTTTGTCAACCTTGTTACGGACCTTGCCTACGCCGCGCTCGATCCGCGCGTCAGGTTCCAGAAGGGCTGAAATGCCGTCCATAGTCGATCTCGCAAGGGGCACTGATTTATTCAAGGGGTTTGCCACTTCGGTGGTGGAGTCGCTGCTGTATCGCTTCAACGGCGTCAAGAAGTCGGTTGCAAAGAACGAGACCGTGGCGCTCGCAGGGCTTGAGGTGAATCGGCTCTTTGTCGTCGTGTCAGGCCGGCTCCGCGTCTACGAGAAGACAGCCCGCGGACACCAGATTTTCGTGCGGGAGATATGTGTCGGCGAAGTCCTCGGGCTCTGGATACTCTTCACGCCGGAAATCACCTGTTGGCCTGGTACCGTCGTGGCGGCCGAGCCGAGCGTTCTCATTTCGCTCGACATGCCGGTTGTGCGCCATATGATGGAAATGGCAGCGCCGGAGATGGCAAGATTCTCGTCAAACGTGTCGAAGATCCTTGCCCGCGAGTTCTTCTCGTCGTGGCGGAAGATGACGGTGATGAACGCGCCGACGATAGAGGCGAAGATACAGATTTACCTGACGGAGCTGAACAACGAGACGGGGAAGACCGGCGTCGTGAAGGTTCCGTTCGACCGCGAACGCATGGCCGAGTACTTCGGAGTGACCCGTCCGGCGCTTTCGCGCTCGCTCGGCCACTTGCGTGACCGCGGGCTGCTTTCCTGGCACCGGAACGAGTTTAGAATAAACTTCTGAATTGACCCTTGTCATCTTCTTTGTTTTCATATATAATATACGCGTATGAAAACATGGCTGTCCTTTTGGTACGGGATTTTCAAGAACAATCCCATTTTCCGACTTGTGCTCGGACTATGCCCGACGCTCGCCGTAACCACGAGCCTTGAAAACGCGCTCGGCATGGGCCTTGCGGCGACGTTCGTCCTCATCTGCTCCAATGGTCTCGTCTCTGCGCTGAGGAAGGTAATACCGCCCGCTGTCCACATTCCCTGCTACATCGTCATCATCGCGACGTTTGTAACGGCCATCGACCTTTTGATGCAGGCGTACCTGCCCGATCTCTCCGCTTCGCTCGGTATCTTCATACCGCTGATTGTCGTGAACTGCATCATTCTTGGCCGCGCCGAGGCGTTCGCCTCGAAGAACGGCGTTATCGATTCGCTTGCGGACGGTCTTGGGAGCGGAATTGGCTTCACGCTCTCCCTCGCCCTCATCGCCTCGGTCCGCGAAATCGTCGGCGCCGGCACCTTGACGGTCTGGGGCGACATCGCCGTGAAGGGGCTCAACCCTGGGCCCGTCACGCTCGCCATCCTCCCCGCCGGCGGGTTCATCACCCTCGGGCTCCTCCTCGCCCTCATCAACCGCATCGGCGAGTGGAACGCCCGCCGCCACGGCGCCCCCGCGCCGCTTCCCGTGAACCTCGACTGCCGCCACTGCACGATGTGCGGACGCGGCAAGGAAGGCGACGCCGAAGGAGCCAAGTCATGAAGTGCCCCAAGTGCGGAGTAGACGACGACAAGGTGCTCGACTCGCGCGGCGCGCGCGACGGCGCGGCGATACGCAGGCGCCGCGAGTGCCTCAAGTGCGGCTACAGGTTCACCACCTACGAGGAGATAGACCGCGACGAGGTGCTCGTCATAAAGCGCGACGGCACTCGCCAGACGTTCGACCGCTCGAAGGTCGACAAGGCCATCAGGATCGCGTGCGGCAAGCGCCCCGTGAGCGACGAGCAGATCCGCACGATGATCGACCATGTTGTCGCCAACCTCGAGGGCGACGAGGTGTCAGCCGACAAGATCGCCGAGCTTGTGATGCACGAGCTCCACAAGGTCGACGAGGTCGCGTACATAAGGTTTGCGAGCGTTTACCGACAGTTCAAGGACGTCGCCCAGTTCCTGTCCGCAATAACGGAGATAGTGAAGAAATGAAAGCCGACAGCCACAGACCGCCGGTGCGCGTCGCCCTCATGGGGCTTGGTCGCGCGATGTTCGAGGATCACTATCCGATCTTCAAGGCGCACCCCGCGCTATTCAAGGTCGTTGCCGCCTGCGACCTCATGAAGGAACGCCGCGACATAATCGCGAAGGACTTCCCCGACTGCAAGATGTTCCGCAGGTTCTCCGACATGCTCGACGAGCGCGACATCGACGTCGTCGACATAGCGACGTGCTCGGTCGACCACGTGAACCATGCGCTCATGTCGCTCGAGAGGGGCTTCTGGACTCTCCTCGAGACGCCCCTCGCGCTTACGTTCGACGACGCGCAGGTGCTTCGCGGCGCCGCGCAGAAGGCGAAGAACAGGCTTCTCGTTTTCCAGCGCGGGCTCTTCGCTCCCGACTACCTCCTCGCGCAGATGGAGATGGCGGACACTCGGCTCGGCGACATATACCAGGTGTGCATCAGGCGCGAGGACTTCGTCCGCCGCGACGACTGGCAGACGGTAAAGCGGCTCGGCGGCGGTGCCGCGTATTATGCGATGACCGATCTCGTCCTGCAGGCTCTGCGGCTCCTGCCGCTTCCCCCGATCCAGATGTGGAGCGAGCTTAAGCGCATCGCGTCGCTCGGCGACGCCGAGGACTGCGCGCACGTGAATCTCAGGACGCGCGGCGCGGTGTCGGCAGACATCGAGTTCAATGGCGGAGTGCTTGCCGACGACAGGGTTCCCTCTTTCGTCATACGCGGCTCGCGCGGGACTTTCAAGGTCCTTCCTGGCGCGACCGAGGGCGTCCTCACGGTAATCGACCCCGACTTCTCGTTCCCGCGCCGACGCTCTTCCGTGCGCACGCCGGAGATAGTGGACATGCACGAGAACGTGCCGGTGAAGAAGATTTCCGTCGCGCTCCCGAAAGGGACGCTCCATGGCCAGAGCGCGTTCTGGCGCCATGTCTACGACACGGTGCGTACCGCGGCGGCGTTCCCGCTCGCCCTCGAGGAGTCGATCGAGGCCGTCAAGTTCGCGCATCTCATGAAGAAGACAAGCCCCTTCGGGAAGTGACGCATGACACAGAGCCTAGAAGACTACCTTGAGACGATCTTCGTCCTTATCGAAGAAGGCAAGTCCGCGCAGGTGCGCGACGTAGCCCGCCTTCTCGACGTCAAGATGCCTTCTGTAGTGAAGGCGATCCACGAGCTGAAGAAGCTCGGCCTCGTCGTGCAGGAACCCTATTCCCCAATCTACCTGACGCCGAAGGGCGAAAGGGTTGCGCGTCACGTCTTGAACAGGCACAAGCTCCTAAGATCGTTCCTCGTCAAGCTCGGAGTCAGCCGTCGCATAGCGGACAGGGACGCGTGCCTGATGGAGCACATACTTTCGGCGGAGACAATAGACAAGATCCGCGCATATACCGAGAAAAGCAAATGAAAAGCCAGATAAACATAATGAGGCAGCTCCAGGAGCTCGTCCTCACACGTGACGAACATCACCAGACGGGTGACGGCAGCCACCTCGATTCTCTCAACGAGTCGATAGACGAGCTTCAGAAGAAACTCGACCCGCAGAGCTCCGGGCTCTACTCGCGGCTCTACAAGAAGAGCCACATCGTCCTCGCCTCGATGTCGAACGGCTGCTGCAGCGTGTGCGGCATGCAGGTTCCGATCGCGCAGGCCCAGCAGGTCAAGCTCGGCCAGCATCTCGTGGCGTGCTCGAGCTGCGGACGCATACTCTTCGCCGACGATGCCGATGCCGCGCGCAACGTCTCGGAGAAGAGCGACAGGGACGATCCGAAGACAGGCATCTCCCGCTTTTCCGCCGAGGAGCTCATGGTCGTCGATCTTGGCGCAATGTCGCGGGAGGACGCGATTGCTACGCTCGCCAAGGCGATGGAGGACAACCATTTCATCTCGAACGCCGACAGTCTCGTGTCTTCTGCGATGGACCGCGAAGCCGTGCTTTCAACGGCGATGGACGACATCGCGTTCCCGCACGTCCGAGGCGTCGAGGGCGGCGGGCTCACTCTTGCGATGGGTGTTTCGAAGGATGGCATAGACTGGGCTGGCGAGACGGTTCATATCGTGTTCCTCTCGGCGATTCCCGTTGCCGTCAGCGCCTTCTACCTTCGTCTCATGGCTGGACTTGCGCAGGCCTTTTCGAAGAAGGAGGTCCGCGCCGCCGCCGTCGCCGCCAAGGATTCCGCCGCGCTCTGGAAAATGCTTGTCAAGGCCACGCGCCACGCCGTGAAGTGAGGCTTCGCGCTGTCATATCGGCGGTTGCCGTTCTTGCTGCCGTTGCCGCATTTGCGGCTCCGGCGAAAAAGCAGGTTTCTCCCGCGTCGCGCCGCGCGGCCGTCGCGCCCGTCCAGACGGCGCATCGCCGCTCGCCGTATGTTGGCGCGATTTGTGCCGACGCCGCTACGGGGCGCGTCCTCTCCACCGACAATGCCGATGTCGAGGCGTATCCAGCAAGCGTGACGAAGCTCATGACGCTTTTTCTCGTCCTTGAGGACGTTCATGCGGGAAAGTACTCGCTTGATTCCCTTGC
Source organism: Kiritimatiellia bacterium (assembly GCA_017406465.1). GTDB lineage: Bacteria > Verrucomicrobiota > Kiritimatiellia > RFP12 > UBA1067 > UBA1067. The sequence continues at coordinate 51,334 of JAFQYM010000002.1, read as the reverse complement.
CGTCGCGACGCCCGACGTAAATCGATGCGAGGCGAGCTGGATAGGAATCAAGGCGGGTGAGTCGATGACCGTCCGCGACCTCTGCCTTGCGCTGATGGTCGAGAGTGCGAACGACGCGGCGATAGTGCTTGCCGTCCATTCTGCGGGGTCGTTTGACGGTTTCGTCTCCAGAATGAACGCGCGAGCGGCGGAACTCGGCATGTCGCGGACGCGGTACTACAATCCGAACGGGCTTCCACCAAATTCCACGAAGCGCTATCCGTGGAAGTCCTTCAACGTCTCGACCGCCGGCGACCAGCTTAAGCTTGCGCTTGCACTGCTTAAGTTTCCGGAGACTCTCGAGTTCACTTCCGTCAAGACGTGCGACCTTGTGAAGACTGCAAATGGGTACCGCACGTCAGTTACGCGCCGTGTCAACGAGCCGCTGCGCAAGACGGAGCTCTCGTCCGGCGAAAGCATTGTAAAGAGTCTCTGCAACCACAACAACGTGATGGTGAAGGACAAGCAGAAGATTTTCAATCCCGACGGCCGCGAGGCGGTTGACGGGCTCAAGACGGGCTATATCGACGCAGGCGGCTCGTCTGTCGTGATTACGGGAACGCGCAGCGGAAAGCGCGCCGTTGCCGTCGTTCTCGGCTCATCGTCCTCCAAGGAGCGCGACGAAAATGCCGCGCGGCTCATTACAGACGCCCTTGGCGCCCTTGCCTGGTAGTCACTCGAGGTTGAGCCGGATAAGCCCGAAGATGTCGCGAGCCCTGATAGGCCAAAGCCGCGATGGTCTTCCTTCTTCAAGTCTGTCCTGTATGAATTTCGGGAGGTCCGGCAGGAAGTCGAGCCCCGCCATCTCCTCGAGCTCGTCTATCGAGACGATGTGCCTCGCGGCCCATTCGCGCCATGACACGTTTTGGTCGAAGACGACGGCAAGGGCCCTCACGTCCATTCCCTCCTGGGCGACGATGACCTGGTAGAACTGGCCTGGAATCTCGATGTCGGTCCCGCTTAGCGTTTCGCCGCGTCCGCCAGGAATCGTTCCGACGATCACCCAGATCTCTCCGTATTTTGCCGGCCAGAAGTCGGCTATGCGGTGTTCGACGTTGCGCCACACCCCGCGGTTGAGCGCCGGGGTCTGAGGCGCGACGTTTGACATGAGGAACGTCTTTTTCTGGTCTTCGGTTCCGTAGCGCGACTCTATCGCGTGGTTCGGAACCATGTGGCCGCGGTCGTAGCCGCTGCGCTCGTAGGCGGAGGGGGCAGGCGAGTTCACGGCCTCCTTGTCCTTCGAGAAGTTCGGGCGCTTGCCCGATTCGTAGAGCTTCTTCGGTGTAACGTGGTAGGCGCACCAGACGGGGCGCTTGAGAGAGGGTGACCAGCCGACGGCGAATTCGCCGCGCTCGAGGACCGTTATGTCGGCTGGCTGCACGTTCCCAGTCCGCTTCGGCGCGCCGGCGAAGAAAACGCTCCCGGAAGGTGCTTCTTCGTCGTATTCGTAGACGGAATCGAACCCGGTTATGTCGAGCGCGTCTGTGATGTCGCCGAGTCCGTTTCCGTTCCAGTAGAGTGCGGAGACGAGGAAACTGGGAAGGGTTTCCTCCTTCTGCCGCAGCCATTCGCGCGGGTGGTGGACGAACCAGACGGCGATTGTCGCCAGAAGGACGTATCCGCAGGCAATCGCCGCCAGGGCGAGCAGGACCGCCCGCCTTGCGGCGGACGGCCTTTTCTTCTTTCCACGCCTTGCGCTCATATATCGCCGAGTTCGATGCGTATCGTGCGACTCTTTATCGCCTGAGTCCGGTTAGGATCGACATCGTTGGCCGAATGGCGCGTGATGCCGTCGTCGCGGTTGTCCGGCACTGTTAGCTTGGCGCCGCAAGCCGGACATTCGGTTTCCTGGCCGATCAGGTCGAAGGTGGCTTCGATCTCGGTGTGGCAGTGGTCGCAGAGGAAGCTTGTGAACCCGTCGTCGTTCATAGTCCAAGCTTTGTGGCGCTGCGCCACGCGTAGTACTTCTTGAGTTTGAGCTTCTTGGCGGCCGCTTCGTCGCAGAAGATCCACGCGTCGTTGTGTGCCTGGAGTGCCGAGGCCGTGCAGAACTGGCTCATCGGGCCTTCGACGCAGCCCTTGATGGCGTCTTGCTTGTTAGCGCCGAACGCGAGAAGAATGATCTTCTTCGCCTCGCAGATCGTGCCGACGCCCATCGAAAGGGCGCTCTTCGGGACGGCCTTCATGTCGCCTTTGAAGAAGAGACGCGCGTTGTCCTTGACCGTCGACGGCGTGAGGTAGACGATCGATGTGCGGCTCTTGAGCGAAGTGCCGGGCTCGTTGAACGCGATGTGGCCGTCTGAGCCGATGCCGAGTACCTGGATGTCGATGCCGCCGGCCTTCTTGATCTGCGCTTCGTACGCCTTGCACTCCTTCTCGGGGTCTTTCGCGAGCCCGTTGAGGACATGTGTATTGGAGAGCTTGATGTCGATCTTCTCGAACAGGTTCTTGTTCATGAAGTAACGATAGCTCTGGTCGTGCGTGCCGGGGAGCCCGTAGTATTCGTCGAGGTTCCAGCTCTTCACCTGCTTGTAGCTGACCTTCTTCGCCTTGACGGCCTTGGCCATCTCGGTGTACATGAGGACAGGCGTAGAGCCGGTGGCGAGTCCGAGAACCGTCTTGGGGTTCTTCTTCACCGCGGCGGTGATCATGTCGGCGGCCAGCTTGGAGGCCTCCTCTTTAGTCTTGCATATTACGACTTCCATGTTTATTTCTCCGTTTCTGTTTGGTGGTTGGAATCAATGTAGAAAGGTTTTAGCGGAAGGGGTTTCCTTTCGACTGGCGCTTTCGCGGGCGCTTGAGTTTCAGTTGGAGTTGGAGTGGGGTCGGTGACTTCCGGTGTCTCGACTTCATCTGCCGGAGCAGTCATCGTCACGCAGTAGAGTGCGCGGACGCCGAAAATCGCAATAAGGAGAATCGCCACGGCTGCCGCTCCGAGCGCTATCATGCGCCAGTTGACGATTGGCATCGAGAAGCCGTCGTCGATCGGCATTGGTGCCGCATAGCGCGATGGCTGAGCCGGAGAAGGGGAATCGGCCACGACGCTCGCGGGAGCGCTGAAGTCAATCGTCGTCTGGACTTTTTGCGGTGCTTCCGGCGCAATCGGCCTTGTCGTGGCGGGCGGAGGTTCCGGCGCAATGGGTTTCACCGGTGTCTGGGGCGGAGTGGCTGGCTCCGGTTTCGTGGCACTTGCGCCGCGGTTCCCCGAGTAGATCTCCATGAAGGCATCGACGAGCGGCTTCGGTTCGAGCCCCACCGCCTCGCAGTAGAGCTTGACGAATCCCCGCCCGTAGATTGGCGCGACGATCTTCGAGAAGTCCTCCTTTTCGAGGCCTTCGACCATCTGGACCATCATGTGGGTCTTTTCCGCGATCTGGCCGGGCGTGAGGCCCTTCGATTCGCGTGCAGCCCGCAAGGTCTTTCCGAATTCAATCATTGTGGTTCCTCCTGGTTTGCAAATTCACCGTCTGGCTCTGGCTCGGGCGTCGCTCCGCCTGCCTCGCCGTCTGCCGAGTTGCCGTTGCCGTTGAAAATGGCGAGAAGCTGCTGCTGGTCCATGATTATCGGCCTCGGGCCTGCGCCCTGCTGAGGGCCGATCACGCCCGCGTCCTCGAGCTTGTCGCAGAGCTTCGCCGCGTGGTTGTAGCCGATGCCGAGGCGTCTCTGGAAGTGCGATACCGACGCGCGGTTCGTGTTGATGATGCACTCGAGTGCGCGCTTGAAGAGGTCTGCGTCCTCGTTCGCCTTTACCATCTCCCTTGCGCTCGGCATGTCGTCGCCCTGCGGCTGGTTGTCGGGGTCGTCCTCGTTCGACGCGAACGGGTCCTCGATCGACGCCTCCTTGACGCGGCCGAGTTTCGTCGCGAACTTCTCGTCGAACTGCGTGTTCGAGTGCTCCTGGATGAAGTTCGTGATGTTGGCGATTTCATCGTCCGAAATCCACGCGCCCTGCGCGCGGATGAGAAGGCCGTCCTTGCCCTTGAAGAGCATGTCGCCCTTGCCGATGAGGTTCTCCGCGCCAGTGTCGTCGAGAATCGTGCGAGAGTCGACCGACGAGGCCGTCTTGAACGCGACGCGGCCTGGAATGTTGGCCTTGATTGTGCCGGTGATGATCTTCGCGTCGGGACGCTGGGTCGCGAGGATGAGGTGGATGCCGGCGGCGCGGGCCTTGGCGGTCAGACGCGAGATGTCGGGTGTGACCTCCTTCGAGCATTGGCTCATCAGGTCCGCTACCTCGTCGATTATTATCACGATGTAGGGAACGGTCTTCGGCATGTCCGAGCTGACTTCTGTGTCGCTTCCGAACATGTCGGTCTGGGTGAAGGTCGCGCGGTGGTTGAAGTCGTAGATGTTCCTGACGCGGGCACGGGCGAACATCTTGAGTCGCTTTTCCATCTCCGCGACTGCCCAGTGCAACGAGAAGACGACCTTGCGGTTGTCGGTGATGACTGGGACGAGAAGATGCGGTATCGACGCGTAGGGCGTGAACTCAACGGACTTCGGGTCCACCATGATCAGCTTCAGCTGCTCTGGCGTCCTTGTCATCAAAAGCCCGCAGATGAGCGAGTTGAGGCACACGGACTTGCCCTGGCCCGTCGCGCCGGCGACGAGCATGTGCGGCATCGAAGCGAGGTCTGAGACGAGTTCCTTGCCGTCGGCGCGCTTGCCGAAGAGAAGGGGAAGCTCGGCCTTTGCGCCGCGCCACGCCTCGGACTCGAAGATCTCGCGGAAACTGATGCCGGCGGACTTGCGGTTCGGGACCTCGATGCCGATCCTGTCCTCGCCTGGAATCGGCGCCTCTATGCGGATTGACTTCGCGTGGAGTGCGCCCTTGAGGTTGTCGGTGAGGTTTGTGACGGCGGAGTAGCGCGTTCCCGGCGCAAGCTCGATCGCGTACTTGGTCACGACAGGCCCCTGCACCGTGTAGTCCAGCTTGGCGTCGACGCCGAAGAGCTTGAGGGTCGAGACGAGGCGCTGGCTCATCTCCCCAATGTCGCTGTGGTCGGCGGCGCTCGGACGTAGGGGGTTTAGGAGGGAAAGGGAGGGGAGAATGTACGGCCCTTTGTCGACGACCGTCTCTTCCTTCGCCGGCTCGGTCGCGGCGCGTCCTGCGACTGTCGGCGGTTCGCCCGGCAGGGGCGCTCGCACCGCCGTATTCGCGGCTTCGCGCTCGGCTCGCGCCGCCTCCTTCGCCGCGCGGATGGCGTCCTTCTCGGCTTGGCGCGCGGCCGCCTTTTCCGCCTTTACACGCTCCTTTTCGAGACGGGCCTGTTCCTTTTCGAGACGGGCCTGTTCCTTCGCGTCTTGCTTCGCCTGGAGCGCTGCGAGATACGCGGCCTGCTGCTGTTCGTATTCCTCTTCCGAGCCGGCGGCCTCGCGCGACGGCGCGACATGACCGTGGGCCGTGGCCCAGTGGTAGAGCGCGACGAAAAACGCGGCGATGTTCTTCGGGCCGATGACTTCGACGAGGGCGACGAGTGCGACGAGGATCAGGATGACCGATCCGCCGAAGTCGCTCAGGAGCGGCGAAAGTAGGCGCGTCATAACGAGATATCCGACTGCGCCGCCGGCATCCGAGAGATTGAGTCGTTCAAGCGCCGCCGATATTCCAGGTGCGTGTTTTTGCGCCACCTGCAGGAGACAGGCGCACGCCGCGAGAAGGACGATGAACCAGGCGATGCTCCTTAGACCGCATCCGCGCCTCGCAAAGACGAGTACGAGCCCGAGGGCTATGCATGCAATCGGGATGATCCAGACGGCGAGCCCGACGAGCATGTAGCCGTGGTAGGCGAACGTGTCGCCGAGCGCACCTACCCAGTTCGTGGTCGGCTGTGGCGGAGTGTGCAGCGCGGCGATTGCGCGCCAGTCATAGGTGAGAAGGGCGACGAGAGGAAAGAGAAGCAGGATCGGGAAGATGAACCACCCGAAGACGTGCTTTTCGCGGTTTGCGTCAGCGCCAGTGGAAGAGGTGTCTGTCATTTGGGTCTGTATCTTTCGAACTCCCTGTCTTGAGGGTGTGGTATACGATTATCGCGAGCACTAGGGCCAGGAGCTTCAGCCCCCAGTTGTGCGTCAGCAGCGATGCCGCCCGCGAGAAGAATCCCGCTTTCTGGTGCTCGGCGTTCATTTGCGTTTTCCTTTCGGGAGGAAACCCGTCCAGCCGCGCAGCCGCGACCTGATCGCGCCTATGCGCGTCGCGCCGCCGTTTGCGCCCGGAAGGGCTCTTGTCAGCCAGCGGTGCAAAGACTCGGCGCGCTGGTCGCCGGAGTAGCGGAAGATCTTGCCGTTGCGCGCCACCGATATGTCGCCGGACTCCTCGGAGACGACGACGACGAGCGCATCGGTCTCCTCGGAGAGCCCGACTGCCGCGCGGTGGCGCATGCCGTTCGAGATGAGCTCCGGGTTGTTCGACACGGGGAAGATGCAGTGGGCGGAGGATATGCGCCCGTCGCGCATCACGGCACCGCCGTCGTGCAGAGGGAGAGGCGGAGTGAATATGCTCATCACGAGCTCTCGCGAGAATACGGCGTCGAGCGTGATGCCGGTTCCTTCGTAGCCCTTGAGCGAAATGCCGCGCTCGAAAGCGAAAAGCGCGCCGATGCGGAGATTGGCGAGGCGGATCAGCGTTTCGACTACGAGGTCCGGGGTCGCGGCATCGCCTGGACCGTACTTCGGTTTTTCGAAATAGCCGAAGGCGCCGACTGCGGCGAGGACGCGGCGGATCTCCGGCTGGAAAATCACGACGGTCGAGACGGCGATGTAGACAAGCAAAAATTGAACGATGCGCGTGAGGACATCGAAGTGGAAGAGATATGCGAACGCAATCAGGATTGCGGCAAGGATGCCGAAGCCCATTAGCGCCTGGCCGAAGCGCGAGCCTTTCGCGCTTTTCAGGATCGCGTAGAACACCAAGTAGAGTATCGCGATCTGTATTATGGCCGAGACGTTGATGGTCATTTCGCCTGCTCTACCTCCTGTGTCTCGTGTGTTTCCTCCGCAAGTTCGATGCCGACGAGCTTTGCGACGTCGCGCCCGTCCATCGTCTCGCGCTCAAGAAGGGTCTTTGCGAGAAGCTCGACCTTTTCCTTGTTCTCCGAAATGGCCTTCTCGGCTTTCGCATAGGCGTCAGAGACGAGTTTCGCGACTTCGGCGTCGATTGCGCGCGAGGTTTCCTCGCTGAACGCCGGAGGCATTGCCTCGACCGAGACGTAGGGGCTTGGTTCGTTGAACGCCTGGAAACCGAACTTCTCGCTCATGCCGTAGGTGCAGACCATCTTGCGCGCGATCTCTGTCGCCATCGCGATGTCCTGCGCGGCACCGGTCGATATTTCGCCGGTAAACATCTTTTCCGCGATCCTGCCGCCGCAGCAGATGACGAGCTCGTCGAGGAAGTGGCTCTTCGTGCGGTTGAGGATGTCGCGCTCGGGAAGCGACATGGTGACTCCAAGCGCCCGGCCGCGCGGGATGATCGTGACCTTGTGGAGGGGGTCTGCGTTCTTGGCGAGGAGCTGGAGTATCGCGTGCCCCGACTCGTGCCATGCCGTGATCTCGCGGTCCTTCTGCGAATAGCCCGCGCTCTTCCTCTCGCGCCCCCAGAGAACCTTGTCGCGCGCCTCCTCGAGCGTCTCCATGTCAACGGCGTCGAGCTTCTTTCTGACGGCCATGAGCGCGGCTTCGTTCAGGAGGTTCGCGAGGTCTGCGCCCGAGAAGCCGGGCGTGCCGCGCGCGACTCGCGTGAGGTCGGCGTCGGGGCCGAAGGTGATCTTCTTGCCGTGGAGCGCAAGGATTTCCTCGCGTCCCTTGAGCGTCGGGAGGTCGATCATCACCTGGCGGTCGAAGCGCCCTGGCCTCAGGAGTGCGGCGTCGAGCGTGTCGGGGCGGTTCGTCGCCGCGATGACGATGACGCCTTCGTTCGGGGAGAAGCCGTCCATCTCGACGAGCATCGTGTTAAGCGTCTGCTCGTTGTATCGGTTTCCGCCAAGGGCGCCCGCGCCGGTGCGCTTCATGCCAATGGAGTCGATCTCGTCGATGAAGATGATGCAGGGGGCCTTTTTCTTCGCTTCCGCGAACATGTCGCGCATGCGGCTTGCGCCGACGCCGACGAACATTTCCTCGAAGTCGCTTCCCGAAATTGCGAAGAAGGGCACTTGCGCCTCTCCAGCAATCGCCTTGGCGAGCAGCGTCTTGCCAGTCCCGGGCGGGCCCACGAGAAGGATGCCCTTCGGGATGCGTCCGCCGAGCTTGCGGAACGCGGCGGGTTCCTTGAGGAAGGCGACTATTTCCTGGACCTCTTCCTTCGCCTCGTCAACTCCCGCGACATCGGCGAAAGTGACCTTTGCTTTCTCCGCCTTGCCGTCAAGGAGCTTCGCGCGCGACTTGCCGAAGCCGAAGACGCCGCCGTCGCCGCCCATCTTGCGGTAGAAGAACCAGTAGAAGAGGAACATCATGCCGCCGAAGAAGAGGATGTTCATGACGAGCGGCGAAAGCGGGCTTCTGCGCTCCTTGACCTTGACCTCGATCTGCTGCCTGAAGAGGTCTTCCATCAGGGATTCGTTCTCGCCGGGAACGAGCGGGACGCGGTACTTGACGCGCACGGGATCGCCGTTCTTGTCGGTAAGTGGCTTGCCGTCCTTGTCGACCTTGTCGGTCTCCATTTCGCCTGTAAGGTACGTCGCGCCATCGTCGCGGTCGAGGAATCGGATGACTGGCTCGACGATCTTCCCTTCGTCGATCGCCTTGTAGAATTCGGTCTGCGTCAGTTCGTGCATCGCCGGCTCGCTGGGATTCGCCTTGTAGAAGGCAAAAAACAGCGCCACAACGGTCGCGATGAGGATCCACGATCGCATCGCGCCGACAGCATTCCCGTCCGGCTTCGCAGTAGGTTTCTTGGTCTCGTTGGACATATAGGTAAATTATACCAAATCCGATTGACTTGTTGGGCGAATTTTTGGTAAATTCTGCGCCGAGAAATGAGGAATGGAAGAACATACACCTCTGGCGAGGAAATCGCCAATGCCGTCACGCACGTCGTCGGGTCACACCTTGGCGCCGCAATGCTCGCGCTTCTCGTATGGAAGGGGGCGACGAGCGGCGTGGATGTCGCGTGGAAAACGACTTCCGGGGCGATCTTTGGCTTTTCTATGATTCTTCTCTATGCGATATCGTCTGCTTACCATACTGTGACGTATCTGCCGGCGAAGAGGGTCCTCCACAAGATGGACCACATGGCGATCTACTTCCTGATAGCGGGAACTTACACGCCTTTCTGCCTTGTCACGCTGAGGCCCGACCATCCTGGGCTTGCGTGGACGATTTTCGGCATCGAGTGGGGCGGGACGCTTGCCGGGATTTTCTTCAAGATCTGGACGACGGGGCGGTTCAGGATCGTGTCGACCTTGGCGTACATCGTGATGGGGTGGGTGGCGATTCTCGCGATTGTGCCGCTCATACGCTCGCTTCACGGGCTCGGTACGATGTGGCTGACGCTTGGCGGCGGGCTCTATACGCTTGGCTGCGTCTTCTATCTCTGGAAGTCGCTTCCCTACGCGCACATGGTGTGGCACCTCTTCGTGCTCGCCGGCACGATCTGCCACTTCTTCTGCATCCTCTGGTATGTGATGTAGTCGCTGTGTAGTTCTCTGGTCGTAGCATAATTCGTGAGGTGGCGGAGCGAATGTCCGAGCGAGCGGATGCGGCGTATTCGCCGAGGGCCCGCGAGGAGGAGCATTCGGCCGCCGCCTCACGAACTGCATCTCGCCTTTTCTTGTGATGTGGCTGGGGTTGCCTATTGCGGCGTATTTTGGTAAAATTACGGCATACGGCGATGTCCGTATCCATATACAGGAGGAACAAAATGAAGATTGCGACAATTGCCCTGCAGATGGTGGCCATAGCGGCTCTTGCCGGTTGCGCTACTGCAAAGAGACCGGGATACGACACTCTCATCGCCCACCGCGGCGAATCGAAGGACGCGCCCGAGAACACATTGCCCGCCTACAAGCTTGCGGTGGAGCGTGGGTTCGGCTTTGAATGCGACCTGTATCTTTCGAAGGACGGTCGCGTGTTCACGTTTCACGACCCCGACCTAAAGCGCACCACCGGGGGGGCGAACAAGAGCAAGTGCGCGGACGTTACCTGGGAAGACACGCTCTCGAAGCTCGACGTCGGCAGTTGGGGCAAGTGGAAGGACTCGCAGTATGCGGGAACTCGCCCGGCGCTTCTCGAGGACGTCCTCGCGCTTGCGAAAAACGGCAGGCGAATCTATCTCGAGATCAAGTCCGGTCCGGAGATCGTGCCTGTCATCAAGGCCATAATCTCGTCGCAGGGCAATGCGACTCCCGACAACGTGCTGTTCATAAGCTTCAATCAGAGCGTGTGCAAGGCGGTGAAGGACGTTCTTCCCGAGTACACTGTATATTGGCTTGTTGGTTCGCATGTCGGTAAGGGCGAGTCTCGCCGTCCGATCACGGTGGACGAAGTGGTCGCGGGTGCTCGTGAAGCCGCAGCTGACGGCGTGGACGTGCATTTCGACCCAGACGTCGTGGACGAAGCGTTCGTCGCGGCTGTCAAGAAGGAAGGGCTTTCGTTCCATGTCTGGACGGTTGACGAACTTCCGCACGTGCTTCGTGCCTTCGCAGTCGGCGCCGATACTGTTACGACGAACTGCGCGAAAGACATTCTGGACGAATATACAATGCTTTTCGCCCCAGAGCCCGACGAACGCGACGAATTCTCCGACCGTCCGGTCGACGGAGCCGCATACCCGATGTTGCCTTGATCAGCTTGGCAACGCGGCTTGATCCGCCGCAGTTGGTCATTTGTCGCTAGATTGCGCCAAGGTGCCTGACGCCTTTGGTCTGTTGTCTATGCCGACGGAAAATATGGTATAATACATACCATTATGGCAGAAGAAAACAAATCGTCATTGGACGCGCTGAGTGCGCTTTGCAAGCGTCGCGGATTCATTTACCATTCGTCTGAGATATATGGCGGAATGCCGGGTTTCTGGGATTACGGCCCTCTTGGATGCGAACTCAAGGCCAACGTCAAGCAGGCGTGGTGGCAGTTCACCGTTCGCGGGCGCGAGGATGTCGCGGGTCTTGACGCCACGATCATCATGCACCCGAAGATCTGGAAGGCCTCGGGCCATCTCGACACGTTTGCCGACCCGATGACGATGTGCAAGGACTGCAAGAAGCTGATGCGCGCCGACCAGATCAAGGACATCTACGCCGACCAGAAGAAGAAGCCCCAGCCGAAGGTAGCAGGAAGCGATTTCTTCTGCCCCTACTGCGGCGGCGAGCTGACGGAGCCCAAGCCCTTCAACCTCATGTTCAAGACGGTGGTCGGTCCTATCGACGACCCGTCGAACGTCGCCTACCTCCGTCCCGAGACTGCGCAGGCGATCTTCGCGCAGTTCCTGAACGTTACGGCGACCTCGCGCATGACGGTTCCCTACGGCATCGCGCAGATGGGGAAGTCTTTCCGCAACGAGGTGACGCCGCGCAACTACACGTTCCGCTCGCGCGAGTTCGAGCAGATGGAGCTCGAGTTCTTCATCCGCCCCGACGAGGCGATCGAGCTCCAGTACGGCCACGTGGTGACTCTCGCCGACAATCCCGACATCACGGGCCCCGTACAGGACGACTGGGGCTGGGAGGTCTGGCACAAGTACTGGGTCGAGCAGAGGAAGAAATTCCTGAACGCGGTCGGCCTGCCGACCGAGAAGTTCGTCGAGTACTGGCAGAAGCCGGACGAGCTCGCGCACTACGCGCGCGCCTGCGTCGACATCGAGTACGACTTCCCGTTCGGGCGCCAGGAGCTCGAGGGCATCGCGGCCCGCAGCGACTTCGACCTCACGCAGCACCAGATCCACTCGAAGGTGCCGCAGCTCGTCTTCGACGATCCGCTCAAGCAGGCGTGCAAGAAGCTGACGGACGAGCAGAAGGCCGCGTTCATCGAGAAGACCCAGAAGGAATGGGTCGAGCGCCGCGAGAAGGCCTTGTCCGCCAAGGCCGGCAAGGAGATCGTGCTGACCGAGGAGGAACGTGCCGACGTGTTCGCGAAGGCGAAGGCGTTCTGCGAGAACCTCTTCGACGGAAAGTACATCCCGCACGTGATCGAGCCATCGGCAGGCGTCGACCGCCTTATGCTCGCGCTTCTATGCGAGGCGTATGAAGAGCAGAAGCTCACCGATGAGAAGGGCAAGGAGGACATCCGCACGGTTCTTCACTTCAATCCGAAGGTTGCTCCGATCAAGGTCGCGATTTTCCCGCTGATCAAGAAGGACGAAGCGCAGTTCAACTTTGCGCGCGACATTTTCAGGAAGCTCCAGCAGAAGGTCAACTGCATGTGGGACGTCTCGGGTGCGATTGGCCGGCGCTACCGCCGCCAGGACGAGGCGGGAACTCCGTGGTGCATCACCGTAGACGAGCAGACGACGAAGGATGGTACCTTCACCGTACGTGAACGCGACTCTATGGAGCAGAAGCGCATGACGTACGAAGAATTTCTCGCCATGATGTACGCCGCGCTCGAATTTTGATATAATCTACAACACATGAAAGGACATCAAAGATGAAAAAGCTCATCGCCGCCGCGTTTATGATCATCTCCGCCTACGTCGCGTCTGCGGACGCCACATGGTGCCAGTTCAGCTTTTATTCGCCTGGTGACATCATGCTCCCCTGGGCTCGCAGCGACGTCTACGGCCTTCGGCTCGACTTTCCCTACGGCAACAACAAGGGTTGCCTTATTGGTGCCGACATAGGCGTTGTCGGGCTTCTCGGCGAGAGGATGACCGGCTTCCAGTTCACGGGCTTCAATCTCGTTGATCTCGCTTCTGTAAAGGGGCTCCAGTTCGGCGCCATAGCGAACAGGGACAAGGATTTCCACGGCGTACAGATTTCGGGAATCGTGAACTGGAACGAAGACGAGTCCGCTGGTGTCCAGATCGGCACGGTCAACTACGGCGGCGAGTTCACGGGCTTCCAGATCGGCGGCGTCAGCTGGATGGTTGGCAACTTATCGGGCGTTTCGTTCGATGCGATGCTCACTACGCGCAGCAAGTTCACCGGTTGGTCGATCGCGGGTTTCAACTATGGTCTTAGGGACGTCTCCGGCGCCCAGATGGGCGGTATCAACGTCTCCGCCGAGACCTCCACTGGTCTTCAGCTCGGTCTCGTCAATTTCGCTAAGCATCATGAAGGCCTCCAGCTCGGACTCGTCAATATAAACAGCTCAGGTTTTCTTCCTTGCTTTCCGTTTGTAAACTTCAACTTCAGCCGCTGAAGTTTCGCCATTGACTTTGCGACGCGGAAAGCGTATACTATCCGCCACTTTCATTCGTGAAAGACCCGATGTCGGAGCGTAGCGCAGTCTGGTAGCGCGTTTGCTTCGGGAGCAAAAGGTCGAGGGTTCAAATCCCTCCGCTCCGACCAAATCAAAAAAGCCGCACCTTGAAGTGCGGCTTTTCGATTTTCAGGTTGTTGAACCCTTGGATTATTCGCCCCAGACGATCGTGGTGGTCGATCCGATGATGCCGAGGATGTTCTTCACCTTGTAGTCGACGTGGTGAACCTTCTTGATGCCGCCGTTGTCCATGGCGGCCTTGAGGGAAGCGTCGCCTTCGCAGAAGCAGATGATGCCTTCGGCCTTTGCGGCGCCCATCTTGGCGGGCTTGACGTCATTGTCGACAAAGCTCATGTCAGGGCTCTGGACGTCGAGCGTGAGGAGGGAGTTGGCGTTGGAGGGTCCGACACATACGCAGCCGGAGGCGAGGGCGGCGAGAGCCGCGACAAACATAAGTTTCTTCATTGTTATGATTCCTTGGTTTTTTTTCCTGTCGGCCCAGACGTTGAACCGACACCAATATGATACACTTTTTCGTCCTTTTGCGCAAGGGCGTTTTTGCCCTTACTTGACCGAGCTGCCTGCGATCTTCTTCTCGAGCTCCGCCTTGAGCGAGTTGAATTCGTCGGACTCGAACGGCTTGTCGTTCCAGTCGATGAAGGTCTGCTGGAGGTCCATGAAGAACTTGCGCATGTCCGCCTTGTCGTCAATTGAGTATTCGCCGAGAAGGGCCTTTTCGACGATGTCGAACATGACCTTCTGGCGGGCGACTGGCGTCGTCGCGTCGGATTCTGAGAACGCGTTCTGCTGGAGGTATACTGCGTCGAGGAACTCGGCCTTCAGGTAGGTCGTGAAGTCCGCGAGCGAAGTTCCCTCTTCGCCGACGACCTTCATCATCTGCCCTACTTCGTTGCCCTTGCGCAGTATCGCGCGCGCCTTTTCGACGCGAGGCTGCTCGATGACGGAATTGTAGTGGCTCCAGCTGTCGAGAGGGTCGATTGCCGGGTATCGGCGTGCGTCGGAGCGCGCGCGGGAGAGCCCGTGGAAGCCGCCTACGACCTTCAAGGTAGCCTGCGTCACCGGCTCGTCGAAGTTGCCGCCTGCGGGAGAGACCGTGCCGCCGATCGTGATGGAGCCGGTCGAGCCGTTCTTTAGCATGATGCGGCCCGCGCGCTCGTAGAACGCCGCGATTCTTGATTCGAGGTAGGCGGGGAACGCCTCTTCGCCCGGGATTTCCTCAAGTCGGCCCGAGAGTTCGCGCATCGCCTGCGCCCAGCGTGAGGTGGAGTCGGCGAGAACGAGGACATTGAGTCCCATCTGCCTAAAGTACTCGGCGAGCGTCACCGCCGTGTAGACCGACGCCTCGCGCGAGGCGACAGGCATCGACGACGTGTTGCAGATGATGATCGTGCGCTTCATTAGCGACTGGCCCGTCTTGGGGTCGACGATCTCGGGGAATTCCTTTAGCGTCTCGACGACTTCGCCCGCGCGTTCGCCGCACGCGGCGGAAATCACGATGTCGACCTTCGCATAGCGCGCGGTGGTCTGCTGAAGGACCGTCTTGCCCGCGCCGAAGGGCCCGGGGATGCAGTACGTGCCGCCGATGGCGACAGGGAAGAACGTGTCGATCGTGCGGACCGTCGTCTCGAGCGTCTCTGTCGGCGCGAGGCGCTCCTTGAAGCATTTGATCGGCACCTTGACTGGCCAGCGCTGCATCATCTGTACGGGAACGTCCTTGCCGTCGGGACCGGTAAGCGTCGCGATCGTGTCGGTCACGGTGTAGTCGCCTGCAGGGGCGAGCGACTTAACGGTGTAGACGCCGCGGAGCGCGAAGGGGACCATGATCTTGTGACCTGGCATCGTCTTGTCGTCGAAGATGCCTTCCGTCACCCAGCCGAGGAAGTCGCCGGCCGTAACGCGGTCTCCGACCTTTGCAAGCGGGTGGAAATCCCATTTCCTGTCGCGGGGGAGGCCGGGGATGTACATGCCGCGCTGGAGGAAGAACTCCGCGTCTTTTGAAATCTTGCTCGCTTCCTTCGCAAGATCGGCGAGAGGGTTCTGGAGACCGTCGTAGACCTGTGCGAGCATGCCGGGCCCGAGCTCTGCGGCAAGCAGTTCCCCCGTGAACTCTACGCGATCGTCGACCATGAGGTCTGTCGTCGCGTCGAACACCTGCATGTCGCAGCGCGTGCCGCGCACGCGCACGATCTCCGCCATTAGCTTCTTTTCGCCGCACACGGCGTAGCCGACTTCGTTCTGCGCCACGGCGCCGTCAAATGCGACCGTGATCATGTTGCCGTTGACGGCGACGATTTTTCCGGTAGTTGTCATAAGATGTTGAAAGGTTGAAAAGTTGAAAGGTTGAAGGATTTAGAAGTTCATCTTCGTTTCGGAGGTGATGGCGTCGAACGCCGCGTTGCCTCTCTCCGTCGAGACGGCGGAGCGGCGTAGCGCGATCTTGAGACGGACCGCGTAGGTGGCTAGTGCGCCGGAACCAAGCGGCGAGGCCGGAGGGGTAAGTTCGCCGGCGGCGTCCCACCAAACCCTGTCGATCATGTCCTGGCGCTTCGCGACCTCTTTCTCCTGAAAACAGGCGGAGACGCGGTTTTTCCAGTAAAGCGAGCAGCCGTCCGCGGGACGCTCGTATTTAGCGCCGCCTCTCGCGGCGGCCATGGCGTTGCGGAGTTGGGTTTCGAGGTCGTTCCATCCCGACGTGGCGACGAGGCGTTCCGCGTCCGGCGCGGCTTCCGCGAATTTCTCCCACGTAATCGGCGCCGGCGCGTCGAAGGCAAGCGTCGGGAGACTTGCGACTATGTAGTCGGTGGACATCACTTGAGCAGCTTCGCGAGGTCTGGCCTGAGGCGCTTTGCGAGCTCGTCCGCAATCACTTCGCCGGTGAATGCATGCTCTACGCGTCCGCCGTCGGTCTTTACGGAGAAGCCGGTTCCGAGCGTGTCGTCCATCACTACTGTGACATTGCCCTTGGAGGCGAGCTGCGCCTTGAGGGTGGCGGCGAGCTTGGGGGCCGCCGCGACTTCGACCGAGCCGACGAGATCCTTGATCGCCTCTGCGACGAGTGCGGCCACGGTCTTTTCGTCTGCAAGAGCGACGTCGACATCCGCCTTGAGGACTTTTTCGAGAAGGGCGGTGACGGATGACTCTATTTTGAGTATTGTGTCGCGCTCTGCCTGGCGCACCGTCTCTGCGGCGCGCGCAGCGTAGTCTGCCGCGGCCTTTTCCGCGTCTGCCTTTGCCTTCGCGGCCTCTGCGTTCGCCATTTTCACGATGTCGGCGGCCTTCGCCTTGGCGTCGGCAATTATCTTGTCGGCTTCGGTGCGGGCTTTTTCAACGCCCTCGCGGTTGATCTTCTCCAAGAGACTCTGCAAATCTTCAGACATGTCGTTCCTCCAAAAGTGTTTTAGATTATATCTTTTTTGCTGCCGACAAGTCAAGGCAGAGGGCGCATTTTTTGGTATAATGAGGGCGGTAGAAAACACCAGAAACGAGGAATCGAGACATGAGAGCATCAAGCGTAGCCGCGACGGCGTACCTGTTTTTCGCAATGACTGCCCTTGCGGTCCAGGTGGAATGGGATTTCCCGCGCATGGGGAGCTGCCACGAGGGTATTGCCTTTGGCGACGGCAAGACGGGCGTCCTCGTCTGGGGTGGCGGCGACGAGATTCGCCTCACTGTCGGGCGCTCCGACCTCTGGGACCATCGCGGCGGCTATTCCTGGACTCCCGAGCAGAGCTACACGAACATCGTCGCGGCCGTCCATTCTGGCGACAAGGATCGCCTCTACGGGCTTTTCAAGAAGGAGACGCCAAAAGGCGAGCCGCGCAACCCCTACATGCTTCCCTTGGGCCGTGTCGTCATCAAGGTCCCCGGCAAGACGCTGAAGCGCGGCACGCTCGACCCGTTCACCGGTCTCGGCAGTCTCGAGTTCGCCGAAGGTGGCGCGGTTGGCCTTGCGATGTCGAAAATGGTAGGTGGCACCTTTGCGATGGCGTTTCCCAAGGATGTCGCGTTTGAGGCCAAGACGATTCCCGCAACCGACTTCCCTGTCTATGAAAGACAGCTCAAGCCGATTGGCTTCGAGAAGGCGAGCGTGTTTGATGTTATTGACGGGGACGGAAGCTGCGGCGGCATGCGCTGGAATCTCCCCGCAGATCCATCCGTCTGGCTTTCCTGGCTGAAGAAGGACGGCGTGATTACTCTCAAGACGGGTCGCGGCGGCGACAAGGTGTATGCGGACGCAAGGCATTTCGACAGCATTGCTAAGGAATCGGTCGCGTACTGGAAGATTTTCTGGTCCGAAGGCGCACGCGTAAAGGTGCCCGATCCCGTGATCCAGCGCATCTACGACTACGGCATGTACCGCTTCGGCGCGATGACCGACCCCGACGGCGTTCCCGCAGGGCTTCAGGGCGTGTGGCTCGAGGACGACCGGCTCGTGCCGTGGAACGGTGACTACCACTTCAACATCAACGTCCAGGAATGCTACTCCCCCGCCTATCGCGGCGGTCACTTCGAGAATCTTTTGCCGCTTTTCAGGATGGTCCTCTCGTGGCGGCCGCTTCTCAAGGACAATGCGAAGAAGTTTGTAGGCATTGACAACGGTTATGTCCTTCCGCACTCCGTCGACGACCGCGGCGTTTGCATCGGCGGCTTCTGGACCGGTACGATCGACCACGGCTCTACGGCATGGGTCGCCGCGATGATGATGCGGTATGTGCGCTACTCGGGCGACGTCGAGTTTCTAAAGGGCGGAGCGTTCGACTTCATGAAGGGCGCGATGAATGTCTATCGCGCGATGATGGAGGAGGAAGACGGCAAGCTTACGCTCCCGCTTGGACCTTCGCCTGAATGGGGCGGAGCAGATGTGAGAAGCGCGGTCGGGCGCGATCCGAGTTTCCAGCTCGCCGCAGCCCATCGCCTTGCGCGCGATCTCGTCGACGCGGCGAAGCTTCTTGGCGTGCAGCCAGACGCGATGTGGCTCGATGTCGAAAAGCGTCTTCCGCAGTATTCGGCGGGGGAGAGCGGCATAGAACTTTTCCGCGGCCAGGCGCTGACGGAATCTCACCGTCACCACTCCCACATGGCGGGGCTCTATCCGTTTGACACGCTCGACCTCTCCGACAAGGCGACGCGCGATATCGCGGCGAAGACTTACGGAACGTGGGTCTATCGTGGAACCGGTCTTTGGTCTGGCTGGTGCGTGCCGTGGGCGTCGATACTCAACACGCATGTCGGGAACGCCCAGGCGGCGGTGGAGTTCCTTAGGTCGTGGGATGCGTACTTCTGCAACCCTGGCCACGGCTCTTTGCACAACGCGTATGCGCCTGGCTTCTCTACATTTACGATCTTCGGAAGCTTTGCCGGGTCTGGCGACGGACAGATAATGCAGATGGACGGGCAGTGCGCGGCGGCTACGGCCGTACTCGAGATGATGGCGCACGAGGTGAACGGCACGGTCGAGTTCTTCAAGGGCTGCCCCGAGTCTTGGCGCGAGGTCTCGTTCGAGAATCTCGCGCTTTCCGACGGCCGCCGCGTGAACGGCCGCCGCATCGACGGCAAGATAGCGATAGAGGAAGTGAAGTAAGCGCCTTTGCGCGGACGCGGTGGGGCGTGTTTCGGCTTAGGGCGAGAATCGCCACGCCGCCCGATGGCTCGCCCTCGCTTTCGCTTCGGGTTGGCTCGTGCACCGCACGAGCCACCGACAAGCGGCGGTTACCGCGGGGCTCTCGTTCGGCTCCAGGCTCGCGACGGCTCTCGCACATCAGACAATGAGCCGAGTTTAGCCTGCCGTGCCTCGGCGTCTATCACTGGTTGCGTACGCAAGTCACTCTTACGCCTGCGACCTTCCGCCTGCCTCACCCGCGACCATCGGTCGGCGCGGCGACTGCCTTGCGGTAGAAAACACATTCCGCCGAAACACCCCCACCGCGTCCGCGCCCTAACGCTAGCCGCCCCTATTCAGTGACCATACGCGACTCTATCCTACTTGCTCTGCCGACCCTAATGACGCTATCAGCCCCTAATCCGACACTTCTATCGCGGCAGATTCGCCGCGAGTTATATTTGCCAAAATTTCACCGTTCAACCAAGAGTGGTTTTGGTATAATAAGCGTGTTCCGCGAGATGTGAAGTGGGGCATTCTTTGTGATATTTGAGCCGGGACAGAAAATTGGGGCATATCGGATAATCCGCCTTCTTGGACAAGGCGGAATGGGTTCGGTGTATGAAGTCGAACATGAACAGCTCGGCGTGCGCTATGCGCTTAAGGCGTTTACCGCTCAAGACGATTATGCCGATATTCTCAAGAAGAAGTTTCTTGCAGAGGGCAAGGTTCTGGCGAGACTGCGCGACCCGCATCTAATCCGCGTCTTCGACCTTGCTATAGACGAGGCTACGGGTGTGCCGTATTTCGTCATGGACATAATCACCTACAAGGACGGAACATCGCACACGCTGGATGATATTGGATCGGAAGACCTTGAAGAAGACGCCATCTTCGATTGGTTCGACGATCTGTGCAAGGCGCTTGACTACATCCATGCGCAGGGCATTGTCCACCGGGACATCAAGCTTGGCAATGTCCTTTTGCGCGAGGACAAGCATGTGATGCTTTCCGACTTTGGCGTGTCGCGCATCTTCGGCGAAGGACTTTCGCGTGAAGTCAATGTAACCAGGACAATGGTCTCAGATGGCAAGACGCAATCCAGGTTCATTATGGGAACGGAGGGCTACACGGCTCCAGAAGTGCTGCATGGCCATGAAGCGACTCCTGCGTCAGACGTCTATTCGCTTGGCGTGATGTTCTTCCGTCTCCTGACGGGGCTTTGGTACGAGCCGGGAACAAAGGCTCTTGCGTTGCTTGACGGATTCAAGTATCAATGGCGTGATGTTTTGTCGCGGATGCTCGCGGTCAATCCGCAAGACCGGCCATTGCCGCTTTCTGATTTGCCGCGCCAGTTGCAGCCGATTGAATCTCCAGAGGATCTTGTGCCGACAAAGTTGAAACGTCCGGCATCATGGGCAGGTTTCTGGAAGCGTTGGTATTTTATTTTGGCTACTGCAATTGTGATTGTTGCCCTTGCCATAGCGACTGTGGCGTTTTTCTGGCACAAGACAAATGGACTTTTGCCGCCATCGCAGGACGACTTCAACGAGCTGTTCTCGTCTTCCGATGTGTTTCTACCCGAGGAGGTCGGCAAATGAGCGCATTCCCCGAGACCTCCATGACGCTTCTTAAGAAGATTGCCGTTCAGGTGACCGGCGAACGCGAAGCGGCGTGGGTGCGTTTCTTTGGCCTGTATGAACCAGCAATCAAGAGGTTTGTCGCATGGCACGATAGCAGTCACGATCCGGACGACGTGGTTCAGGATATTTTCCTGAAGCTTGTAAATGTCGTTCAATCAGGCGGCTACGATTCGTCAAAGGGAAGCTTCCGCGCGTTTCTGTCGACGATGATTCGGAGGCATCTTGTATCGCTCTATCGAAAAGACCAAGCACGAGGTGCGGGTCTGCATGTAGACATTGACGATGCGGAGCCGTCCGTGTCGGCAAATGTCGCAGAGCAGATCGACCTCAAATGGCGTATGGCGCGTCATCAGAGCGCAATTGAACATGTCTTAACGAAAACGGCGATATCTGCGCAGTCTCGTGATATTTACCGCGCATATGTTGAAGATGGTCGCTCCTTGGACGAAGTGGTCGCGCAGTTTGGTGTTACCAAGGCGGTAATTTATAAAATAAAGTCGAGAGTCGAGCAAATGGCCGCAATAATCGAGGAGGAATTTGCCGATGAAAAATAATTTTAGTTTTTGGTGTCAAACATCTGCCGTCGATGCGATTCTTCTTGTGTTGGCGGGAGTTCCACCATACAAAAAGGAGAAAACAGTTATGAAATGTACGAAAATTATGTTGGCTGGGTTTGTCACCCTTAGCATGACGGCATTTGCAATGCCGACACCGGAGCAGACAAAGAAGGTAGAATCATTGGTCGTGGATCTTATGCGCGACGATCAAGCTGCCTTCAAGAGCGGCAAGAAGACGCGTGCCGAGGTTGCCGAATCGGCAATCAGACTTGCGAATCAGGCGGATTCCGAGGCGGCAAAACTGCTTTTGATTAAAGGCGCGTACAACAACTATGTCAAGGCTGGCGAGTTCGACAAGGCCATTGAAACGCTCCAGCGTCTGCAGACAGTGATTCCAGACATCCCGCCCGCTAACCTAGCCAACATCATCGAGTCTTCGCTCCGGAATGTCCCGCGCAAGAACGGCGGACAGCTCTATCGTCTTCTTGACGAAACCAAGACTCGTATGCGCTACACGAACGAAGTGAAGGCGCTGGAGAAATCCGTAAAGGAGAAGCCGGGCGATCGTAAGCTTCGACAGAAGCTTGCCGAGCACTATGCCTATTTTGGCGATTGGGATGCGGCACTCGAGAACTTCGCTGCGACAGACGGCAAGATCGGTGAGATTGCGAAGGCTGAACGAGATGGCAAAGGGGAGACTAAAAAGGTTGCCGATTTTTGGTGGGACTACCCAAAAGACTGCGCAAAGGGCGCTGTGGAAGAGTTAGAGAAGTGTTTTCATGTCCATGCGGCGAGACTCTATGAAAAGGCCATAGCCTCAGGCGATGTCAAGGGTCTCAACAAAGTTCAGGCCGAGCGACGAATTGAAGAGGTGAAGGGGTATGAGGGGTTCGTCTGTCCTGCGAAAGCGAATGATTCCAAGAATCCTGTGCCAAGTGTCGAATACAAGTTCACCTACAAACTTGAAAACGGACTTGCTATCATCACCGGAGCCGACCCGAAGCCAGCCGGCACTTTGGTTGTGCCAGGTAAGATTGACGGATGTTCCGTGACGTGTATCGGGCGGGCGGCCTTCAGGAATTGCAAGGATCTGACATCGGTGACGATTCCAGAGGGCGTGACTTATATCGATGTCCACGCGTTTGATGGCTGCGTCGGACTTGAATCTGTAACGCTCCCATCTAGCCTGAAGTCCATAGGATATGCCGTTTTCGGGGGGTGTGCAGGGCTCAAGTCGGTTGCTATCCCGAATGGCGTTAAAAGCATCGCGGCTGATGCGTTTAACGGGTGCGGACTCAAGTCCGTAGTTATACCTTCCAGCGTGACGAGCATTGGGGATCGTGCTTTTTGCGGATGCAAAGAACTTGAGTCGGTGGCAATTCCGGCAGAAGTGGAAAACCTGGGCAAGGGAGTGCTTACAGGGTGCAATGCATTAAAGCGCATCAATGTCGATCCCAGGAATCAGGTGGTTACTTCAATTGATGGCGTGCTGTACACGAAGGATCGTTCAGTGTTGGTGATGTGGCCAAACCCTCCGACGTCGGTGGTGATACCTCGTGGCGTGACGAACATCAAGGGATGGGCGTTTGCGGGAGGCAGAGGGATGGCTTCGGTGACGATTCCGGAGAGCGTGACGAACATTGGAGATGTTGTGTTTCTGGGATGTGAAGGCCTTAAGTCGATGACGATTCCGTCGAGCGTAAAGAACATTGGTGAGCATGCATTTCATCGGTGCAGGGAACTGGTCTCAGTGACTATGCTCGGAGAGCGTCCGGAATTGGAGAAAGACAACATATTCGACGAATGCGGCAATCTCAAGTCGATCCACGTCTCGGCGAATGCGAAGAGCTGGAAGGGTATGAAGGAGTGGCTGGGCATCCCGCTGGTCTTTGACGCGAAATAGCCGCGAATCGTCCGCAGCTGCGGAACAAGGTCAAAACTGAAACCGCCGCGCTCGTGTTTGCGGGCGCGGGTTTTTTTGCTGAAGCACTTGCAAAACCTCTGGCGTAACTTCTTTGCCAAGTGTCGGGTCGGAAATGCGCCAAGTGTCGGGTCGGAAACGCGCCATGTGTCGGGTCGTATTGACATAGGAGCGCAAATATGCGATAATACGCACCGTCATGATAAAATATAGAAATAGAGTTTCAGACAAGATTCTCTCCTTCAAATTGGAGACCGCAGGAGCGGTTTTAGTTGAGGGCGTGAAGTGGTGCGGCAAGACGACAACGTGCGAGCAAGTCGCAAAAAGCGTCGTATATCTTGATGAACTTCGGGAACGGATTGGCAACCTTGATGTTCTTAAAGTGAATGTGGCGTTGGCACTTGGTGGTTCTGCTCCGCATTTGGTTGACGAGTGGCAGCTTGCGCCGTTCTTGTGGGATTCCATTCGACATAGGGTTGATCATGCTGATGGACTGGGCCGTTTCATCTTGACGGGTTCATCAGTTCCTGCCGACACATCTGAGATTTTCCACAGTGGTGCCGGAAGGTTTGCCTGGATGCGAATGCGCCCCATGTCTCTTTGGGAATCTGGGGAATCATCTGGCAGCGTGTCGCTTGAAAAACTCTTTGCCGGCGGTGATTTCCCGGTTTCGCCATCAAATGGCATGACCTTGGCGGATGTCGCTTTTGCCGTCTGCCGCGGTGGATGGCCGCAGTCCATCGGCATTTCACGCCGAGCCGCGTTACAGCAGGCCTACAACTATGTGGATGCGCTTGTGGAAAGGGACATCTCGCGGGTTGACGGCACTTTGCGCGATCCTATGCGCGCGCGACGCCTGTTGCGGTCATACGCCAGACTTCAGGGGTCGCAGGCAACGGCTTCGGTGGTGCTTGCCGACCTGGCGGCAAACGCAGACGGCGACAACATAAAGGAAGACACCGTCTATTCATATTTGTCCGCGCTGCGAAAACTGTTTGCAATCGAGGATGCAAAGGCGTGGTGTGCGAATCTTCGCTGTAAAACTCCGATCAGGACGACTGACACACGGTACTTTGTCGATCCGTCCATCGCAGCAGCCGCGCTTGAAGTCGGGCCAGACGATTTGATGCGTGACCTTGCTTCGTTTGGTGTTTTGTTCGAGACGCTGGCCGTGCGAGACCTTCGTGTCTATGCCGAGGCGCTTTTCGGAGAAGTCTATCACTTTCGTGACAAACAGGGGCGCGAATGCGATGCGGTTGTCAAAATACGGGGCGGCAAGTACGGACTTGTCGAAATGAAGCTCGGTGGCAGTTCGCTTATTGACGATGGCGCACGAAGTCTGAACGCCTTGGAGAAGTTGATAGATGCGTCTAAAAGTGGTCAGCCGTCTTTTAAGATGGTTTTGACGGCTGTAGGCGACTATGCCTATCGCCGTCCGGATGGCGTTACGGTGTGCCCAATTGGATGCCTCCGGCCATGATGCGGCGAAGTGTTCAGAGCGAAAGACCGCGCAAACGGCTGTTGGGCTAAGTGTTTGACCAATGAGAATCCTAAAGTTAAACTTTAGAATACTCAAAAGTTCTGTTTGCGTGTAGAATGTCGGATATGATATAATTTCGCACATGAATTACATTAAGCGGAAAATAGAGTCGTGTCTCAAGCAGTCTCTTGAGATGTTTCCGGCTGTGGTATTGACTGGACCACGCCGGGCCGGGAAGACCTTCATGCTTCGCAATGTCCTTCGCGATGCCGCATACGTTCAGCTTGAAGACCCCGATACTCTTGTTTCTGTAAAGGCCGATCCCAGAGGTTTTCTGGACGGCCTATCTTTGCCTGTCATAATCGATGAGATTCAGCAAGTGCCTGAACTGTTCAACTACGTACGGTCTCGGATTGATGCCGAGCCCGAGATAAAGGGGCGTTGGATTCTTACGGGGTCTCAGGAATCCATCTTGATGCGTGGTGTCGGCGAATCAATGGCGGGGCGTGCCGGCATTCTGCGGCTTTCGCCTTTTTCGCAGATGGAGTCAGAAAAGGTTACGCCTTTTGCAGGTGGATATCCGGAGGCGCTTGCTGCCGGAAAGAACGCATCGCTCTGGTACTCATCCTACATACAGACGTATCTTGAGAGGGATGTACGGTCAATCATCGCGGTCAGGAATCTCGTGACTTTCCACAGATTCTTGCGCATCCTCGCAACGCGGCACGGACAAATGCTGAACAAGACCGATATGGCTGCTCCGCTTGGCATTTCGGTTCCAACGCTGACTGAATGGCTGAATGTACTTGAGATGTCCGGCATAATCGTCAGGGTGCCACCCTATTATCGCAATGCCGGGAAAAGGCTTGTCAAAACGCCCAAGGTGTATTTCTCCGATTCCGGGCTGCTCTGCCATCTGCTAGGCATTCGCTCTGCGGCGGAGCTTGCGCGTTCTCCGTTTGCCGGGGCGGTGTTTGAAGGATTTGTTGTTTCTGAGATAATAAAGGCGCAGCAATCTGCCGGGAATGAGGGTGAAGTTTACTACTTCCGAGACGAGCAGGGATTGGAGGTGGATATCGTTCTCTCGCCTCGGGAGGGATGCGCCGTTCTTGCCGAGTGCAAACTGTCTGCCACTGCCACGCCTGAGATGACTGTACCCATGCGTCGTCTTGCGGCATCGCTTGGCCGAGAAGTGGACGAAATCAAAATGCATCTTATCCACAATCCGACAAGATCTGCCAGGATTTCGCCTACTGCAGGGGAGGGCGTCAATGTTTCTTCCGTGAAGGGGTTCATATCGGATGTCTTTGGCTGAAACGATGGCGCGGCGGTTTTCTGCCGCCAAAGCAGGAGGGTGCACAGGGCTTCGACAAGGTTTGCATAAGTGCCGCGCCGATCAAGGCTGAGTAGGGGCGGCGCTCGCGCAAGAGCCGCTGAATTTGGTATAATTCGCACATGAGCAAATTACACCTCGGTGTTCTCGGGTCCGGTGCGGGCTCGAACATGCAGTCAATAGTCGACGCTATCGAAGCGGGCACGCTCGATGCGGAAATCAAGCTCGTCCTTGCCGATGTCGCGGACGCGAAAATCCTCGATCGCGCGAAGAAGCACAACATTCCGTGCCAGTATCTCGACTGCGCGCCGTGGAAGACTAAACTTGAAGGCCCTGCGGAAGATCGCTGCATCGAGCTTCTGAAGGGCGCAGGTGTCGACACTGTCGTCCTCGCTGGCTTCATGCGTATCGTCAAGCCCAAGCTTCTCGCTGCGTTCCCGAACCGCGTGCTCAATATCCACCCTGCGCTTCTCCCCGCGTTCCCCGGCGTCCACAGCTGGACCCAGGCGCTCGACTACGGTTGCAAGGTCGCGGGAGTCACGGTACACTTCGTCGACGCAGGAACGGACTCTGGTCCCATCATCGTTCAGAAGGCGGTGCCAGTCCTCGAAGACGACACGCCCGAGACCCTCCACGCGCGAATCCAGGTGCAGGAGCACATCGCGTTCCCAGAGGCGCTCAACATCCTCGCGTCGGGCAAGTACCGCGTTGAAGGCAGAAGGGTCAGGATAGGATAATCCATGAAAAAGTCATTGTTGCTTTTGGGGCTTGTTGCGGCGATTGCTGCGCAGGCGGAGACGGTGGTCATCGAGGCCGAGTCGTTCGACGACTGGGGCGGCTGGGTGAACAATACGCAGTTTATGGACCAGATGGGCTCGCCTTATCTCCTCGCGCACGGACTCGGCAAGCCCGTTGCAGACGCGAGGACGAAGTTCGTAGTTGCCGGCGGCAGATACAACGTCTGGGTGCGAACGAAGAACTGGACTTCGTTCTGGCACCCCGACATTGGCGCTGGCACTTTCAACCTCATAATCAACGGCAAGAAGCTGCCGAACTTGCTCGGCTGCCAGGGGAAGGGCGAATGGCTGTGGGTCAAGGCGGACGATGTGACGCTCAAGGGCGGCAAGAACACGCTGGCGCTACACGACTGCGATGGTTTTGACGGACGCGTCGACGCGATCTGCTTCACGACGAATCCGCAGCCGACCAGCATTCTCAATGGGCCGCGCCCTCCTTCGGTCATCGCCCAGCCCATACCTCTGCCCAAGTTCGACCTCTGCGTGGTTGGAGGCGGCATAGCGGGAATATGCACGGCGGTCTCGGCCGCGCGCCTCGGACTTTCCGTCGCGCTTGTCCACGACCGCCCCATTCTCGGCGGGAACAACTCGTCCGAGGTGCGCGTCCACCTGAGTTCCTACCAGAACCTGCCGCCGTATCCGCGGCTCGGCGATGTCCTCTTGGAGTTCGGCCCGAGAAACGGCGGCAACGCAAGGGATGCCGCGAACTACGAGGACGAGAGGAAGCTCGCGATAATCAAGGCGGAGAGGAACATACGCCTATTCCTCAACGAGCATGTGAACGAAGTGAAGACAAACGAAATGGGGCGCATCCTTTCTGTTCGATCCATCAATACCAAGACTGGCGTTGCGACCTGGTTCGAGGCAGTGAACTTCGTGGATTGCACGGGTGATGGCAACCTCGGCTTTGCCGCCGGCGCAGACTTCCGCATGGGGCGCGAGGCGAAGGGCGAGACGAACGAGCCCGGCGCGCCCGAGAAGGCGGACATGATCACGATGGGCTCGTCGGTGCAGTGGAACGCCGGCAAGGCAGAGGGCGACGCGGCGTTTCCCGTGCGGCCGTGGATGCTCAAGACGTTCAAAGAGGAGAACTGCTCGCCGCACCTCCGCGGCGACTGGTTCTGGGAGGCGGGACTCGGCCGCGACCAGATTGCGGAGGGCGAGTACATCCGCGACTACGGTCTCCTCGTCGCGTACTCGAACTGGGCGTTCGTCAAGAACGGCTACTCGAAAAGCGCGGAGTTCGCGGACAAGGAACTCAAGTGGGTCGCCTACAACGCCGGCCGACGCGAGTCGCGTCGGCTCATGGGGGATTTTATCCTCGACCAGAACCACCTCAGGAACAGGGACGTCCAGCCGGACGGAACCTGTGTGGCGACATGGACGATCGACTTGCATCTGCCGAAGACGGCGGAGGAGTCGAAGTTCGAGGGCGAGCCGTTTCAGGCCAATTCGCTCAACGAGAAAATCTGGCCATATCCAATCCCCTACCGCTGCTTCTATTCGCGGAACGTGCCGAACCTCTTCATGGCTGGTCGTGACATCTCCGTCACTCACATCGCGCTTGGCACGACTCGGCTTATGCGCACGCACGGAATGATGGGCGAGGTCGTCGGCATGGCGGCGAGCATCTGCAAAAAGCACGGCTGCAATCCGCGCGACGTCTACACGACGCACCTTGACGAGCTTAAAGAGCTCATGACGAAAGGAGTCGGTGACGGGAAGAAGCATCCGCGCCAGGACTATAACGTCCAGCAGTCTCTTGATCCCGACATCAAGAAGCATCACGAGGAAAGCGTCAAGGGGAGAGTTGAATGAAGGAAGAATTCCTTGCCATAATCGAGAGGACGCTCGACGAGGTGTTGCCTAAGGAAGGGGAGCGCCCTGCCGAGCTGAGCGAGGCGATGCGCTATGCCGTCGGCACTGGCGGCAAGAGGATTCGTCCGCTCATTTGCCTGGCGAGCGCAGTCGCGGTAGGCGGCAAGGCGGAGGACGCGCGTTATCCCGCGGCGGCGATAGAGCTTCTCCACAACTACACGCTTGTCCACGACGATCTTCCCGCGATGGACAACGACACGGAGCGACGCGGGAAACCCTCGGTATGGGCGAAGTTCGGCGAGGCGAACGCGATTCTTGCGGGCGATGCGCTTCAGGCGCTTGCGTTCAAGGCCGCGGCAAATGCGCCGCGCAACGTCGCTGGCATAATTGCGGCGCTTGGCGCTGCGGGCGTCGGCGTTGTGCAGGGACAGGTAGAGGATTTGAAGCGGGAGAGTGGAACGGACGGGACCTCGGGCGGTCCCGCACCCTTGCCCATGGATTTGGTAAACTTTGTCTACACCCACAAAACCGCCGATCTCTTTGTCGCGGCGGCGGCGATGGGCGCGCTCGCGGGCGGCGGCGATGCGGCGAGCGTAGAGAAGCTTCGCACATTCGCGCTCAATCTTGGGCTCGCGTTTCAGTACGAAGACGATCTTCTCGACGGCGACTCGCCGTATTCACGCGAGAAGACCGAGGCGCTCGTTCGCGAGACTACAGCCGCCGCAGTCGCCGCGCTCGAGGGGCTTCCCGGCGACACGGCTTTTCTGAAGTCGCTGTCGGAAAAGCTCGTCGGCCGCACCGCCTGATCAGTTGGCTGGCGTCACTTTACGGCCTTGAAGTCGTAGAAGAAGTTCCGTCCTTCGCATCCGATTACGCCGGCAACGAAGTCGTCCGGCAGCGTCTGGTCCTCGTGGGTGAAGGAATAGCCGCCGCACGAGATCTCCACGCATTTCAGGCCATGACTGTCCTTGAACACCTTGACCGAAAGCGAATACTTGACGTTCGGCTTGAAGCGTTCTTTTTCTGGAAGCCGCATCGACGCGGCGAGACTCCACTTCTGCTTGCCTTCCACGAACGTATGGTGCCACAGGTTGACGCCCTTGTCGAAGAGGCATGCCTCCCAGTGTTCGCGGAATTCCGGCGTACCGTCCGCTGCTGCGCCGAGTTCGTGCGCGAACACGACGATGGGGGCCATGCGGTGGTCGAACATCATCGTGGACGAGACAGTAGTCCCTAGACTTAGCCGCGTCTTGTGCACGATAGCGGCGTATACGTCGTTCGAGTGCTTCTTGAATATCTCCTCGCCGCTCTTGTCTGGGCATCTGTTCACTATCGCGTCGTCGAGCTGGTCGAAGACGCCGAGATAGCCGAAGCGCCAGCTTTTCACGGCGGTGAAGTCGTCCTTGTTCCATTTGCCGCGCGAGAAGTCCACGTCAACTACGGTGCTCTCCGCCATGAGCGTGCCAGCGAGGGCCGCCATTGCCGCGGCTGTAGCCAGTCTTATGGTGTTCATGCCTTATGATTCTCCTTTGTGCCGTGATTATACCATAGTGCGATGCAAAGCGCCAGCTCGCGGCGTCAATGGATTTATGGTATAATTCTTCCCAAAGGAAATTGCAATATGGTGATGAAAGGAATGTTGCCGTTCGCCGTAGGCGCGGTCGCCGCGCTCGCGGCGTGCGCGGCGGAGACGCGGATTAACGCAATCGGCGAGAAGTCGCGCGATGAAATCGTCGCGTTCTTCGCGGACAATGAGTTCGGGCGGCGCCCGGAGGAGGCCGAGAAGCCGCCGCTTCTCAAGTTCGAGAAGATTTCGGACGACAAGCTTATGCCAGGCGGCAAGATGGTGCGCAAGCAAGTTCGCATCGTCTACGGCGGTTCGTTTGGGACTAATTCGTTTCCCGTGACGGTGTTTGTGCCGGCCGATGCGAAGGGGCCTGTTCCGGCGTTCCTTCTTATCTGCAACCGCGACTACAAGGCGAACTGCGACCCCGAGCGCGAGAAGAAGAGCGACTTCTTCCCCGTCGAGGAAATCGTGAAGCGCGGCTTCGCGGCCGTCTCGTTCTACACTTGGGATGTCGCGCCTGACTACAATACCGGCAACACGAAAGGCGTGTTCGAGGCCTTCGAGAAGCAGGGGTCTTACCGAAACCCGAAGCTGTGGGGAACGATTTCGGCGTGGGCGTGGGGCGCGAGCCGTGCGCTCGACTGGCTTGAGACCGTACCCGAGATAGACTCGAAGAAGGTCGCCGTCGTAGGGCATTCCCGCGGCGGAAAGACCGCGCTCTGGACGGCAGTCACCGACCCGCGCTTCGCGTGCGTCTGCGTGAATGGCTCAGGCTGCGCCGGCGCAAAGCTCAACCATCTTGATCTTCCTAAGTCCGAACACATCGCGCAAATCGTCCGCACGTTCCAGTACTGGTTCTGCCTTGACTATACGCTGTGGGTCAACCGCGAGCGCGAGATGCCGTTCGACCAGCACGAGCTTATGTCCTGCGTCGCACCGCGCCTTTTGGCTGTTGGCTCGGGCAGTACGGACGACTGGGCTGGTCCCGAGGGCGAGCGCAAGGCGACGGAGCTCGCCCGCGCGGCGTGGAAGGATCCGTCGTGTGTCTCGTACCACTGCCACGAGGGGAAGCACGATCTCGGGCTTTTTGACTGGAACATCTACCTTACTCATGCGGAAAATCACTGGAAGGGTGTTGCAAAGACTCCTCCGCAGACAGTCGACGGACGGGAGCCGACTTTCGAATGCCCGCTGGCGGATGCTGGATGCCAGTTTGTGTTTGACGAGCAGGCGAGCGACGAATTCGAGGGCGAAATGCTCGACCGCTCGAAGTGGGACGACTGGGTTGAGTCGTTCCAGGGGCGGCGCAGCGGGTTCCTTTTCTCGCGCGACAACGTCGACGTCGCGAAAGGGGAGCTTAGGCTGAAGGCACGGCTTTTGAGGGAGGACGAGAAAACGGCGGACAATCTCGCCCGCGGCTTCGACACATACGCGACGGCGATCGTGAAGTCGAAGAAGAAGACGTTCTACGGCTACTACGAATGCCGCGCGAAGTCGATGAAGGCGGCGGTGTGCAACGCGTTCTGGCTGTACGATCCGCTTTCGGACGAGCCGAAGAAGAAGTATCGCCCCGGCGACTTCTCCGAGGAGATCGACATCTTCGAGATCTTCGGCAAGGAGGGATCTAAGAAGTCCGATTGCGCGCGCGCGTTCTACAACACTGTCCACCGCCTCGGCACGCCGTATCTTGAAGGCCGCGTCCTCGGCAGCGTCGAGAATCTTCCCGAAAAGTCGAGCCGCAAAAAGGTCGACTTCGATTTTGCCGACGGCTACCACGAGTACGGATTCCTCTGGACGGAGAAGGAGATGAAGTGGTACGCGGACGGGGTGGAGATGTTCTCGCGTCCGAACGACCACTTCCACAGGCCGATGCACGTGACTTTCGACTGCGAGATCATGTACGGCTGGGTCGGCGAGCCCGACAAGGCCGATCTCCCGCAGACGTTTTCCGTCCAGTATTTCCGCCACTGGCGTTGCCAATAAGCTGATCCGCCGCTCATAGAGAAAGCATGGACAAGACGGAAACGATGAACGGCGGCGTCAGTCGCAGAGACTTCCTCGGCGAGATCGCCGCCGCCTCGGCCGTGGCGTCCGCAGCGGGATGTCGGTCCATTTTCCAGGGGTCGTCCTTCTACGGGCCAACGATCCGCGACCGGCTGTGGATGTGGGGGCACCACGCCCAGATGTGCCACAAGTCCGGCTTCAAGAAGAGCAGCGGGCGCAAGTGGGAGGGCCCGACCGTGGAGCAGGCGGAGGGGTGCAGGCTCATGGGCATTCCCAACGACTGCTTCATCCGATGGGGCAACATGCCTGACCATCCGTGGGGCGACTACATCGAGCAGTTCCACCAGCTCAAGCGCTTCGCCTTCGGCATAACCGACGGCGGCAACGGCACCGTCTGGGACAAGCTTGACTGGGCGATCAACGAGATAAAGCCCGCCTTCCCGAACTTCACGGGCGGGTTTCTGGACGACTTCTTCGCCGTGAAGGCGCACACGCAGACCGAGGACGTGGTGAAGAAGATCGCCGACCGCCTTCACGAGAACGACCTCCGCCTCTCGATAGTGGTCTATTCCGACCAGGACGGCATCAAGCCCGAATTCAAGCCATATATTGACATGTGCGACGAGACGAGCTTCTGGTGCTGGCATTCGAAGAACCTCGGCCAGCACGAGGGTTCCGTACGGCGAATGCGCGACTTCATCGGCCCGGATAAGAGCCTTCTGATGGGCGTGTACATGTGGGACTACACGCTTGGGGAGCCTGTCCCGGCGAGCCGCATGGAGATGCAGCTTGAGTTCGCCGAGAGGCTTCTCCGCGAGGAGGTGGTGACGGGGCTCATCTTCCACCCCACATACTCGGCGGCGCTGGACGTCCCGGCGGTGAACCTGGCGAAGCAGTGGATCCGCGCCCACGGCGAGGACCGCTGGGGCCGCGGATAGATGAAGCCCTGATGGTGCACAACGCCACGGCTTTTGGTATAATCTACGCCATGAAAACGCCGCCCGACAAGAGAATAGCATTCACGTTCCGCTCGCATCCTACGAAGGACGAGTCCTTGCGCTGGAGGGCGACCATTGTGTTTCCACCAGGGGCTGTCGCTGAGACTCCTCTCGATATCACAATTGTCGATGACGATGGTAACAGGATAAAGTCGGCGGTCTTTGAGTTCGCCGGAAAGGAACTTTCCGTGGTCGACGGTTCGGCGTCTATGACGTTCGCCGAGTTTGTCGCCGGCAAGCATTCCGTTCCGATTTGGCTGCACCGCAAGGGGCTTAAGCCCGTTCCCGGCGTGCCGACGTTCGAATGAGGAGTGGAGAGATGGACGACAAGACATGGTGGCAGCTTGTTAAGGACGGCAAGGACGAGGGATGGAAGCTCGTCTGGGAGCGCGTCGTCGAACCCGAGTCGAAGTCGATGCGCTCGGCCGACATGATGGAGCGTTTCTCGCTGACGGCTGGCGATCTGATGGGGATGCTCTTCGACGACATGATCGGTAAGGGCAAGATTGACCTATATCGCGGCGACGGCAGCTTCGAGGGCTGGCTCAAGCGCTATGTTCGCGGCTATGTCCTCAATGCCGACCCAAACAAGCACGGCGAGATTTCCATTGAGGGCGCACATCCAGATGCGGAGGGCGAAGGCGAGGCGCTGGCGCTTCCAACTCAAGACAAGGAGACAATCCGGCTTGAGGTGTGGCGCATGACGCTATACTTCTTCCGTTTGCTTTGGAACGAAGACCCTGAGAGGTGCTACATACACCTTCTTAAAACGCGCTTTTTCCTTTCGAGCGAAGAGATAAAGGACTTCCTCGATGTGTCGTCTGCGGCGAATGTTGACCAGATATTTTCACGTTCTATCAAATTTATGCGTGAAAGTTGGAAGAAATGGGATCGCATAAAAAAATAGAAAAATCTTTGTCAGTTTTTGCGGAACTTATGCCCTATCTTCACGTGACCGCAAAAGCGGAGAAAGGAAAGACAAAATGAACAAGAAACTTATACTTGTATTTGGCGCAGTTCTGGCGGCGGGAACGCTTATGGCTCGTCCTGGCCCTGGCTTCGGCGGTCCGCGCGGCGGCTTTGGCCATCACGGCGGCTTCGGTAGAGGCCCCGCGCCAATGATGCACCACCGCCCGATGCCTCCTCCAATGCACCACCACCATCATCACAGCGGTTGGGGTCATGGCGGGCGTCATTTCTGGCCTGGGTTCGTCGGAGGGGTTGTTGGCGGAGTCTTGACTGATGCGATCATCGGCCCGCGCGTCATCACAACTCCTGTCGTCGCGGCTCCTGTGGTTACCACGCCTGTAGTGACGACGCCTGTCTATACGACGCAGCAGGTCTGGGTTCCAGGCACATACGTTGATCAGATTCAGCCTAACGGCACAGTCGTTCGCGTGTGGCAGCCAGGGCATTACGAATCGCGGCAGATTATCGTGCAGTAAACGATTCGCCGTTGGTGGACCGGGCGGGACTTGAACCCACGACCAAGGGATTATGAGTCCCCCGCTCTGACCGACTGAGCTACCGGTCCTCCAAACGGCGGAAATTTTACCAAATCTCCCTCTTGCGCACAAGAGGGAGTTCTTTGTTTTTTTTCTCGAATACAAGAACGATTCCGACTCAACCATCCCACATCCGTGATTCTCCAACTCCAACCGCTAATCAACTTCAACCAAACCACTACTCAACCGCAACATAGCCTCCTCTAAATATGGCCCTGTCTAAAAGCCGATCATTTACCACAGGTTGTTCTCCCAGAAGAGCTGAAGGAGATGCTCGCTGTTCATCGGCGTTCCGGGCGGGATGGGGCGCTGCTGCTCCTGGATCCGGAAGTTGTCGTCGTGGGCGGGAATGACAAACTCGAGAAAATCCTCGTAGCCCTGTCGCAGTCGCGGGAATCTGTTCGTGTAGGCGGGAAGCGTGACGAGCGCGCCGGCGCGTATGAGGCGCTGAAATGAGTTCGACATTGCCGTGAAGTCGGAGAACATGATGTCGTAGTCCTTCATGATGTACGCCGCGACGATGTCGTTCGTGTTTGCCGCAAGACGCGACTGCGCGAGTTCAAGGACATTTGAATACATGCCACTTCGCCAGTCGTTTGTGACGGCATGGTAGGTGTTCTGGGTCGGTGCCGCATTGATGGCGAGCGCGGTGGCTGATAATGCGGCCATGATCGTTGTTCTTGCTTTCATTTGTCTTTCCTTATTTGTGTGTTAGTTCTGCGGCGGCGGGGTCTGGCGAACGATGCCAGGAGACAGAAACTGTCGGTTGTGGTCGAAGTCTGTCGTCAGAGTCTCGGCATGATTGTCGGTATTCGCAGGATTTGGCCAAAGAGCGAAGACCTTGTCGTTTTCCACTTGTCCACCGGCGACCAAAGACCACATGTTTGTCGCGAGTGTCGTTGTGCATTCAACGAGGTTGGTTCCCGCAGAGCTCGCAAAGTCCTCGCCTACAGCCCAGCTCATGCTCCCCGTGGCATCGTTTGCCATCCCTCGGATGAATTGGGATGCCCAGCGCAGTATACGCCACACTCCGACGGTTTCCGTCCCATACCCCGCCATGAAGTTGCCGAGTTTGGCGACAGGCGTCGGTACGCCTCGGAACGTTGCGACAGCGCCCATTCTGTAGTATTCGTTGAGAACGTCGTCGGTTATTTGGTTGTATCGCCAGACTGTCGGCCATGATGTGTTGTCGACTCGTCCGATGTAGTCCATGACGTTGTGGTCGTAGAACCACTTGTCGCCGAAGTCTCCGTCTTGCTTCTGATACCACGATTTCGTGTCTCGCAGCGTCTGCATGGCGCTGGCGACAACGGCCATGTCGGCGTCAAACACGGCATCTATGCTCGCACCGCAAAGTGGCAGCACGATGTTAGCCTGCGTCCACGGCGAGCCGTCGCAGCGTCCTATGAATCGGTAGACTCCTCCCTGCTTGGGATTGATGAAATGCGCATCAATAGAATCTTCGTGCCGCAGCATACCGCTCATCTGTGGCAGGGCTTCGATGAGTTCCCATTCGCAGGGAAGTGAGGAGGCGTTGACGCCCTCCGGCTCAAGGACGAGATTCATGCTTACAGAGAAGTCCGCGACTTCGAAGCCGCCCTCAGCGAGCGTCGCGACATTGCAGAACGGAACGACGAGGTGTTTGTCGGGAAGGGGGCTGTTGGTGACCGAGAAAGGATAGTCTACGCCGGTCATGAACGGCGGCGGGTTTGCGCTTGCGCCCTGTACGGGGGATGTGACATCCATTCTGACGACCTCCGCGACGGTGAGCGTCTGGGTCTTACAGTGTGTTTCCCCGCCTATCTCGAGCGTAAGCGCGAATGCGACATCGCCAATAGAGCCGCTTTTCGCAACGCCCCGTATTTCCTGCCAGTCGTCGCCCGAGTCGAGGACTTCTATCTTCTCTGCACCTGCGATACAGGTGAGCGACATCGTCGCGTTCGTCTCGCACGGCGGATTGAACGATCCCGCGACGACATGGCTGTTCCCGCCCTTTATGATCACTGAGGGGCATGACAGCGAGAACCAGACGTCGGGATTCTGCTCGTTGCTACGCTGGCACGGACATTGGACTGTCGTCCAGAAGAATCGTCTGTATCCCTCCCATGTTGCCCCAATCTGCCATGACTGCCAGTATCCGGTGCAGTGGCAACCAGTGCAGTTCCACACGTAGTTGCTGCCGTTTAGATTGACGGGGCAGCAACTGCCGACTATCGATTCTATGGCGGCACCGACATCCGGGACGGTGGAGATATGCCCGCCGCTCTCGCCGTCCGACATGATAAAGTCCAGCGGTCTTTCGATATCGACGTCACTGCCAGACCCGCGCGGCGCGGCGTTTCCGCCGCGCAGCAGATGCATGGGCTCGGCCAGTCTTATCGTGGCCGCAGGGTCGCTTGCCGAGATTTCGTCAACCGGCCAGTCCGACCGTATCCTGTAGACGGCTCCAATGAGAAGCGGCACAGAGCACGCCTGACCTTCGTTCGCGATCACAACCATGTCGCCGAGGTTGCTTGGCCCGTCGCATGTAATTGTGATGCGTGTGCTGTCGTGAGTCGCGGTGAAGGAGAGCCAGTAGTAGGCGTTTTCGCTGGAGTTGGGGTTCCAGTCGATTCGTATTGCGTCGTCGGCGTCGAGCGATGCGGAGAGGATTGCGCCGCAGTTGGCGTTGAGCCAGTCTACGCCTGTGCCGAAGCAGTCGCCGTCGTATGTCTTAGGTGCGGAGTCAATCGTATTGTCGAGTCCGTCGCCATCCCAATCGTATGGGTTGATACGCTTGTAGACGCGTCCAACCTCGTTTTACCATGTCTCGAACCATCCGTTGTCTTTCATTATGATCTGCGCATTCGCCGCGGCGTTTGTGTCGCCGCCGAGAAATACATTCTCCCAGCAGATTGCGTAGCCGCCGTCGTATGGCCCGTGCCAGATGCGGCTTCGGCCCTGCATCGCGAGGACTCTGCCGCTTATGCCAGTGGAAATTTCGCGCCCTGTGTCGTGCGGCGCAAAGCGGATGCGCCCGTCGATGAACCACCACGCAGAGGAATAGCGCGTGTTGCTCGGCCCGAAATGGAACGACCATCCGCCGAAGTCGACGAGGTTGCGTCCGAAGCTCGATGCCGCTCCATGGATGTGTGCGTTGCCGACGTATGCCGCGTTCGCCGGCATCGTGAAGCTGTGGCCGATGTCGTTTGTCTCGTAGGCGAAGCGGTAGCCCCGCGCGATCTCCTCGTCAGATACTGTCTGCGGAAGCATCCTTGGAGAAAGTCGCGGCGGCGTCGGCAGCCCCTGCGTGCCGTCGCCGCCGTTTTGATGTTTCTGCGCCTTCACTGTCGCAACGATTGCAATGCTCACGAGGGCGACTTTAAGGAAGTGTGGCATCGCCATGAAGCTGGCACATGCCGCCTTGAGCGGCCTGCGCAGCAACATCGCTGCGAGAAGCCCGCAGAACGAGAGCGCGGCAAATGTGCCGACGATGTTCCAGTTTATGCAGTCCATTGCAATGCCTCCTAATGATTTCCTCTTCGCACGGCCTCCCCGTGCGGGCGGCGAGAGTATAGCAGAATACGGCTTTCCGCAAGTATACGCGAAGTATACGTTTGCAAGAAAAACGGCCTTGAAGTATACGTTTGCGTATACTTCGCGGAAAATCTGCATTTTCAGGGCTTTGTTTGGCCTTGAATTGTGGTATACTCTGCGCCGTCTGCAAGACGCAGAAAGGAAACGTCAACATGAAACACATCAAGAAAATCGCATTGGCCTTTGTCGTTATGGCGGGGCTTTTCTCGTTCGCCGCCGAGCGCGTCGACTTCTCCAACCGCCCGCTTCTCGCGGGCCGCGCATTGCTCACCGAGGTGGGCTACGTCGAAAGCCGCAGCCTCGGCGTCGCAAGGCTCTCGCCCGAACTTACGATGCCGATCGAGCTCGTCTACGACTCGTCCTCCGAGAAGACGGGCGCGTTCGGCTTCGCGTGGCGCTCGCCGCAGCTCGAGTCGTCCGCCGCGTGGGACAAGGACGGAATGCTCTGGACCTCTCCGTGGGGCGAGAAGGTGAAGTTCTTCCCGAAGAACGAGAAGACTCCGAAGGACGCCGTCAAGATCGAGGTCGTCGAGGAGGTGAAGAAGGGCCGCGGCTACTACGCGCCCTACTCCGAGTGGGAGGCCGACGTCGCCACTGGCAACCCCGAAACTGACGGCAACTGGACGGTGAAGGGCAGGAAGTCACTCGTCGGCTGGACGCTGTCCTATTCTTCTGGACGCCTCGCGAAGATCACCGCCCCGACGGGGCGCAGCGCGGACTTCTCCTACGACGCCGACGGACGCCTCGTCGCGGTCTCACAGGACGGCACTTCGTTCGTCTCGCTCGCCTACGACGGGGCGCTTGCGAAGTCCGTGACTGTCGCGGGCGTGACGACAACGCTCGCCTACGAGCAGCGTACGCTCGAGATACTCCCGCGCACCAAGGACGGAAAGGTCGCGCATCCCGTCCGACCGCAGCTCGTCTCGATGAAGCGCGGCTCTCTCGACGCCGTCAAATTCGGCTACGCGGGCAACTACCTCGCGTCGATCACGCAGGGCGCGATGCGCGAGGACATCGCCTTCGAGAAGTCCGGACGCACAGCGAGGATCGTCTCCGACCATGACTTCTCCTATTCCTACAACGGCGGCGTTTCGCTACGAGACAAGACGAACCGCACGGCCTCGTACCGCTACGACGCGAAGAACGGCGTCTTCGCGGTTTCCGACTTCAGCGGCAAGAAGGCGACGATCTACTACTTCATGCGCTACGACGTCGCGTATCTCGGCAAGGTCCGCAAGATTGTCGACGGCGAGGGGAAGGACCTCGTCTCCTATCGCTACGACGCGAAGAGCGGAAACGTCACGCGCGTACGCGACCGCTTCGGCAACGAC
Source organism: Kiritimatiellia bacterium (assembly GCA_017406465.1). Lineage (GTDB taxonomy): Bacteria > Verrucomicrobiota > Kiritimatiellia > RFP12 > UBA1067 > UBA1067. The sequence goes on along the minus strand of JAFQYM010000002.1, from coordinate 11,795 downwards.
CGCGACTTTGACTACGATTCCGATGGACGCCTCGCGAGGGCTTCGCGCAGGGCGCACGGAGAGCGCACGGTGGAGCCCGTCGCCTCGTTTGCCTACGGCAAGGGACGCGAGCCCGTCGCGGTCTCGCTCCTGAACGCCGACGGCACTCCTGCGGTCACGACGCGCCTTACCCGTGACAAGGCTGGCAACGTCATGTCCGTTGACGACGGTCGCGGCAAGGCCGAGGTCTCCTACAACAAGTCGGGCTTCCCGGTTTCCGTGCGCGACCCCCTCGGCAATGTTTCGAAGATTTGCTACAATACCTTCAACGCGCCCGTCAGCGTGACGGACGCGAACGGAATCGTGACGAAGTACGCCTATAACGATGCCGGGCTTGTCACCCGCATGGAGCGCCTCGACGGAAGCGAGACGCTTACTTCGCTTGCCGTTTCCTACGACGGCGCGGGGCGTCCCGTTTCCTACACCAACCAGGACGGACTTTCCAAGTCCTTCGAGCGCGATGCCTTCGGCAAGGTTCTGAAGGAGCGCTTCCCCGACGGATCGGAGTGCGCATATTCGTATGACGCGCTTGGCCGCAGGACGTCCGTGGTCGACGAGAACGGACACGAGATCCGCTTCGGCTGGGGCCGCTTCGGGCTCAAGTCCCGCACGACCGCGGCAGGCCAGCTCACGGACTACGTCCGCGATGACTTGGGACTCGTCAAGGAAGTCGTCTCCAAGTGGAATGGCAGTGAAGACCGCAGGATCCAGAGCGAGTATGACGAATTCGGTAGGCTCACCTACGCCGACTACGGCAACGGCGAGATTGAGCGCTTTGAGTACGACAAGTGGAACCGCCTCGCCAAGCACACGCGCGGCAAGACGGAGGAGACGTACAAGTACGACCACTTCGGCCGTCTCGTCGAGAAGCGCGAGAACGGGCTTACGACGAGCTACACCTACGACGCCTGGGGCAACCGCCTCTCGCGCGTCACGAAGAACCGCAAGGGAGAGGTCGTCTCGAAGGAAAACCGCGCATACGACCGCTTCGGACGCCTCGCGGAGACTGCGGCGGGCTTCGGTTCGAAGGTGACGTATGCCTACGACTCCAAGGGCCGCCTCGCGCGCCAGATTGTCGACGGCTCGCCCATCGACTACGAGTACACTAAGTACGGCCAGCTCGCGGGCAAGTACCTCGGCGGCAGGCAGAACGCCGACGCCTCGGTCGTTTACGAATACTCGAAGTCCGGCCAGATCGTCGCCCGCACCGCGAACGGCGTCCGCCAGACGTACGAGTACGACAAGAAGGGCCAGCTGCTCGCGGTCAAGGATTCCGACGGCAACGCGGTCGAGCGCTACGCCTACGACAAGGCCGGCAACATGCTCAAGAAGACCGTCAATGGCAAAACTACGACCTTCACCTTCGACGACGCCAACCAACTCGTCTCGTCCACGACCGACGGCGTGACGACACGCTACGCCTACGACGCGGCGGGCCGCATGGTCCGCGAAGGCAACAAGACCTACCGCTACGGCTATCTCGACAAGGTGATGTCGGTCACCGACGGCGACACAACCCGCACTTTCACCTACCACGCCGACGGCCAGCTCGCCTCCGCGACGGTAGGGTCGGCACTCCGTGGGGACAGCTCTGCAATGGTAGGGGCGGCACTCCGTGCCGACCGCGGGCGCGTTGGAGACGCGCCCCTACCAGAAACCGAAACCTTCCTCTGGGACGGCCTCGCGCTCATCCAGCGCGGCGACGAGCAGTTCGTCAACGAGCCGCACGTCGGCGGAGGCAACCCGGTCGCGTCCTCGAAGGGCACCTCGTACTTCAACGACGCGCTCGGCACGACCGTCGGCTCCAAGTCCAACGGCAAGTATTCCCCCGCTGCGCTCACGGCATTCGGCGAGGGGACCGACGCCGACAAGGCGTTCTTCACTGGGAAGCCGATGGTCGAAGGCCTCGGCCACGCCTTCCTCATGCGCAACTACCGCGCGGGCCTTGCGAAGTGGCAGACCGCCGATCCGATGGGCTATCCCGACGGGTGGAATCAGCTGGCATACTGCGGGAATGTGATTATGGATCAGTTAGATGTCGGGGGTGGAACTGCGAGGTGTGTATTTTCGATTTCAGAGGCCGCTTTTGCAATGGAGGATTTGACTTCAGGAAAACTACTTGGGGTTTCTGCGTCTTCTGGTGATATGAATGTTGCTCATCAATGGCAACAAAAGGGTGTTCTGCCTCTTGGTGAGTGGAAAATTATCGCGTTTCCTAGATCGGAGAGGTTTCAACTGTGGTATTGTGGGGATTCTGTGCTCGACGATGTGGCATCGGGTCCAAATGGCGTCACGCGAAAGGAGTTCAGACTAGTAATAGCAGAGGCAGATGTGTCTCATGGTTGTATTTGTCTTGACCCTCAGCCGGTATCGCATGAAATTATGGCGGTTCTGGAATCGACTCAATATGAATGGGTCAAATCTGGGGGCCTTAATTATCGGTGTTATGGAACGGTAATGGTTATTGAGTGAGGACAAAATCATGCGAGTACTTGTCATAATTGTAGGTGTGCTTCTTGCCAATGGGTGCATGTCTGGGATGCATAGTAATTGTCGGAATAATTTTATTGGAAGTATAGAGTACGAAACTACATTCCCTCGAAAGGTTGATTTGCCAATTGATGTTGTTGTTGAGAGGCATCTAAAAGAAGCGTCGTTGCGACTTTCGGAAAGAGATTTGATAGATGTTTTGGTTTGGTGCAGAGTAAAATTCCACGACAGCTCATCTGTTGGTGCTATCGTTACTGCGACGGCGAAAAAGTATGGCATTTATGATGATGTTGAGTTTCTGGCCAACATTGTCCATGATAATCTTATAAAGTGACAATGCTCAAGTTGCTTTCTGATTGGCATTGTGTAGATGCCGCCATATCCTGCGACCGCTTCGGCCGTCTTGCCGAAACCGCTGCGGGCTTCGGCTCGAAGGTGACGTACGCCTACGACTCCAAGGGTCGCCTCTCGCGCCAGGTCGTCGATGGTTCGCCCATCGACTACGAGTACACGAAGTACGGCCAGCTTTTCGGCAAGTACCTCGGCGGGAAGCTGAACGCCGACGCGTCCGTGACGTATGAATACTCGAAGTCCGGCCAGATCGTCGCCCGCACTGCGAACGGCGTCCGCCAGACGTACGAGTACGACAAGAAGGGCCAGCTGCTCGCGGTCAAGGACGCGGACGGCAACGCGGTTGAGCGCTACGCCTACGACAAGGCCGGCAACATGCTCAAGAAGACGCTCCGCATTGGTAGGGGCGACTCTCCGAGTCGTCCGCAATACCAGACGACGACCTTCACCTTCGACGCCGCGAACCAGCTCGTCAGCTCCACGACCGACGGTGCCACGACGCGCTACGCATACGACGCGGCAGGCCGTCTCGTCAAGGAAGGCTCCAAGATCTACACCTACGGCTACCTCGACAAGGTCCTCTCGGTAACCGATGGCGACACGAAGCGCACTTTCACCTACCACGCCGACGGCCAGCTCGCGAGCGCCAACTGCGGCACGCAAACCGAAACCTTCCTCTGGGACGGCCTTGCGCTCATCCAGCGCGGCGACGAGCAGTTCATGAACGAGCCGCACGTCGGAGGTGGCAACCCGGTCGCATCCTCGAAGGGCACCTCGTACTTCAACGACGCGCTCGGCACGACCGTCGGCTCCAAGTCCAACGGCAAGTACTCCGCCGCCGCGCTTACGGCCTTCGGCGAGGGAACTGACGCTGACAAGGCTTTCTTCACTGGCAAGCCCATGGTCGAAGGCCTCGGTCACGCCTTCCTCATGCGCAACTACCGCGCCGGTCTCGCCAAGTGGCAGACCGCGGACCCGATGGGGTATCCGAATGGATGGAATGCACTCGCGTATTGCGGGAATGGCGTCACGAGCGCGGTTGATTATATTGGTGGCATAACAATATATACGACTTCTCGCACTGGCACGGCTTCTAATTCGGTGAGCTGGCGCGGAACGCTGGCCTCTAATGTAAGAGGTTTTGAATCGCAGGTCGACAGTTTTTCGGTTAGTGTCGATTATGAAGTGGTCGGTTCGTTTGACGATGGTTCAATAGATATTGTTTTTTCGAATATTAGAGGATCGTGGGATATAAGCTTGGTATTTGAAAGCGAATCAAAGGGTGGCATGTCGTGCAGCTATAACTTTGGGTATTGGATATTTGCCACAAAGGTTACACTTCAAGCCGAGCAACTTCCATTGCTTCCTTGTATTCGTTGGTGGGGAGAGGAGCAATGGTATGTGAGCAGAACGATTAGATGGAATATATACGAGTACTTTGATATAGGTGTCGCAGCCGGCTTGGGGCCGTTTACTTTCCCCCTCCCGCTCGACGCCGAGGTATTTAAAGCCCTGGATGCATGGTTGGATATTACTGTTGTTTATTCGGAAGTGAAGGAATGAGCGGCTATGAAGATTTTAGAATTTCTTTCGTTTGAGGGCCGTGCACGGCGGAATGAATTTTGGAAGTTCGTTCTCATTGTGCAATTACCGGCTCAGATTGTAGTTGGGTGTGTGATGGCATATCTTGTCGCAAAGCATGGTACTTGTAGATTGATTTGTTCAGAGATGTCACGTGCAGATATCTGTTGTTTCTTTGGGGGGATAATTACTCTTGGTGTCGTGTCAGTTCTATCGCTTGGGGTGACTGTCAGACGGTTGCACGACTTGAATTTGTCAGGTTGGTGGCTCGTAGTGATAATAACTCTAAACTCGATAACGATTCTGAGGATCCCATCTTTAGTGATAGGCGTCGTAGTTCTAGGATGCATGCCTGGCTCGGATGGTCGTAATCGTTTTGGAGAATGAGTATGCGAATGGTGTAAATAACTTTCGTGAAGTAGAGGTCATGTTGCTTTAATGAAAATATAGTAGAACCGCCACGTCGGCGTTTGGCGCGCATGCAGAGCGAGAAAGGATAGCAGATGGTCTGTAAGAGAAGGACTAAAGCTGTTGTGATAGCTGAGAAGCTGTCTGAGGACATCAAGGGCGGCAAGTACGACGTGGGCGGGAAGCTACCAAGCATGCGTGCGCTGATGAAACGTTTTGGAGTGTCGAAAGGGACTGTGGGCAACGCATACTGCATGCTTGAGAATGCCGGTTATATCCAAAAGATCATAGGCTTCGGCACTGTTGCTGCGCATCAGAGGATCGGCGCGTAGTGGAATTCGCTGTCGGTGATGTTGTCCGGCAGGGGTTCGGCTTCGCGAACCCCAACCACGCCGCCGCCGCGATATGCGCGGCGTTTCCGTTCTGCTGGGGATGGCGCGGTGCATGGCGGTGGGCAGGGCGGCTTGTCGCTGTCGCGCTGTATGCGATGCTCGCGGTGACGTGTTCGCGCACAGGCACGCTTGTCGACTACGGCGGGAAGGTGTCGCTTAGCTCGGCGCCCGTCGTGGGAACGCCGGTCACTGTCACCTCCCCGCGTAGCCTCTGCGCCGTTCTCGGATCTGATGCCCGTGCGCGAAACGCGCCGCAAGGCAGCGGTAGGGTAGGATGCAAGTATACGTGAAGTATACGTTTGCAAGAAAAACGGCCCTGAAGTATACGTTTGCGTATACATAGCGCGACAAATCGTAGTTGCTGTGCTATAATGAGCCACGAACGATGCGGTCGCAAGACTTCATCGCGGTGCGATCGGGTGATTGCATCGGTCAACTAAACGACAACATGAAAGGAATGAATCTATGGCACAAATTCCGTTCAAGCATCCCGAGTGTAATGGCTGGGCGATTTACGACAGCACGAACATTGCGGCGAAGAACTCAAATAACATGCACATCGCAGAAGTTCGCATCGAAGAAAAGGACAAAGGCAGCGTGTCTGTTTACCTCAATGACGACGACGAAACTATTTGCGGGGAGACATTGATTAGCATTTCTGAAGGCAGACAGAACTGTTATTGTTCGAAATCTGCGTCGCAAATCCGTAATAAGGTAACTGAGCTGCAAAATAATGGAAACGAGGTTTGCGGTATATGCGTTTCGCATTTTCATGTGGATACCGAATCGTAATCAATGCCGCGTGATGCTGCGCCCTTTTGATGCAGGGCGCAGCACCTTGCATTTCGCTAAATCACCGAAAGAATTGGCTGCAGTTGCTTGCCGTTGACGAAATAATCGAGAAAGTGCCGCTATGGCAAGGAAAACCTGCTGAGGGGCTACGGGGTCAGACATGGTTACCACAGTAAATTACCACAGTGGCGGAAGTTTATGAGATACTGTTCGGCATGAGGCGTTGCAGCGGAGATTTCTTGGTGTCTACCGAGCAATAATTCCAACTGTGAATGAGTTCTTGAAAGTTCTGGCTGACATTGCCTGCGTGAATTCGTGCGTGTATTATGCATGAACTTCCGCCGACGTGTCCCTGTCTTGCGAAAAAGTAAAGTGATAGCAAGGTAATTGAAAGGTTGGTTTGGTATATTCCTTGCTCGTTGGTGCAGAAAAATTCTTGCAATCTCGACAGCAATGGCATCGTATGGAATTAAACTCATGAAAGGAACATAGTTATGGCCACAAAAGACCGTGTGCAAAACCTGATGGCGGTTGTTGATAAAGTCCTAGCATACAAGGACAAGGAGATGATATCTCGGTCAGCATGGGGAGAGATATCGTTTGCTGAGGCTCAATTTGATATTCAGACTATACTGGATGTTGCAATGGGACTTAAGAACCTTCCGCTCGTCTACCTGCCAGATCAGATCGCGAACTCGGCGAGACAGCAATTGGAAGCGGCCTTGCCGACTTTTGCGCGGATTGATTCATTTAAGATATCAAATGGCGATCCGAGTGCTAGAAAGGCGCAAATCATTGCGCAAATTCATAGCCATGCTGATTCAATCTGTCTGCATGTTTCCAGCTGGGTGCCCTACTTGTCTTATCGTCAAGGGGATGTCGCTCAGAATATCAGCAAGTTGACATCAATTATTGGTGAAGCTCAAAAGATGCTTGATGCATGCAGGGATAAGATAGCTGAAAAACAGAAACAAGCAGATGATATCCTTGTAAAAGCTCGCGAGGCGGCGGCCAATGCAGGGGCTTCGGTCTTTACTTTAGATTTTCAGGAAGAAGCGGAGATTAATAAAAGGAACTCTTGGATGTGGCTCTCAGGAGGAATAGTGTTAGGTCTGGCTGCGCTGGGTATTGCGATATGGGCGTATTGTGACGACTACTCAAAATACACTACACATTTCGTCTTGTGGCCTAAGCTGGCCAGTAAGATGCTGGTGTTATCTTTATGCGTTACGGCTGCGATGTGGTGTGGACGGATTTACAAATCATTGCGCCATCTTTCGATAATAAATCGTCATCGCGCACTTGGTCTAAAGACATTTCAGGCTTTTTCGGCGGCATCGGCCGATGCGTGTACAAAGGATGCTGTCTTGCGAGAGGTGACACATTCTATCTTCGCGATTTCGTCTACTGGGTTGATTCGGGAATCTGCTGAGAGCGACCCGGATTCAAATATCATCCAAATAGCAGGCAAAGTTATGGAACACGCCGAAGTGAAATGAGCATGTTAGAAGGCATATAGAATGGAGTTCGTCGCAGGGGATTTGGTGAGGATGGGGTTCGGGTTCTTCAATCCGAACCACGCCGCCGCAGCAATCTGCGCGGCGTTTCCGTTCTGCTGGGGATGGCGCGGCAAGTGGCGATGGGCGGGGTGGCTCGTTGGCGTCTTGCTTTGCGTGATGCTCGCGATGACGTATTCCAGGACGGGGATGGCGGTGCTGGCAATCGAGGCGATATTATTGTGGGGCGGACGCAAGATTCTTCTTTCTGGAATGATTGGCCATGTAGAAACTTCTACACGATCTACACGTTCTACATGGTTAAAAAAGATGCAAGGTCGGGGCGGCCTTGCCACATCGGTGGCCGTAGCGGTGGCCGTAGCTGCGATCGCCCTTTGGTGGATGTGGCCGAGGTTGGTGCTGGACGGGGCGGTGATGAATCGGCCGAAGATCTGGCTTGCGGGGCTGAAACTCTTCGCGGCGAATCCGCTGGGAGTTGGATTCGGGGAGTCGGGCGAAATTGCCACGACGTTCATGCTCCCCGAGGGTGTCACCGTGCGGACGCTCGTCAACTCGCATCTGACGCTGCTTGCTGAGATGGGCGCGTTTGTCGGCGGCGCGTGGCTCGCTTTCATCGCGTTGGCGCTTTGCGTCGGGCGGGCGATGCGGCGCACGTGGGTCGCGTTCGCGGGGCTCACGGTCTCGGCGTTCTCGGCGTCGGTGTTCGACTGGCATGAGCTGTTTGATTTCGCGGAGAAGGGCGGATATGGAGCGGTTAACTTTGTCTTGGCGTGGGGGCTGTTCGTCGCGTTTGTCGTGATGGGTGCGGCGATGATGGCGGCGTGGGGCAGAAGATGTCTCACGCAGAGATGCGGAGAGGCAGAGTGCGCAGAGGGTTTTTGGAGGATGGCTTCGGCGAAAGCTGTGTTGGCGGTTGCAGGTGTGGCGGTTGCTCTTTGTGCGGTGGTGGTTGGGCTGTGGTCAGATGCGACGCCGAGAGTTGAAGGTGCGTATGTGGTTTGCGGCGGACGCGTGGGGGCACGCGTCCCTACCGACGGTGGGCCGAGCGTCTACCGGGACGAGGGATGGAGTTTGAAGTCGGTGGCGAAGCGATTTCCGGATGGCGCGCGGTTCTGCATAAGGCCGGGCGTCCCGGAGGATGTTGTGGACTCGGGCGAAGTGTGGCTGTTCGGCGACGCGGCGGAGGCGGCCTGGCGGTTTCCTTCGGCGCGGTTGACGCTCGTCTCGCCGCCCGAGTTCTTCGACCCGCCGACAAACGCCGTTGTAACAAAAACGGTAACACGAATATGAATTTGAAAAAGAGTCTTGTTGTTGCAACTATGTTTGCTATCGCTGCCGCGTTCGCGGATGGCGCGACGGGCGTCGAGTCCGTGACTGTCGCCACGAAGGCGCCGCACAACCAGGAGGCGACGTTCTGGTACCATGTGCCCGCAAGCTACGACGCGAAGCGGAAGAAGCCGTATCCCGTGCTCGTCTACTTCGGGGGGCGCAACTGCAAGGGAAAAGACGAGGCGTCGGGGAAGCTCGGCTGGTCGGACTGGGCAGACGCGAACGGCGCGTTCCTCGTCTGCCCCGGGTTCCAGGACGACAACTACTGGTCGCCAGAGGCGTGGTCGGGTCAGGCGCTTTTCGACGCACTTGCCGCGTTGAAGCGCAAGTACAGGATCGACGACTCGAAGATCTGCTACTACGGATATTCCGCCGGAAGCCAGGCGGCGAATCTCTTTCCCGCGTGGCGTCCGCAGCGCTGCCGCGCGTGGGTGAGCCATGCGTGCGGAGTCTTCCACGAGCCGAAGGCGACGATGCGCGGCGTACCGGGGCTCGTCACGTGCGGCGACGCGGATTCCGCGCGGTATGTGATCAGCCGCGCGTTCGTCGAGAAGGCGCGTCGGAAGGGCGTCGACGTTATCTGGAAGTCGTTCCCGAACCATCCGCACGACGTGCCGCCCGACTCACTTCGCCTTGCGCGGGCGTTTCTCTCGCATTGCATTTCGGGCAAGAAAGGCGAGGAAGTGTTCATAGGTGACGACCAGGACGACGTGTTTTATCCTGCAAAGAGCGCGGAGGCCGAGTTCGTGAATCCCGTTGACCGCGTGAGCCTGCCGAGCCGCACCATTGCCGAGGCGTGGGGTAAGCCCGCTTTCAAGGAGGCCGAGCCGCCAGTCCCCGAGGACATTGTGCACATAGCTGTTTCGGGCTCGGAGTTCGTCTGCCGTGTCCCCAGGAAGTACGATGCAGCTTCGCGCGTAATCGTCCTCTTTGGCGGTAGGGGCTGGGCGGGGCATAAGACGCTGAAAGAATTCGGCTTCGGCGATTTGGCGGACCGCGAACGGGCGTTTCTTGTCTCTCCTTCGTTCTCGAAGGGCGAATACTGGCGACCTGAGACTGGAACTGGAAAGAAGCTTGGCGCCGCAGTCGCCGAACTTCGGAGGCGCTACGGACTGAAGACTGTGCCGCTCGTCCTCTACGGATATTCCGCAGGCGGACAGTGCGCCTCGCTCTTTGCACAGTCCAAGGAGCTTTCCGTCGCTGCATGGGGTGCGCACGGATGTGGTGTTTATCCCGAGGGTGCGTTAGATGCGAAGGTACCTGCGCTTGTGACATGCGGATTCGGCGACGAGGACCGGCTCCGCATTAGTCGCTCGTTCACCATGCGCTACAGGGGCCAGGGCGGTTCGCTCCTGTTCAAGCCACTTCCAGGTGGGCACGAGCTTGGCGATGATGCAAAGACAATTGCGCGCGAGTGGCTGTTGGCCGTGCTTGCGGGCGGCGAGTCGTGGATCTGGGGCGAGGACGACACGCTGCTGGTGAAGGAATTGGACGAAATCGAAGTCGAGGTCAGGAACCCCCTCTACACGCGCCGACTTGCGGAGCTGTGGCAGAGGTGATTTCATGGAAGTAGGGGATTTGCTATAATGCGCGATATGGAAGATAAAACTGCACTTGTCGCCGAGGACAACTCGGAACACTACGAGAGGTACGCCGCGCTCCTGTCGGGGATGGGCCTGCGCGTGGAGCGTGCGTGCGACGGAGTCGACGCACTCGCGATGGCCAAGGCCGGCAGATACGCGGTCGTCGTTCTTGACGTCAACCTTCCCCGCCTCGGCGGGATAGAGGTGCTCAAGTCTGTTCGGCGTACGAAGCCGTATCTCCCGATAGTCGTCGTAAGCGAGTTCGTCGGCCCGGCGGCGGAGGCGGAATGCATCAACTTGGGCGCGGACGACTTCATCGCTGACGCCGACGCGCAGAAGATCGTCGACTTCATGAAGGCGTCCGTACGGACGTCGGCGAGGTACTTCTGGGGCACTGCGGCGCTCGGGGCGACGCTGCTGTTCGTCGCGCTGCGCATGGCCCGACGCCAGGCGGAGCTCGGTGACGAGATGGAGGGGCTTGTGCGCAACACGCTGCACCGGCTGTCCCATTCGCTCTCCGCGATACGGGAGGAGGCGGGCGGCATTCGAAGCGGGCGCATGGAGTCTGCCGAGACAGCTGCCGCCATCGAGACGCTTAGCGGCAAGGAAGCCGAGATGATATCCGCATACATGCTGCTCGTGAAGGGTTTCGCCGGGTTCGACGATTCGAATGCGGAGCCGGTCAACCTCTCGGCGGTGGCGTGTAGGGTCGTCGCGGACGCGAAGGTTCACGATGGGAAGGATGTCGATATAAGGTGCTCCGTCCCAGAGAAGGACATATTCGTCCGCGCACATCCGTATCTCGTCGGAGAGGTCGTCGGGAATCTCGTAGACAATGCCGTTAAGTACACGGACGGCGGGAGCGTGTCCGTTGCGGTGGAGAGCGCGGGGCGCTACGCCCGGCTGATCGTCTCCGACACGGGGCGCGGCATACCTCGTGCGGAGCAGAAGTCCGTCTTCCGCAGGTTCTACCGTGCGTCGAACGCCGGCGACAGGGTTGGCTCTGGGCTCGGTCTCGCGACTGTGCGAGAGATCGTCGAGTCCCGCTACGGCGGCAAGGTCTCGCTAAGCTCCACGCCAGGCAGGGGCTCGACGTTCACAGTTACGCTGCCGCGCAGGCTTTGAGCATTTTCGATAGACTGTAATGAGCCGCGAGCCGAAATGGTATAATATGAGGATCAGGTGACATGGCGGCGATCTTCCAGACTGTGCTGATGCGTCTTGCTTTGTACGGGCTCGCGGCTTCGCTCGCCTTGATGCTGCTTCGTTCGCGCATAGCCCGCGACACCTTCGCGCGACTGCTTTCCGTCTGG
>JAFQYM010000085.1 GCA_017406465.1 Kiritimatiellia bacterium | reverse complement strand
TTACCTTGCCCGCGACGCCCCGCCCCGTACCCTCGAAGAAAAGACAGAGATTCATCCTATGTAATTCCTATCGCGGCGGATTTGCCGCGACGCCACTCACCGTATCTCGAAAACAAATGTTCATCCCTGTCCATGCCAAGCCCGGCGGATTTGTCGCGATGACGCGCCTGTTTCAGCGCCAGCCCGGAAACAGCCGCTTCGCGGGGCTGCTACCCGATTCCGAGGTCATTCAACGGGTTGAGATCGCGGAAAGCCCTGTAAAACGCGCGTTCCGTGGGGTCTGTCCCCATCCGTTCACTGACCGTATCACATCGACCGTATCACAAGGGCCCGACCCTCGCGGACCACGTTGCACCCAGTCGCGTCAGTGCGCGAATCCGTGCGTCCGCCACAGCCAGTACGCCGCCGGTGCAGTGCCGTTCTTCCAGAGCGTATCTATCGCCATCGGATTGCCGTTGAGATACATGAGCCCGCGTTCGCCGCGAAGGGACTCCACTGGAGCATCTGCGAGCGCGATCGGGCGGAGGGACGCGAATCCTCCGGCGTTCTCCGCCGGAACCTCGTACCACACTCCGCCGACATACAGCAGATCGCGCTCCGTCGCGATCTCGCGGCAGACGACATGGGTGTCGCCGTTTACGTTCGGAAACCGCCACGTCCTCCCGTCGTCGTCCGTCACGTCAACATACGGCTTCCTGCCGTCGAGTGGAGGTATGGCGCATCGGGCCGGGCCATAGGCGAAACGCGCTGTTGCGCCTGCCGCGTCTTCGAGACACTTCACCCGCACCCAGTCGCCGTCTTCGAGAAGTTCGTGTCCGACCGGAGATCCGTCGGCGCGCGTGAATTCGAAATCCATCGTCTCGTATCCGGCGTGGAGAAACGGGTCTGAGACGTCGCCGGCTTTGACATCTTCGTTCAACCAGACAAATCCCTCGCCGGACGGAGGACCGAACGATCCGAGCTCCTCCTGCTTCACGAACCACAGGTTGGACTGCGACCGTTCGCAGCGCGGCGCGTCTTTCTTGAGTCCGCGCTTGCCGAGGAACTCGCTCTTCGCCTGGTCGTCGCAGCCGAATACGATCCTGTCCCCCCAGCGGCAGAAATCGCCGATTACCTTGAGATAGGTGGAGATCGGCCGTATTCCGTCCGGATTCGCGGGAGAGAACCCCTTCGGGAACTTCCAGAACGTGCCGTGCATCGTCGCAAGGAACGTGCCGTCGCCGAATCCCACGTCGCGGATGCGCGGCCATTCCGTGTTCCAGCCGTGGGCGCCGTCGTACGCATGCGACGCCTTTGGAAGCCTGTAGTACGCCCACTCCGCCCCGTTCGTCGTGACGCCGAGGATCACGCTCTTCGCGTCCCAGCCCAGCGTCCAGACCGGATTCGTCTCGGGATGCTCGTTGCCGTAGATGCCGTCCGGCGAAGTCACTTCCGTGAACTGGCAGCGGCGCACAAGATGCCAGTCATCGCCCGGCTTGTCCCACCAGCCAAGCGCACCGGCGGGAATGAAGGGATTGGTCTTCGCCTCGGCCGAATGCTCGCCGTTGTTGGCGTAGAACAGCTTGCCGAAACCGTTCATCATGCCCTTGCCGTGGTAGCCTGGCAGCTTCGGAACCGGAGCCGTGTACCAGCCTGCGGGCGCGTTTCCGGCATTGAACGCCCTGTCGAAATAGCCCTTGTTTATGCCGTCGTCCTGGATCAGCGTGTTCACCTCCAGCGTCTCGAGGTCGACCTCGAAAAGCGCCGCCTCCATCGTGGCGTAGTACGCCTTGCGCGCAGGATCGGTCAGATGCCGCGCGTTCGCCGTGAGCCGCCCCGGCATCTTCATCGGCGGCATGACGCGCACGTTCCCCTTCGCGTCGATCACGTACGGTCCTATCAAGAGCTGTTCCGTCTCGCGGTGGATCATGCGGTTCGCAGGCGTCCCGCCTACCGATCCCGGGAAAACTTCCCTTGTCAGATCAGGCTTGATGCGGTAGAGCTTGTCCGTCGAGCCGAGCGGACAGTGCGGCCCGTAGGTGACTACCCAGAGGTCACCCGCCCACGGCACGACCGCGCCTGTTCCGCATTCCCCTTCGTCGTTGAACATCGCAAGATGCGGATAGATGCCGTCGATGCATTCCGGCCCGGCGGACGCCGCGCCGTCGAGGAATTCGCGCAGCGCCGCCGCGATGTCACGCCCGAAGGCGCGGAACTTGGGCGGATAGAGCGTCAAGTAGCGGGCATTGGCGAACGGTATCTCGAACGCAATGACAAGCGGCGTATCCGGCCAGGTCTTAAGCGCCCACTGAGTCAGCGTCAAGCCCTGCGTATAGTTCTTCGCCGTGTTCCAGCCGCGCCCGAAGGAGTAGTGGTCTGACGCCAAGAAGCCGAGACCGCCGCGTTGGACGCGCTCAAGGACTTCACAGAAGCGCTTCTGCACGGCATCAACCTCCTTCATCCCGACGGTGTAGATGTATTCGTTGGAGCAATCTTTCACGAACCAGGAACCGCGAAGCCAAGGGCAGTGAACGTCCATCACTACCGACGGGCCGCCGTCCACATTCCACTTCTCCATCATTTCGCGAATCGCCCGCACCTCTGGATAGATAGAAGTCTCGTTGTAGTCGCGGCAATGGTCGTGGGGCTTGCGGTTCTTCCCCTGGTCGCCGTCAACCACTCCGTCCTTGTCGGCGAACGGAACGACGCGAATCTCCATGTTCTCGCGAAACCACTTGCCAAGGTCATCGTCCGCAAACACCGTCTCAAGAATCCCTTCCAAAACGAACGTCGCCGTAGTCTCTGCGCAGTGGTGGCGGGAAGTGAGAAGCATCTTGTGCCGTGCCTTGCCGTCAATCCGTCCGAAGCGCCCGCACTCCACCGCGCGGCCCTTGCGCGAAAGGCAGAGCGTGTTGGTAACAAACAGCTCCCCATAGTCCTTGCCGTGGCGAGCAATGAACGCCTCCCAGTCGCGCTGCGTGTAAGGAATCGTCTGTGAAAACCATACCTCGTCCGCGTCTTCCGAAAACCGCCAGGAAAACTCTTTCCAAGAGGCATGGTCACGCGTTTTTGGCTCGAGTGGAGTGCAAATCACGTCATCAGACCAGATCCAAGTGCCGCCACGATCCACGGAAACCGCCGCGCCGCGCGAGCCGACGGCTGTATTCGGAAACTTGAACGTCAGCGTCCGCCCTGCGGCACCCTTAACGCGAAACGCCCAGTATATCCAGTCGCCCGCCGTATCGCGCATATCCTTCTTGACGCGCACGACATCGCCATCAACTGATTCGACGATGATGTTTCCCGCCGGCATTTTGGCATCGATGGTAAATCCATGCAATTCAGCGCCGACAGCTGCAAGCACAAAACACAACACTATTTTAGTTACGTTCATTTTGTTAATTCGTTTCATTTTGTTAATTCCTATTATCAATTTCCATCTCCGGCGAGGTTGGGCGAAGCGGCGGCATCAGGCCTTACGGCTTTGTTCAGCTTTGCGGAAAGCCCCGCCATTTCCCCTGCGGAAAACTTAAGCGTATAGTTGTCGTGCCATACGAGTTCACCCGAGTCCTTTCCCGAAGCGTAAAGCGTCGCTTTGGGCGAGTTCTTGGAAAAGCGCCCGCCGGTAACGATGAGGCGGCCTTTGTCGTGTCGAAACACGGTCGGGTTGTCCATCTTGAAACGCCAGTTGTTGAAGTAGCCGCAGTTGAATATGCGGGCGTCGTTACGAACCCAGAACCCCGTCATCGCCGTGTCCGCATAGCAATCCGTGAGAACCGCATCCGCGCCGCACAGGTCGAAAGCGACTGAGTTCTCGAGCATTTCAGGGATTTCCGTTCCACCCTTCTTGACGATTCCACCCCAGACATGGCAACGCGTGTAGCGGTTCGACCACTTCATGTCGCGGATGCCGGTCGTGTAATCGACAACCACTATGTCCGTGAAGTGAGAATCGCCAATATAGGTCAAAAGCCCGACATTGCCCGCGAGCCCCGACTTGTTGCAGATGAAGTAGAGGTTGTTGGCGACAATCTCATAGCCGCCCTCAATCGCTCTCGGAAGCTTCTGGTCGCCAAACTGGAGGCCGACGCCCTTTCCGTTGCGGAAAGTCGAATCGGCCATGGTGAAATGACGAAGACCCATCACATGCGCACACCCGGCAATCCCCGCGCCGTCTATGTCGCCGCCCTTGATGAACAGATTGTGGTCGACTATGCCTGACGAGTCGGCGTTTCCCGCCTCCATAAGCCGCCCGAAATACTTTAGCACAAACGGCATCTCCCTAACGGCCTTCAGGTGCGCCGACTTGTGCATAAGAAGCGACGCCGAGTTTGAAACGACAAGCATCGCGTCAATCTCGTATTCGCCGCGCGGAAGCCAAACGACCCCGCCGCTCCCCGCCGACTCGACCGCTCGCATGATCCGAGCCGAGTCTCCCTGCTCTCCGGCGAGTCGGGGGAAGTCCCCTACATCCGAGTCCCATACACCCTCGCCGAACGCACTGCGCAAAGCAATCAGCGCTATGGTAAATGTCCAGCATGACTTAGCCATGTTCATTCTCCTTTGCATTCCTTCAGTTCGAAGCCATGGGCAGGGAGTCCTGCGACTGGCTCGTCCTTAGTGTTGAGACGGGCGACGAAACGCCTGCCGCCCTTCGTGAACTCGTGCGCAGAGACACCATCCGCACCCATTGAAAAAGATCCGCGCTCCGCACCGCTGACGAAGTCGGCGAGCTTGCACAGCTCCGGCTCAGCCCGCTCGAACGCCTCGCGGCACTTGCGCGGGCTACCCGCCTTTTCGCCGAACGGCGTCCGCCCCGGGTCGTCCGAGAGCAGATAGTCGTAGCAGTGGACAAGCGACTCCTTTGCGCCGCCGAGAATCGTGTAGTACG
>JAFQYM010000084.1 GCA_017406465.1 Kiritimatiellia bacterium | reverse complement strand
TTTCTCCTTACTTGTCTTGGATTAACTCCGATGGTTGACAAATTGGCCTCCGTTACCACTCCGGCTCGCTTCGCCCACTCCAACCATCAATCTTTGCAATGAGCGTATTTGAGCTGGGGATTCCCCCAGACCCCTTCTGCCGAAGGCAGTTAAAAACACATCGCAGTAAGATTGCCAGTTGCAGCGGTTGAGAGCGCGAAGCTTAAGCCGCAGCGGTAGCGCAGGCCCTTTCCCAACCCTCGGAGTTTCTTTCCTGTTTGTTGAATTGGAGGGACGTTATCGCTGCGGAACCGTTCCGCAATCGCACGTCCCAGAAGTTGAAGCCGCGCTTTGTACACTTGCGCGGACGCGGCATCCCCGCGCAAGGCCGTTTTGGTTCAGTTGCCGACGATCTCCTCCGCCGCCGCGCCCGCCTCGGAAAAAGAACACGCGCACGGAAGCTTTCGCCTCACGTGCGCGCGCGCGGTCTTGGAACAACTGGTTTCGCAAGAAACCCGGTCTTGTTCTTTTCCCTTCCCCTTTTCTCTTAAGGGGATCAAGGGGGAAGTTCTCTTTTCCCCTTCCCTTTTCTTTGACTTTGCAGACGGCGACCCGCCGCCTGTTGACAACTCATCCGTATTCATCGGATTTTCCTTTCGTGTTTTTGTTGTTTGTGTCAGCCCGCGATCACCCGACCGCGGGAAATCCAATATCTGCCATCAGGTCAAAACCAAACAAAAAAAGACCCTCTGGCACCAAGTCAGAAGGTCTTAATGAGCCAAAAAAAGCGCATCGACTATCGATGCGCAATTGCCATTTGAAAAAGTCTAAACAGACAAGTGTAAAAAATAATTCCTACAAATCTCCTACAAAATTCCTACAAAACTGTAGGAGATTAGAGTAGTCGAACAATCGTCGCGCCATGCCATGCGCGGCAAATCTGCCGCGCTACGGTGCCTATTTTCATTGCCCGCCCGGAAACAGCCGCTTCGCGGGACATTCTCAATGCCGTCTCAGGAGCTCCAGAGCCTTGCGGTCGAGCTTGTGACCATGGAAGTCCTCGAACTCGCAGTCGGTGCGCGGCGTATCGAGTATCCCGAATGTGCCGTCGAGATTCCAGAGCGCCCACCCCCAGCCATGCCGCTTGCACATCATGAGCGTGTCTTCAAGCCATGCAAGATATGTCGCGTGCGGCACGTTGCCTTGATGACAGCCGAGTTCGCCCGCAAAGATGAAAGTCCCGTCGTTGATCGCTGGACGCCAAATATCGACGACGTTCTTCTCGAGCCATTCGACGCCATTTGTCCACCCAACCGGCGGCCACGGCGGACACGGCTTAGGGTCGTTTCTGTTGAACACCCTGTAATGCGTGATGCTGTGCGGCTTATAGCAGTGGATAGATTCGCCGGACGCGGAATCGAACGGATGAAGTTCCTTCACCGGCTCGGCGCCCCACATCCAGCCGTCTGACATCACGAAGCGCCCGGGGTCGACAGCGCGAATGGCCGAGAGTGCGGCGCGCGCGACTACAGCATAGTTAGACGGCGTCACACCGTACGGCTCGACTGGCGCAGGTTCGTTCACGAGGCCGAACGACAGTTCCTCGTTCGGGATGCCCCGGTAGCGTTGGGCGAGAACCGTCCACAGGTTCGTGAAGGCGACGAACGGTTCCGGATCGCGGAAGAGGGACTTCGGCTCCTGCGGCGGATTGCAGCAGTATCCGGGTGCACGGTGGAAATTGATCTGTACGTGTATGCCGTGCTTCTTGCCGTAGCGCACCGCGTCGTCAAGCTTCTTCAACTGCGATTCGACCGGCTTCATCCAGTCGCCTTCTTCGACAAAGAAGCGGTAATCGAGGGGCAGCCGCGCAAAGTTGAAGCCCCACTCCTCCATCCACTGGAAGTGGTCTTCAGGGAAATATCCGAAAATGCGCTTGTCGCCAGCCTCCATCCTTGTCTGGCAGAACATTCCAAGCAGATTGAACCCGCGCCAGCGCACGCTCGGACGCCAAGCCGACGTCGTTCCGCGCTCGGGAACTGAATTGCCACCATCCGCCATGCCAACCGCGCATGTCACCGTAACCACCGCCGCGAGAATTGTTCCGCATACCGTTCTCATTTTTCCTCCTTTCGTGACCCGCGTCATATTATCTTTCCACTATTTATCGCGGCGGATTTACCGCGCCTGTTTCAGCGCCCGCCCGGAAGCAGCCGCTTCGCGGGACTCGCAGCCAATCGCATACAGTGTCGCCTTATACAGTTCCGACCACTTTCCCTTCATTTCCCCTTGCATTCCTTCAGTTCAAAGCCGTGGGGCGAGAGACCTGCGACAGGCTCGTTCTTTGTGTTGAGGCGGGCGACGTATTGCTTGCCGTTCTTGCGGAATTCATGCGTAGAAACACCATCCGCACCCATCGAAAACGAACAGCGTTCGGCACCAGCGACGAAGTCGGCGAGTCTGCGAAGCTCCGGCGCAGCCCGCTCGAACGCCTCGCGGCACTTGCGCGGGCTACCCGCCTTTTCGCCGAACGGCGTCCGCCCCGGGTCGTCCGAGAGCAGATAGTCGTAGCAGTGGACAAGCGACTCCTTTGCGCCGCCGAGAATCGTGTAGTACG
>JAFQYM010000067.1 GCA_017406465.1 Kiritimatiellia bacterium | reverse complement strand
GAGGGTTAGACCCTGGACCCCGAAGAGCCTCACCGCCGCAGGCCCGCCCGGAAAGGCCTTTCTGGGCGGGCCGTTCTGTCCGGACACTCGTCCGGCTGAACAGTTGCGTAGTCTACCAAATTCTGATTAGACAAGACCCCACGAAAGCCTGATTTTTCAGTGCTTTTCTGACATTGGCCCTGCGACGGCCCCAATTTTGGCCTCACTGCCGGCTTCCTACCAGTCTCGACCCCCTAAACGAATTCATATTCGATTCATTTTTCTTTTCCCGAAATGTGGTATGATGCATCTGTCGCCGCGGGAAGCGGCGGCGGAAAGGACTACAAAATGGCAAGGACTGCGAGAATCAAGAAGTCGAACAACGGAACCGCGCGATACCATCTCATGTCGCGCACCAACGACAGGCGCTTCCTGTTCGAGAAGGGGAGGGTAAAGACGCAGCTCGTCGACGCGCTGAAGCGCGCGGCGGCGTTCTCTGGCGTGGAGCTCGAGGCGTATGTCGCGATGGACAACCACTTCCACATAGTCTGCAAGGTGGTGCGTGGCGGGGAGGAACTGACCGAGGGCGAACTTCTCCGTCGCATCGCGGCGCTGAAGGGCGAGCGGGCGGCAGCCGAACTCGCCGAGCATTGGAAGGAGCTTCGCGACATCGGCATGGATTCCGCGGTAGTCGAGGCGCAGGACCGTCTCCGCGCGCGGATGAACGACGTAAGCGAGTTCATAAAGACGTTCAAGGAGCTCTTCAACGTCTGGTTCAAGCGCGAGCACGGCTACAGCGGCTCGATATGGGACGGCCGCTTCAAGTCTACCCTTGTTGAGGACGGTCGCTACCGCGCGATCTGCATGCGCTACGTCTACCTGAACCCCGTCCGCGCGGGGATGGTTAAGCACGCCACCGACTACGCCTGGAGCTGGATCGCCACGTCTGACGGCACTTTCGCGGGGTCTGTCCCCGAGGAGAGGCTGATGAGGAGGGTGGCGCAGATAGGGGCGGGGAAGATATTCGGAAGCCTCGCGTTCGTGACTGCGACGGCGTATGCGCTGGGTGACCGGTTCCGGTCGCGGAGCGTCGCGGCAAGGGATGTGGGCGAACTTGGCTACGCGACGCACGGCTGGCGGCTCGCGAAGGCGGCGGAAAGGGCGGCATGAAAGGCGAAGAGGCGATGACGGCCAATAAAATAGGGGCATTCGTGGGGCCTGTCCCCGAGATGAGAACGACAGCGTTCAAGTCAACCGTCGCCCGCAACAACAACCCCGCCAAGTAACGCGGCGCTGCTTGACTCCATGCCCTGCCACTCGCGGCAAATCCGTCGCGTGAAATGGTATAATACCGGCGTAGTGAATGAAACACTTGTTGATAGTCTTGTGTTTGGGTCTGGCACTGGCGGTACATGCGTCTGCGCGGCTTGTCGTGCCGTCGCTGCCGGAGGCGGTGCGGCCGTTCGCCGAGGTTGAGACGAATGTCGTGTTCTCGACAGGGGCGGCGGCGGACAACAAATGGACGCTGACAATTGAGCGCGATGCGGCGGTGAGCAACAGCGTCGAGGTCGTGTTCGGGCGTGACGCGAACGAGGACGGCGTACTTGGAATCGAAGAGGGGGAGCTTTGCGTCGGCTGGGACTGCGGGGAGTGGTTCTGGCGCGACAGGCGCGCAAACACGACGTGCCGCGTTGTGGGAACAACCCAGAGTCTTGACGTGACGCTATACCTAAACCGAGACCGAGAGGCGAAGTCGCTGGCGTCCTCGGTGTTCCCGTCGGTCGTGTCGCCAACATGCTTCAACCCCGACTGGAACCTCGCCCGCGTCGTCTCGCGCGGTGCTGAAATCGTTCGCGTAGAGAGCAAGGTTTCGATTGACGCGCTAAAGCTGAGGATCAGGTGACATGGCGGCGATCTTCCAGACTGTGCTGATGCGCCTTGCCTTATGCGGGTTTGCGGCTTCGCTTGCCTTGCTTGCGCTCCAGTCGCGTCTGGCCCGCGACACCTTCGCGCGGATGCTTTCCATCTGGCGTTCGCTTACTGTATTTGGCCGCGTCGCCGTCTGTTCGTTCCTTCTGATCGGCATCCTCATCGGCGGAGACAAGACGAACAGCGTGCCGCCGAACATGAATTCGCCTTTGCCGCAGATGCAGCACGGGGGAGTTTTCTTGACAGGATTTACAGGATTAACAGGATTGTCTGGGGCGTTGCTCCACACACCCTCTTCTCTGAATCCTGTTAATCTTGTCAATCCTGTCCAAAACGGTTTCGCCGAGCGCAAGGCCGCGAATTGGAATATTCGCGGCGCGTGGAAGGATTCGTTTTGGCTTCCGTTCGATGACGGCTGGGTGTTCCCCTGGGGCACGAACCACCTTTCCGGCGTTGAGGTTGTTTCCTACGGACAGATTTGGCCGACGCCATTTGACACAAACGCCGTCGCGTCGGCTGGCTTGCCATTCGAGATTGTTCGCGGGCTCACGACATTTGCATACGAGTTCACGCCGTCCAACTCCTATCGCTTTGTCTGGGTAGATGCGGCGGTCAACCGCGACACGAACAATCTTGTCTCTGCCGCGCTTGAGCTTTTCCGCAACGGCGATGTCTCTGTCACGACAAACGGCGTCGCGGCATATCTGCCGCGCGAGCTGCCATTTCCGCACAATGGCTTCGGGCAGGACGATGAATGGGTGACGGCGAACTTTACAAACGCGACGGAGATTCTTGCCGTCGGCTATCCGCAATGGGTCGATCAGCAAGTCGGCGTTGGCCTCACAAACGGGCTCTACAAGCTCACTGTCTCCGTTGCGGATGATCCGCCCGAAACGACATTCCTGACGGTTGGCGATCTTTCCGTCGCCGTCACCAACGCAGGGGAGTATGTCTTCCTGCTGGAGAAGGGCCCCGCATACGACTTGACCGTGTTCCCGCCAAGCAGCAATGTGACTATTTCTGCGGTCGATGATGTGCCGACGATGCGCGGAGCACCGATGCTGCGCTCTTTTGGCGGTGTGGACGGCGGTCAATGGGTTCCTGACAGCGGCAGTTTCTGGACCGACTACGCGGCTGGCATGGGGTATGCG
>JAFQYM010000083.1 GCA_017406465.1 Kiritimatiellia bacterium | reverse complement strand
GGCTTGTGGACTGTCGTAACGCCGGACGCGCTTGCCTATTCATTCGACGCGTCCGGCCGCCTTTCGTCCATGACGACATGGAACGGGACTCGCGTGACGATATCCCGCGACGAGTCGGGACGCGTTGCCAGAGCCTTGCATTCCTGCGGGAAGTCGCTCGCCTTCGCATACGGCGCCAATGGTCTTCTCTCCCGCGTTTCGACGCCCGATCAGGCGGTGTGGGTCGAGTACAGACATGGATTGCACGGGACATACGCCGTCCTCTCGTCTGCCATCCGGCACGATGGTGCACGCGCCTCGACGAACCTCTACGCCTATTCCTCATCTCCCCGCCCCGGCGTCCGCTCGCTTCCTCCGCCAGGCTCTTCGCCTGTCCCGCAGCGGGCTTCGCCCCGCGCGCAGACCCGCCGCCCCGTCCTCTCGTGGAAGATGGACGCGAACGGCGTCGAGGGCTCTTTCGCGTACATCCGCCCGGACGACTCGGCGCACGTCCGCTGCGCGAGGTCCTTCCTCTCCGGCGGCCTTTTCGACGTGTCGCTTTCCTTCGGGAGCGGGTTCACCGACGTCGAGGCCCCGATGGCCTGCGGCGTCAGGCGTACCCGCTACACTTACGACCAGCTCCTGCGCGAGACGTCGCGCACGACCGGGGCGGAGACCCTTTCGAAGACGTACGACGCGGCGGGCAATATCGTGCGCGAGCGGCTTTCCGACTCTTCGGCCGGTGCGTTCGTCGAAGCCCGCGCGGCATACGACTCCCGGCGCCGCGTCGTCTCTGTGGGCGAGGGGCTCAATGCCGCGCCCCGGCGCTTCACGGCGCTCGCGTGGGACGACCGGCGTGGAATCCCGAGCCGCGTCGCCACGCCCGGTGGCCGAGTCTGCGAATGGACGACGAACGGAAACGAGATCGTCGTCTACGGCACAGGCTTCTCAGACCCCAGAAACATATCGCGCATTGTGCTGGACGAAAACGAGCGCCCCGCGACGGTGTTCGACCCCGACGGCGGACATGTGGACTTCGTGCGGAACGCGGCGGGATACGTGGTTCGCGTCGAAGAAACGGGGCATCCTGCGGTCTCGCTCGCCTACGACGCGCTCGGCCGCGTAAGCTCCGTGTCCATGCCCGGCCCCGGCGGCACGACGCGCACGGCGTCGCTTGTTCGCAACCGGCGCGGGAGGCCGCTTGCCGTGACCCGCTTCGACGGCACGGCCGAGACGTACGAGTACGACGGCAACGGACGGCGCGTCACGCGGCACGTCGACGCGCTCGGGCGCGAGGATGTGTACAGGTGGACGCTGGGCCTGCCCGTCCACGCGGGGCGCGTCATCGGCGGAGTCACCAACTCGCTCTTCGGCGTGGAGCACGACAAACAGCTGAACGTCGTCGCGATAACGGATCCCCTCGGACGCGCGGCGGAGACGTACGTCCTCGATGAGAACGAGCGGGTCGTCGCGGTCACGAACCTCGAAGGACAGGTGATGACGCGGACATACGCGCTCGGGGAGATAGTCGTGTCCGAGACCCGCTTCGACGGTACGGCGGTTCAATACGGCTATGACCGCGACGGCAACCTCGCCTCCGTAGCCTACCCTGGCGAGGCGCTTTCGTTCTCCTACGACGGCGACGGGCTGATGCTCTCGGCGGCGAACTCGTCCGGCACGGTCTCGAATCGCTACGACGCGGCGACGGGCTGGCTTGACCGGTCCGTCGGCGCGGATGGCTCTGTGGTTTCCTACCTGCACTCCGACGGCGGCAGCGTGACGGGCGTCGTGTCCGCGGCGGGCATGGTGCGGCACGTCCTCGACGTCGCGGGTCGGCGCGTCCGCACCGACTCTCCAGCAGGGACGGTGCGCTTCGGACACTGCCTGTGGAACGGGCTCATCTCGGCGGTCACGAACGCGAACGGCATCGTCACCGCGTACGAATATGATATAATGAACCGCGTGACGAACATCGCCTGGAGAACTGCGTCGGGCACCCGGATCGGCGGCTTTGCGTATCGGTACGATGCGCTCGGCCGCATCGTCTCTCGCGCGCACGACCTCGGCGGCGCGTCCTTCGACCGCGACTACGCCTACGACGACATGGACCGCCTCGCCTCCGACGGCGGCACGGCCTACGCCTACGACGCGGCGGGCAACCGCATGACGCGCACCGAGAACGGCGAAACAATAACGTACACGCTCGGCATCGGCGACCGCCTGGCCTCGTATGGTAGGGCGGGCGCCCCCCGCGCGCCGCAATCTGCGGAAGGCGCATACATCCATGACATCGCGGGCAATGTCACGCGCATCGAGCGCGACGGAAAGCCGACACTCGACCTCACGTGGAACAGCCAGTATCAGCTTGTGTCTGTCGCCACCAACGGCGTATTCGCGGAAGGCTACACATACGATGCTCTGAGCCGTCGCGTTTCGACTACGACGCTGGAAGGAACGACGCGGCACGTCTATGACGACAACTGGCAGGTAATTGCGGACATAGACGAGAATGGAAACGTCGTCGCGTCGTACACGTGGGGTGAAGGCATTGACAAGTTGTTAGCGGTCACGGTCGGCGGAGCGACATACTACGCGCTAACCGACATCCAGGGCACGGTCTGGGGCTATGTCGATTCGCAGAACAATGTCGTCGCCCGCTGGCAGTATGACGCCTGGGGAAATGTCGTCGGCGAGGAGGTCGCACCCTCTGCCACCGCGCTCACCTCGCTCCGTTACCGCTTCCAATGCCGCGAGTGGTCGGCGGCAACAGGCCTCATCAACTTTCGCTTGCGCTGGTACGACTCGGAGACAGGAAGGTGGCTCTCGAAAGACCCGATAGGGTTAAGCGGTGGGTTGAATCTGTATGCGTTTTGTGGAAGCGAAGTTGTTAATAATGTCGATCCGTATGGTCAAGTATCCAATGTTCCAATTCCCGGAACAGATTATAATGGAAGAGTCGAATTGCAGGCAGAGAATCGGAACTCAAATCAAATGGTTTCAAAACTTTGGCATGTAGATGTTCATAACAGTAAAGGAGCAAAAGTCTGGTCTGGGAAATTTGATGGCTTCGGAAATTATGTGGGAAAGAGAGAGGGTTATAGTGTGTCGGACATTGCAAAAGGTGATTTAGAGGCAGTGAAAAGATGGGCTGGGCCAAAGATTCGCAAACAAGCTGGCGCGTTGCCTCCTCAGTCGCGTCCGCCCATTAAAGGTAGCGGGAGATGTGGCAGTGGACCCGTACGCGGTGGCAGTGGACCCGTACGCGGTGGCAGTGGACCCGCACGGGGTGGCTCTGGCGGTGGTTTTGGCGGTGGATATGGCCAGTTTTTGTCACCATATCTTCTGTAATGATGAAGGGATTATGATGCAAGGTGCTTTTGAATACTTTGAATCGCGGTTTTCCGGCGATATTCCAGTAGAAGTTCGTCAAGACGTCTGGAATGGCTATTGGAAACTTCTTGGCTCGGCGGGAATATCGGAGTCATCAGACCTGTGGCGGTATTTTGTAGACGATGTGTTTTTCAGCACTGTGTTTCGGAAAGCGATAATCTCCTTCGGATTCGATAAGGCGGGCGAGACCTTTATTCGGCTTGAGCTGCGTAACGAATACGCGAATCAACGATGTATGGACTGGTATAGAAAACAATTTGTCGAGACAAATGGCGACAGGCCATTGGACTGGGATCAGTCTTATGAATGGGAGTTGCACTTCGATGAATTTCTGCATGAGGCAGGGTGGGATGCTGAAGATTTTTACACGAATGTCACATTTCGAGGCGTGGACGAGGTTGAGTTTGACAGACAGAGGTACGATGGCTGCTGTCATTACTTTGACTATCACTACAATACCATTTTGCCTTCCAATGGCCGGCTCAACATTGCGATGTATTTCACCGCTGGCCTTGGAGAGGATGTGAGACTGTCATTTCGCTTCGACGATTTGCAAGTGGAAGACATTCTGCCCCGGTTGCGTGCCAAATATGCGGGGTGGATTCCAGAGTTGTACAGGGGGATGAAAATTGACTGAGGGCAACGACGGCTTTATGCAGACATTTAACGATAGTGAGTTTTCGCTACTTGGCAATGATGGTATTCGCATGTTTTTCGACATGAAGGGTTCTGGAAACCTCTGCTTTAAGGTCACAGACCGTCAAGCCCATGATTTGTTTTGCAGGGAAATGGGAATACGACCTGACGACAGTGTTTCGCCAGATTTTGCGATGGAATTTTTTTTCACCGGCGTTAGTTGGTTCAGTATGGACAAAATGCCTGGCAGAGGAGCGATAGGCCGCACATTGTCTTGTGAAGCGTCCAGTGAGAGTGCGTGCAAGAAGGACATCCGGATCAATTTCTCCACAAGCGGAGGCGCGTCGATATGTCTGCGCATTAAGTATGACCAGGTGAAGATACAGGGACGATACCTACTTTAGAGTACGGCGACAAAGGGTATGTCATGGTACGCATCTCAGATGTCAATGACATTGTTTATTTGGTGAAAAACGCTCTTGTATGAAGCCAACAGGTGGAATTAAGGGTCAAGTATGCGTGGTTACCACAGTAGCGGGAGTTTATGATATACTGTTCGGCATGAGACGTTGCAGGATAAATCTTCCTAATCGTTGCTATCACCTGATTAGCCGTGTCGCCCACCGCGCGTTGGAATGGGGTAAGCGGCGAATCGAAAGGGTCGCGCCTCTATGACAAGGAAAACCTACTGTGGCAATCAGGTCTTGTTGGCTCTGATTTTATTGTGTGCCGATTAATGTGTATGAAATTTTGTATATTAATTTCACTTGTTTTGGTTTTTATTTTTGGGCTTTATGCTCTATGTGGTGATATTCTTTGGACTGTGAAAGTTTCTGAAGAAACTGTGCCATCAGTATTTGCGCGGTTGGTTCGCGAGGGCTATGAATTGCCTATGACGATAGTTTCTGTTTTGTTGCTTTCTCGTGTTATGGGGGCATTAGCAAAAAAGAATTGGGATTTTTTTTTCGCAACTTGGAAAAAACGCTGGGCAATGTTTGGAATCTGCTTGGCTTGGCGCATTGATTTTGTCGGGAGTCATTGTGTTGGCGGGGCGTTCATGTGAAAGATATGGCGTAATAGATCATGTGTGTTCGATAGTTGTGACGACCAATACGCTCAGTGTTAAGGGCGAGTGGTTGGTGTTGTCTTGGGCGTATCGGTCGTTATGTTTGTTGAATGGCGCGCTTCTGCTACTAATGTTTATTCGGTCAAATCGTCGCTTGTCGATTTTGTTGATGTTGATTTATTTTGTCTTAGGGTTGCTTTTGATGATGGGATCTCCGCCTGTTGTTTATTTGCCAAATCACATGTTATGAACTGCGTGACGAACATCACCTGGAGAACTGCGTCGGGCGCCCGTCTCGGCGGCTTCGCCTACGAGTACGACGCCGTGGGGCGCATCGTGTTGCGGAGCCACGCCATAGGCTCTAATGCATTCGACAGGGTCTATGCCTACGACGACCTCGACCGGCTTTCTTCTGATGGCGGCGTCACGTACACCTACGACGCGGCGGGCAACCGCATGACGCGCACCGAGAACGGCGAAACAATAACGTACACGCTCGGCATCGGCGACCGCCTGGCCTCGTATGGTAGGGCGGGCACCCCGCGCGCGCCGCAATCTGCGGAAGGCGCATATACCCACGACGCGGCTGGCAACGTCACTCGCATCGAGCGTGACGGCAGACCGACGCTCGACCTCACATGGAACAGCCAGTATCAGCTCGTCTCGGTCGCGACCAACGGCGTATTCGCGGAAGGGTATGCTTACGATGCGCGGGGCTGTGTTGTGTTGGCTGGATTCCAGGTTTTGGAGACGCTGCAAAGAGCGGCGGAAAGCTATACAAGGGCGCGAGGAAAGCGGCAAAAAGCACTAACCGCCGGGCAAACAAACAGATTGATGACATTGCTAAGAAGTTTGGTATTGATAGAAATAGATTTGGGGAGTATATACATGGAAGCAAGGATGGTGTTGGTCGCGGCGGGGCGGACAATTTTACATGGCCGGAACTTGAAGACTTGGCAAGAGAATATAAGGAAAGTGGAGGGCGGTAGGTATGCGTAGAAAGAATCGTGAGGTCAATATTGTTTCCGATTGTGCTAAATCGATTGTCAGGTTTCGAATGATTGGATTGAATCATTCCGAGCAGTTGTTTTGGGATAAAATGTTGGCCTCGGTTCCTTGCAAATGGTTTCTGAGAAAGACGAATGACTATGTCTATCTTTGCGATATAGATAGTAAAAAGGTAGCAACGAAACTTGAAAAGTTGCTTAATAACATGCAAATTCATTTTGAGCATGGCGTATGTATCTCTCTAGTGACAGACCGAGGCAGAGATACGGTGCGGTTGGCCCCGTTCGTGTCTGAATTCTATCGCTCTATTGGGGGCACGGTGGATTTTTCTGTTATAAGCGGAAAGTTGAGGAAGAGGGCGAGGTTTAAGGGGAGGAAGCGTCGTGAGATCAATATAGTTTCTGGACAGGCTGAGTCGACGGTTGTTTTCCATATGGAAGGTTTGAATCGTGAAGAGAGATTGCTCTGGGAGAAGAAGCTGTCTTCTATCCCTTGCGAATGGCACTATTGGCGGAAATTGAGATCATACGGCTGTGTATGTTGCATAGAGAGCATCGGCACGGCAAACAAACTTGAGGATATTCTTGGCGCGGCACCTATTCCTTTTAATCATGGAATTAGGGTGTCGCTTGTGACATATCGCGACAATGACGGCCTTAGATTGGGGCCGTTCGTAGCGGATTTCTATCGGCGCATTGGAGGCTCGATGGAGTTTTCAATAGAGAGCGGATTATGATGTCAAAAGAATCGATATGCAGGAGTTGTGATATGCCCAAAGCATTATGAACAACTGTTTGAGAACACGAATTGCTTGTGTATTTGGAGTGCTCGTCGCATTGGCGCTTGCAATTGTTTTTGCGCAGTCGCGATTGAAGCGTCACGCGTTTTCTGTCGAGACATCACATAAGATTGATGTTGAGGCATCCTCAGACGTGTTGACTCAATATGTAGCCAGCATTACAGGCAGTGCTGATGCAACAACGTCTGTCCGAACAGCGGCACTTTCGCGAGCCATGTCGCGACCAAGGGCCAGATTCGCAGACCTGCCGAGGACTGACTCCGAGATCTTCGTTTCATCCGGCGATGTTTTGGCCGAGGCGAGAGTCGACAGGGATGCAGACGCCGCGCGTCGCGCGTCCGACCTGAACCAGGTGATGGATGCGCTACTCGACCAGCCTGAGATACCAGCCGACTACGGGCGCACGATGGTCTCGATTTTCCGCGACCGCTCGCGTGGCGTTCTTGAGCGCGGCTTCGCCGTCCAGCACATCGGCCTCTACGCCGTCGCGCTCAATAGAAGGGGAGTGTACGACCCAGGCGGATCATCCTCGCTCCGCGCCGCGCTCAGGGACGCGTCATGCGAACGCGATTCCGGCGTGGGCGCCGCCGCGCTCCGCGCGCTCGCGGACATGGCCGCGTTCGATCCGGGCGTGGGCGCCGCGAGGCTGGACGCCGTCATCGCCTCCTGCGCCGCCGACGCCTCATGCGCCACGCCCGTCCGCGTCATGGCGATCCAGCTCTCCGGCGAGCGCCGCATCGCCTCCGCC
>JAFQYM010000082.1 GCA_017406465.1 Kiritimatiellia bacterium | reverse complement strand
TCGACGATCTCGGAGCGCTGCGGCTGCACCGGATAGATGCCGACGATTCGCTGATAGTATTCGTCATACAGCGGCACCAGGAAGGCCGTCGTCTCGTTCTCGAGGATCGTTGCGGTCTTATAGAGGAACTTGGTCGTATCCATCCACGGGTTCGGCTGCGTCGCGAGCGGGACCCTGAGATCTTTCCTCGCGCCGAGCACGGCCGGCTTGAGCTTGCTGCAGTGCGTCGCAAAAGCATGTATGCAGGCCCGGCAGAGGTCTGCTTCGTATATACCGCCGCGGAACGTAGTGAACACAGGCTGATATCCGGTCAAAGTGTCAAAGAAGTTGCCTGTGACCTGGTTAACTGCCGCCCTCGGGAATAGCTTGGTAAAAAGGCTCATTCTGCCTCCTCGTTCATGTTGATATATTCTCCGGCTTTATCTCGCAGCACCTTGTACGCGCATAAATATGCAGCCGTTCCGTCGATGCGCTGAGTGCGGTCAGACGTCTTCACCGGCTGGATGTTTCCGTTCACATCGGTGCGGATCGTTGTATTTATAAGGCACCACTGATCTATAGGACTGTCGAAGACCACACGCTTTGCCTGCAGGTCCGCTTTCGTGTCCTTCATGGGCTGACTCAGCGATATGACGCCCTGGCGGACCGGGATCATGGCGTTCGGTCCGAACTCGCCTCTGAAATCTGCGAGCAAGGAGTCGTCCACATGCCACGGGTCATAGCCGATATACATCACATAGAGCTCATCGCTGTATTTCAGCTCACGGAACCAGTCGAGGAAGATGTGCTTGTCGCACTTGTTTCCCGGACAGGTCCGCATCCAGCCCTGGTCTATCCACAGGCGATACGGAGCTGAGTCGCGGCCGCGCCTGTTGCCTGTCTTGTCTTCATCCTTGAGCACGCTCTCCGGGATCCAGTACATCGACCTGCGGTAGATCTTATCGTCGCCCGGCCTCATGCAGAGAGCTGTCGCGGCATTGAGGTCCGTCGTGTCCGCGGCATCGAAGCCGCCGATCGCATAGTCGAAGCGGTAGTCACCCAGCTCGGCCACTCCGGAGACGGTGTCTTCGAAGCGCAGCCAGGCACTGTCCGCGGTCTGCTTTATGTTGAAGTCCTTGACCATGACCGTCGGTTTGAACGCCGGGTCGTCCTTGGCCTTCTGTACGTTGGCCGCGAGCATGTCCGTTCGCTTGATAGTGCCGAGCCCCGGGTTCGCCTTTATCCAGGCTTCCGGATCGTCCCACTCTTCCGCGCTGTCGAGCTCGTATATGAAGGCGAGGAAGCGGTCGTTCTCCGCTTCGCCCTTGAGCCACTTTTCCGCGTACTCATACTGTGCGTCGAAGATGCTGCCGCGCACGAAGCCGTTGGTCGTGTTGCAGAACAGCAGCGGCTGGCGCCTGGCCAGCATCGACTGTTTTATGAGGTCGTATAGGTCGCGGTTCTTTATGGCCGCGAGCTCGTCGATGACGCCGCAGTGAGTGTCGAGGCCGTCGAGACTGTTCGTGTTGCTCGCCAGGGCTTTGATGATGCCCTTGTTCGCAGGGTAGTACAGATCAGAGGCCCGCTTCTTGATATGTTTCTTGAGCAGCGGCGAGAAAAGCCGCATCCGGTCGCAGGCATCGAAGCCCAGCCTGGCCTGCTCGCGCTGCGTGGCCACGTTGTAGATCTGAGGCGCGACCTCGCCGTCGTTGATAAGAACGTCAAGTTCGACGGCCGAGGCTTCGGTCGTCTTGCCGTTCTTGCGGCCTTCGATGGTCAGCACCTCCTGGCACTGCCTCATGCCGTTGTCATCGACAAAGCCGAAGATCGCCTCGAGCCTCGCCTTTTGGAAGAGCTCAAGCTTCAGCGGCCGGGCCTGCCCTGTAGGCTGCCGGCAGACGTCTTCGATGAAACCGATGTGCCGCGCAGCTATGTCCGCGTCGAAATGATAAACGCCCGGCGAGGCCAGGCGTTCGAGCAGGATCTCCGAGACCCGCTTCATCTTGTCGCACGCTCTGATCCGGCCGTCCAGCAGGGAGCCGAAGTATTCCTCGAGCGCGGTCATTTGAAATACTTGTTTTCGAGAACGTCCTCTTCGTCCGCGACAGATTCGAGCATCTCGTTGAGCTGCTTCATGGTCGCGGTGTAGCTTTTTATAAGCGAGTTGTAGGCGTCGCCCTCGGCGGTCTTCTTCCGGCCGCTCTGATTCTGCCCGTTCTGATATTCCTCGGACCATCCGTTCTTGCGGATTACTGCCTGCAGCTTCTTCAGCTGCTGGTGCTGGAATATCAGATTATTCAAAAGGCTTTCAGCCCGTTCTTTTTCACTTTCGGGGAGTTTCCCGACGTTTTGCCGTGTGCGCGCGAATAATTTGGAAGCCATCTCCTGACAACACCCCCTTCGTCCGTGCGGTGCGTCAAAATTGTTG
>JAFQYM010000014.1 GCA_017406465.1 Kiritimatiellia bacterium | reverse complement strand
GTGCGGCTTTGTTTCGGGCAACCGTGCTCGCCTTGCGAGAGCGGCCGATTCCGGCGTCCTTCGCCCCACTCGGCGTATACATATACGCCGTCGGGGGCGAGTCCTGCCGTAATCGTCTCACTCTCGAAGGTTCCGCCCGGCGTCGGCCCAAAACAAAGCCGCGCTTGGCACCCTCGGGAACTGGGCTAACGGCACATGCGTTCGTCTCTCGCTCCGGGGAAAAGCGCGACTCCTCCCGCGCGCTGCATCCACCGTCCGCAGCGCGATACTTCGTCGGCGGGATACCGCCTTCTCGTCTCGCGCGCGTCCGTTGGCGCATCACGCGAACTGTCGTCGCGCCGTTCCCCTGCGCTCATTCCTCACACATGCGCCGTTAGCCCGACCTTCCGCTATGGCGCGTTTCTTTTCGTAGCATCTGCGCTCGCCGACTTATCGCCGGCTCGCTTAACTTCTTGCGTGCATAACCGCGCTTCTATCCGACATCTACCTAACACTAAGCAGACTCTAATAGACTCTAATTGCCTGACTCTATCTGACCCTAATCGACCCTATCGCCACTAACTGGGAGAGCGCCACGCTAGCGCCCGCTTACGCGGCTCGGCCTACGGCCTCGGTGGATATGGTGTCTCGCCGGCGCGCAAACAGGCGTTTTACAACGGTTCCGTGATGCCTGTCCCCGACTGTTTCATGAAACAAAGATCATTTCTCGGCCCCCAGCAGCTCGCGCAGGCGCAGCAAATCGCGCTTGAGCGGAACTTCCTCGTCACAATTGACACGGCGAACCTTCTCGCCCTTCAAAAATGCCTGAAGGATGTCGACGTCGCCGAACTTGGCAATCGTCCGTTTCCCATTGATGATCCACGAAATCCGCTCTCGCCGTGAGATTGAAGGCCCGTCCTTTTCATCGTAAGAGAGATCCCCAACAAGCGACTTCGGAATCCACTCGCCAGCTGAAAGAGAATAATCATCATATGGCGAATACATCGGCACTTGCACGCGAATCCAGCCAAGCGGGTCGTCACCCCTCGCCGGAAGGATCGTCACGGCAGAATACTCCTTCCAGACCTTGCCGTCAAGACTTGGCTGATGCCTTATACCTACGAGATCACCCAAAGCGCGACCATCAGTAGAAACGCTACTCGCCTCGACCCAGAAGTCAGGAGAGCAGGGGAAGACGCGGCAATATTTGCGACCATACCGCCTGATTACGACATCCTCACCCAACCGAAACCCAAACTTCAATGCATTCTTCACAATTCTACCGCGCGTCGGGATGTCGAGCTCCTTCGCCGAGTGGCATTTTTGGCAAAGCGGGGACTCGTCCAGTTTAATGTCAAGACCGAGCGCCCTGAGACTCGCCACGCCGTCGCGATAGCGGGCGAGAACATAAGCCATCTTCAATGTGTTTGTCGGATATACGGTGTGCGTTCCGCATTTCTTGCAGACATACTCAAAGACTTCGGGGCGAGGCGATGCAGGCGAATAGCACATCGCCGAGCGGCCGCTCCGCACTTCCGGCTCGGGCGAGGCGGCGAGTTTGTCGAGCATGGCGTTAAGCTCGTCGCGGTCGAAGTCCTTGCCCTCGGCCGCGAGTGCCGACAACATCGCAACTCCGACTCCAATCAAATGGGGAGACACCCCTTTTGCGTTGCTGTTTTTATCGCCCATTTCGTAACTTCCCGTCACTTTCCTAATTTCAACGGCTTTGGGGCGTATTATAGCGAAACTGCCACGCCGAAATCAACCACGCGTCAAATCTGCCGCGGCAACTACACGCAAACAGGCCTTTTGCAATGGTTCCGCGGGGTCCCCGCCGATCCACTGCCATTTGACAAGCTACCTCTGTTCGCGCTTCTTTCATTTATACCCCAACCAAGAAGTTCTAAACGCCTGCAAGCATCACACCCTGTTGCCACTGCCAGTGCCTCTGGCGTCATCTTAAAGTCCCTTAGCGCTCCATTTCTAAACTTAAGCTCTACATCGACATGAGCACCTTCAACTTCCCGAAGCAACTTGCATAGTTTTTCATAATCTTCAAAAGAAGCTTCTCCTCCGGGATATGAATATGTTGCATAAAAGAATCTGCACAGCCCATCCGGATTGCCGCCCGCCTCAAAGTCGATTGTCATGCTCTCTGTCGCAGCTGGGTCATCCAGGAACGACAATGGTATTTTAACTGTCTTCCACTCAATCTTGCCAAATGGCCACATGTTTAACTCCTTGAAATCATCAAATGTTTGTCCCCAACTGATCGATGAGGCATCTCAATGATCAATCCCCACTTCCATTGGAATTAATCATCGAAAATAGGATTTCCCATAGCATTGCGTTTCGGCTGGAGTATGAAGTTTGTATTAGGCAGAAGCACTTTGTATAGGATCAGCAAAAGAACGAGAGAAGACACCACCAAGGCGGCATTAAGAACAAAGATAGCCGATCCCAAGTCGAATGACAGGCTGACCTTGCCCATTGCTTCAAAGATATTTGCAATTCCTCTGCCAGTAAAGCAAATGGCAAGAAGATAGGCAATTCCGCTGAATCGGGCGATGGCGACGATTATGGCGATATTGATAGCCGCCGCAATTAGGAGAACGATGCATCGGCCAGTATTGCTCCCCAAATCCGATGTCAAAAAGAACACATCTAACACTTTGAAGACAGTAATCAAGGCGAGACAGGCCAAAAGGATGTTGTTAAGCCATCCCCATTTCTTGCGGCTACGCAGCGACACCTGTGTAGGCAGAAAACGGGTGACGCACGACTCCCATTCGGTCATCGTGTATTGATTGTAGATGTCTTTTTTAGACTCTCCCTGCGCGATGCGCCGCCGAATGCCATTCAGAAAGTCTTTTGTCGTCATGTCTACATTATATCAAATCTGGCATGCGCAAGCCGACAATAACACGCAAACAGGCTTTTTACAACGGTTCTGCGGGGTCCCCGACTGTTAAGCGAGCCGACAAGATGTCGGCGAGCGCAGAAACTACGAAGAAAAACGCGCCGCGGCGGAAGGTCGGGTCAAGGCGACGTATGCGAGGAGCAAGCGCAGGGGAACGGCGAGACTCCGGTTCGCGCGATGCGACACCAGGCGCGAACGAGGCGAGGAGGCGGTATCCCGCCGACGAAGCATCGTGATGCGAATGGTGGATGCAGCGCGCGGGAGGAGACGAGCTTTTCCCCGAAGGGAGCGACGAGTTTGCGTCGCCTTGGCCCAGCTCCCGAGGGTGCATTGCGCGGCTTTGTTTCGGGCCGCTTAACCGCCGAAAAACGCGTAGCGTTTTGAGGGGCGAGGCCGAAGGCCGAGCGGAAAGCCCACAGAAACAAGGTTTTGGAACAAAACCGCAGTTTCGTAGGGCCGAGCCGGGCGGGACCTTCGAGAGTGAGACGATTACGGCAGGACTCGCCCCCGAAGGCGTATATGTATACGCCAAGCGGGGCGAAGGACGCCGGAATCGGCCGCTCTCGCAAGGCGAGCACCGTTGCCCCGACCGTGGCCGCACGATGAAAGGCAAACCAGCACAGGAAAGCCAAAGAGCATTACCCTAGCCGAAACACACCCCTCCGCGCACGCGCTAAGTGTCAGAAATTCTGGATCGCGGCGTGAACTGTTCCGCGGGGTCTGTCACCGACACACTGTCACCGACACTCGCCCCAATGGCCGCCAAGTCCGCGACCCTTAAACCACTCTGCGAGCGCCTTGACGGAATCTGGCGTAAACGGCATATCGCATGGGAAGTCGCGCCACCGCAGCGCAATGCCATGCTGTGCGGACGCCAAGACAATCCGCCGTCCGTCTTTCCACCAGTCGATGCCTGGATGCCCGCAGCAGCCACAGCACCACATTCCATCATTCACTGAGAACTTGATCAGCGCGTTGAACTCCGCGATTTCAGACGCGTTCGTCACCACAGACAATACCGGCTGTTCGTCGATCTTTGCACCGCAGCAGTCGTGCCCGCCGTCACGGATAACAATCTTGTCGGCCGTAGCGATTAAGTTCGTGAAACTGCCGATCGACAGGTCCATCAGCAATCTGTCGTCGACAATTACCTTCTCGTCTCCGAACCAGACTATGCCCTCCGTCTCCTTCGGGTTGAATTCAACCCGGCTCACAGACGCCGGAGGGCGTCCCGAATGTTTAAGAAACTGCCTGAAATGCGAATCCCACAACTTCGGCCAGATCGGCTTGTCGATGGGTTCGGATTCAAGGACGGTCTCCTTGCCGTCGGGATCTATCCGGACCGTGCGAAGTTCACCTTTCTTCTCTTGCCCGATCTGTTCCCAATACCGCCCCTTCCAGCAAACGCGTCCGGACAAAATCTCCCGCGACAAATTCAGAGGTTCGCGATTGCCGTTCCCGTAGATGTCCCCGCCACGGCTGATCACAGGCAGCACATCGAGCACCGTCGGTCCTTCAGGTACTGATTCGGCGATCCGTAGCCCCGAGCACCCTGCAACGCAAGCCACGGCAACGATCCATGCAAATCTCTTCATCAGCAATCCTCCTCTCGTCTTCCAAGTATTATGGGTTCCGCTAGGTCTGTCCCCGACTGTTTATCACTCTGGGCGGATGGAAATGCGGAGGGATTGCGCATCGGAGACGATTTCGACCGTCTGGATGCCATCCGACCACCTGCCCACGCAAGGCGACCCGTCGTCCGTAAGCTGGCAGTTGATGTCAAACGCTCTCCAGAAGCGCTGCCCGACGGTGTCAAACATATTCGACACGGCTTCGTAGCCAATGGGAGCGCGGCTCGCGGACACGACTTCCACGCATCCGTTGGTCGTGTTGATCTGCTCGGTCACTTCCCACGGCCCAGGAACCCCGAACGCGACAGAATCTTCAGACAAGAAAGTGCGACTGCAATGAGGCTCTTCGACACGCTCGATGCCATACATCTTCGCCCAAATACGGACATTGACCTTCTCGCCCAGAGGAATTCCGAAAAGATGGGTTATCACAAACTTATCATCCAGAAACTCATCCTCGTACCCAATTTGAATCATATCAGGAAAATCGTCCTTGCTCCATATTGCCGTGTCCAAGTCAAGACAAGCTCCAAACGCCAGCAAAAGGACATCGGCAATCAGCACCGTCCACACGCCGCGTTTAATCTTCTCTGCAAGACCGCTCCCCTGCTCGATTGCAGTGCCCGAGAACCATTTCAGGGCGCTTTTCGTCTGCACAAGGAAGAGCGCCATTACCCCCATTAGCAACACGGCAATTAACATCGACAAGACCAGCATGAAATCCCATACACTTCCGTGCCTGTCATTGGTAAAGTAAGAGATTCCCTCTATGACAATCCACCCGACGAAAAGCATCAAGCACCCTTGAAACACGAGCGGGAATGCGACACGCCTCTTTGCCAGCACAACGGCTGAAACGATACAGCACAGGGCAATGCCTCCAGATATCCAAAGCTCAAGACCCTCCGAGTTCGTATGCCACGCAATGGCGCCAACCACCACCCCCTGCGCAAGCAAGAGCAATACGGCCGCAATCGCGGCTTTCGAGGAACCGCGCCTCGGCTGCGTCACGGCGTTAAGGACATTCACTGGCATGGCTACGCCGTATTATATCACAAATCCCCATACCGCGAAGCGCGGTGGATCAAATGGGGAGACACCCCTTTGGCGCTGCGCTTTTTATCTCCCATTTCGATGTTTTCCTTCACTTTCCTCATTTCAACGGCGTTGGACACATTATAGCGAAACCGCCGCGCGAAAATCAAGCACGCGGCAAATCTGCCGCGTAAGGTTTAACCACGAAATACACAGAATACACGGAAAATTGGGCCTATCGCGGGGTCTGTCCCCGACTGTTCATTTCGTTTCAACTTCCTTTGTTGACTCCTGGCAGACACGGCGCGCAGTCTGAAACTTTTCGGGGGCGATATCCATCCGAAATGCCGTGATGGATTTTGCAAACAAGAACGACTTCTGCAGCGATCGACTATCTGGATACATCTTTTCCAGTTTTGAATAGATCCTTTTCCTGCACACCCTCAATCTTTTCTCATCCGTTAACCATATATGCTGTGCAAGCCCCGAATCTCGCCACGCATAGTACGGTGGTTTTGACCGAAATTGCTTGTCATAAGTTTCATGCATCACGGTCTTCTCCGTCACAAGTCCCATGACGGTGTAGACGAAATACACTTCGTCAGACGTGATGGCGGCCATGCCGGCCAATGACGATCCGTCTTTCCCGATCCAGGTAAGACCAACCGTGTTGACAATTCGGTTGCTGATTGATTCAAATGAGACCGCGTCACCCGTCGTGCACTTACGGAGCAAATCAATGAGTTCATTCCCAAACAGCCCGTCATCGGGCGGATCCTCATCAGTCTTCACCACATCAAACCTGGAAAGACATAGCTCTTTCTCATCCAACATGTGCCCCATCCAAGGCCAGTGCCCTTTCCGACAATAAAAGGATCGATTCTCCGCAAGTTTGCCAATTCGATCTTGCATGGTCTCGAAAACCATTTCCCTTAAAGCCGCCAAACCATCGCGCACAGTCTGCTTGCGCGACTCGACGCTCCGCTGCCAATTCTCGCATCCACCGAGAAACGCCATAGGCGCGAGCGCGAGGGATAAGGCGAGAACCATTTGTGCAAAGTGTTTCATGGGCTCTCCCTTTCGATTAATGGTACCGAACAATATCCAGGGCGTTCATTTGTCGTAAAGAAAAGATGCCCACCATTGACGTCAGACTTGCCCAGCGCGGTTTCGATTTCGCGGCAGAGGCCGGGATACCATTTAAGCGGCGAACGCTCCAGTTCGGGCTTCCGCCCGTTGCGCATGTCATACGGCGCAATGACCACGGAGATGTTCTTTATGCCGACAGCCGACGCGATGTAGAAAATCTCCTCGACCGCATCGTTACCGACTGGAATGCATCCGACCGTCGCGCTTCCGCCGTGGATCATGATGTCGCCGCCCAGGTCGGTGCGCCCGTCAGCCTTCGCACGCGCCTTGTCGTCCGCGTTCGGATACGACACCTTGAGCGAAAGGTGGAAGAGACTGTTGGGATTCAGATACTCGATCCCGTAGACGCCTTCCGGAATCTGGCAGTCCCCTTCCTTCAGCTTCGGTCCAAGCCTGCCGCTAAAACCGGTCATCGGATACTTCCGCGGCTCCTTCCAGCCTGGGGACTCGAGCTCAACAATGCGCTCGTTCTTGAACACAAGTATCCGGAGCTTCCCGCCAGCGGAACCTGCGACGGACTTCAGTTCAGGTCTTTTCTCGGCAATCGCCGCGACGCGTTCAGCCACCGTCGCCCTGCCCGTCTTCGCGCAAACCGCCGCCCTGCAGATCTCGACGAGTTCCGCGGGCGATGTGCCGCGCACCCACGCACCGACGACGATGCAGACGGCCAGCACCGCGAATGCCGCACCTCCGCAAAACAGCCGCCTTGTCGTCATTGTCATAAGCACATTATACCAAATTCCGCGGCAGATTCGCCGCGCATTGCATCAAGTAGAGTCGCGGCACTTTTGCCGCGCATCATACATTCTCAGTTAACTTCTTCAGAACAATTGAAGACAAACCTAAAAGAACAAAAGAAATTGAGCCAACAGGGTCAGACCTGATTGCCACAGTAAATTGCCACAGTAGGTTTTCCTTGTCATAGCGGCGCGACCCTTTCGATTCGCAGTTTGCCCCCTTCAAACGCGCGGTGAGCCACTCGGCTGATCAGGCGCTGGCACCGATCTGGAAGATTTATCCTGCACCGTCTCATGCCGAACAGTATATCACAAACTCCCGCTACTGTGGTAATTTACTGTGGCAATCAAGTCTTGTCGGCTCCACGCGGCGGATTTGCCGCGGGAGCGGGCGCCTCGGAGATGCGCCCCTACCAAGACGGCGCATATCCCCCTGCCGAAGGCAGCCCGAAGGGGCGGCTACGCGGGGTGCGGATGTGGCGCGGACAAGGTTAAGCGAGCTGCCGAGACGTCGGCGAGCGCAGAAACTACGAAGAAAAACGCGCCTTATGGAAGGTGAGTCAAGGGACGAGGGGGCGAGTGCCGAACTGAGCGACATGCGACGACGCGGTTCGTCGGATGCGCGGTGAGACACGTTGCAAGGCGAGAAGGCGGTATCCCGCCGACGAAGCATTGCGGCGCGTATCGCCGCGAAGACGACGTGAGCGGCGGCGCAGGGAGCGGGAGTGAGGCCGAGACCCCGAGCACCGCGCCGAACTCCCGAGGGTGCCATGCGCGGCTTGCTTCGCCGCCGCCAGCGGGGCGGAACCTGCGAAAATGTGACGAGTCGCGCAGGACTGCGACCCGACGGCGTATATGTATACGCCGAGCGGTCGCAAGGACGCGTGAATCGGCCATTTATCGCAGGCGAGCACCGTTGCGGCGAAGCAAGCCGCACGATGTCAGGCAAACCAGCACAGGCACGAGTCACACGCTTACAACGAGCAGGCACGGCGCGGAGGTCAGAAATTCTGGATTGCGGCGCGGATTTCGGCGAGAGTGCGGACGGAATTGAGACGAGCGCGAAGAGCCGCGGCGCCAGGACGACCGTTGAAATATCGAAAAAGATGGACGTGCATCTTCACCGACGCAAACGCATCCTCGGAAGGAATGTGGTCGCGGGGGAAGCGCTCGGCAAGCTGCCGGCGAAACTCCAGCAAATAGCCAAGATGCTTCCGCACGACTTCGTTCTGCTCTCCGCAGGCCGCACGTTGCACGGCGCTACCCGTCTTCAGCGCGGCGAAAATCGCCGGAGCGGCAAGCGCGGCGCGTCCAACCATGATCGCGTCGACGCCCGTCGCCGCCATCGCCGCCGCGCTCTTCGCGTCTACGACGCTGCCGTTGCCAGTGACGGGAATCTTCGCGCGGCTGACGACTTCTGCAAGCTCGTCAAGATGAACCTCGCCGCCATGCATCTGCGAAGTGTAGCGCGCGTGAAGAATGAAGCCCTTCGCACCCGCCTGCTCCGCCGCATCAAGAAGCTCAAACACAGTCCTGCGGCGCGGATGCGGCCCAAGTCGCGTCTTCAACGTCACAGGGAGATCAGTATTCTCGACCATCGCCTTGAGAAGCCGGTAGACCTTCTCCGGATCTTCCGCAAGCTTCGCCCCCGCGCCCTCGCGCGTCACCTTCGTCATCGGACAGCCGGCGTTTAGGTTGAGCTCGACGAAGCGCGGCGAGCCATCGTCCGCACGGCATGCCGTCGCCTCGTGCGCGGCGAAAGCAAGATCGGACTCTCGTGCGCCGAAGAGCTGGCACGCGACAGGCCCCTCACCGGGCATCGTCTCCATAAGGTGGCGCGTCGGAGAGGAACCATGCGCGAGCCCCGCGGCGGAAACCATCTCGGTGTAGGAAAGATCAGCGCCGCCCTCAAAGCAAAGCCGCCGGAACGGGGCATCGGTAAAGCCGGCGAGCGGAGCGAGGACAAATTTCATTTCGCCTCCGCGCGCGGCACGAGCGCCGGATCGTGGTAGGGCGCATCCATGTCGATAACGGAGAAGGACACGTAGGTCGGCGCGCCCCAGCCGGTGCCGGGATTGCGCCCGAACACTGCGAGATCGACGCGCGTCGTTCCCGCCAGCTTCGTGCGATCTATCGACACAAGCGCGGCGACGCCCTTCTGCTCCTCGATCTTCGCCGCACCGGCGGGATCGTGAACGATTCGATAGGCAACCTCGGGAGCTCCGTCTACTACAAAGGCGAACGAGCGCTTCACGTCGGGCGAGCGCAGCACAAACGCTGCGGCGAAAGGCGTGAGGTAAGTAAGCTCGGGGATTTCCGGCTTCTTCTCCACCGGTGCGCCAAACCTCGCTATGCGCACGACGGGCGGAATCGCAGTCGCGCGCATGTCGGCCGCGAGCTTCTTGAGCCGCGCTAAGTCGAGCCCGTTCGGCGGGAGGCACGTTGGATGAGCCTTTTCGGTGAGATAGTCGTCTTCGTTCTTCACGCCCTTCAGCGACTTCCTGACGAGAGTCATGATCGTCGGGGCGAGAAGGCGCCGCCCGACTATCTCACGCTTGACCGCCTGGTCAAACGAGCGGCTCGCGTCAAGCGCGGCGCGAAGGTAGTACTGGTCGCTCCAGCTGCGTCCCTGAGTGACGAGCCAGTACGGCGCGACGGAAACGAACACGTCTCCGTTCGTGCCGACAGGCGGGAAGTCTGCGTTCGCCGGAAACACCCACACCTGGTTGTCCATGTAGAGCATCGACATCGTGCGAAGGTGGCGCGCGGACGTCGTCATCATCGCGCGCGGAATGGAGCGCCAGAACTCGTCGCCGACATACGCGCGGCTACAGTTGCCGAACACGGGATAGGGGAAGCGTATGTTCGGGAAGTCGAGGTCGAGCCGCCTCTCGCGGCCGATCTTGTCGAGCTTCACCTCGGTGACCCCTGGATAGTTCGTGACGACGAGACGCGAATGCCCGCCGTCGCGGTTCATGTAGAGGTCGCCAGAATTGCCGTCGACGGCTCCAGGCGCGAGTTTCATCTTGGCGACGAAGCATCCGTTGTCGAAATCCCAGAGCATGTTCTGCTCGCCAAGCGCAAGCGACTCGCCGACTATCCCCGTCGCGTCTGCAACGGCAAGCGGTCCGATCATGATCGGACGGTCCGCGCTCTCCTTCGCGTATTCGACAAGCTCCTTGAAACGGCGGTTCGACGAGATGCGCCTCAAGTCGCTGTCGACTGCAATCGCGCTCGCGTCGCGGAAACCAAGATCTATCGCCTTCTCGAGCTGGTCGAGCGCCTCGTCCGGCTTTTCGCGGTACGCGAGCGAGCACGCGAGGTTGTAGGCCCACGTCGGATCGTCGGGAAGAAGCTCGGTGCCCTTCCTCGACGACTCCTCCATCTTCTTCGTGTCTCCGGCGCGAACAGCCTGGACGAACTCCGCGCGCAGCAGTTCGTGCTGTGGCTGGCGCGCGGGATAGTCCCATATCGAGAGGACCGCGAGAAAAGGCAGGATCGCCGCCGTCATTTGCCAATCCGCATCCAGGAAGGAAGCTTCACGAGCTTCGCCTCCCTGCTCTGGTTTGTCGCAAGCGTGGAGACCGTTCCGATCGACGGCGACTCGAGCGAGGCAAGACGCGCCATGAGCGCCTGCTGGTTCGTCGCCTGCTGCTGGCGAAGCACCTCGTTCGCCTGCTTCGACTCAAGAAGCTCTTTCTCGCGCTGCTGGAGACGAAGCCGCAAGTCCTCGATCTCGCCGCGCATCTGGGTGACATCGCGCATCCCCTCGGCGACGCGCGCGGTCTCGGCCCTGCTCGTCCTGAGCTGGTCTGTAAGCTCGCGTATCTTGCGCTCCGACTCGAGCGCCGTTTTCTCGGCATGCTGGCGAAACGCGTCGTACTCCTTGCGCATCTGCGCCATGCGCGGATCCTCCGGGCGCTCCAGGAGCGCGCGGCGCGTCATGTCCTCGATGTTGGAGCCTGCACGCTTCAGCAGCAGTCGACGGCGCTCCAAAAGCTTGTCTGCGCGTGCCTCGTGGCGGCGTCGGAACTCGTCGGCCTCCTTC
This sequence comes from Kiritimatiellia bacterium, assembly GCA_017406465.1. Classification (GTDB taxonomy): domain Bacteria; phylum Verrucomicrobiota; class Kiritimatiellia; order RFP12; family UBA1067; genus UBA1067. Next base: position 6,324 of record JAFQYM010000014.1, on the reverse strand, counting down.
TTCTCTGCCTCGATGACCGCGGCAAGCTCCTCGGCCTCGGCGGTCATGATTGAATACACTGCGGCCTGGATGTCCGCGACTTCGCTCGCCGTCTGCGGCAGGCGGCGAAGCTCGTCCTCGAGCGAATGCACCTGCTCGCGAAGCTTCTCGCTCACGGCCTTCTCGTCCTTCGTCGCCTTTTCGTTTTCGCCTGCGACGCGCGTCGCGGCGGCAAGCATTTCCTCGAGTTCCCTCACGCGCGTCTCGTCGACGACGACTTTCTCTACGATCTTCTCTACTGGAACTTCCTTGATCACTTCCTTCTCGACGATCTTCTCAACTTCGACGGGGACTTCCTTGACGACTTCCTTTTCCACTATCTTCTCGACAGGGACTTCGACGATCTTCTCGACGATCTTCTCAACAGGCACCTCGACGATTTTCTCGACGACCTTTGGCTCGGACTCGACTTGCGACGTGGCGACTTGCGGCGCGGGCTCTGGTTGTCGCTCGGACTCGACTTGCGATGCGATTTCTGGTTGTGGCTCGGATTCGTCGATCGGCGCGGGCGCGTCAAACGGCTCGCGCGACTCGACCATCGTCGCCGTCGGCGGGAGACGTCCGCTCGCGAGAAGCGCCTCCGCAGCGGCGCGATTGAACGGCCCGCGCGGATTCCCGTCGCCAAGATCGATTGAGAAACGCATGTCGAGAAACGGCACGTCCTCGACGCGACGCCACACTTCGTTGTCCTCCGATATTTCCTGCCCAGGCTGTATTCTGCCGAGACGCGCCCACTCGACAAGCTTCTCTTCGCTTTCAGGTCCGAATGTCTCGTCCTGCGTCCTGAGGTACCACTGGCTCATGATTTCTTCCTCCCGAAAAATCCAAATCCTGACTTGCCGGCCGCTGCAAGTTCGCGACGCGCCGCCTGTTCGAGTGCCTCGAGCCCGGACCTGCCGACGTCGCCAAACATCCCGGTGCCGCCCTTGCGGCGCGGCGGTTCGTTGCCCGTCGGCTCGACGACCTCGGGCACGACGACAGTAGTGCGCGGCGGCTTCTCGACCTCCACGATTTTTTCGACGATCTTCGCTACCGGAACCTCGACGCGCTTCTCGACCTCCACGATTTTCTCTACAATCTTCTCGACGGGGACTTCCCTGATCACTTCCTTCTCGACGATCTTCTCCACGGGAACTTCTTTTATCACTTCCTTCTCGACAATCGTCGGCGGAGGATCCTCGTCGATCGGGAACTCGTGCAGACGATACGCCTTTGTTTCAGCAGGCAGCGAACCATCAGCGATAGACGCGACAAGATACTTTCTGTTGTACGGACCGAGCGGCTTGCCGGGCTCAAGCTCGACGAGCCACTTCATTTCAAGCTCGTCCATCAGCTGCGCAGGCGTCCACCTGATCCTGTCTTTCGAAAGCGACGACGACGGATCGATACGCCCGTCTTCCGCCCAGCTCACAAGCGATGCGACGTCGGCCGGCCCGTAGACGTTGCCGTCGCTCATCCTCACATACCATTCTTTCTTGCCGTTCATTTGTCCATATTATACCAAAACGCGCCGTGGAAAAAAAAGGCGCTTGAGGCATTTCGAACCTCAAGCGCCGCAGTGCGGTTTTCAGAACCGCCTCTCTTACTTCTTAGCCTTCTTGGCAACCTTCTTGGCGGGCGCCTTCTTAGCAGGAGCCTTCTTCGCGGCTGCCTTCTTCGCGCAGCACTTCGTGCAGGCCTTCTTCGCGGGCGCCTTCTTCGCAGGAGCCTTCTTCGCAGGAGCCTTCTTAACCGCCTTCTTGGTAGTAGCCATGTCTTGATCCTTTTAGTATTTAGAAACCGTCGGCGCGGTCAGACGATCGCAACTACCGCGGCTTCTGGTTGAATGATACAATTTTTTTTCTTCAAGCGCAAGTGGAAACAGAAAAAATTTTTTTGAAAATTTTTTGCATGTCAAAACCCATTCCATCTTGAAGCGGAGAAGACAAAGGAGCGCGGCGAATGTGCCGCGCTCCTTTACGTGACCTTGGAAGGTCGAAGCGAGATTACTTGACCTCGACTTCGGCGCCGGCCTTCTTGAGCTGCTCGGCGATCTTCTCGGCCTCGTCCTTCGCGATGGCTTCCTTGACCTTCTTGGGAGCGCCGTCGACCATGTCCTTGGCGTCCTTGAGGCCGAGACCCGTAATCGCGCGGATCTCCTTGATGACCGCGATCTTGTTGGCACCGGCGGCCTTGAGGATGACGTCGAACTCCGTCTTCTCCTCAGCGGCGGCAGCACCACCGGCTCCGGGAGCGGCGACGGCCACGGCAGCAGCGGCGCTGACGCCCCACGCCTCTTCGAGGGCCTTCACGAGGTCGTTGATTTCGAGAACGGTCTTGCCCGACAGTTCCTTGATGATTTCTTCGTTAGTCATTGTCTTGTTTCCTTTGTTTTACTTGTCAACCCTGGCCGTTTTTCATGCCAGGGAAATTTGGTTTACTGTTGAGCGGCCTCGGCGGCGGGCGCCTCGGCTACAGGAGCGGCATCGCCCTCGCCCGCCGTAGCCTCGGCGGAGGCGGGACCCTTCTTGGCCTTCTCGGAGAGGACGCGCGCGAGACGGGTCGCAGGCTCCTTGAGGAGCATGAGAAGCGTCGCACGGAGCTGATCCTTGCCGGGAACCTTGGAGAGGGCCTCGACCATCGCGGCGTCAACGATCTTGTTGTCGTAGTCGGCGCCCTTCACGGACGCCTTGCCGCCAGAGTCCTTGACGAACTCCATGATGGCCTTCGCAACAGCCGTAGGCTCGCCATGACCGGTGACGATCGCGGAGTTACCCTTGAACATCGCGTTGACCTCTTCGCTCCACCCCTTCTCCTTGGCAACCTTGCCGAGGAAGGTGTTCTTCACGACGAGAAGACGGCTGTCGAGCGCGCGGAGCGCCTTGCGGAGCTTCGCGAACTGCGCGACGGTAACGCCGCCGTGGTCGATGATGAAGCAGTAGTCAGAGTCCTTTACGCGGGAGACGACTTCGTCGAGGATTGCAATCTTTTCGATTCTCATTTTAGTAACCCTCCTTATTCGGCATCGCCGACGATCTGGACCGGAACGCCGATGCCCATCGTCGAGGAGACCGTCATCGACTTGATGAACACGCCCTTGACCGTGGCCGGCTTCGCGGCCTGCACGGCGGCGACGATGGCCTTGATGTTCTCGACGAGCTTGGCGGCGTCAAACGAGCGCTTGCCCGCGACGACGGCCATGTTGCCCGTCTTGTCCATGCGGAAATCGACCTTGCCGCCCTTCGCCTCCTTGACCGCCGTCGCCGTGTCGTCGGTGACGGTGCCGGTCTTGGGGTTGGGCATGAGGCCGCGGGGACCGAGGATGCGGGCGCACTTGCGGACTTCCTTCATCGCCTCGACGGTCGCGATCGCGACGTCGAAATCGCACCAGCCCTCCTTCGTGACCTTCTCGATGAGGTCGGCGAGGCCAACGTAGTCGGCACCGGCCTGGCGCGCCTCTTCGGCGTGGTCGCCGCCGGCGAACACCGCGACCTTGACGGTCTTGCCCGAGCCGTTGGGGAGCTTGACGGTGCCGCGCACCGCCGTGTCGCCCTTGGTGAGCTCCTTGCCGAGATGGAAGTAGACGTCAACCGTCTCGTCGAACTTCGCGCCGGCGTTGTCCTTGACGAACTTGACCGCCTCTTCGAGAGTGACCTCCTTCTTGGGGGCCTTCTTCAGCGCGTTAAAATATCTCTTTCCGTGCTTGCTCATTCGACCACCTCGATTCCCATGTTGCGAGCCGTGCCGGCGATCATCTTGATCGCCTGCTCGGGATCGTCGGTGTTGAGGTCAGCCTTCTTCATCTCAACGATCTTGAGAAGCTGGGCCTTGGTGACCTTGCCGACCTTGTTCTTGTTGGGAACGCCGCTGCCCTTGGCGAGACCGGCTTCCTTCTTGAGGAGCACCGACGCCGGCGGTGACTTGAACTGCAGCGAGAAGCTGCGGTCCTGGTAGACCGTGATGATCACGGGGATTACGAGCCCTGAGTCCTTCGCCGTCTTGGCGTTGAACTCCTTGCAGAACTGCATGATGTTGACACCAGCAGAACCGAGGGCCGGGCCCACGGGCGGCGCGGGATTCGCGGCGCCGGCGGGAATCTGGAGCTTGACGACTCCAGTTACTTTCTTGGCCATTTGCCTTTTCCTTCTTTCGTGCGGCTCCTCCCGAGGATCCCTCCCGGTGGTGGTTGCCTTTCAAGGCAACCCTTTCGGACCGCAAAACCTGTCTACTACTTAAGCGGCTCGAGCGTCTCCTCGATGGAGACCTTCTCGACCTGCCAGTATTCGACGTCGACAGGGACCTTTCGGCCGAAGACTGCTACTTCGACCTTGAGCTTGCCCTTGTCGGGATCAACCATTGACACCTGGCCCGTCAAGCCCATGAACGCGCCATCGTTTATCTTCACCGTCTCGTCGACGTTGAAATCCACCTTCGGACGCTCGGCCATCGCGCCAGCCGAAGGACGGTCGAGGAGAATCGAATCAACCTCGCTCTGCTTCAGCGGCTGCGGCCTGTCGCCCCCCACGAACCCGATCACGCCGGGTGTCTCGCGGAGGAACTGCCACGTCCTTTCGAAAATCGCCTTCTTCCCGTTTTCGTCGAGGCCCTTCGCCTCGTCGTAGAGCGCAAGCTCTGCGAGCACATAGCCCGGGAAGAACTTCTTCGTGATCGTGCGCTTCTTGCCGTCCTTTTTTTCGGTGACGCGCTCGGTCGGGATCACGCACCGGCCGATATACTCTTCCATACGCTCAAGCTTGACCCGGGCCTCGATCGACTTCTGGGCCTTGTTCTCCTGGCCGGTGAGCGTGTGAAGCACAAACCACTGCTTGACCATCTTCTTACCCCTTCGGTCCCTCGTTCCAGTCTCAGACAGTCGCTCACGCTCCTGCGTGGACGATCTTGATGAACCCTTCGATCAGCTTGTCGCAGACGAGCGTAGTCGCCGCGAGGATGAAGATGAACGAAATGACGACAAGCGTCGACTCCCAAAGCTCGGTCTTGCCGGGCCATGACACGCGCTTGGCTTCTGCCGACACGCCGCTCAGATATTCCTGCGTCTTCTTGAAAAAGCTCATCTTACTCTTCCTCGTTCCGTTGGCAGGGTAGGAGGGAATCGAACCCCCATAGGCGGTTTTGGAGACCGCTGCACTGCCATTGTGCTACTACCCTATGGTTTGAGACTTACTTCGTCTCTTTGTGGGTCGTGCGCTTGCGGCAGTGCGGGCAGAACTTCACCTTCTCCAGACGCTCCGTCATAGTCTTCTTGTTGCGGGTCGTCGTGTAGTTGCGGTTCTTGCACTCACCACAGGCCAAAATAGCGAGCTCTCGCATTTCTTGATACCTCCGCCCTGTAGGAGATAGAGCCCGGCCGGCCACTTCCGGCCGGGCATCTCACAGGACTTCTCTTCTTTATTACTTGATGACGCTCGAAACCGTGCCGGCGCCGACCGTGCGGCCGCCCTCGCGGATGGCGAAGCGCATCTTGTCCTCAAGCGCGACAGGCGCGATGAGCTTGACGGTGATCTCGACGTTGTCGCCGGGCATGACCATCTCGACGCCGTCGGGGAGCTGAATGTCGCCCGTCACGTCCGTCGTGCGGATGTAGAACTGGGGACGATAGCCCTTCATGAACGCGGTGTGGCGACCACCCTCTTCCTTGGTGAGGACGTAGACCTGGCCCTTGAACTCGGTGTGCGGGGTGATGGAACCCGGCTTCGCGAGAACCTGGCCGCGGGCAACCTCTTCCTTCTTCGTACCACGGAGAAGCGTGCCGATGTTGTCGCCGGCCTGGCCCTGGTCCAGAAGCTTGCGGAACATCTCGACGCCCGTGACGGCGGTCTTGGCCGTCGGCTTGAGACCGACGATCTCGACTTCGTCGCCGACCTTGACGACGCCGCGCTCGACGCGGCCGGTGACGACCGTGCCACGGCCTTCGATCGAGAAGATGTCCTCGATAGGCATGAGGAACGGCTTGTCAAGCTCGCGCTGGGGCTCGGGGATGTAGGTGTCGAGGGCGTTCATGAGCTCGTCGATGCACTTGCACGCCGGGTCGTCCTTCGAGGCCGCCTGGGTGGCCGGATAGGCCGCGCCGCGGATCACGGGAGCGTTGTCGCCGTCGTAGTCGTACTTGGAAAGGAGCTCGCGGACTTCCATCTCGACGAGGTCGAGCATCTCGGCGTCCTCGACGAGGTCGCACTTGTTGAGGAAGACGACGATCTTCGGCACGCCGACCTGGCGGGCGAGAAGGACGTGCTCGCGCGTCTGGGGCATCGGGCCGTCGACGGCGGAGACGACGAGGATGGCGCC
>JAFQYM010000013.1 GCA_017406465.1 Kiritimatiellia bacterium | reverse complement strand
TATCTCCTTGATGAACAAGCTCGGCTCGACAGGGAACATTCCGCCGTCTGGCATCTTCCGCATCATCGGCGAGCCAAGCCACAGGCGGTCCTTCGCCCGCGTCACCACGACATAGAAAAGACGCCGCTCTTCGGAAAGCCGCCCTTCCTCGCTCGCCTTCGGGCTCGGGAACATTCCCTCGGAACACCACGGCACGAACACGACCGGCCACTCCATTCCCTTCGCCTGGTGAATCGTCGAAAGCGTCATCTTGTCGGAGTCGGGCTCGTTTCGCCGCGCGTCGAGGTTTGTCAATAGCGCGACATCCGCGAGGAACGACTCAAGACGATGCCGGCCAGGGTTCTCCTCGTCCTCGTCGTCGCCATAGTCCCCGCCCGCGATCTGCGCCGCGAGTTCCTTGATGTCGTCGAGACGGTCGGCCGCTTCCTGCTCCTCCCATTCAAGATGAAGATGGTCTTCGTAAAAGAAGTCGACGAAATCCTCGATGAGCTCGCCTATCTCGTCGTCCTTGAGATGGCCCTCCGCGTACGAGAAGCACTTAGCAAGCGCAGGCCAAAGCGGTTTCGCCTTTGCGCCGAGCATCCCGCCGAGCGCATCGCAGTCCTCGCGGCGCTTCGGGTCGAACGACCGCGCAAGCTTCTCCCAGTACTTGCGGGCGCTCGCCTCGCCTATGCCGGGGAGAAGCGAGACGAACCTGAGGAACGAAAGCTCGTCGCCGGGGTTCACAAGAAGACGCAGGTACGAGAGCACGTCCTTGACGTGTATCTGCTCGAAGACGCCGACGCCCGACGTTATGCGGAACGGAACCTTCGCGCGGGCGAGAGACATCTGCACGTCGATAGACTGGAAGTGGCTGCGGTAGAGAACGGCCATGTCGCTCCAGCGGTAGCCGAGATCGTGATATTCGCGCACCCTGCGGAGAATCTCGTCCGCCTGTGCACGCCCGTCGTAGAGCTTGCAGATGCAGGGCTTCTCGCCCTGGCCGCTTCTCGCGGGGCGCAGCGTCTTCTCGAACTGGTTGGGCGCGTCGCGCATCACGACGTTTGCGACATTGAGGACGCCGGGGACGGAACGGTAATTGCGCTCGAGTTTCACGACGCGGCACCCTTCCCAGCGTTTCGGGAACTCCATGATGTTCTCGATCTGCGCGCCGCGCCAGGTGTAGATGCACTGGAAGTCGTCGCCGACGGCCATGATGTTGCGGTGGCGCTCAGCGAGGATGTCGGTGAACTCCGCCTGAAGCCCGTTCGTATCCTGGTATTCGTCGACGAGAATGTGGAGGAAGTGCTCCTGCAGCATCTCGCGTATCCTATCCTGCGTCTTGAGGAGTTTGAGTCCGTTTTCAAGAAGGTCGTCAAAGTCCATCGAGTTGAGCTCGAGCTTTCGCGCGGCGTACTTCTCTGCGACCTTCGCGATTTCCTCTGGGTCGACGCCGGCGGTCTTCGTCTGCCACCTCGCGGCGATCATCTCGATCGGCTTTGACTCGTTCGCCGCCTCGGAGATCATCTTCGCGACGACTTCCTTTTTCGGGAAGTCCTTCGGGTTCTTCGCAACCGCCTTTATGATTTCTCCGACGAGCTTCTTCTGGTCGTCCTCGTCGAGAATCTGGAAGCCGCTCGAATAGCCGATGGAGCTGCCGTAGCGCCTGAGGAGCCGCGCGCATATCGAGTGGAAGGTGCCAGACCATATCGACGCGACCTCGTCGCCAACGAGCTTTTCGGCACGCTCGCGCATCTCGCGCGCGGCGCGGTTGGTAAAGGTAAGAAGAAGTATGCGATCGGCGGGAACGCCCTGCTCTATGAGAAACGCGACGCGGTGGACGAGCGTGCGCGTCTTGCCGGTTCCTGCGGCCGCGAGCACGAGGAGAGGCCCTTCGCCCGCCGTAGCCGCCGCGCACTGCTCGGGGTTAAGCAATTTCGAGAAATCTGTCATCCTCAATATTATACCATACCGCAGCGCCCAAAGGGCTCACTTGAGCTTGAAGTCGAGCTTCAGGCGGGCGGTAGAGGCGACAGGCGAGCCGCCGGACTTCGCGGGCGTGAATCGCGCCGCTCTCGCCGCGCGAACGGCCGCTTCGTCGAGCTCGGGAAATCCGCTGGGCGAAACGATGTCGACGCGGTCAACAATTCCTGCGGCGTTCACGCGAATTTCAAGGACCACGTCGCCCTGCTCGCCGCGTTGCCGCGCGCCCTTCGGATAATCGGGACGAATCGTCTTGCGCGGCTTCGGCGGCGCGTCGATCTTTGCCTGTTTGGGCGCCACGGCGGGCACTGGCTCCGCGGAAGGATGCTCCACCTTCGGCTTCTCCGGCTCTGGTTTCAGCTCGGGCGTCTCCATTTTCTCATGCTCCGGCTCGGGTTCCGCAAGCTTCGGCGCTTCGGGATCTGGTGGCGGCGGGTCTTCTGCCCTTTCGGCTTCCGGTGGTTTTTCCTCACGCGGTTTCGGCGGTTCGACTTCGGGAGCCGCAGGCATTGTCGGCGAAACTGCCGCGGTCTCGTCTTCGTTTTCAGCGAAGGAAAGATCTACGCTTGAAAGGTCGAGGGTGGCAATGGTCGTCGGGCCTGGCGCATACTTCATATAGGCGACGATCCCCACGGCAACCAAGCCATGAACCGCGACAGAAGCACCAACCGCAATCGAGAATCTCATTTCCCCTTTTCCAACGAAATTAACCGTGTAGAACATGCAGAACATGCAGAAACTCTACACGATCTACATGTTCTACATGGTTCAAAAAAAGATATTGTAGCTGACTCATTTTACTAATGAACAGACCCCTTGACTTGAAAAGCGGCTTTCTCCACTCCTGCGGCCTTTAGCGCGGAAAGAAGCTCTATCCCTGTGCCAAGCGACGACTTCCTGTCGCCAGAAATAAGGACAGGGAGATTCATCTTAACGGCATTGAGCTCCCTCACGCGCGAGACTATCGCGTCGCGCTCCATCGGCATTCCGTTCAGCTGCATCGAGTCGTCGGGAAGAATCGTGACGACTATCCGCTCGCCTTTTTCCGCGGCGCCTGCAGCATCAGGGAGATCGACCTTAAGCCCCTTGTGAACGGACATGTCGAAGATGCAGTAGATGAAGAAGACAAGCACGAGGAACATGACGTCCATAAGCGACATCATTTCAAGCCGTGCTCCTCTTCTTCTTTTTTTCATTACTGTGTCATAAGGGTCAGACCCCTCTGACACAGTAGTTGACACAGCTAAAGCTGCGTCGAACTACTGCGATCAGAAAGGTCCGACCCTGTTTCATTCCTCGACTTTCGAATCAAGCACATTGTACGGGAAAAGGAGAATCAGCGATGCGATAAGCCCCGCCGCGGTCGTGATAAGCGCCTCGCCGATGCCGGCGGTAGCCGCAAGAGGATTGGCGTCAGTGCCGTTCAGCGCACCGAATGTCTGCATGATTCCGATAACTGTGCCGAGGATGCCGAGCATCGGCTCGGCGGTAATGATCGTCGAGACAATCGTCAGCCCCTTTGCGTTGACCCGCCCTGCGCGGAACTCAAACGCCTTCCAGATGAGGATCGCGAGCCCGAGGATGGAAAGCCCCAGGATCGGCCACATGACCGGCCCGCCCTTCAAGAAAACATCAACAAGCTTTGCCATGCGTCTCTGCCTCTCTGCGACTCTGCGCCTCTGCGTTAAAAATCCCTACCGACACAACTCAAGCGCGAGAAGCGCGAACGACGTGCAAAGCACAGGATCCGACTCCCAGAAGCGGTTGTTCTCGTTTGCCCAGCTGCCGTCCTCCCTCTGAAGAGCAATGATCTTCGTCGAAAGCTCCTTCTTCCAATCGTGATCGCCAACCTTGTCGATCTTCGCCGCGTCGAGCGCACGCGTCATGATGTCGTAGAAGTAGTAGAGCCCCTGGTTGCCCATGCCGGGGTTCTCGTCGACCGACCAGTTCCTCTCCATCCACTCCACGGACTGCCTTACGCGTGGATCGCCCTTGTCGAGCTTCGCGGAGCACATCGAGAGAACCGCCGCGTACGTCATCGCGCCGTAGGCCCTGAGCGACACCTTCCCCTGCGCGTTCGTGGCCGTACCGCCCTGGGGCGTCCTGTCGTTGTACGCCGCGCCACCGGCATCGGGACCTTCCTTCTTCATCAGGTTCTCGACGAACGCGAGCGCCTTGTCCCAGTCGAGGTCGACGCGCTTGCCGCCTTCGCGGAACTCCTCCAAAGAGGCGGTCTTTGCCATCGCCGAAAGCGCGTACGACGTGTTGGAGAGATCGGCATAGCGGCGACGCGAAACCTTGTCGTACCCAAACCCGCCAGCCATCGTATCGTCGCCCGTGAGCTGCGACGAGGCGACATACTCGCGCGCCTTCAGAAGCGGCGCGGTCGGAGCGAGCTTCGAGTCGAAGAGCGCGGAGAGGCACACGGATGTGTTGTAGTTGCCGAGCCCCGAGCCGCCACGACCGGGTTTCGGAACATAGAAGCCGCCGTCCTCGCGCTGCGTGCCAAGGACGAACTTCGCCGCCTTCTTCTTCGCCTCGACGACCGTCTCGCTCGCGTCTCCGCAGCCGCTCAGCGCCCAGAGGGGAAGCGCCGTCAAGGCCGGCATCTGCGCATCGGAGAAATGGCCGTCCGCCTGCTGGTTCGCGAGCAGGTACTTTGCGCCCTTCGCGATCGACGCCTCAAGCGGCGTAACGTCCGCAAGGGCAATCCCCGCGACCAGCGCAAACACAGCGCAGCTTACAATCTTTTTCATCGTACATGCCTCCTTCTTCAATACTATCAAACGCCGGTGTCGGGCGGAAGGTTCATCAGTGCATTGATGCGGTCGTCAAGCGACGGGTGCGATGCAAAGAGCGAAGCGTGCTTGCCGCTTATGCCAAACGCCTTGAGCGAGTCGGGGAGAACGCCCGGCTGGAGGTTCCCGAGGCGGCGGAGCGCGGCGATCATCGGCGCGGGTGTGCCAATGAGCCGAGCAGACCCGGCATCAGCGGCGAATTCGCGACGGCGACTGTACCACATGACGACAATCGAGGCAAGGATGCCGAACGCTACCTGAAAGAGCTGGACGGTGAGATGATAGATGGCATAACCGCCGGCGCTACGCCGATTGCGGCCGCTGTCGAGCGCACGTGAACTGTGTATCACCGACGCAAGCAAGTGCGCAAAGAAGATGACGAACGTGTTGAGGACTCCCTGGGTGATGCCCATCGTCACCATGTCGCCGTTCGCGACATGCGAGATTTCGTGGCCAAGGACGCCGCGAAGCTCCTCGCGCGTCATCTGTCCCATGATATCGGTCGAGACTGCGACGAGCGCGGAATTCTTGAACGCACCGGTGGCGAACGCGTTTGCCGCGCCCGGGTAGATCGCGACCTCGGGCGTCTTGATGTTCGCGCGGCGCGCGAGGTCTTCGACGGTTGAGACGAGCCAGCGCTCCGCCTCGCCCTCTGTGCCGTCTATCGTGCGGCACTTCATCGACGTCTTTACGATGGTCTTGGAGAGCAGCAGAGAGATCACCGAGCCCGCCATGCCGAAGATGAACGAGAACACCAAAAGCGGCGCATAGCCGCCTTCTCCAAGTTCTGCGGCAAGGTCAACGCCCAAGAGTCCGCAGACAATCGTCGCGACGATAGTCAACGTCGCGACCGCCGCAATATTGACGACAAGGAACAAGAATATCCGTTTCATGCCGACAATTATACCAAAAATAGGGTCGCGTTAAGCGTTTGCTGGGCTGTTCTTCTTGGCCCAGATCGCCTGGCGGGCGACTCCGAGCATGAGAGCGGCGTCGTCCCTCGTCACCACTCCGCGAGAAAACACGCGGTGGAAGCCCTGCATGAAGTGGTCGGCCTGCTCGGGCTTCATGAAGCCGATTTCCTGAAGCATCGCCGACCAGTTCTTCATGAGCTGCATCTTCTGCGCCTGCGGCGCGGGCGGCGCCTTTTCGTGCGGCGGAACGTACCGCCCCGTCGCCGTGAAGAGCTCGTAGCACGTTATGAGAACCGCCTGCGAGAGATTTATCGAAGTATACCCCTCGTCGACGGGAATCCTGATAAGGTGCGTGCACTGCGCGACTTCTTCGTTTAGAAGCCCCTTGTCCTCGCGACCGAAAACAACGGCGACAGGCCCCGTCTCGGCGATTGAGAGAATGTCGGCCGCGCAGTCGCGCGGCGCCTTGACGTGCTGGCGGTAGAGTCCCTCGCGCGCGGTCGTGCCGACTACGGCCACGCAGTCCGCGACCGCCTCCTCGAAAGTCGCAAATTCCTCGCGCGCGTTCATTATGTCGGTCGCGTGGACAGCCATCCTCTCACCCTCGTCCCACGAATTCTGGAGGTTCGGCGCGGCAAGGCGAAGATGGCGGATGCCCATGTTCGCCATCGCGCGGCAGCTCGAACCGACATTGCCGGTATAGAGCGTACCGACGAGAACGACGCGTATGTTGTCAAGCGGATTCATTGCGCCGCTATTTTCCGTCTTCCTTCGGACCCTCGCAGATGACACCCTCGAAAAGCTCGAGGTAGTCGTCCTGCCCTGTGCTCGGGTTCACGGCCTTCTTGAACACTCGGCACGAAATACCATTGGCGTGATACAACCATTTCTCGTTGTCTGTGCGATACATGGTCCCTACCGGAAGCGTATTCATACACTCCCATGCGAAGAAGTCATCCCCGTCCGGCAACGTCACTCGAACGCCAAGCTTCGTCTTCATGTCCAGCACTTTGCCGTTCGGGGCTGTAAACTTCGATACATGGTCCTTCTTTGATTGACCGTACTCAACAGTCACGATGTTGCCATCGCTGTCGGTGAACATGCACACCTGCTGCGGCTTGAACGACGTGCAGCCGACGAACAGCACGAGCATCGCGGTGACGAACGAAAGCGCGAGCGCCGAAAGCTTCTTCGCGACGATTCCGCCGACGATCTTCGGGTCGGCCTTGCCTTTCGAAAGCTTCATGACTTGCCCGACGAAGAAGCCGGCCGCCGCCTTCTTGCCGTTCTTGTAATCCTGCACAGGCCCCGGGTTCGCGGCAATCGCCTGGTCGACGAATTGCTCAAGCGCGGCCGTGTCGCTCACGGCGCCAAGCCCGCGTTCCTTCACGATTTGCTCTGGGTCGCCGCCCTTCTCGAAGATCTCGGGGAGAAGCTCCTTGAGCGTCGGGCCGTTGATCGTCCCGGCAACCGAGAGCTTCACGAGCGCGGCGAGCGCGGCAGGCGTCATCGCACATTCGCCGATGGACTTCCCGCTCGCGTTCATGAGAGCCATGACGTCGCCCATGAACAAGTTGCAAAGCACCTTCGCCGTCTTCTTGTCTAGCCCCTTCGCGGCGGCCTCGTACCAGTCGGCGTTCTCCTTGTGCTGCGAAAGGACCTCGGCGTCGTATTCAGCGATGCCGTATTCCTCCACCATGCGCGCGCGCCTCGCCTCGGGTTTCTCGGGGAGGAGCTTACGCCACTCCTCTATCGTCGCCTCGTCAAGCTCGACGGGCACGAGGTCGGGTTCGGGGAAATAGCGGTAGTCGTGCGCGTTTTCCTTGGAGCGCATCGAAGCGGTCTCCATCGCCTCGGGATCCCACCTGCGCGTCTCCTGCACGATCGGGATAGAATGGGCCATGCACTCCCTCTGGCGCCTCGCCTCGTGGACGAGCGCGGCGTGTATGCCGCTGAAGGAGTTCATGTTCTTTATCTCGACCTTCGTGCCGAGCTTCTTCTCCCCGACGGGCCTGATCGAGATGTTGACGTCGGAGCGCATGTTGCCCTCTTCGAGGTTGCAGTCGCTGACGCCCGCGTAGACAAGCATTTCCTTTAGCGCGGTCAGATAGGCGATTGCGTCGTCGGCAGACTCCATGTCTGGCTCGGAGACGATCTCCATCAAGGGGGTCCCGCCGCGGTTGAAGTCGACGCCCGAGGTCGTCGCGTAGTGGTTGATCTTCGCCGCGTCTTCCTCGAGATGGATGTGGTTGATGCGGATGAACTTCTTCGTCCCGTCGGCGCGCGTGATCTCTACGCCGCCGCCGATGCAGAGGGGACTCCCGTTTTCGGAGATCTGGTAGTCCTTCGCCATGTCGGGATAGAAGTAGTTCTTGCGGTCGAAGGTCGCATGGCGGTTCACCTCGCAGCCGAGCATCATCCCGCTCATGACGGTGAGCTTCACCGCCTCCTTGTTCATCACGGGAAGCGCCCCCGGATAGCCGAGGCACACGGGGCACACGTTCGTGTTGGGCTCGCAGCCGGTCTTCAGCAAACAGCCGCAGAACATCTTCGTCCGCGTCTTCAACTGGACGTGCGTTTCAAGCCCTATCGTGTTCTCAAATTCCATATGTCAGTTCCCTGAAGATGACTTTGCGAGATTACGCAAGTATGCGCCGTAGGTGGACTTCCCGTACGCGTCGGCGAGTTTCTTGAGCTGCGCGTCGTCGATCCAGCCGCGCGACCACGCAATCTCCTCGATGCAGGAAATCTGCAACCCCTGACGCTCGATGAGTGCGCGCACGAAGTTCGTTGCGTCCGCGAGCGACTGGTGCGTGCCCGTGTCAAGCCACGCGAAGCCGCGCCCCATCGTCTCGACCGAAAGCCGACCTTCCTCGAGATACTGGCGGTTAAGATCCGTAATCTCGTATTCGCCGCGCGCAGACGGCTTGAGCACCGCGGCCTTCTTCACCACGTCGTTTGGATAGAAATAGAGCCCGACGACAGCGTAGTTCGACTTTGGCTTCGCCGGCTTCTCCTCGAGCGAGACCGCGCGGCCATCGGCGTCGAACTCGACGACGCCGTAGCGCTCGGGATCAGAGACGCGGTAGCCGAACACCGTAGGCTCCTTGCGGTCGGCAGCGACCTTGAGAAGACACGGCAAATCGGCGCCATAGAAGATGTTGTCGCCCAGCACGAGACAGGCATCGTCGTCTCCAAGAAACTCCGCGCCGAGGACAAACGCCTGCGCGAGCCCGTTCGGCACTTCCTGAACCTTGTAGGAAAACTTCATGCCGAGGTCCGAGCCGTCTCCAAGAAGCCGCTCGAAGTTAGGAAGGTCCGTCGGCGTCGAGATGATGAGCACCTCGCGTATCCCCGCAAGCATCAAGGTCGAAAGCGGATAGAAGACCATCGGCTTGTCGTAGACGGGCAAAAGCTGCTTCGACACGACGCGCGTAAGCGGATGGAGACGCGTTCCCGCGCCGCCAGCGAGTATAATTCCCTTCCTTGCCATCACTTTTCCTCCCACGGTTCGATGTCCTTCAACAGCGGATGCCTGACATCCTTCTCAGAAAGCTTTAACTCGACGCCGAGATCGGGCCACTCTATGCCGAGGGTGGGGTCGCTGAAGAGCATCCCCCTGTCGGCCTCCTTGCAATAGAGACGGTCGCACTTGTAGCTGAAGAGCGTGTCGTCCTCCAGGACGATGAAGCCGTGCGCGAAGCCGCGCGGGATGTAGAACTGCCTGCGGTTCTCGGCCGAAAGCGTCACTGCGACGTGGCGACCGAAAGTCGGGGAGCCCTTACGTATGTCGACTGCGACATCCCACACCGCGCCGCGCACTACCCTGACGAGTTTCGCCTGAGTGTGCGGCGCGGCCTGCCAATGCAGGCCGCGCACGACGCCCTTCGACGAGAACGACTCGTTGTCCTGGACGAAGTCGGCGTCGATTCCGGCGGCCTTGTACCGCCCTGCGTTGTACTGCTCCACGAACCAGCCGCGGCTGTCACCGAACACCTGGGGCTCGACGATCAGCACGCCTGGAATCTCAGTAGCGACAACGTTCATGAGCCCTTAGCCCTTGAGTGCGGCCTGCGCGGCAGCAAGACGCGCGATCGGCACGCGGAACGGCGAGCAGCTGACGTAGTTAAGCCCGATCTTGTGGCAGAACTCGACCGAGGTCGGGTCGCCGCCGTGCTCGCCGCAGATGCCGCAGTGGATCTTCGGACGCGTCGCCTTGCCGTCCGTGACGGCCATCTTCATGAGCTTGCCGACGCCGACCTGGTCAAGGCGGGCGAACGGATCGTTCTCGTAGATCTTGTTGTCGTAGTACGAGCCGAGGAACTTGCCCGCGTCGTCGCGGGAGAAGCCGAAGGTCATCTGGGTGAGGTCGTTCGTGCCGAAGCAGAAGAACTCCGCCTCCTCGGCGAGCTCGCCCGCGACGAGCGCCGCGCGCGGAACCTCGATCATCGTCCCGACCTCGTAGTTGAGCTTCGTCTCGGCGGCCTGGATCTCCTCGTTCGCGACGTGGACGACGATGTCCTTCACGAACTTGAACTCCTTGACGTCGCCCGTGAGCGGGATCATGATCTCCGGCTTCACGTTCCAGCCCTTGTGCTTCTTCTGCACGTTGATCGCGGCGCGGATGATCGCCTTCGTCTGCATGACGGCGATCTCCGGGTACGTGACGCACAGGCGGCAGCCGCGGTGGCCCATCATCGGGTTGAACTCGTGGAGCGAGTCGATGATCTCCTTGATGCGGCTGATCGGCTTGTGCGTCGTCTTCGCGAGAAGCGCGATCTCGTCCTCGGTGTGCGGCACGAACTCGTGGAGCGGCGGGTCGAGGAAGCGGATCGTGACGGGCTGCCCGTCAAGCGCCTCGAAGAGCTGCTCGAAGTCGTCCTGCTGGAACGGAAGTATCTTGTTGAGCGCGATGCGGCGCTCCTCGACCGTGTCGGCGCAGATCATCTCGCGGAACGGCGTGATGCGGCTCTGCGAGAAGAACATGTGCTCCGTGCGGCAGAGTCCGATGCCCTCCGCGCCGAGCTCGCGCGCCTTCTTGGCGTCGCGCGGCGTGTCGGCGTTCGTGCGGACCTTCAGCTTGCGGAACTTGTCGGCCCACATCATGATGCGGCCGAACTCGCCAGCGATCTTCGCGTCAACCGTCGGGATGACGCCGTCGTAGATGTTGCCGGTCGAGCCGTCGATGGAGAGCCAGTCGCCCTCCTTGAAGACCTTTCCGCCGAGGGTGAAGCGCTTCTTCTCCTCGTCCATGACAATCTCCTGGCAGCCGGAGACGCAGCACTCGCCCATGCCGCGCGCGACGACCGCCGCGTGGGAGGTCATTCCGCCGCGAACCGTGAGGATGCCCTCCGCAGCCTTCATGCCCTCGATGTCCTCAGGGGAGGTCTCGAGACGCACGAGAACGACCTTTTCGCCGCGCTCCTTCCATTCCTTCGCGTCGGTCGCCGTAAAGACGATGCGGCCGCAAGCCGCCCCCGGCGAGGCCGGAAGGCCGCGACCCGAAGGCTGCGCGCGCTTGAGCGCGACGGCGTCGAACTGCGGGTGCAGGAGCGTGTCAAGGTTGCGGGGGTCGATCATGAGAACGGCCTCTTCCTCGGTGCGCATACCCTCGTCGACGAGGTCGCAGGCGATCTTGAGAGCGGCGCGAGCCGTGCGCTTGCCGTTGCGGGTCTGGAGCATGTAGAGCTTTTTGTTCTCGATCGTGAACTCCATGTCCTGCATGTCGCGATAGTGCTTTTCAAGCGTCGCGCAGATCTTCTGGAACTGCTTGAACGCCTCAGGCATGACCTCGGCCATCTTCGCGATGGGCATCGGGGTCCTGACGCCCGCCACGACGTCCTCGCCCTGGGCGTTCATGAGGAACTCGCCCATGAGCTTCTTCTCGCCGCTCGCCGGGTCGCGCGTGAACGCGACGCCCGTGCCGGACTGGTTGTTGAGGTTGCCGAACGCCATCATCTGGACGTTGACGGCCGTGCCCCAGCTGTATGGGATGTCATTGTCGCGGCGGTAGATGTTCGCGCGCGGGTTGTCCCAGCTGCGGAACACGGCCTTGATCGCCTCGAAAAGCTGTTCCTTCGCGTCAGTCGGGAAGTCCTTGCCGATCTTCGCCTTGTACTCCGCCTTGAACTGGGAGGCGAGGGTCTTTAGGTCGCTGGCGGTGAGGTCGACGTCGTTCTTGACGCGCTTCTTCGACTTCATGTCGTCGATCAGCTTCTCGAAGTACTTCTTGCCGACTTCCATTACGACGTCGGAGAACATCTGGATGAAGCGGCGGTAGCAGTCCCACGCCCAGCGGGGGTTCTTCGTCTGCTTTGCGAGCGACTCGACGACCGTTTCGTTGAGGCCGAGATTCAAGATCGTGTCCATCATGCCGGGCATCGACGCGCGCGCGCCGGAGCGGACGGAGACGAGCAGAGGGTTCTTCTTGTCGCCGAACTTCTTGCCGGCCGACTTCTCGAGCTTGTCGATGTACTCCATCACCTGCTCCTGGATGTCGGGGGCGATCTGCTTGCCGTCGTCGTAGTAGCGTGTGCACGCCTCGGTCGTAATCGTGAAGCCCTGGGGGACGGGGAGCCCGAGACCGGCCATTTCGGCGAGGTTCGCGCCCTTGCCGCCGAGCAGCTCGCGCATGTTGGCATTGCCTTCGGTCTGGCCCGCACCGAAGAAATATACGTACTTCTTGTCTTGCTTTTTCATGGGTCTGTTTTCCTTGTTTGTTTTTTTCTTCTTTTTGTTTGTGTCTTGGGTGTTAAGCTTTCTGCCCGCGGATGAACTCGCGCCCCGCCTCTACCGCCTTAAGGTTGAGGTCGAGAAGCGCGGCCTTGCGCGCGGAAATCGTCTCCTTGAGCGCGGTCGCGACCATGTCGGGATTCACGCAGCGGAGCTTCTCGACGATAGCGCCGAGGATGATCATGTTCGCGAGGCTCTTCGCCTCCATGTCGGTCGCCATCTTAGTCGCGGGGATGTAGACGACTTCGACGTCGGTGCGGCGCACCTTGCGCGCGATGAGGGACGAGTCGACGAAGATCGTGCCGCCGGCGGCGACGGTGTCCTCGAACTTGTCGAGAGACGGCTCGTTCATCACCATAAGCACGTTCGGGTGGGCGATAATCGGCGAGCCGACGGGATCGTCGGAGACTATCACCGAGCAGTTGCACGTTCCGCCGCGCATTTCGGGCCCGTACGAGGGAAGCCACGAAAGTTCCTTGTTCTCGATAAGCGCGGCATGGGCGAGAACCTTTCCGGAGAACAGAAGTCCCTGTCCGCCGAATCCCGCCATTATAGTTTCGTAGGTCATTTCAAACTCTCTTCTTTCCTTATTCCTAACTACTGACTCCTGACTCCTATCTCCAACTCCAACTCTGAACTCCAACTCTTAGCCCCTATCCTTATAGCATCCGAGCGGATAGAACGGAATCATCTTCTCCTCGACGAACTGGCACGCCTTGTCGGGCGTGAGACCCCAGTTGGTCGGGCATGTCGAGACGACCTCGACGAGCGAGAAGCCCTTGCCCTCGACCTGGTTCTTGAACGCCTTCAGTATCGCCTTCTTCGCCTGCCTGACGTGCGCGACCGAGTTGACGGCGACGCGCTCGAGATAAGCCGGAGCGTCCAGCGTAGCGAGAAGTTCGCAGATCCTGATCGGCATACCCTGGGTCTTCGCATCGCGCCCGTAGGGGGAGGTCTGTGTGACCTGGCCGATGAGCGACGTCGGCGCCATCTGGCCGCCGGTCATGCCGTAAATCGCGTTGTTGATGAAGATGATCGTGATGTTCTCGCCGCGGCACGCCGTCGAGACCGTCTCGCAGAGGCCGATGGACGCAAGGTCACCGTCGCCCTGGTAGGTGAACACGATATTGTCGGGCATCGAGCGCTTGACGCCCGTCGCGACGGCCGGGGCGCGCCCGTGGGAGGCCTCGATCATATCGCACCTGAAGTAGTCGTACGCCATCACCGAGCAGCCGACCGGCGCGATGCCGATCGTGCGGCCCTCGATGCCGAGCGCGTCTATCGCCTCTGCGACGAGACGGTGGACGATGCCGTGCGTGCAGCCCGGGCAATAGTGGTATGGAACGTCCGTGAGGGACTTCGGCTTTTCAAAAACAATGGCCATTACTTCGCCTCCTTCCTGATCGCGGCGAGAACTTCGTCGGCGCTTGGGATCATGCCGCCGACGCGGTTGCACATGGCGACCGGCTTGGAGCATCCGATTGCGAGCTTCACGTCCTCGTTCATCTGGCCCATGTTGAGCTCAACCGTGAGGAAGCTCTTTACTTTCGCGGCGGCCTTGGCGATCGGTTCCTTCGGGAACGGATAGAGGGTGATCGGGCGGATCATGCCGACCTTGATGCCCTCCTTGCGGGCGGCGGCGATCGCGTTCTTCGCGACGCGCGCGGTGATGCCGACCGAGATGACGCACACTTCGGCGTCGTCCATGAGGTATTCCTCCCAGCGGCACTCGTCCTTCTCGAGCTTCGCGTAGCGCTCGAAGCGCTCGAAGTTCGTCTTCTCGAGTTCGTCGGGCTTGAGGTAGAGGGAGTTAACGATGTTGTGAGCGCGCTTCATCTGCGTGCCCGTCGTCGCCCACGGCTTTGTCGCGGGGATCGTCTCGGGATCGACTGTGTCTTCGGGAAGGACGACCGGCTCCATCATCTGGCCCATCGTGCCGTCAGCGAGCAGCATCGCGGGCATGCGGTACTTCTCGCCGAGCTCGAACGCGAGGCGCGTCATGTCGGCCATTTCCTGCACCGTAGCGGGCGCGAGGACGATGATATGAAAATCGCCGTGGCCGGGGCCGCGCGTCATAAAGAAGTAGTCGGACTGCGACGGCTGAATGCCGCCGAGGCCAGGACCGCCGCGCTGGACGTTGACGATAAGCGCGGGAAGATCGGCGCCCGCGAGATAGCTCATGCCCTCGGCCTTGAGCGAGATGCCCGGGCTCGAGCTCGACGTCATCGCGCGGCGACCGGTCGAGGCGCAGCCATAGACCATGTTGATCGCGGCGATTTCGCTTTCCGCCTGGAGGAACGTGCCGCCGATCTTCGGCATGCGCTTTGCCATGTACGCCGCGATTTCGGTCTGCGGCGTGATCGGATAACCAAAATAGTGCCGGCAACCGCAGCGTATCGCCGCCTCGGCGATCGCCTCGTTGCCCTTCATCAGTACTTTAGAACTCATTTTTAATTCCTTGGGTGGGGTGCGGGGTCGCCAGAGGCCCCGTCCTTTCCTACCTCTCTACAGTAATTACGCAATCTGGACACATCATCGCGCAGCTCGCGCAGCCGACGCACTCTTCGGGCTTCGTCAACTCTACAGGCGCGTGACCCTTATGGTTCAGCTTTGTCTTTGAAATTGCGAGAATTTTCTTGGGGCATGCGGTCACGCAAAGCCCGCATCCCTTGCACAGCTCCTCTTTGAATGTCAGTTTAGCCATTCCTTTTAACTCCTTGAAATTTGCATATTATATCATAAATTCGTCCGCATGGCATAAGATCCGCTAACAACGCGACATCGGCAAAGCGGCGGAGCGAAGGTCCGAGCGAGGGGATACGGCGTATTCGCCGAGGGCTCCCCGAGAAGGAGCCTTCGGACGCCGCTACTTGTCGCTTGAGGTAAGAACTTCGCAGCCGGTGGCAGTGACGAGGACGAGATCCTCGATGCGGACGCCAAGATTCCCCTCGAGGTAGATTCCCGGCTCTATCGTCACGAACATCCCCGGCTTCAGGACCCAGTCCGACTTCTTCGACGCGTTCGGCGCCTCGTGGACCTCGAACCCGACGCCATGCCCGAGGGAATGACCAAAGCATTTTCCGAAGCCGCCCTTTTTTATGACGTCTCGCGCGACCTTGTCAAGCGCCTTGCCCGTAATGCCTGGCTTAACCGCAGCGATTGCCGCGAGATTCGCCTTGAGGACAAGATCGTAAACCTTCCGGTAGAGCGATGACTGGCGCTTCGGAAGGAGATTGCGCGTCATGTCAGAGCAATAGCCGTCAAGCTTCACGCCCATGTCGACAAGCACCGGATCGCGTCCGTTCCAGACCGTGTCGTCGGGAACATGGTGGCACTCCGCGGCATTTGCGCCGACGCAGACGATTGTCGGAAACGCCTCGCCCTCGCCACGGTCGAACATCATCGACCTTATGATGCCGGCCATCTCGCGCTCGGTCATGCCCGATTTGAACTTACGCGACGCATCTCGCCATATCTCGTCGTTGAGCCGCACGGCCGCACGCATCTTCTCGATCTCGTCAGGCGTCTTTACCGAACGACGCTTGGCAAGGTCGCGCGTGACGTCCTCGAACTTCGCGCGGGGGAGAATCTTCTTGAGCTTTTCAAACTCGGCGACGGATATCGCCTTCTCGAAGCCGATTTTGCGCGACGAGGCGCCCTTCCCGCCCCAGAGCCGCTTGAGGTCTGGCCCAAAATGCTTTATGTCGCGGACCTTTAGTTTCGGCGCGACGCGATGCGCCATCGGAATATAGCGGAAATCGGTGTAAAGCGTCGGTTCGCCACCGTCGCGCACCACGACCCACGCCTCGTCGCAGTCTACGCCAGTGATTGCACGGACATTCGCCGCCGTTCTAATGATTGCGTTTTTCATAGATCAAGACCAGACATCGCGGGGATGTGGACTTCCTCCTTTACTTCCACTTCGGACGAGCCGAAGATATACGTTGCCGCAAGCGGCTCTACTTCCACCGTATCGTCGGCGATCTTCGAGGAATACGACTCCTCGCCGCCGCCCGAGTTGAGCGCACCGCGCCCGGCGTCGGCTCGGAGATCGCGCTGCATCTTGAGCGAACTCAGGATATAAGCCGTGAAACCGAAGAGAGCCGAGAGAACGAGCGCAAGCGCAAGCATCCCAAGCGCCAGCTCCATAAAGGCCTGGCCGGAACTTCCAAGTCTCCGAGCCACGGAGCGAGTGAGCAAGGGCGCATGCCCGCACGGAACGAGCGTAGTGGCGAGCTCCTTAGTGCCCATGGCTGGTTCCTCCATGGCTGCCGCCGCCGCCCGTCCCGCGAATGCACGTTCCGGCGTAATACTTTAGCCATCTTATGCCGCCGTCGCGGAAATACTTCTTCTCCCATGTCTGGAGCTGCAGGCAGTAGAAACACCCCTGCGCATTCACAGGCCCATGCTCGAGATAGTACGGCAGGTGCTTGCGGATGTGAGTCACCCAGCCGTAGTCCGCCGTCGAAAGGTCCTCCCCGCCAACAGAGTCGAGCGGCACGAGGCGCACATTGGTGAAACACGGAACGACAAACGAGCTGAGCGCCGTCACCACGTCTGTCTCTCCCTCGAAGTTCTCCACCGTTCCAAACGGCTTCGCGCCCGCCGCCCACACGACGTCCGAAGTCGACTCAAGCGCGACCGACTCGACTTCCTTTATGCACCTCGTGATCGCCGCGCATCCGCGAACGTTGTACTCTGGCTTGATCTCGCCCACTATCGGGAACTCGTAGCCGTCCTCTTCATCAGCAAGCGAAAGACCATTGAACCACCGGCCCCAGCGCTCGCTCTCGAAAAGGAACCATACCTGGTCGCGGTTCGTGAGGATGACTGACTCCGCAAGCTGCTCCTGCGGAATCTCGCCGTCGCCATAGGTTCGGCAGATGTGCTGTATCTCGTTCGTCGAGAGAAGATCTGTTATTGCGCCCTTCCATGCGCGGACGTGGAGATTGAAGATCTCGCTGTTCTCCATCGAATTCTCGCTCCTCGTCGGAAGCGGCGACCAGTCCATATAGGAAGAATAGCTGTTCAAGAGCCCCTCGGCGTGCCAGTGGAACCAGCACCAGTTCTCGCCTGCGATCGCGTGGTAGAAGTCCTTCATGAGAAGGTAGTGCCCCCCCTGCGCGCCGTAGAACTCGACATTGTCCGGACCACAGGCAAGCCCCTCGGAGATGACGTTCTCTATCGCCGTCGCATATTCGGTCCAAGCGCCCGGATACGGCTCCGGGTACGGCTCGCCTTCCTCGTTGGTGCCGCCGGAATAGACAAGCCGTATCTCCGCGACATGCTCGCGCAGGATTTCCGCGAACTCGTCGCGCACCTCCATGTCGTTTTTCTTCGCCGCATGGTTCGCAAGGCGAAGCGCCTCCACGGGACCCAAGAGCGCAAGCCGCCGCTGCTCCATCGTAAGTTCCTCGCAAGTCCGCGCATCGTCCTGCGCCGCCGCGACAAGGTGGGCGATATTGAGCTTGCCGATTTCATTGAGGATCCGGCCTTGCTTTCGCGCCGCCGCGAGCGCCGCCGCATCGCCGCCGTTCTGCACACGGTTCTTGCCGCGCACCACGTCGAACACGTCGACGTTGAGAAGCGCCACGAGGAAAAGCGCCACAAGCACCATCAGAAGATATATGGCGACCTGTCCGCGTCTCATGTCAAAGCCCCTGGTTGTTCATGTATAGCGGAAAGTGCGATTCAATACGCGACTCGCCGACTATCTCCGTCGTGTCGGAGTCTTCGTCGCCGCGCGAATAGAAACGCGGCACATCCACCGCGACACGGGCGGAGACCTCGGCTCCGATGCCGCCACCGGAATCGACGTCCACGTCCATCGTCCTCCAGCGCTCGTACTCGAGAATTCCGCGCGCCATCGACTCGTGCTCTGTCGTCATGTAGATCGGGACGAGCGATGCCTCGTCGTATTCTCCTTCCTCGGGCCACAGGCGGCGACCGGCGACAGGAATCATCGCAACACGCGCCGACTTGAGGCACATCCATTCGTTGAAGCCGACGGCCTTCGCGCGCGCGGCGCGGGCTGCGGCATGATCGAGGAGGATCTTCGTCGTGACCATGTGCGCGACCTGGAACACGACGAGAAAGAGGACAGTGATGAAGAGGACGGCGAGAGCCGTCTCCAGCATCGCCTGTCCTCGACGGAAGGACATGAAGCCCCCTCCCTCAGTCTTCGCCGAGCTGCTTTAGCGAGTCTTCGCTGATCGAATCGGCTGCGGACTTCGCCTTGTCGCCTTCCTCTTCGGAAAGCTGGCTCGCGGCGCCTGCTGCCTTCTTGCCGATCGCGCGGCTCAGGTATGTGAACACCGCGATAAGCGAGACTGCGATAAGGCAGACAATGATGATGTACTCAACCATCGTCTGTCCTTTTCTTAGCGCTTTCATCATTTTCATCGTTCCTTTCATTCTAAGGATAGTCGGAGCTGACAAGGTTTTCCGTCCTGACGACGCTCTTCTGCGACGCCAAGACGAGGTACCACATCGCGCCGACTACGGCAAGAAGCGCACACAGCGCAAGCACGTACTCGACGGCCGTCTGCCCTTTCCTGCCGCGTATCCTCATGAGCGCATTATATCAAAAATTCGCTCCCTGCGGGCAAACTTTCTTGGCCGCCAGCCACAGTCAGGGACGTCGCCCAAGGCGGACGCGGTGCCCGCGGGCCGAAAGCGTTTCGCCGTCGGGGAGCACGAACGGCTCGTCGCCGAAGTTGACGGTGACAACGGGGGGGCAAAAGGGTCAGAGCCTATTGACATAGTATTATTGATATAGTAGCTCATGCCAGCTTGTACTCCTGTCTGGGCGATTTCGGACTGTCCGGATCGGTTCTTTCTATCATGCCCTTCTCCATCAGCGGCCTCAGGTAGTACCTGGAAAAGTGGATTGGGCTCTTGATGCCGACCGCCTCCCTTAGCGCAGACGGCCGCATGGGCCCGTCGACAAGGAGCTCCAGTATCCTCTTCGCCGTCCTCTCGCTTCCCTTCCCAAGCCCTATCCCGACTTTGTCCGGGATGTCCAGCCGAGGATCCGCCTTTGAGCTGGAAGGCGATGCGCCGCGCCCAGCCCGGCACTCTTCCTTTTCCGCCTCGCGCGCCTTCAGCACCTCGCCCATCGCCTCTTGCATCGACTGCTCGTGGCACTCCCGGATCACGCGCCATTCCCCGCCGCCGTACATGAAGGCGTACCCGGCCCGGGCCTTCCTGTCGCCACGGACGGCAGCGGCGAAACTGCACCAGCGGTAGCCCTCCGGCCGCTCCGCGATTCCCGCCTCCCACGCATTGATGTCGATGTACGCGGACGTCCGCCACATCGCCGGCCCCTCCGCCAGATGGTTCCGCTCGTGGTACCGCCCCTCGAACATCGTACCGCTGTGCTCGCGGCGTCCGTTGAACGACATCGTGAAATGCTGCTTGAACGTCCGCATGAACTCCGCCGAGTTCCACATCCTGCGGAGAAACGAGGACTTGTAGGCCTCGAAACGCGAAACATACTTCTTCGTCGGACGCGCGCGTTTGAAAAGCTCCTGCTCCTCGGTCTTGAGCCTGTTCCACGTCGCGACGACCTGCGAGAGCGACGCGTCATGGTAGAGAACGCGTATGCGGCGCAGAATCTCCCCTTCGCCGATCTCCTCCACACTGGGCACGTAGATGAAGATGTGGAAATGGTTCGACATGAACGCGTAGGCCAGCACGACAACGCCACTGAACTCCTCTACGCGACGCATCAGCGCAACCGCGCGGTCCTTCTCCTCGTCGTCGAGGAAGAACGCACGGTGCGCAAGCCGGCTGACAAGGTGATAGCACCTGTTCTGCTCGATAACCCTGTTCTTTCTCATGTGGACATTATACCAAAAACTCGGCTACTGTATTAATTTTACTGTATCAATAAGCTCTGACCCTTCATTCTCCCCTGGTCGTGACATAGGCGTTTGCCGTTTTCCCGCACGCGCGAATCCCCCCTTGGCTTTCGCCTAACGCACAAGAATCGTCAAGCCTCCGCCAGCGGCACATTCGTAGCAGCCGATGTCGGGTTTGCCTTGCATCCGCGAGAACCCCCGCAAATCGACGGCGCCTGCCATCCACTCCATTTTGGCGCCTCCGTTCGCGAGAGGCGAAGAACCGCCAAATGTATAATCGCCCGCGTCGAAATTCTTGAACAACGGGTCGCCGGACTTGCACGCCTCGACCGTCCAGGCCGCAGGCGCATTCGCGAACTCCGGCGCGAGGCAGTGCGAGAATACCGCAGAAGCGCCGTCGCGCGCGCCGATGTTGTCCTCGGCGGGCGTGCCCGTGTCGCCGCCGGCGAAATTGCCCCAGACCACCGTATTCGTCACGGCGAGCGTCGCCGTGGCGCATGCGTAAAGACCGGCCGAATGGCCGTAATCGACGCTGTTGCTGACGATTGTGCAGTTCTCGAGCGAGACGTCCGCGTTCACGCCGGCATAGAGACCGACGCCGTAGTTTTCCGTATGCGCCGCCCCGGCCGCGACAATCCTGTTGTTCGCGACAAGCGTGTTGCGCACGCGCGCACGCGCTCCGCCGTAAACGAGTATGCCACCGCCACTCCCCTTTGCGGCCTCGTCGCCCCATGTCGAGTTTATGCCACGCACGGTATTGTTCGTGATTACGCACCGGTCGATGATGCCCATTGGAACGGCGTTGACCGTTTTGCGCACGCTGACGCCGCCGCCGCGTCCGCTGCTCATCGTGCCGTTGCAGACCACGCAGTCGATCAGGCGGCCGCCGGCCTCCTTGATTGCCACGAGTCCGTCGTTCGCGCGCGATCCATCGCGAATCACGCAGTTCGTGACCGTCGCGCCCGCCGCGTCGATGTTCACCATCCCTTCGTTCCACAAACCCCCAGCATAGCCGTTGCGCACGGTCAGGTCGGCGAGAACGGCATCGTCGTTCCTGAGGAAGATACGCTTGTTTCCGCCGCCGAGGTTGATGCGCGTGACCTCCCGCCCGTGCCCGCGAATTTCAATGGGCGCGTAGATGTAGAACTCCGCAATGTTGCCAACCGGGATGTCCCCTTCGCCGACGTCGATTTTCGCAGGCTGCATGAGCGAGGCGCTGTAAAGGTCGTTGGCCGCCGTCTGGGGCGTCCCGTAGGGTTCTACAGGCGTCGATTCGCCGGCCGCGCGCACGTAGCAGACTGAGGGCATCACCTTGATGAAGGCGTCACCGCCATCGAAGGACGCCGTGCGCTCCGGGTTCGCCTTGTCGGCGATCTCGAGCGTCACTGTGTAATAGCCGCTCGCGGAGTAGGTATGGACTGGCGCGGCTTCGGAAGATTTCTTCCCATCGCCGAAGTCCCAGGCGTATGTCACTTCGTCCGCGCCTTCGATTGTCGCGGTGAAGTGGACGGTCAGCGTGTCGGTTCCAGTATAGGCGTCGGCAATGACGGAAACGGCGAACTCGTCGCCCGTCGGGATGTATTCAAACGCGCCGATGTCGGGGAGATTGAAGACGCGCGCGTTCCCGGCGAAGTCGATCCGCCCGGGTTCGTAGAGCCAATTCAACACGAAGCCGGCGTCGCGCGTCGCCGAGACGCTCGTCGGCGAGTAGTCGCCGTTTGCCGCGTCCGCCACCCCTGCGGCGGCCGTCTTGTTTCCGTCTCCGGCCGGCGCCGTCGGCGCGACGCAATATGCGACAGCCGTATTGTAGAAGTCCTGCCCGTTAGCCGCCTGCGTCGCCTTATTGCCTGCAAAGGCGCAGTTCACGGCCGCGCACGCGCCGTAGATCGCACCGCCGTAATACTGTGCGTAGTTGTCCACGAACGTGCAATTTTCGGCAAGCGAGCGGCCGTTGTTCTCGCCCGTGTCGTAGAGCGCGCCGCCGTTGCCGTAGGTCGAATTGTTCAGCGTCGTCCTGTTGTCGGCGAAAAGGCAGTTCCGGACGAGCGAGTTATTGATGCGGATTCCGGCGTTGTGCGAGTTGTTGGAGAAGACGCAACTGTCGATGATGCCGCCAAGCGTCCGCAGCGGGCCGCCGTGGCCGCTGTTTGAATTCGTCTTGAACCCCCGGAAGACGCAATTGCGGATCCACCCCGTCGTCAGGTTCACGCCAGAGCAATTCTGGGCGTTTATCTGCGAATCGCCGAAGATGCAGTTCTGGGCGTGACCCGCGCGCAGCTGGACGAGCGCGCCGCGAAGATTCCAGTTCGCCGCGTAGGCGTTCGTGACGCAAAAACCGTCGAGCACCGAGCCGGGATTGTTGAATTCGATGCCGCCACGGTTGTTCTGGTAGGCGCAGTTGATGGACGTGGCCGCCGGACCGTTCACGGAGCGTATCGCAATCTTGTCCGCGACGAGAATGGCATAATTGCAGCCGCCGTCGTCGCCGCTGATGTCGCCGGTGGGGGAGGCGTACGTAAGCGTGTATTCGCCGTCGCCGACAAGCACGACCGCCGGGAAGTCGCCCGCCGCGGTTGCGGCGGCAATAGCCGCTTCGAGCGACGCGTATGGCGCGGAAGACGTGCCGTCCGCCGTCGCGTCGTCGCCATCCGCCGCGCGGACATGCCACGCGCGACCGAAGACCGCCGTGACGCTGCGCGGCTGATCGACAGGGAGCTTAAGCGATGCAGTGAAAACCTGAAGCGTCGGGCAGTTGCCGTCCCAGGCGTAGAAGGCGGTAGTGTCGTCCGTCGGCATTGCCGTGACTTCGACGACAGAGCCTGCGTCATAGAGCGCGCCATCGAGCGGCTCCGAAACCGAACCGCCCGCGCCGGCGGAAACGCTCACGGTGTATTGCTTCGCCGCCGGCGCAAAAGACGGCAGCGCCGTCGCGTCGGCGTTCGCGAAGGAAACGAAGTTCCCGTAGTCGACGACATTCGTATAGGTTGCCGCCGCGTAGTCCGCGCTCCGGCAGACGCCCGCCACGCGCACTTCATCGACGAGGCCGCCGAAGTAATTGTTGATATACCCGGTGCAGCGGCTCGTGCCGACGTCATATGAATAATCGGTGGACGTGCGTGTGAAGACCTTCGTGGTGTGCGCGGCTTCCACGCCATCGACATAGAGCGTACCGCGCCCGGTCGAACCGTCGTGCGTGAACATCAGGTGATGCCAGACGCCGGTCTCGAGGGCGGCGGATGTTAGGTTGGCGCTGCTGCCATTGCCGTCCTTCATCTCGATCTTGCCGTCCGTCTGGAGATTGACGAACGACCCCTCGTGCCAGTTGTTGCGCGAAATGCCGAAAATCTGGGCCTTGGCCGACGGCAGGGCATCCCATTTCGCCCACCCCTCGTAGGTGTAGGACGCAGCCGTGCGAAGTGACTCCCACGACGGCGCGACAAGGCGGAAGGATTGTTTCGAGGCGGAAACAAATTCCCGCGCCTTGCCAGCGACGCCCGCCGCGACGGCCGGGCTGTTGACGGCGATGCCATGCGCGCTTGCACCGGTGCCGTCGAGGGCGAGATTCCCTGATTCCTCGAAAGACCAGGAAAGAAGGTAGTCTTCCGGGGAGAATACGCGCGCGGTTGCGTCCCGCGCGCCGGCGGCGGCGTTGCCCCAGAGCATGTAGATCACCGTGGACGGTGCCAGCTCGGGAATGCGGACGTAGAACTCGCTCGTCCCGTTCTCGTTCCATTCCACGACCTCGCTCGGCAGTTCCTCGCCTTCGGCGGAGGCGAAGCGCACGTCCTGTCCGCCGTCAAGCGCACAGTCGGCATAGGAGAATCCGCCGTCGCCCGCGACGACCTTCACCAGAAGCGGAAATCCGGCGAGCGATTCGCCCGAATAGGAAAGCGCAATCGCCGCCTTGTGGGCGAACGCCGTGTAATCAAGAGCGGCCGGCGCGGCAGCCGCCATCCACACAGAGGCAATCAAGAGCAATTTTTTCACGTGGTGCGTCCTTTCCTGAAAAATCGATTACTAATATATTATATCACCCCCCCCCCGTTAGTCAAGGCTAACATAGATCGGGGTCAAAAGGGTCAGCTTATTGATACAGCTCTATTGATACAGTAACTCATGCTAGCTTTTACTCCTGCCTCTACACGACGCATCAGCGCAACCGCGCGGTCCTTCTCCCCGTCGTCGAGGAAGAACGCCCGGTGCGCAAGCCGGCTGACAAGGTGATAGCACCTGTTCTGCTCGATAACCCTGTTCTTTCTCATGCGGACATTATACAAAAAACTCGGCTACTGTATCAATTTTACTGTATCAATGAGCTCTGACCCTTCATTCTCAAGTCAGGGACGTCGCCCAAGGCGGACTCTATGTCCGCGGGCGGGAAGCGTTTCGCCGTCGGGGAGCACGAACGGCTCGTCGCCGAAGTTGACGGTGACGACCGTGCCGTCCGAGAATCGGCTCTCCTGGACCTTGCGGTCGGCGGAGAGGACGCGGTGTCCCGTCATCTCGCTATAACCAGTAGCGCGGGCGACTGGCGAAGTCATGCGATAGCTTTGCACGAACCTATCCCTTTCGTCGGGCCACTGGCGGTTTACGACAATGTACATGCCCATCGTACCGTAGAGGACGTTGAAGAGGTCGCGCTTCCACCAGATGTCCGGGAGCTTGGCATTGTGGTCTCCCCAGTACCACTGGGCGCAGACGCACTCGTGGTACACGAGCTCCCACAGTGGCAGGCGGTATTTCTCGCCAACCTGGTACTTCTCGACGCGCTCCGGCACATTCGTCCAGACCTGCCTGATATTGCGCCCCGCGTCGGGCACGCGGTACGGCCCGAGCGAGAGCATCCCCTCATAGTAGTCGCAGAACGGCACGCTCGCGTCGTGCCCCGTCTCGCTGCCGACGACGAGCCCAAACTCGTCGCCGAGAATACGCAACAACTCCATCTTCCAGTGGCGACTGTCGGAGCGCGTCATCGGATGGGCGGGATTCCAGCATGTCTGCCACGGCGAGGCGACGGTCGTGTCGATGAACCGCGTGTTGAACGGCTTCGTCTTCAGCTCCTCGACGACGTTCCTCCGCTCGTAGGCGGGCGCGACGCTGTCGCACATCATCGCGCAGTAGGTCCATTCGCCGTCCTTCGCCTTGACGCCCCAGGCATGGCGCCAGTCGTTAGAGTCGGCGCTGTTCCAGACGATATCGTGCGGCCACGCCTCAGTGTTGCATCCGCTCTTGCGTCCGAGCTTCTTCAGCTGGTCGGGACGGTAGATGTCCTGGTAGACGTCGTAGCGGCTCACGAGCACCTTGGGCATGGCGGACATCGCCGACACCTCTTCCGGCGTGCCGCCGCCACTCCAAAGGAAGCGGTCGATTCCCGCTTCGACAAGATTGGAGACGACGGCGAGCTTGTCCCTCTCCCAGCACCAGATGTTCGCCGCACCGAGGAGCCGGTCAACAAGCGGACGCTCCTTCGCCTTTTCAGAGAACGGCTTGAAAAGCCCGATCTTCTTCGCATAGGCGCGGTAGCGCTTGCACATTGCGACATACCCGCCCTTGTCGAAGAAGACATAGCGGACGCGCCGCGCGTAGCCGAACTTCCCCTTCTGGTCGTCCCAGCTTGGGCCAATCGTCCAGAGCTTCGTCTCGGCGTCGCGCTTCGCTACCATCGACGCGTCGTCCGGCGTCTCGATGATCGCCATCCAGCCAGCGCCCGTCGCGTCGTCCTGCACGCCGAAGAACGCCATGCAGATGCCGTGCCCGCCGTAGGCGATGAGCCGGCCCGGTATCTCGTCCGGCTCGTCCGCCGGATAGCTGATACCCTCGTTCATCGGCACGATTAGCCGGTCGCCCTTCTGCGTGGCAAAGGCGTCGGGATAGGCGATTGACGACTTCATCTCCCCCTCGCTTTCCACTGTCACGACAACTTCCGGACAATCCTCCTCGATGCGATAGGATGTCCGCCAGCGCTTCAGCGTCTCGGGGTTTATGAACTCAATGTGGACCGAGCCATTCGGCTCCTGCCACCGCGAAATCTCCTCGTCGCGAATTCGCTGGACATCGGCCGGCTTCCACGTGCGCCCCGTACGGCCATCCGCCACGCAGAATCGCGCGCCGTCAATGATACCGCACAACAGGCCGTTTGAAAGTACGTCTCCGCCATGCGCCACGGAAGACGCCGGCAGGATGTTTCCCGTCCGCCTGACGCGCAAGTTCCGCACACGCACGCCGACAGCGCCTCTGCCGAGCATGCGCGGCTGGATAGTGGCGACACCGCGCGGCACCATGAAGGCAGTCTTGACGGATTCGCCTGGCTTCGCATGTCCGCCGCCAAACGACCAGGAGACTTCCTTGCCGCTTTCATCGCGCAAGATTGCGCTGAATCCGACGGGGCTCAAACCAGGCGCGTCAGCGAGCGCTTCGGTGTCGCATGTCATCTCGAACATGTCGCCGCGCTTCACGTCGATGCGCGGAAAGCCGTTAACGCACCAGTCT
This sequence comes from Kiritimatiellia bacterium, assembly GCA_017406465.1. Classification (GTDB taxonomy): domain Bacteria; phylum Verrucomicrobiota; class Kiritimatiellia; order RFP12; family UBA1067; genus UBA1067. Next base: position 73,214 of record JAFQYM010000013.1, on the reverse strand, counting down.
GTATCGCTCGCATAGCGCACCTCGAAGCCGCCGTCTGGAAGCTTCTCCAGCTTGATGGCGTCCTTGTCGCGCGCCCATGTGCGCGGGGCGCCCATCGTCCACGTCTCTTCTGCCGCCGCGAATAACGCCAGCAGCGCCACCAGCGAAAATGCAATTGGAATCCTCATGTGCGCATTATAGCAAAAATCCAGCAGCGAGCGGATTTCGACAATGTATGCCTAAACCGACAAGTTAGCATTCCCCGTCATGAAACAGGCTGACAGAGAAAAGCCATAGAAGCCGACGACTTATCGGCCAACGGCAACATCAACGAATGACTATCACGAACGGAACTTTGAATATCTTTCCTGTCTCCGGGCCGACCGCGCTGAAGGCGGCAAAACCGCCGGTTGCACTCTTGGGAAGATATGTCTTCCCTTCGACATGATCCCAAAGCCCCACGAGACCGTTTTTGAGACGGACCGGCTGGAACTTGCGTGCCCATGTCCCGTCCTGCTTGATTTTCATCCAGTAGAGCCGTGACTTGGCGAACGAATCTGGCGTCCCATTGTTGTTTCTAGCAAAGATATAGAGAGCCTTGCCAGTGTCGATGTCGTCGGTGAGCGTCCGTCGCGAAATGACCAATCGTTCGCCCGTGGAATCATTAATGGTCGTCACCTTCTGCGAACCGGTAGAAAATTCGACCTTGGCGTGCGTCGTCGTGTCATAGTATAGCCGATAAACATTTTCATAGCCTACGCTCCACTGCGCCGCAGGCGTGTCGGGATCATTCTTACTAGGACGCCAATAAGAGCCACCATAGCCAAGACCAAGTGTATCTTTGGCGGCATGATACCACATGAAAAACCGATGATCGACATTGCTGTCACGAACGCCTAGGAAGCACTCTTCGCCATTGCCATCACCAACGTTTGGCCGGAGATTCGCCTCGATGAATTCGGCGGTCGTCCCCGCCTTGCCGATGACGCCCGTATCGATATACTGCGTGCCATCGGTTTCGACATATTCGAGATAGGCCTCGACAGGAGAGAGCGCCGATTCGTCCGTCGCCGCTCCCGTATTGCCTTCGGCGGGAATGGCGGGGACGGGATAGAAGACACGCTCAGAGATCGTATCGTAGAGCGCGGCCTGTCCGTCCTTTATGCACGGCTTGAAATTACGAACTGGCGTCACGCCGCCCTGGTAGATCGTAAGCCCGTAGCAACGCGCAGCGGACCGGTAGATCGGTTTCTTGTTCTTCGCGTCGTTGCAGGCGAAGAGGTAGAGATTGCTGCAACCAGAGGCGTCGCCCGACCAGGTCCACGTGTAGGAATTGGTCGTCGTAGCACCATCTTGGGCAAGTGTAAACGGCTGAGAACCAGCGGTAAAGGCGATGTCGAAAAAGTATTTTACGTCTGCCGAAGCCGTGCCGATCGATCCCCAGGTATCACTGTCGTTGCCATATCCCACCCAGAACTTCTGCCCCGTCTGGTCAATCATGTAGAAACGATTAGCATCAGAACTACTGTTGTAGCATCCACAGGCGAGATAGGAATGGTGATTTTCGTCGAGATACTGCTTTTCTTCGTTCGCAGTGCGCATTTGCGTCCAGCTGAACGTGCCGGTCGCGCGTGTCGGAGAGTTGGCGGCAACTTGCGTATCGAGGTGCGTGAAGCCATCAGACTCTATGTAGTCTACGAACACAAGCTCATCGGCGTTCGCCGCAACGGAGTTGTCGTATCCGAGCGGATCGCCCGTTGGATAGAAGATCGTCTTCGACACGTCGTCATAAAGCGCCGCTTCGCCATACTTGAGGCAAGGCCTGAAGTCGCGCACCATCACGCCGTCCTGGAAAATCTGCAGCCAGTAGATGCGCGCCTTGCCCCAATACTGCTTGGCGAGCGCACTGCCGCTCTGGTTGCAGCAGAAGATATACATACTGCGTCCGGTGTCGATGGGGGTCGCAGTTGTGGCGTTAATGTATGTCGTCGTAGCGCCGTCCGGCCCGTCTTCTCCAATCTTGATTACCTGCGAACCGACGGCGAGCGACGACTCGACGTAGTACTTCTTGTCCAACACGAAGGAACCGAATGAGCTGAAAGCGCCGTAGCCGTATCCCCATTTGCTGCTGCCGCCATTGTGGATGAGGTAGAAGCGGTTATTGCCGTCGCGAGATGCGAGCAGAGCATTGTCGTAGTTGTACTTGAGGACGACCTCCATCTTCGCGGAAGTGCCGGATTTTCCGGTTACACCGGTGTCGACGTAGGAGTTGCCGAAGGATTCAACGTAGTCAATAAAAGCGTCGGGCACATCGCAGTTCGTGTCGTAGGTCAGGTCTGTGCCGGAGCCAGAGTAGAAGATGGTGTCAGACACGGCATCGTAGAGTCCAGCGCGATTGTCCTTGAGACAGGGCTTGAAGTCGCGCACAAGTGTGCCATCCTGCCAGATCTTCAGCCCGTAGCAGCGTGTCTTTGACTTGGCATTGACCGTGTTGTTGACATTAAGAGCGAACACGTAGAGATTCTTGCCAGTATCAAGCGCGGTGGTGGCCTTAGCAAATACCTTAGTTCCATCGATTGTGATCGTGTTCGTGGACATGTTGTTGCCGTCAACCGCGGAGAACTCGGACACATAGTTGTAGATGCGATTCTTCTCGAAACGCAGGTCTTGCCCATTGTTGACATTTTCGCCTTTCCCCTGCGCCGTATACATGTTGCCGCTGGCATTGAGACAGTAGCAAAAGTAGAGGCGCGAATCACCCCACCCTGTACGAGACGCGAGGAATGAACTATCGGCGAAATCCATCCACTCGACTTTGCACTCGGCCTTGGTGCCATAGCGTCCGACGATGCCAGTATCGACATATTGCGACCCCGTCGCCTCGACATAGCGAAGGAACTTGTCAGGCGTTTCCGCCGTGGATTGTGAACCGAATAGTGCAATGCCGCCGATGAGCGCCAGCCATGTTTTCGCTTTCATTTCGTTCCTTTCTTTTTGGACTTAATTGCTTTCGCCGCAATTTCTGTCCACGCTTACTTCCCCTAACACCATGAATTATAGCACTTGCAATTTCTGGCGGCAAGATAGAAACGCTGCATTTTAAATAAAAGATACACGGCATTTTCATTAATACTTTGCTATAATATTACCATGCGACTCTCAAAAGCAAATGTAGTGGTGGCTATACCAACGAATGGAAACGACGGGCGCGAACAAATGTCCGGCGTATTCGACTATGCAAGCAAACATACAGACTGGAGCATCCAGATTGTAAACACTCGCACTGACATCGCCAACGGCGTGCTTGAAGCCGCCCTCAAAAACGCCAACGGCGTTTTGCTCTCGATTGCCTATGGCGTCACCGAGATGTCGGAACAAATGCTTTTCGAAAACCCAAAGCTGAAGTTTGTTGTCACAAACGACCACCTCGTGCCGCTTTACGAGAAAAACGAAAACTGCCGCACACTTCTGCTCGACAACGAATCAATAGGGCGAGATGCGGCGCGCTACCTTGCCTCGCTTGGCCGCTTCGCGTCATACGGCTTCGTACATGGCGCGATGCGCTATCCATGGTCAATTGAGCGCGAAAAAGGATTTCGCTCCGCCTTGCCAAGCAAAGCACAGCTCTTCGTCTTTACGGGTGACACACTCGGCGAGGTTCCAGACGATGCCGTCAATCCAGTAATCTCGCCACGCGAGATGGGCAAATGGCTCGAAAAACTTCCAAAGCCCGCCGCCGTATTCGGCGCAAACGACCTCTTCGCAAGAATGGTGCTTACCGGCTGCGAACAACTCGAGATAAAGGTCCCGCAGGAGGTTACGGTCGTTGGCTGCGACAACGATCCTCTTGTATGGGGGAGCGCACGTCCACCGCTTTCAAGCTTTCAGCTGCCTTTTCGCGAACTCGGCTACAAGGCAGCGCAGACGCTAGACCGCCTTCTGCGTGGCAGGAAGACGCCTCGCCTCACGATTCGCGTCGCGGGAACGCACCTTTTCGAGAGAGCGTCTTCGACACGCATTCCGCCGGCCACGGCTCTGGTCGAGAAGGCCCGTAGCTACATTGCCGAACACGCCTGCGAAGGCATCCGCGTGGGCGACGTGGTTTCTTATCTTGGAGTATCGCGTGGGCTTCTCGACATCAGGTTCCGACAGGTCTGCGGAAAGTCGGTTCTCGAAGAAATCCTGAATGTCCGCCTTGCCGAAGTACGGCGACAACTCGTCAAGACGAACCATACGATTCTACAGATTGGAAAGAACTGCGGCTTCAACGATCCCGACAACCTAAAGCGGCTGTTCAGGAAGCGCTTCGGCATGTCGATGCGCGACTACAGAAACAGCCAGGGCTAAGTGCGTACGGCGGGGTTTAGGTAGATTGGCAAAGGCTCGGGCGTGAGAATCGAGGGATTCGCCTCTGCAAAGAGCCGAAGGCCCTCGTCCGTCGACTTCACACCCCCTATGTAGCGCTCGGCAAAAGTCTCCGCAAGAAGCGCGCCAATGCGCGACTCGTCGCTCGTCGCAACCTTCGCCGAAAGCGGGACACGCATTTCAAGAAGGTCTTTTTCAACCTGAAACACGGGGCAGACGAGCTTTAGCCCATCGAAAAGCGCAATCCAGAACTTGCCGCGCCGCGCGTCGCCTACGACCGCGAGCGGGAAGTCGGCACCATCAGCGTAGACTTGCGCGGCAACGGCACAAGGCGAGGGAAGACCCAGCACTTCACACTTCGAACCAAGCGCGTAGCCCTGTGCAAACGCAAGCGCAGAGCGGATTCCGGCGAAGCTACCGGGGCCCGTCCCCACGACTATGCGCTCCACGCCGTCAAGGTCGAGACTCTCGGCCCAGTCGCCGTTACGCCCTTCTCCCGTCGACCTTTCTATATACAGAGTCTTCATCCCAAAGCTCTTCCAAACTTTCTCTGCGTACTCTCGGCACTCGCTCCGCTCGGCTTGGCTCGCTACAAATCGCGAGCCCCGCTTGCGCGGCGGTTACGCGTCTCTGCGTTAAAATTATTCATTAACCGTGAAATTAACTTCCTGCCCATACGGGAAGTCGCTCGGCACGTAGTTGCCGACACGTGGCCGCACAAGCGAGTTCGACTTGCTGTAGTGGCCGAAGATCCACGGGCAGTCTTCGCGGACAAGCTCCTGGCAGATCGCCCAGTTGCGGTTGCGCTCCTCCCGCGTTGGCGCGGCCATCGCCGCGTCGTAGGCGCGGTCGAACTCGGGGTTTATGTAGTGGGAATGGTTTGGCCCCGGGCTCACGTTCTTGGAGTAGAAAAGCTGGAGAAAGTTCTCGGCGTCAGGATAGTCGCCGACCCAGCCCATGTTGTAGAGCTGCACGCGCCCCTCGTTCACCGCCTTGAGGAACGCATCCCACGTCTGGAACGCAAGCTCGAGCTTGATGCCGATCTTCTCGTAGAACGACGCAAGGAGCTCGCCCATCTCGCGCGTCGAAGTGGACGCCTTGCCGAACGAAAGCGTAAGCGTAAGGCGGCGCCCGGTCTTGGGGTCTATGCCGCCAGGGTAGCCCGCCTCATCGACGAGCTTCTTCGCCAGCTCAAGGTTGAACGCATACGGGAACGGCGAGACAAGCTTGCCGTCGACACCTGGCGGAACGGGACCGTCCGAAGGCGCAGTGCGCTTCGAGAAGTATTCCTCCCATCGCGGATAGTCGAACGCAGCGTTCAGCGCCTGGCGAAGCTTCTTGTTCGGCCCGAGAACGGGATCGCGCAGGTTTATGCCGATGTAGAAAGTGTCGAGCGTCGCAATAGAATAGAGCTTCACCCCTTCCGCGACGAGCTGGGGATCGAGGTTGCCGTCCTTGCCCATCACGGCGTCCCAGTTGTCCTTGGAGATTTCGCCGAGGAAGTCGAGTTCGCCCTTGAGGAACATGAGCCACTGCGTCGAGAGGTCGTCAATGACGAGATAGCGCAAGGTGTCGAACTTACCCGGTTCCGGAACTTTGCGCGTAAAGACCATCTCGTGGTTCTTGCGCCACCTCGTGAGCTCGAAAGGCCCGGTGCCGGAACCGTCGGGCCGCCTTACGGACGCGGGGCTCATCGCCATCAGCCACGGGAAGAAGTGGCAACGGCTCTTCATGCGGAAGACGACAGTGTTCTCGTCTGTCGCCTCGATGGTGTCGACGCTCTTGAGAAGCCAGCTGTTCGGCGAGACGAGATCGGGATCGCGCAGACGCTCAATGCTGTCGACAACGTCCTTTGCGGGGCCGTGCAGAGTGCGGAACGTGTAGACGAGACCATCGGGGCTGACTTCGGGAAGCTCGCAGTAGCCAGCCGTCAGCTTGTAGGGGCGCGCGAGGTAGTCGACCTTAAGAAGCGGCTCGTAGAGGAGCTGGACGACGCGCGAGTCGTAAACCGACTGCGAAAACGCAGGGTCGAGCGTCGCGACGCGCTCCATCGTGCGCGTGAAAGTCGCCGCGAGGACAAGTGAAGCGAGAATCATGATGCGTGTGCCTCCAGTCGCAGTTCAATTTTTTTCGGAGCCCCGGGGAGTGCCGCGAGACGCCGCTTGATTGTCGGAAGACGCGGACGCATCAGGAATAGCGTCGGCGCGTTCTTTACGTAAATGAATATCTTGCCGTCCTCGTAGCGGCCGGGGCGGGCGGGCTGGTCGGGGAAGAGCCGTCTCCAGTTGTCCACAAGGGAGTCGAAGAACTCGTTCTTCTCGACGATCATGTCGGCGAACGCGGCGCCTACGGCAGAGCCGAAGGTCTTGTGCCTTCCGCGTTTATCCGGCTCCACCGCCCGCCCGTATAGGTTTCTGTCTTCCATCTACCAACTACTACTTCGCCGCCTTCATCTGGAGCCACGCCTCGACGAACGGCTGGAGATGCCCGTCCATAACTCCATCGACGTCGCTCGTCTCGTACTCGGTGCGGAGATCCTTGACCATCGTGTAGGGGCAGAAGACGTATGAGCGGATCTGCGAGCCCCAGCCGTTCTCGGACTTAGCGCCGTAGAAGCGGTCCATCTCGGCCTTCTTCTGGTCTTCGTAGTACTCGTAGAGCTGGGCCTTGAGCATCGCCATGGCCTTCTCCTTGTTCATGTGCTGCGAGCGCTCCTTCTGGCAGGCGACGACGATGCCCGTCGGAAGGTGCGTCAGGCGCACAGCGGAGTCTGTCTTGTTGACATGCTGCCCGCCGGCGCCGCCGGAGCGGTAGGTGTCGATCCTGAGGTCCTCGTCCTTGATCTCGACCTCGATGTCCTCGTTGATCTCCGCGACCGTCTCCATCGACGCGAACGACGTCTGGCGGCGCTTGTTCGCGTCGAATGGCGAGATTCTCACGAGGCGGTGGATGCCGCGCTCGGCCTTGAGCATTCCGAAGGCGTACGGACCCTCGACGCGGAAGTAGACGTCCTTGTAGCCCGCCTCTTCGCCCGGCTGTACGTCGTATTCCTCGACCTTCCAGCCCTGCGACTCGGCGTAGCGCTGGTACATGCGGTAGAGCATCGCGACCCAGTCGCACGCCTCGGTTCCGCCCTGCCCCGCATGGAGCTTGACGAACACGTTGCACTGGTCGAACTTGCCGCCGAGAAGCGACTGGAGGCGGAGCTTGCCGAAGTATTCGTCTGCCTTGGCGCATTCCGCGAGAGTGTCCTTCAGCGCGTTCTGCTGAGCGGAACCCTCCTCCATCTCGGCGAGCTCGAGCATAACGCCAGCGTCCTCGACCGTCTTCGTGAGCGAAGTAAACGGCACGACGTAGGCGCGTTCCGCGTTCGTCGCGGCGATGACTTCCTTTGCCTTCGTCTGGTTGTTCCAGAAATCCCCCGACGCCTGCTGCGCCTCGAGCTCCGCGAGCTTCTTGCGCCTGTCGTCGATGTGGATGTAGTCGGCCATTTCGCCGACTTTCTTCTTAAGGTCTTCGATTTTCTGCCGTACTTCCTCTACTTCCAGCAGCTTTACTTTCTCTTCTTCCGCCATGATTGGTAGATTATACCAAAAATCGCGGCACTATGAGAACATCATCCTTCCAGAAGCCTTGCAAACAACACCAGAATGTCGAATGCGCCCTTTTTCACCTCGGCTTTTGCGGCTCACCGGACGCCGATGATAAACTTCGTGGCCTTGCCCGCGAGATGCCAGATGCTTCCGGCGGTGCCGTTCCAGTAGGGGTTCGTCGCGCCGTTCCTGGTCGAGAAGCCGCCGGCGGCCGAGACCGTTCCGGCGAACACTTCGGCGACATTCTCGTCCGTCACCTCGGTCGCCGTCACCTTGCGCGGCGCAACACCGGTCGCATAGAGCGCGTCGATCTGGGCGGGGGTGAGTTTTTCGCAGACGAGGATGCGTCCGCCGCCTCCGCAGCCGCCGTTGTCACCTGTATTGCCGCCACCCTGGGCGAGGAGCGAGGCGTCTGCGCCGTTGACGAACTTCCCGCACGAAATCCAGATGCCGCCACCGGAGCCGCCACCGGAGCCGCCACCGGCCGTGGTGCCGTTCGCGCGAATTGTTCCGACATTGCGAAGGCTGCCTTCGACCTCAATACGGAGCGCGCCGCCGCCGCGGATTTCGCTCCAGTTGCCGCCCGGACTGCCGGGCAGATACGGGCGCAAGGCGTCGCCGTATGTCCGCTTGTTGCCATAGTCCTTCGGATTGTTGTAGCCGCCGCCGAATCCGCCGTACGCGCCGCCGTTGTAACTCCCGCCGTTCTGTCCGCCGGGTGCATAGTCCGTTTCGATGCCGAAGATAACGTCGCGCGCCCATCCGCCTTGGTCGGCATGGACGACGCCCGCCGCGCCGATGTAAAGCGACTTCGCGGCGACCTTGACCGGCGAGCCGGAAAGGCGTTCGCCGTTGAGCGCGAGGCTGCCGTTCACGGTCATCGCGCCGCCGGCGGAGGCGACTGCGCCGTAGTCGCGCCAGAGCGACGGCGACGTCGTCGCGTTGATGATCGCGTCGTTGAATCCGCCGTAGATTGTCACGTTCGCGCCTTCGCCTATGGTGAACGTCCCGCCTGCGGCGATTCGCGCATCGGCGAGCGAATCGGCGCGACCCGCGACGAGCGTGCCGTTCACGACAATGTCGCCAGAGGCGACAAGACCGCAGTCGTGCACGTCGTAGAGCGCGACCGTCTGGGAGGTTCCCCAATTTTACTTTGGGCTGCCGAACCTTTGCGACCCTTTGCGCCCTTTGTGGCTAAAAAACAAATCCTGTCAATTCTGTCCAAAAACTTTGTGTCCTTTGCGGCTAAAACGACATTCGGCAGCCGACAACCGACATCCCTTTTCACCCCGGAGTGCGGATGTTAGCGCAATGTAAAAACCGTTTCCGGCGGTGGCGACACGACAAGCACGGCCGTTCCGGCTGTTCCGTCGCGCCCGTCGCCGGGGCCCTTGCCGGCGCTGACGTTGAAATGCCCTTCCCATTCTGCGATTTCGGAAAGAGGCGTCACGACCATGCCGCGTAGGCTTCCGCTTGAATACATCCGCTGGAGCTTGCGTTCGCTGAAGTTGACGCCGATGGCGATGCGTCCGCCGCCGCCGCCGCCTGTTCCGCCGTAACTGCTGCCGTCGGAGTGCCAAGCCTCGATCATCGCGTTCCCGCCGAGAGAGAATTCCCTGCATGTCAGCCAGACGCCGCCGCCCGAGCCGCCGCCGACCATATAGCCGCCGTGCGCGTTCGCGAGAATCTTTCCGTCCAAGACGATCTCGTGCGCGTCGATGCGGACTGCGCCGCCGCCGGAGAAGATTTCGCCCGTGTTGGAGGCGCCCGTGTTGCCGGTCGAACCGGGATAGAACGGCGCCGCGATGTAGCCGAAGGACTCTGTGTCGTTGTATCCGCCCTGTCCGCCGTAGGTGCCGCCGAAGTTGTTGCTCCCGGATGTCGCGTAGCCGTAGAGGGTCTTCCGCCAGCCAGTGCCAGGATTGGAGAAGCTGCGGCCGAAACCGCGGCAACTCGCGTTGATTTCGGCGTTCTGCCCGATCACGACCCTTGCCGCCTTGACGGGGACGACCGCGCCCGACTTGCGGCATCCGGCCGGCGTGAACTGCGCGAAGCCTTCGAGCGCGAACGTCCCGCCGACCGTCAGCGAGCCGCCGCCAACACGGTAGTTGTCGAGGTTGTCCCATGCGCCCATGTCCATCGCGTAGATCTGGAGGCGGGAGCGATTGCTGCTCTTCGTGCCGCCGCCCAGCGTCGCGTTGCCGCCGACGGAGACATCGACCCGGAAGGCCTGCTCGATACCGCCGCAGTAAATGCGCGCAAGGCCGCCGGCGCTGAAGTCACCGGCGACGCTAAGCGCCGACGGGCGCGGGTCGAAGTCGTCGATCGCCGTCGTGTAGGCGTCGATCTGCGCGAACGTCGCGGTGTTCGTCTTGCAGAAGAGGAAGCCCGTCGCGTTCGTCACGGCAAGCGACGCGACTTCGATTTCCGCCGGATACCGCGCCTGGAAGGCGCCGTTCGTGACGAGGACGGCGTCGTACCTGCCGGGGATGGCGAGTCCGTCCCAGTTCACCTTGTTGAACCAGTCGGCGTCGCCAGCCTCGCCGGTCCAGACGAGGGAACGGGCGCGCGCGGCGTCGCGGTGGAGCGTCGCGACGATGACCTTCGGCCGGTCGACGGTTATGTCGATAGAGGCTTTCGCCTTGTCGGCGATGGCAACGTCGCCGAGCCAGGCGTCGAACGTCGTGTCGGCGTCTGCCGGCGCACACGTCACGCGCACGACCGTCCCTTCGTCGTACCAGCCGGGGGCGTTGTCGCCCTGTGCCGCGTAGGAAACGGTGCAGAGACCGCCGTCGCGGACGTCTAGGAAGTGCTCGAGCGTTCCCCAATGCCAGGTGACGGTCAGATCGCGGCGGACATCGAGCGTGAAGCTGGTCGTGGCGCCCGAGCCGGTGTTGCCGGCGGCGTCCTCCCACTCGTAGCCGACGCACGGATAGCGCGAACGCCCGTCGTTGCGGTAGATGAAGGCAGGTGCCGAAAAGGTCTGAACGCCCGTCTCCACGGTGCTCTGCCCGTAGGCGGGGACCGTCTCCGTCGTGTCCTGGTTGCCCGTCACGGTGACGACGGCCTTGCCGGCGGCGTTCTGAAGGTAGACGGCGGTGCCAGGCTTGCCGTGGTTCGAATACGAGGTGTTGGCGGCATTTTCTTCGTTGATGCCGCCACGCACGTCGACGAGCGTCGGCCATGGCGAGACAAGTTCGTCGCCCATATCCTCCGCGACGACGAGAACATCCTCGGCCACGCCTGTCGCGTAGAGCGAGTCTATCTGCTCTTCGGAAAGCGACCCGGTAATGATGCAGACGCGTCCGCCGCCGCCGCCGCCGCAGGAGCCGTGCTGCGTGGAGCAGCCGCCGCATGCGTCGATTATGGCCGAGGAGCCGGCCGCAAAGGTGTCGCACGTGATCCAGACGCCGCCGCCGGCCCCGGCGTTGTTTCCGCTGCCGTCGTTGTTGCCGCCTGTGACGTAGATCTTGCCGTTCAATGCCACGGCGCCGCCAGCGTCGATGCGAACCGTGCCGCCGCCCTCGCCCTTCCTTTCGTTCTTTTTGCCGTTGCCGGGCGAACCGGGAAGGAAGGGCGCGTAGGCGTAGCCGTAAACGGTGTCCGCCTCACGATTGCCGCCCGCGCCGCCATGGCTTCCCGTGCCGTATGAGATGACATTGATTCCGTTCGGCCAGCGCCAGCCGTAACCATAGGCGCGTGTTGTATTTCCGCGGTTTTTGTCGTAGCTGGAGAATTCCGAGCCGTTGAACTGCGCCGACGTGCCTAAAGTAAAGTCGCCGTCCGCGTGCCAGACAACGCCCACGCCGCTGCGCCCGTGGCAGTGGCTGAAGACCTTGGCCGAGCCCTCGACATTGATGTCGCCGCCGACGGAGACGGAGGCGCCGCCGGCCTTGTAGTGGCGCCAGGTGCGGAGGGCGTCGTCGGCCTCGCCGACGCTCGCGTAGGCGTGGACGACCGCCGTCCCCGCGATTGTCAGGTTGCCGTCGACGACGATGTCGGTGCGGATCACGCCGTCGAGCTCGCCGATATCAACGGTTGAAGCGCCGTCGATGGCCATGTCGCCGTGCACGTGCAACACGAGCGGCGCATCGTAGCCGAACGGCGCCTCGGCATTTCGCGCGCCCTGGACGGGGGCGATCAGAGCCGGCGCACCGGAGAGGTGGAGCGAGCCGACATCAATCGTCGAGCCGAATGGGAACGACAGCGCGGAGGTGACGGAGACCGCATCGTTCGTGCCGGGAATGGCCGTGCCGTCCCAGGTCGCGGGGTCGAACCAGTCGCCGCCGGAGTAAGTCAGGGAGCGCGGCGCGGCGGATGGCTTGTCGAAGACCGCGACGAGCCTGCGCGGGGAGGTCATCGCGAAGGTGATCTCCGCGTTCGCCGCGTCGGCGGCGTCGATGTCGCCGATCCAGCGCACGAATGTCGCGCCTGCATCGGGCGTCGCCGCGAGCGTGACCGTCTCGCCGTCGGCGATCCAGTCGCCATGCGCGGAGACCGTCCCGTAGCCGCCTGAAGTCGCGACGAGGTTGTGCTCCAAGTCGCGCCAGAGCCAGACGAGCGTGGTGTCGCCCTGCGCGGGAACGGTGACGGAAGTCCCGGTTCCCGCGCCGTGCGTCACGGCGTTGGTCCACACATAGCCGTCGGCGATGTAGCGCGAGCTGCCGGAGGTGCCGGGCACGTAGCCGTAGGCGCTGTTTTCGCAGACAACGTCGCCGGTGTCGACAATGTGCGTGACGTATTCGGGCGCGGCCTCGCCGAACGCGACGGGCGAACCCGCGACGGTGAGGACGGATTTGCCGTTGGCGTTCTGGAGGTAGAGGGCCGTGCCGGGCGCGCCGTCGTTCCAGTCGTAGTGCGCGCCAAAGGCGGTGTTGACGCCGCCTGAGACGTTAGCAAGCGTCGGCCAGAGCGTCGATGCGAATTCCGTGCCGATGTAGCCGGAACATTCGCCGGTCTGGAAGAAGGAGGCGATGTCGGCGTCCGCCGTGCATCCCGCCGCAACTGCGATGCGCCCGCCGCCTCCCGTCGCGCCGCCCGATTCGCTGTGGTTGCCGCCCTTGGCGGATATCGATGCGCCGTCTCCGGCCTCGAAGGTGTCGCACGTAATCCAGACGCCGCCGCCCGAACCGCCGCCGCGGGTGGTGTTAGTCCCCCAGTGCCTACCGTTCACATTCACGGTGCCGTCGATCCTGACCGCGCCGGACGCATGGACGCGGAAGAGCGAACCGCCGTGCCCGCCGTCGCTGCCGCCGATGCCGCCAGCCGAGCCGGGCCAAATCGGCGCGTAGTTGAAGCCGTGGATGAGACCCGGCGCATGTACGTCGAACTCCGAGGCGCTGCCGCCCGTGCCGCCGTATGAGGCGCCGCCGCCGTTCTTGCGGGCCGAGCCGAGGCCGAAGAGTCCAATCCCGTTGTAGGAGCGCCAGCCGTTCTGGTAGCCGTCGACCGCGCCGCGCGCGCCAATCTCGAGCGAGCCTACGCGGAATACTGGCGACAGACCGGTCTTGTAGTGCGAATGGAGTTGGAGCGTGCTCGTGTTCGATTTGTGCGAGCCGCCGAGGAAGAGCGTGCCTCCCACGTTCACCTGCGCTCCGCCGCGCCAGTATTCGCCCTGGCGCTCAGAACCGGTGTAGCCGCCGATGATTGCGGCGTTGGAGTTCGTCCCGTATGCGTCGCCGGCGTAGATTGTGAAGGTGGCGTTCTTGCTCGTGTTTGAAACGCAGAGGTCGCCGCCGACGTTGAAGAGGACGTTGTAGTTGTGGTTCGCGCTCTCTCCGAGGGTGACGCTCGCCATCGTGATGGCGTTGCCGCGCACGTCGAGGCGGATCTGATCGTCCTGCGGCGTCCCCGAGCCGAGAAGCTGAATCCCGGGGCTATTGTTCGCGGCGATCCACAGCGAGGCGCATTTCCCCGCGTTCGTTATCTTGATCGTACCCTTGCCGTCCGGGATTACCACGTTCTCCTCGGCCGTCGGGACGTGGCCGAGCGACCAGTTGGAATCGGTGTTCCATGAGCCGTTGTTGGCACCGGTATATCTGTTTTCGACGATCTCGGTATCCTCCGGCACGAAGTTCGCGACGAGCGTGCGCGGACGGTTCCCCGGCACCTTGGCGGGGTTTTCGAGAATCGCCACGTCCGTGACATCGCCCGACCAGAACGAGAAGCGCCAGCCCTCGTCCGGCACAGCCGTGGCCGTGGCGTATCCGTATTCGCCGGCCCAGCCGTCGGCTATCTGAACGGTGCCGTGCTCGCTCGCTCCGGCCGTGGTTGCGTTTTCGGTCTCCCAGAGCCATTCGATCTCGACCCAGCCGCCGGGGAATTCGTATTCGATGCTGTCCTCGGTTCCGGAGCCCGCCGGCGTGCGCTCGCCGGTGAGACCATCGACGGTGAAGATATTGTATCCCGCCGGAACGTGGCGGACGCCGCCAGAAACCACGATGCCGCCGGAGGAAAGTGGGTATTCCACACCGGCCGCATAGCCCTCGTGTTCGCCGGCCGCCGGTGAAGGCGCGCCGTGGGCGGAAACGACCGTGAGCCTGCCTTCCTCCCTCTCGTAGGGGTTTATCGTGACGTTCAGCTGCGTCGTGTTCTCGACCGCGAAGGCGCTGCCCGCCGAGGGAATCGGCGCATAGACCATGTTGGCCGTAGTGAAGCCCTTTGGCCAGTTGACGAGAGGCGAGACCGTCGCGGAGGCGCCGGAGAAGGCGCCGCTCGTCTCGAGGATCTTTATCGTGACGCCCTGCGACTTGGAGTCCGAGAAGAACGTCCTCGTCTTGTCGCTGTTGCACGTGATGACCGCGCTTTCGTATCCGCCCTCCGGCACCTCGAAGCCGAGAATGGCCTCCGGCGATGCAAGATCGGTCGTGAAGTAGGCATCCTTTAGGCTCGAATGGAGCCTCGGATGCGTCCCCTTGAAGAGAAGCGAGCCGCCCTTTGTCGAAGAGCCTACATAGATGGCTTGCCTGGCGTTGACGTAGCCGTTGGAGATGACAAGCGACCCGGAGCCGATGCGCAGATAGTTGATGTTGTTCGTGCCGCCATCGCCAATCTCGAAGACGGAGCCGGAATTGTAGAGCTGGAGCGAGTTCATGTAGAAGGTGCCGCCGTTTTTGACGACCACCTTCGAATCGGCCGCAGGCGTAAGGTCGGCGGTGCGGTAAACGTATGCATGGTCTATCGTCCAGGTCGTCCCCTCGAGCGGCATCTTGAGATCGTTCAGCGTGAGCCGATACGCGCCGGTGTCGGAGGAGGTAAAGACGATGTCGCAGTCGGCGACCGCTAGGTCGAGCGAGGCGATCGTCTTGTAGAGGTCGATATCGACGGTCGCGCTCTTGCGGAAACGCGCCTTTGCGTCCGCCGACTGCGGGTAGCCGATGCAGTCCCCGCCCTGGTCGTCGGTCCAGTTCGCGGGGTTCGACCATTTGTTGTCGTCACCCGCGCCCGTCCAGGTGTAGATTGTCGTGTCCTTTGTCGTCGCGTCGAAGATGGGGGTGGACTCGGTGCGGTTCGTGACGCCGCCTTCGCCGATGTCGAAAAGCCGCCACTGGAAGTAGTATTTCTTTTCGCCGATGTTTTCCGGCGCCGTGAATTCGGCGGAAAAGTTCGCCGGGGCGCTTTCGGGCGCGAGGGAGGCGACATGTGCCATCGTCGCGGCGTTGTTCGCTTCGCCGGCCCAAAGTTCGATATGCGTCGTGTCGCCGTTCGTTGCGATGGCTCCGACCGCGCCGGTCGCGGTGATGCGGCGGCGGTTTACCGAAGTCGTGCGCAGGGGGGAGAGCGAACCTGCCGCGGAAGGAGCCGGAGCCGCAGCGCCGGAGCCGATTGTCGCGTAGAGCGCCTTCGCCCCCCAGTCGTCGGTCGCCTCCGTCGCGCCGGAGAGGTCGGTGAACCGGAAGGTCGCCGTCGCAGTGTCGCCATTCGAAAGTTTCGAACGGACGATGCCGTTCTGGATGGAAAGGAAGAGCGGGCAGACCGTCTGCGTGCCGGCGGAAAGCGCCGGCGAGGACGGAAGGACGTTGAAGCGAATGTAGTCCGTCGGATTGTTGCCGGTACTGCGGAAGGACTGCTGTCCAATGTGATGGACGGGCGCCTCGGCGAAGCCGCCTTCCGGCACGATGAAGTCGAAGTCGAAATGTCCGGTATAGCTGGCGGAGTTGTTCTGGGTCTTGAATTCCGCGCCTCCGTTCGCCATGGAGAAGAGCGGGTGCGCGCCTTTGAAGACGATGCGCCCGCCGCCTGGAGTCGCCATCCCGCAAAAGAAGTTGTCGTTCACGACGAAGGTCGAGTCGTCGAGCGTCAGAACCGTGTCGCCGGTGACTTGGAAGACATTCACAGACATCCGCGCCCCGTTGGAGAGCGTGAGACTTCCGGTGTTTTGGAAATCGAAGGTGCCGGAATCCGTCAAAGTCGCATTGTCGAGAGTATAGACCGTGTTGACGGAGGAACGGCCGTCGAGGTATTTGCACGAAAGCACGGAGCCGGAAAGGAGCGACACGCCCGCCGCATTTTTCGCGACGAAGTCGCCCAGGCGCAGGTCTGATCCGTTTATGGCCGATAGCGTCGCGCCCGTGCCGAGTTCGAGCTTCTTGTAGCCGTCCACGCGGACGTGGTCGAATGTCACGGCGATGTTCTCGTAGTTGAACTCCCAGGAGTTTTTCAGGTCGAGCCGCGTTTCGGCGGACGGGTCGGCGGCGTAGAAGCGGACATTCGCGCCCGCGAGGACGCGAAGCTGCGCGACCGCATCGTAGTTTTCGACAGCGCCGATCTTGACTTCGGCCGTGCAGCCAGCCGGGAAGATCGCCCGGTCGCCGCCTTGGGGATACTTCGTCGTCTGGCCCCAGTTCGCGGGCGTGCGCCAGCCGTTGTCGTCGCCGACACCCGTCCAGGTGTAGTCCGTTGCAAAGAGAGACATGGAGGTCAGTGCCGTAATAGACAAAACGGCGAAACGTTCCACGATGAACCTTAGGTTGAGGTTGTGTTGCATAAGAATGTATCTCCGCCGTTTAACTTGTTGGTGAAAATTATACCTTGATGAAAATTGTACCAAAATCTGCTCCGTCCGACAACTGTTGCACGGCTGGAGGTTCCCCAATTTTACTTTGGGCTGCCGAACCTTTGCGACCCTCTGCGCGGTTTTGGAAAAACTCCGACGGTTGATGTTCTCGCGCGGGGCCTTGCGGCTGCTTCGCAGTTCGCGCTTTGCGCTCACCCGACCCGACGCCTTCGGCGCGGGCGCATTCCCGCTCCACGGCTTCGCACTTTTCAACCATAATCAGGAGACGCTGCTTTGCAGTGATTATAGCGGCCTTCGGCCGATTTATGCGGCACAGCCGCATCCAAAAACACTTCAACCGACACATGTATAGCCGTTGTATGGTGCGAAGCGGCGGAGCGGTAGCGGGAGCCCTAACGCTCGGAGTTAACTTTCTTGCGTTTACTTCCAGAACGTGCGTTTACTTTTGAACGCGGCGCATTTTTTCGCGCACGGGCCGCCGCGATTTTCGCCACTAAAGCCGTCGCCGCAAGATTCAAGCCAAGCCGCACATTTTTCCAACCCTATTGTGGACTGCACACTGTGGTTTCCCGCGCCTTGAACGCCTTGTAGACCGACCACGCGGCGAGGGCGCGGGCGTAGTGATGGCCGCACTCGGCCTCATCGAAGGGGCTGCGCTTCTCTCCGTCATAGCGATTGCGGATATCGCGGACAACTTCCTCCGCCGCGGCGAAATCGCCTGTCTGGGCGAGCCACGCGGCGACGACATACTCGAAGCCGGTCATCGACTCTGGATAGTACGGAAACGGCGTTTTCGGCTTTCGTTCCGGCGGATACCACGCCATCACGAGCGAACGCTCTCCCGCGAGCGCGAAGTCTCGCATGTGGTTGAAGAGCGGTGCGTCCGGCTCGCGGCGGTTGCGCTTCAGTATCGTCTCCGTCGCCTTTCTCGCATGGGCGAAATCGGCCACAGGATCAAGTCCGACCGCGCGCACGGCATAGTCGCCGACAAGCTGGTCGACGAGACATCCGGGGCCGAGCTGGAAGTCTGGGTTCTTGAGGTCCGCAAGTTTCGTCCAGCTTCCCCTCGTCGCCGGATTGAACTCCCCTTCCGCCGACGCGACCCTGTGTTCATACCATTCGCCGTTGAAGAGGTTCTTCTCCGTCCATGCGCTTCCCTTCGCTCGCAGGTCCGCGCACTTCGCGGCGAAAGTCACGTCGTCGTCAAATTTCGCGGCAAGGCGTTCCATCGCCTGAAGCGCGGCAAGGTAGAGAAACTCCATCTGCGGATTCGGCCCGTAGTAGTCCACGTCCATCGTATTGTGCTGGCAGCCCTCCATCACGCCGTCGCAGTCCGCATCCCAACCGCCCTTGGCCCACGAGAACCCGAGCGCCTTCTTGACGAGCGGATAGAGCAAGCGCATCCACTCGTCGTCGCCCGTCTTCGCCCAGCACTCGTACGCCTTGACGATACACTGCATCTGCCCGTCGGCCGCGGCCTTGCCAAGCTGTTTCGCGTTCCTGTCGAGCGGCAGACCTATGCGAAACGAAATCGCGCCCTCGTCAGTCATCGCATGGCGGAACTCGAGGTCACGCATGTCCTTGGCAAGCGCCGGCCAGATGTCTACGAGCGCATGCTCGTATCCCCACACGTGCGTGCAGTTGCCATAGCAGCTGCCGAACGAATCGCCCGTTCCCTCCCAACCGAAGAAGTGTCCGTCGGCCGTGCGGAAGCACGTCGGCGAGCGCAGCGTGGAGAGATTGAAGAGTGCCGCCTCCTTCACGACATCCGGCACGCCTTTTGCATCGACCACCGAGCGAACGAACTCGACCGTCTTCGACTCAAGTTCTGGGAGTCGCGAGGAAAACGCCTCCGCTGCCGCAAGCGCAGACTTAAAGGTCTCGCAGTAGCGGTTCCCAACGTGGTTTATCTCCTCGTAGAACCCTTTGTTGGTCCGCTCCCACTGCGAGCGGTTAGGGAAGCGCCACGAAAGTACAAACGGGATCGTCTTTGCTTCGCCCGGTTTTAGCTCAACGGCCACTGCGAGCGTTCCGAAGGCGCATTTCTCATGACCTTCCATGTCACCCGTGTCGCCATGTTCCACAAGCCGCCCCCAGAATTGGTCGAGACCGTCGCTCCATCCAGCGTGAGAAATCGACGTTCCGACGGTGACGATGCCAGCGCTCTTGGGAACTGTGACAGCGAACTCGCCTGTCTCGCGGTTGCGGGGCTCCTTCTTTCCCGGCTTGTCGGCGTCTCCTCGAAAGACGACACCGCATAGCGCGGCAGATGTGACGCGCTCCTGCGAAAGCGTTCCGCCACAGGGATTGGGCATCGCCGCCGCGACCGTGACACGCAATGGATCTGCTGACTTGTTGGTTACGCACCAGCGCATCAAGACGACTGGCATGCCGCTCGCGTCCTCGTCTCCCTTCACAAGTGGATTCATTGCCTGCAAAGTGACTGCGACGGGCACTCCTGGGTCGGCAAGCTCAACCTCTGCAAGCGGATACGCCGTGCGGAATACGCTCTTTGCAAAACGGGGATAGCCGTGGTTTGGAGCTTCGCATCCGAACGCACCTTCGTAAAGCGACTTGTCGAGCGGCCCTTCGAGAAGACGCGCGACGACGGTCCCCTTCTCGTCTTTCGTGCGAATCACAAATGCAGGGTGCACCGACTGGCGACGAGGAGTGAACTTCTTCTCCGCGACGTTCCTTATCTCGAATGACTCTAGCCCGCCCCTCCCGGAAAGCGAAATCGCGCCGGTTCCTACGCCGCCTATCGGCATCATGACGCGTCGCGCCTTCTCGCCAGAGTACTCGCGGAGCACAGGCCAGCTCCCGGAGCAGGACACCGTGCCATCTTCTGCCAACGAAGACAACGGGGCCACTTGCGACGAGGCAAAAACAATTGCGGCAAAGACGAGTTTCGAGGCGTTTTTCATTCGGCCACCTTTCGTGTTATGAGCTTGACCGGACCGAGAAGCCCAGCCGGGCGGAGATCCTTGTCGGAAAGGATGTATCGCCACGAGCTGAACGCGTATCGCGCGACCTTGCGCGGCTTGTTTGCGCGTATCTCCTCTGGTATGGCGATCACGGCGCGACCATGCGGAATGTCGCGCTTTACGCCTTCGCTCTGGACCATCCGCACTCCAAAGCCAAGCATCTTCTTCGATAGAACGCAATCATCCGGCTCCTTCTCGTCGCCTATGAGTCGGTTCGTCCAGGCGTTCGTCACGCGCACCTTGAGCACATGGCGACCGGGCTTCAGTTTCCGCGGCAACTCGATGCGATACGGTGCATGCCAAAGCGCACCGATACGCTCTCCATCGAGAAACACCTCCGCAACGTCGCGTACGTCGCCGAGATCAAGCGCATCGCACGTCTCTGGAACATCGAGCGTCGTCTCGTAAGTAGCCGTTCCTGAGTAGTAGCGAATTCCAGGTTCGACAAAATCGGTCCACGACTTGAGCGCGGAAAGCGTCTGCGCGCCCTCAGGTGCACCGCCACCTGCATCAAAGCAAAGCGTCCAAGGCCCTTTCACGTCGTGGAAGGTCTCGACGAGAGGCAGTATGCGCCGGTAGAACCTCATGCCGTCGTCTTTGCGGAATACGACGAATACGGATTCTTCCGCCGCGAGCGAGAGTTGGACCGGCGTCACGCCGTTCTTCGTCACCCAGTCGCCGATGCAGCGTTTCTCATCGGTCTCGGGATCCCAGATTTCGGGCTGGAAGTCGCGTCCTTCAATCTGGCGGAAGTTTGCCGTGAACTTCTTCGGATTGTCAGTCGTGTTCGCGACAAAGAAGAAAGCCGCATCGCCAGACTTGCGACACGAAGCCATCACGCCCTCGCGATCGCCTTCCGCGATTTCAAAATATTTCGTCCGCTTCCAGGCGGGACCGACCTTTAACCCCTTCTTCTCGTAGTCGCGCACGAGATCGAAGCACTTTTTCTCTACGGCATCCCAAGAAGTGTTGTCTGCAAAGCGCTTTTCTGCGCCGCGTTCGAGGAAAAGAAGCGAGTATTCGCGTCCCGACGACTTGACGCGAAGCTTCCCGCTTACCGTCACCTCGGTGTTCGTCAGGAAGTTGCTGAGCGGCAGCGCGTCGGTACCGTCCTCGTCGAACGCGGCAAGCCCCAGCGCGTCGCAACGCATTTCGCCTTCCTGGAGAAGTGCCTGGCAACGCTGAATGTAGCGGTAGAAGCCCTTTGCCGGCTCGTGCCAAGTCTGGTTCTCGCCAAAGTGCGTTCCCCACGGCCCCATCGAATAGCCAGGACGTGCGTTCGCTCCAAGCGGTTGGTGCTCCCAGTGGTGGAGTGAAAGACGGTTCACGCCGCGCGCCAATGTCGCGTCAAGCGGAATTTTCAAGTCACGCGGCGTAATCGCGAAAGGATCGTCGATCGGGTAGCCGGTGAAGGACTCCGCACCGGTGACATGGCGGCCAAGGGCGCGGGCAATAGGGCCCGCGAACCAGCATGCTCCGCCCTTAGACGGTTCCTTCGCCCAGAATGGAGTCCCCACCCAGAACTCTGTCATCGGCACGTCGCAGAACTGCGTCGCTTCGAGCGAGTCGAACGGCCCGGAATACGGCTCAAGGTGGAACTCGAAGCCAGCGGCGTTGAGCCGCTCCCTGAAAAGCCGGTAGTGCCGCTCAGTCTGCAACTCGTTCTTAGTGCGTTCGAAGTCGCGACGGAACTGCTCTTCGCGCTCTGGGCCGAAATCGGTGCCGAGCTTGGCAATTACAGGCAAGAACGGCACAGGGTCGTAGCCGCGGCGCTTCGTGAACTCCTGCGCGAAGTCGTCGGTCCAGTTAGCGTCGCCCGCCTCGTAGCTGTCCATAAGGATGAACGCGAGTCCGGGATTGGACGCGGCGATTCCGTGAGCAGCGAGCCCATTGAGAAGATTGTCAATGTGAACGCCAACGGCCTTTGCGCTCATCTTGTCGGCCTCGAGAGAGCCCGCCTCAACATCGGGCGGCGAGGGATGCGTGTTTTTGCCGGTACAAGTATAGCCAAAGCGGTAGACGCCGTCCTTCGTCTTGACCCGCGCTATGTCGCGATAGAAGCCGAGCTTCGTCTCGGGCTGCTTGTCACCCTTCGCCCACACGAGCTTCTTCATGCCAAGCTCGGGGGTAATCCACGGTCCGCCTGAAGTCGAGTAGCCGGGGCAGTTGTGGATGCCGAGCTCAAGACCGAGCCGCTTCGCCTCGGAGACGGCGAACACTACAAGGTCCCACCACTTGTCGTTCATGTACTCCATGCCAGGGCAAAGCGGAGTGGCCATCCTTTCCTCGCAATCCCAGCCGATATCCTGAATGTTGAAGATTGTCGCGCCCGAAAGTCCCGCGTCCTTCATCGCCTCAAGGTCGCGGGTTATCCCCGACTTCGTGACGTTCGCTCCCTGCCAGTGCCACCAGGCGTTCGCGCCACGCGACTGCGGAGGCGCGTCGAAAAGATGCTGCAACCTGTCAGGCGTCGGCGTGGCGCCATCGGCTGCAAGCGCACGGTCGGCGAAATCGAGCGTCCATATCCAGTCTATCGCGGAGATCCCGTGCTGGCCGCCGCGCCTTGCGTAGCCAAGCGACTCGCCAACAAGCGAGGTGTCGTAGTTCGCCGGGAACTCTCCCTTGGGAAGGCCCTTCCTGCCGAGAAATTCCCACACAGGGGAAGCGGCCCTTGCGGCAAGATACTCTCCCTTCGTGTCGAACCATCCCGAGTTGAAGCCCTCTATGAGCAACGCGCGCGGCGCAACTGCCGCGATCAGCAGATGCTGGTCGAATTTCATCGCCTGCTCGTTGTCCACGTATTTCGCGTAGGCCTTGCAGTACCAGTGCGGAAACGACCTCATTTCCGTCGAGACGTTCTCGCCGAAATCGCGCTTCGCAAGCGGACAGCCACCGCCGCCAGTCTGATTGGCTACGCAGACGGCAAACCGCTCGTCACGCGCCGCCGCGAGCAGCGCCGCCTTTGCAAGCCGCGAAGAGCCAGTTACGACGTTACGCCGCGCGTCAATTTCGGGGATGCGTCCCGCGAGGTCAAGGCCGCGCGAAAGCGCCCACGCCCACGCGCCAAGAGCCGTCGTGTTGTCATCGCGGCTTTCGTCGCGCTTTGGCCACAATTCGAAGATACGCGTGTAGGCGAGCTCCTCGGGGTTGCCTCTCGTGACTTCCACATCTGGCGAGACCTGCGCGTAGCAAGCCGTGAGAAGCGCGTAGCCACGAGCCGCGATCACATCGGCCAGGATGACGGAACGCGCCCTGGTGCCGCGCATCGCCCCGTTTTCCGACTCTTCGGGCGAGGACTGGCTTGACGGCTTGCGCCACTCGCCTTCCGGCAGCTTCACCTCGTTTTCGTCGAGAACCGTCTGGTTGCCGCGGTAGTTGAGCATGATAACGACAGGGACCTTGCCCGCACTCTCGCACACTACCTTTCCGTCTTTCTTCGTGGGGTTGTCGCCTTGAGGACGGTTAGGAAGGACGAGCAGCCAGTCGATGAACGGCCCCGACTTGTCGGCCCTAAACCACATCCTGTACTGGCGGCGTATGCCGAGCCCTGCGAACGTAGGCCCTTCCTCGACGAGTTCAGTCACGACCACTTCGGGCGCTGGCGGTTCCTCGCCGTACATTTCCTTGGCGAATATGCCAAGTATCTCGGCTCGGCGAGCCGGCCATTCCGCAGGGCTGGAAAGCTTGCGTCCGTCTGCAAACGACAGCGGATCTTCAAGCGTATACGACCCGACCTTCGACTCGTCGTAGTTCGGCGTTCTCGCCTCGACAGCACCAATGGCCACAAGCATCGCCACAGCCACAATCAGCGTTTTTCTCATGATACAATTCCTCAATGAGTGAATTGGCATCACACCACTCACCAGATACTTAAGACAATGATATTTTATCAAAACCACGGCAAAGCAACCACCCCCCCCCCCGCCACGGCACCACGCCGCAAGCGACTTAAATGCGAAATCTAAGGGTTGAAATCGCGGCACTCCGCATCTGCAGGGAATTATGGTATAATAGGCGGACAATCTAGGGAGTTCCCATGTTCAACAACAAAGTCTACCATAAGATCGACGCGCTGTCAGGGTCCGTGGCTACGCTCCGCGCCGAAGGCGTCAAATACAACGAGATTGCCGAAATCGAGTCGCGCGCGGGAACTTCGCTCGCGCAGGTCATCAAGCTCGACGGCCCGAACGTAACCCTTCAGATCTTCGCGGGCGCGAGAGGCGTCGACACCGCCGCGCGAGTCCGCTTCCTCGGCGAGACGATGAAGGTGCCCTTCTCCGAGTCGCTCCTCGGCCGCGCGTTCACCGGCGCCGCCATCCCGCGCGACGGCGGCCCTGCAATCAACGAGAACCCCTCCCCCATCGGCCAGCCGTCCGTCAACCCGGCGAAGCGCATCATGCCGAACCGCATGGTGAAGACGAACATCCCGATGATCGACCTCTTCAACTCGCTCGTCATCTCGCAGAAGCTTCCGATCTTCGCGAAGGCGGGCGAACCCTACAACGAGCTTCTCGCGCGCATCGCACTTCAGGCAGACTCCGACGTCATCGTCATCGGCGGCATGGGCCTCAAGTACGACGAGTACCTCAAGTTCCGCTCGACGCTCGACGAGTCTGGTGCACTTGCGAAGACGGTCATGTTCGTCCACACGGCGGCAGACCCGACAGTAGAATGCGTTCTCGTCCCGGACGTCTCGCTCGCGGTCGCCGAAAAGTTCGCGCTCCAGGGCAAGGACGTTCTCGTACTCCTCACCGACATGACGTCGTTCGCCGACGCAATGAAAGAAATCGCGATCACGATGGAGCAGATCCCCTCGAACCGCGGCTATCCGGGCGACCTCTACTCCCAGCTCGCCGCGCGCTACGAGAAGGCGGTCGACTTCGACGGCGCGGGCTCGATCACAATTCTCGCCGTGACGACGATGCCTGGCGACGACGTGACGCACCCGGTCCCGGACAACACTGGCTACATCACCGAAGGCCAGTTCTACCTCAGGAACGGGCGCATCGAGCCGTTCGGCTCGCTCTCGCGTCTCAAGCAGCAGGTGAACAAGGGCGTCGACAAGTTCGTGGACGTCGACGGCAAGAAGGTCAACATCAACAAGACGCGCGAGGACCATCGCACGATCATGGACGCGATGATCAAGCTTTACGCGCAATACAAGGAAACGCTCGAGAAGCAGTCGATGGGCTTCAGGATGTCCGACTGGGACCACAAGCTCCTGAAGTACGGCGCGATGTTCGAGGAGAAGATGATGGACCTTTCGGTCAACATCGATCTCATCGACGCGCTCGACCTCGGCTGGAAGATTCTCGCCGACTGCTTCGACAAGGGCGAAGTCGGCATCCCTTCGAAGATGTCCGACAAGTACTGGCCGAAGAACTAAAAGATGAACAACACGACACGTCGCGACTTTGTCACGAAGACAGCCGCTCTTGCACTTATTTCCTGCAGGGGCTCGGGGCTCTTCGCGGCCGCCGAGAAAAAGCGCCTCAACATCCTCTACATCATGACCGACGACCACGCCGCGCACGCGATAAGCGCGTACGGGTCGCGGATCAACAAGACGCCGAACATCGACCGGCTCGCGCGGGAGGGAATGCTGCTGAAGAACTGCTTCTGCACAAACCCGATCTGCACGCCGAGTCGCGCCGGAATCCTTACTGGCGAATACAGCCACAAAAACGGCGTCCCAGTCTTCAACGACATCTCTACCGACATCAAGACCATCGGCGGATACATGCGCGACGCGGGCTACTACTCGGCCTTCATCGGCAAGTGGCACCTCGGTGGCCCAAAGACAGTGCGCGACGCCGACTGGGACCGCTGGATGGTCTACGCTAACCAGGGCGTCTACTTCGACCCGTGGTTCTGGGAGAAGAAGGACGGCAAGATCGTCAAGACGGAATACCGCGGCGAATACGCCACGGAGAACATCACTAAGGTGACGGAAGGCGTGATCGACGGAGCGCTTGCGACCGGGAAGCCCTTCTTCGTCATGATGCACCACAAGGCGCCCCACCGCAACTGGCTGCCAAGCGACAAGTACAGGGCCACATTCCGCAATCTCACACTAAAGGACATCCCGCCGCCCGACACTCTCTTCGACGACTGGAAAGGACGCGCTTCGCCAATAAGGACGACGGCGATGACGCTACTCCACCACATGCGCCTCAAGGAAGACCTGAAGCTCGCGGAGTACTTCGCCGGCGGCGGCAAGTTCGAGTTCGAGGGACGTAGCTACGAAGGCGCTAAGGACGCCTCTGGCAAGTTCATAGACGCATGGCCCGAGGGAATGGACGACCACGCAAAGACCGCCCTTTCCTATCTCCGCTATATGCAGGACTACCTCGCCTGCGTTCAGGCAGTCGACGATTCCGTCGGCGACATGTGCGACTACCTCGCGAAGAAAGGTATTCTCGACAACACCGTCGTGATCTACACTTCAGACCAAGGGTTCTTCCTCGGCGACCACGGACTATACGACAAGCGCTTCATCATGGACGAGGTCGCGCGCATGCCGTTCATTGCGCGCTGCCCCGCGATCATCGCGCCGGGGAGCGTCAACTCCGACATCGTGACGAACATCGACTTCTCGCCGACGTTCCTCGACATCGCTGACGAGCCAAGGCCCGGCCGCATGCAGGGCGAGAGCTTCCTCGGGAACCTCAGGGGGCATACGCCAGGTTCGTGGCGCGAGGACTGCTACATGCGCTACTACGTCGAGGGCGGAGAGCACGCGACAAGTGCGTGGTATGGCATACGCACGAAGACCGACGCGCTCGTCTACTACTACAAGCGCAACGAGTGGGAATACTTCGACATCGTGAAGGATCCCGACGAAGTGAAGAACGAGTACTCAAACCCCGCCTACCAGGAGCGAATCAACTTCCTCAAGAAGCGCATCACCGAGCTAAAGAAAAAGCTCGGCGACGACGACAAGTACACGAACGCGAAGGAATACGGACCGGTAGAATAAGCCCTTTGGGCTTCATTACATCGTATGGACGGCCCAGGCGGAGAGCCCCTTTTTGCCAAGGGACTCCGCGATTTCCATAGCCCGCGCCGCAGACTCGACAAGCCCGAACACCGACGAGCCGCTGCCGCTCACTGTGGCGCCAAGCACACCAGCCGTCCTTAGCGACGCAAGCGCATCGGAAATCTCCGGATGCAGGCGACACGCGGGAAGAGCGAGGTCGTTCACAAAAGAAGCGGCAATGCGCCCAAGGTCGCCCGTCTCAAGCGCCGCAAGACACGATTCTGTCGCCGACGGCGCGGCGAGATCGCGCGACGTGCAACGCGCATAGACCTCGCGCGTCGAAGTGTGGACACCGGGATTCACGAGCACGAGATCGAGCCGCGGACAGGCGACGCGCTCGACAACCTCGCCGCGTCCCTGCATGACGACAGGACCGCCGAGGACGAGCGCGGGGACATCGCTCCCTACCTGCGCCCCGATTTCGCAAAGCTCCTCGCGCGAGCGCCTGAGCCCCCAGCAGTCGTTGAGAGCGACAAGCGTCGCCGCGGCATCTGCGCTTCCTCCGCCAAGACCCCCTCCCGCGGGGATGCGCTTCGTGACGCGAATCTCGGCGCCACGCGAAGGATCGAGGGCTCGCGCGGCCTTTAGGACAAGGTCGTCGGCATATCCCGTGTCGGACGAAAGAGCCGCCGAAGGCACTATCTCAAGCGTGTCGGATAGCGAGATTGGGACAACAAGTGAACGAAGCGCGTGGTAGCCGTCACCACGCACTCCGAAGACCTCAAGGGTCAGGTTGACCTTCGCGTATGCCTCAGTTGTCATCTTCCTCATCGTCGTCTTCATCGTCGCACGAGTCACCCTCCATGCCGAACATCATGGCCGACATGGCGATGCCGCCGAGGCATTTGCACTCGTCAGCGGAAATTCGGAAGAACATTCGGTGGATATCGTCCTGACGCCACAGCATGGAAGCGCACCCGCCCTTCGTCTCCGTCGCCAACTGGTCTAGAACGGGTTTCATCATCGCGCGCTGCTCTTCGGGCATGGCTGCAAACGACTCTCCGGCGACGGCCTTCAGGGTGGACGACAGAGAGAAGAAGGCAACGGCGTACGGCTTCTTCGATGCCGCCTCGGGAAGCGTGGCGGCAAAGCGCTCGGCAATCGGCCACTGGGGCGTGAAGCCCTTTATGGACATCGAAAGCGCATAGGCCGGCGACTTGGCGGAGAACCGGTTCTTTGCCTTGAGACCCTTCGTGTCTTCGAGGAACTTCTCCATGTCGAACTTTTCAAAAGCGCCCTTGTCGCCCGCCGCCTTGCATATCGCCTTGGCATCAAGCACCATCTTGAGGTCCCCCTTCTCGGACCTCGTGAGCGTGGCAAACTTCACGATGTCGAGCCCGTGCTTCTTCAGAAGGACGATTAATTCAGCCCACTTCGCCTCGGAGAGCTGGCCAGAGCTTCCCGCGTCTTCCGCCTGGACGTCGGCATAGATGGCGTCCTTGCCGGC
Organism: Kiritimatiellia bacterium; assembly: GCA_017406465.1. Lineage (GTDB taxonomy): Bacteria > Verrucomicrobiota > Kiritimatiellia > RFP12 > UBA1067 > UBA1067. The sequence goes on along the minus strand of JAFQYM010000013.1, from coordinate 44,791 downwards.
AGACGCGAACGGACTCTGCCCAAGCGGCTTGAGACCGCACTTGTCGCCTTCGCTGTCCTTGTCGAACTGCATCGTCCCGCGGATGTCGATTCCGAGATCGGAAACCTTTATCCCGATCGACAGCGCCTTCGAGTAGCCGAGCGTCTCCACCAAGTCCGGATCGGCGTCCTTGTCTGCCTTCGCGGCCGCCTGAATGGCCTTGAACGCCTTCTCGTCGACCCTGAGGCGCACGACGTCGCCGTTCATCGACTTCACCGTGGCAGGGATCTCGGCAAGCGCAAGCTTCGCCTGGTCTACCTTGTCGCTCGCGCCAACCCATTTGCCGTCCTCGGAGAACACGACGTATGTCGTCTCGTCGGAATCGTCCTCGTCGAACATGTCGCCCTTCACAACGACAACGCCGTTCGTCTCGGACGAGCCCTTGTGCCGCTTGAGGAATTCCTCCTTGGAGACGGAAACAGGATAGAGGACCGCGAACTCGAGAGTGTCGAGCGCATCTTTCGAATCCTTCGTGAACGCCTCGCCGTCAAGGAACACGACATAGGCCATAGGGGTCTTGTCGCGTGCCGGGCCAAAGAACTTGAGCGTAGGCGTGTCCGCGACCATGGCGGCCATGCCGGCGGCGGCAAGCGGATTGCCCATGAAGATCCCGATCTTCGCGATGGCCGCCCCCTGGGCGGTGACATCGGCGACCTGAAGCGCCCCTATGCGCTCCCAAGCGGCGAAAGCGGAGAGCGAGACTGCGACGAGTGCGGCTGCTATGAGCTTTTTCATGGGCATGGTTCCTTTACTTGGAGTTGTTGGACGACAAATCGGCGATGGCGGACGCCACCGAAGCGAAGAGCTTGTCGAGCTTCGCGGAGGGGACGGTCGAGAACGCTATGCGGATGAGACCGGAGAGGACGATGGTGCCGACGGAATACTTCGCGATGAGATGGCGGCGCACCTTCTCGGCGTCGACGCCGATTGGCTTCACGCACATGAAGTAGCCGGAGTTGAACGGCATCACCTCGAAGCGCTTCGCGTATTCCGGATGCGCCTTGAGGATGACGCGTATCTGGTTGTAGCGCTTCTTGAGAACGGCAAACTTCTCGCGCTTCTGCGCGGCATAGCCCGGGTCCTCGAACGCACGGAGTGCGAGATGCTGGCCAATGGACGTCACGTTGGAGATTCCCGAGCGGACATCGCCCGCGGCCTTCGCCTCGAGTGCCTTGAGCTGGTCGGCCGTCGCGCCCTTGAACGCAAAAGTGACGAAGCCGACGCGAAGGCCCCACACATAGTCCTCCTTCGTCGTGCCGTCGAGCTTGACGGCGAGGACATTGCGGTGGAGATCGGAGAATTCCGCGAAAAGCGATTCGCCGTGAATGCCCTTCTCGTAGACGAGCCCGAAGTATGCGTCGTCGCAGAGGACTACTATCTTCTTGCCCTTGGCGGCGGCAGACTTGACAGCGGAGACGATCTTCTTCGCGTCGGCGAGCGTCGCCGTGTAGCCGGTCGGGTTGTTCGGGAAGTTGAGGATGAGGATCTTCTTCGCGCCGGGCGCAAGGAGCGCCTTCTTCATCGCCTCCGCGTCGAATGCGCCGCGGAGGAAGGTGTTGAAGTGGACGACCCTGCAGCCGACCGCCTCCTGAAAGATGAGTTCGTAGTTGTCCCAGTAGAGATCGGGGCAGACAAGCGTGTCGCGCGGGCCAGCGAAGAGCTCCGCGCAGATGCGGATGCCATGCGTGAGCGCGTTCGTGACGACGGGATTGGAGAACGTCTTGCCATTGAGCGAAGGGTTCTTGGAGAATTCCATCGCGCGCCACATCTCGCGAAGCTTTGGAAGGCCGAAGCTCCCGGCATAGAGGAACGCGCGCTTGTCGAGCGTGACCGCCTTTTTGAAGCAGTCCATCACGAGCGGAGAGCCGTCCTCCTCGAAGGCCATGCCGACCGTTGCGTTGATTTCGCAGGACTTCGCCTCGGCTCCCTGGCCAAGTATCCCGCCATACGGAAAATACATGCGCCGTCCGGCAGGAGAAAGGAATTCGGCCGCCGGGCCGAGCGTCTTGTTTAACTGAAGCGCCAGCTTGTTCATGTTGGGCGCATATTATACCAAAAAGGAACGGGCGCGGGAACCATGTCCCGCGTCCGATTGTTCCCTGCGCCGGAAAAGCGCGTTACTGCGCGGGAGCGGAGCCGTCGTCGCCGTAGCCCTTCGACTTGAGATAGTCGACGACCTTGCCGACGGTGGTGAGGCTTTCAGCGTCCTCTTCGGGGATCGCCGCGCCAAACTCCTCCTCAAACGCCATGATGAGCTCGACCGAATCAAGCGAGTCCGCGCCAAGGTCGTCGATAAACGACGCCTCCGGCGTAACCTGTTCGGCGTTGACGCCGAGCTGCTCAACGATGATGTCCTTCACGCGTTCTTCAAGCTTTCCTGCCATAGTGTTTCAACTCCTTTGTTGTTGATGTCGTTATTATACTATATTTTCCGTCTGCCGCGCAAGGGGGGTAGAGCGGATTGTTTAAAATGTCAGTTCCAGAGTTTTTCTATCGCGTAGTACGCCCTCGCCTCGCGGGAGAAGACATGCACCACGACGTCGATGAAGTCTGCGACGATCCAGCCGCATTCGGGGTCGCCCGCCATGCGGTTGCGCTTGACGCCCGCCTCGCGCATCGCCTGCTGTGCATTTGCGACGAGCGCCTTCAGGTGTGGCGCCGCGGAACCAGTGCCGACGACGAAGAAGTCCGTGAGCGAACTCTTGCCGCGAACGTCGTATATCCTGACGTCCTCGGCCTTCGACTCCTCGAGCGCCTTCGCGATTACCTTTGCTTCCTCTTCTGCTTCCATGACGCACATTATACCATATTTCCGACGCGGACAAGGGGCCAATATGCATGCAACCTCTCGCCAACCTTCGCGCGAAGGCCACCATCCCCTTACGGCGGGCTCGGCAACAACGCACGCAGTTCGCCAAGCGAGCGAACGCGGTCGGCCTCCAATGCCTGCGCGTCGAGTTCGCCGACATCTACATGTGGCGCTTCGCCATTTCTAAAGCTACCAATATCCTGGACACGTCCTCCAAGACCATATCGGCGACAGAAGTCTACAAGGCGGGAGGCGTTGGACTTCGGGTCGGACATGTCGCCGAGCGCAGCAAATGGGCGACGGAAAATCGCTGCAAACTGGAGCCCATGGAAGGAATCCGTCACCACTGCGTCGGAATCGGCGATTTCGCGGACAAAGGCAAAAGGATCGGCGTCGACGAACGGAACGACTTCATTCGGGAAAGCAAGCTTCGGCAGCGGACCTGCGCTCATCAACCGAACGGGAACGCCACGCATACGGGAAAACGCGGCAAGGGCGTCTACATCGGCCTGCGATACCGTGCGCACCCAGTACGCGGCGACATGCGGTCCTTTCGCGGCAGATGCGCCGCGCACAACGGCATCGTGCCATTCTTCTGCCGTCAGCAACATAGTGGGATCGAGAACGACAGGCGGGCGTCTCCCCGTGAGCGACTCGCATATCGCGGCGCCCGTCTCCTCGCGCACGGTTATTCGGCGGAATCGCCGAAGCGCTGCGGCATATTCGCCGCGGCAGGCCTCGGGGAGTTCCGAGACGCCGAACGACGCGGCGTATGCGACGCGATCCTGTCCGTCGCGCAGATCAGTCGCGAGGTACTGGTTTCGTCCGAAGTCGGCGTTGAGCCCAGGGTTCCAGACCTGGTCGCTGCCCACCACCACGGTAGAATACTGCGGTAGCGACGCAAGCTCCCTCGGGTGCGCAAGGATACGCGACGTCGGCCTGATGCACTCCTCTATAAGCCGCACAGTCATGGCGCGCCGCAGCTCGAAAAGGTCTGGCCTAAAGTAGCGCGCGGCAAACTTGCACCGGTTGATCCAGCGCTGGAACCACGGAGTCGCGGGATTCGATATCTTCCCGAGGAGGTGCGTGTCGCGCGGATCCATCCTGTGGTTGATCACGTCCACCGCATCTTCGCCAAGCATGCCGCGCAACGTCCGGGCAAGCGCGAAGGCCTGAAGCACCGCGCCGTAGTTCGTGCATCGGAAGATGGTGTACAGGGCAGTTTTCATTTCGCGACCGTTCAGGACATCTGCTGCATTTCGCAGAGCTTGCTGTAGACGCCGTCCTTCGCATAGAGCTCGTCATGCGTGCCGCGCTCCACGATCCTGCCGTTGTCCATGACGAGGATGAGGTCTGCATTGCGTATCGTGGAAAGCCGATGCGCAATTGCAAACGTCGTACGGTTCGCCATGAGTTTCTCGAGCGCGTCCTGGACGAGCCGTTCTGTGACGGTGTCGAGCGCGCTCGTCGCTTCGTCGAGAATGAGGATCGGCGGGTTCTTGAGTATCGCCCGCGCTATGGCTATGCGCTGCCGCTCGCCGCCGGAGAGCGCGAAGCCCTTTTCGCCTACAACGCGGTCGTACCCGTCTGGCTGGGAAACTATGAAGTCATGGGCGTTTGCGAGCTTGGCAGCCGCAACGACCTGCTCGTGTGTTGCATTGAACGAACCGTAGCGGATGTTGTTCTCGATCGTGTCGTTGAAAAGAAGCGTCTCCTGCATGACGGCGCCGACAAGATTGCGCAGGTCGCCGATGTCGACTTCGCGGAGATCCGTTCCGTCGATCGACACGCGCCCCGTCTGCGGATCGTAGAAACGTGCAAGAAGCCCGCTCATCGTCGACTTTCCAGAGCCCGTCCCTCCGACGACTGCGACCATCTTGCCGCGCGGCACCTCGAACGAGACGTGCGAGACGGCGTCACGGTCTGCAGTGTCGTAGCGGAAGGAAACGTCGTCGAAAACGATTTTGTCGTCGAACGACGACTTGCGCACGGGGTTCGGGGCCTCGGGCAACTCCATGTGCAGGTCGAGCAGGGAGTAAATTCGGCTCAGGGCGGCAAGGGAGTTCTCGATCTGCACCTGCAGCTTCGAGAGCTGCTTCACGGGCTTATATATGATGAGCAGCGGAGCGAGCATCGGAACCACGTCGGACATCTTGACGCCCGTGAGGAAACACCACACGACAAAGGCGCAGATGAGCAGTATGCCTATAGTCTCGACCGTCGGGCCGACCATGAGCCCGAGGCGCAGCGCGCGCATCGTCGACTTTAGCATATAGCGGTTCGTCTTGGCAAACTGGACGTTCTCGTGCTCCTCGGTGTGGTAGCTCTTTACGACGCGGATGCACGTGAGTATCTCATGTATCTTTGCGCCTATCATCGACGCGCGCTCGAGCGTCTTTCTTGCCCATTTCTTGATCTTTCGCCCGAGCATCTGAACTGGGAGGACGAAAAGCGGGAACCCGATTAAGATGAGGCAGAGGGTCGGAAGCATGTGATTGGAAGCCGCGAACCAGACGATGAAGCCGATCGCAACGAATATCTCAAACGGCGCGAGCGCAACCTCAGAAAGGATCGTGGACAGGATTATCTGTATCTGGTGAGGATCGCCGTAGATGCGAGACAAGACCTGCCCCATGTCCACGCGCCCGAAGAACTGCATGTTCTGCTTCTGCACATGCTCGAGCATTTCCTGCCTCAAGTCGGTGACTGCATGCGCTCCGGACCAGCTTAGGCAATAGTGGTTGAGGTACATCAACCCAAGGCGCAGGAGCGCGACGATCGGCACAATAAAGCAGACAATGAGGACCAAGGCTCCACCCATGCCCCCCTTCTCGTCCTGGAGCCGTATGCCGAGCTTTGCAGCCCATTTCTCGACCTTCGGATACCATCCCGGGAGCTTGGAGTTCTTTGCTATCTCCTTCTCAAAGGCGTTCTTTGCCCTGCGCCCGGCTTTCGCGTCCGAACTGGCGCGGACATGCGCATCCTCCGCCGGCGAGACGGCCTGGGTCAGCGGCTCTTCACGCGAAGCCATCTCTGCCGAAGCGTCATGGGATTCGACGTGCTGGAGAGCGGGCTGCACAATCTGGAAAAACGGGACAAGAGTTCCGGCCGTCGCCATTCCGCATACAACGCCTATCGCGAGGCGCAGCTTGTATTTCCTCGCGTATTTCCACACGCGGGCATACGCCTCGCGCATCGAGTAGTCCCTGTCGAAGAACTCCTTGCGGTACTCTACCTTACCTTTGATGCCGTTTTTAACCATAAGATGTCTTAGTCTCCGTTCTTGCGCCGTCAGAACTCGCCCCATTCGAAAAGCACGTATTTCAGGAACTCCCAACGCCGCACGTCGACAGGCTTGTCCTTCCGAAAAAGCAGTCTATGCCTGCGGCGTTTTCTATCAAGTTTCAGATACTCTTTCATGTATACGCGCCGAAGACCTTTCGGCAGGTTTGCGGTTCGGTTGTGCGCCTCTACGTCTTTTGACATTTCGGATATCGCCTGTGCGCGCTCGGGACAGTCCGGCAGGTTTTGCAGGCAGCGCATCATCGCCCGTCTGTCATTCCACTTGCCGTGTCCGTCAGCGTATATGTCACCCAGCACCCACAGAAGCTCCACGTGGCGGTCCACGAAATACCTCTGCTCACGAGGATCGTCCCTGTTCACGGCGAACTGGAAGTCGAATATCCGGACATGGCCGTCGGGAGACACCATCATGTTGGCAGGACGAATGTCGCGATGGACGATATTCGCGGCGACAAGCGTGTCGGAGATGTCCTTCATGTCCTTGACAAGCGTCGCCGTCTGTTCTGGCGAGAAGACGACCCCTTGGTCAAGCAAATCCTGCAGCGTATTCCCAACCATCCATTTCAACACGACGAAAGCGCCCTCGCCTATCCGATGCCACGACACCGGCTCTACGCAAAGATCCGGACGAATCTCGCGGAATCGCCGAGCGAAGGACCATTCGTTGGCTATTGCAAAAGGCGCAACAGGCGAATATTTGACGAGCACCTTGTCCCCGCCTGCCTTGGCCGTGAAGAGAAGCGTCGGCAACCACTGGCTGACATGGCGTCGTTCAAGCCCCATTGGCCTAAGCTCCTCAAGAGGAAAGAGCCTGTTGATTTCCTCCGCCACGGAATGCCAGACGGGCAGACACGGGTCGAGATATACGCTGGAATCCAACGGCTTCGTCACTTGGTAGCGGTGCGATGCGAGGAAGTCTTCCAGAAGGGGCAGCCATTCGGCGAATGTCGCGCCAGGTATTCCCGCAGCCTGCGCCAAGGCGAGGGATTTGCCCTCGTAGTCTGGCGCCATGACGCATTTCTGGTACAGTGCGTGGTAGACGAGAGCGTAGAATGCGTCAACAGGAGCCGGACGGCGCACACCGTCAGACTCGATGGCGTTGTCGAGAATCGCGCGTTGCCATCGAATGTCATAGTAACCGTCGCCGACGAAGCGGAAGTCGAAGCGCACCGGCTTGCCGCCAACCATGACTTCATAATGGACCCGGTTCGCCACTGGAAAGACCTTGCGGGCGCCGAGAACGCCCGCGCATTCTTCGGCGTCAGGCACGAGAAGGTCGATGTCGCCATGCAGGGATGGGTCGAAACGGTCCGGCAGCATTTCGGAATTGCGGAGCACGGCGTACGGCATGGTTTCGCCGAGCGCCCGGAAGAGTGCGCGAAGATCGTGCCATCCGCTGCGACCGGGCAGTACGCAAATATCGCCATCCGGCGTTCCGTCGTTCCATTCCGCCGCCGTGCGGCCCGTCAGAAGGAAGATGTCCCGCCGGAACTCGGCGACGCTGTTTGTGGTATGCACTCTGTGCCCACCGCCGGTCCATTCGCGGTAGCGGGACTTCATCTCGAACAGTCTCAGATTTACGTACTCGCATCCCCTGGACGTTTCGCGCCATCCGTACCGCGGATTCCCGTCACGCACCACGAGCATCAGGAACGGACCGCCGCCGCACACCGTGACCTTGCCTGCCGCCTCCTGAAGCTTCGCCCCGTAGAACCGACCGAAGCAATCGACAGGCGCGCCGGGCCAGGCGAGTTCCATTGTCGCCACTATTTCGACATGGCGCGCCACGTCTTCCAGTATTCGCGATTCCTCGCTCCTGGCCTTTTCCCAAAGGACGATCATGTGCAGCTCAGTCCGCATGAATGCCTCCCTGCAAAAATGGCGCAACCATATCCTTGCCGAATGCGGCTGCGAAGTCGGAGCCAAGTTCAGTATCTGTCATCACCCAGGTGGAGTTGGCCACGGCGTCAACGTATTGGATCGGCCCGCCGCAGCCGGAATCGTCAAAGAAAAACCTGACCTTTGCCGAATGGGCTTTTGCGAATGCCCTTGCGGCCGAGACGTTCTCCTTGGATCGCCTTCTGAAATGGACGAAGAGCGTTTTGCCGCCGTCCGCGCGCAACGACGTCAGGTTGAACCAGCAGGAATCGACCTTCGCCACCCGAACGGGATTCGGCCCCAAGTCTGCACGCTCGGCCCCCTTGGGCGCCTTGCCGACTACTGGCTTGAGGAACTTTTTCAGGAAACGACGCGAGCGGATCCTGCGCACCGGGTTCCATCCGAACGGCGAAATGGCGCAGGGATTGTCGCCGATCACGCGAACGATACGTCCGTCATGGTTCGCAGACGCGCGCAGTGCGTATGCATTGAGCAGGTCTGAATAAGAAAGAGGGTCGTGTGGCGGTTCTACGACCACGCAATTTTCCTCCTCGGGTATGCCAGGCCTGTGGCCAGAGCGGTAGACAGATATGCCAAACACCTTTATGATGCGACGCCCTGACGTCTGCTTGCTGTCGGACCACAGGAATTCCAACGACGACAGCAGAAATCCGCGCACCGTCATTGCCGCACGCCACAAGCCGAGGCGCCCGTCAAAGGAGTCTATCCGCAACCCCTCTGCCGTGACGGCAATGCCCAGCGCCCGCTCAAGGATGTGGGCCGTCTGCTCGGTGCCGTCATGGACGGATTCGGCGAAGTCGTCGGCCGTCCACTCGCGGTTCAGCAGCTTTGCGAATACCGATGGCCTTGCCGCGAACATTGTGCCTGCAACGAATTGCGCACCATGTCGCACCGGAACGCCGTACAGGTCGCGAATGAGCGAAAATGCGAGATCCATGGTGTGGCGCGTGCCAAACCACGGCGTGTCGTCGCGGCGCAGGATCACATGACGGTCGGCCACCATCCCGACGCCAGGCTGCGACAGCCGAACCAACGTCGCCCGCCAAGACTCTGCGTCGCGGATGAATCCAAGAAGATATTCACGCCATGCACTCTCGGCGAAATCGCAGTGATTGAAGACAAGCGGACGCCCGTCGCGCTTCACGTCTCGCTTCGTATGAAGCTTTACGAGAACAGAATACTTGGAGAGGTCTACAGTCTTAAGCGCCTTGAGAAACGGCCAAATGTCAAACCCGCGGTTCTCGCAGAGGACAAACCGCGCATCGGGGAAGTCCTTGCGCACCATCTCCGGAATGCCCTTCGTCTCATCCACGTATGTCACAACCAAATCAAGCGGTTCGTCGATGTTCCGAAGGCAAGAAGCTATCTCCGGCCAGAAATCCGGGTAAAAGACATGGACCATACAGAGAGTCCTCTTCCGGGGGCAATCTTTTCCTGTGTTCATTTTTCAAGATAGTATACCACAGTTGGGGTTGACTTTCCACACGGAAATGTTTTATACTATTGAATTAACTATCCAAAACTATGAAAAAATATGATTTCGTGTTCGGATTGGGGTATGCCTGCGCCTGTTCCCAGTCCCTTCGCAGTGCAGGTCTTCAGCTCCTTTCGCTGCCATGGGACTGGGTGACATCCGATATCAAGACGCCCGGGCCCGACTTGCAGCAAAGGGTCGACATCATTGCATCGGGATTCGCTTGGTGGTTCGAGGAGGAGGATCTCAAGTTCGTCAGGAAGAACCCGGAAAGCGGCAAAGACCTCTATATAAACAAGCGCACCAAAATAATCTACCCGCACGACTTTCCACCCGACATTCCACTGCACGAGGCATATCCCGCCATAAAGGCCAAGTACGACAGGAGGGTCAAGAGGTTCCTGCAGCTCCTGTCCAAGGCGACGTCAAACATTCTGGCCGTCTACATGGACGCGCCGACGTGCCTGGCCGCGGACGTGGAAACGTGCCGCGAGGCCCAGCGAAGGCTGCAGGCGCTGTATCCGCGCATCAAGGTGGACTTTTTGATGTTCGCGCTCGAACCCGGGCGTCCTTTCGAGGAACGCATCGTCGAAGACCTTGGAGACGGATTCATGCGCGTAGCGTTCGACTTCAGGGATCGTCGTCCAGGAAAACCCGACTACGCCGTCAACCATGGTTTGTGCGCATCAGCAATGCGAGAAATCGCTTCCGTGCGAGAATACAGAACCGCCGACGAAATAAAGGCGATGAACGAGCGGACGCGCCGCGTAAAGATGAAGGAAGTCGGCGCCAGCAACGCTTGGGAGTACTTCCTCATAAGGCGCCGCATGGAACTGTCGCGGATAATGGACTTCCTCTATCCACGCGAGGCAATTGCAAAGCTACGCAGAAAGAAGTTCGACCATGTGTTTTCCCTCGGCATGAACTGCGAGCCGGCATTCAGGTTCTCACTTTCCTGGGGCTTCGTCGACTCGACGCCGTTCTCATGGGCTCTTTCCAACAATCTGCGCCAGCTGGCGGACGCCCTGCGCCATCCGGAGTACATCGGCAGCGAGGGCTACTCTTGGAACAAGCCGAACATGATGTGGAGGTGCGAAAAGACCTTGTGCCAGTTCCACGGGCGGCTGAACATGAAATCCAGCAACCGCGACCCGGACCAGAAGACCCTTGACGAGGACCGTCAGGACCTTGTCCAGCGTATGAGGCACCTCAACGACAAACTTACGCGCGTACTGTCCGACGACTCGTCCAAGGCGCTCGTACTTCGCGTCCATACGCGCAACACGCTCGACAAAGACGTCAGCGAACAGGTGGACGCCGTGCAAAACGCCATCGAGGCGAGGGGCGCACGCAACTACACTTTGGTCGTAGTGACAGAACGCGCAGCCCGCGGTCGGATCAAGCCAGCCCCAAACCGTGTCCTGCGCACCGTCAAGGCATTCAACCCCGGTGCGGCGGTCGTGAACAAAAAACTCGGCGACCCTGCCGGATGGCGGGCGCTTTTCGCCGAGTTCACCCCAGCGAAGATACTCCCCAAAAAGCATGCTTTCAAATTCGAGAAGGACTGACGATGAATGCCACCGGAGAATACGATCTCGCCTTCAGCCTCGGACAGGCATGCGCCTGTTCCATGACACTTCGCAAGGCGAACATGCAGTTCGCCTCATTTCCATTTGACTGGCTTGCCGGCGCGACTCTCCCTTCCCGCGTAGACATTCTCCTCCACCACTTCGACCGCTGGATGGAAAAGGAGGACTTCGTCTACGATGGCACAAATCCGATTAACGGACTCGGCATGTTCCACAACAGGAAGACCGGCTTCAAGCACCTGCACGACTTCTCGGACGGCCCCATAGAGGACAGCCTCGCCCAGGTCGTGGCGAAGTACGCGCGCCGCGAGAAGCGGTTTTTTGACCTACTCGGGAAATCCATGCGCGTGCTTGCCGTATACATCGACTCGTCCAACAAGGGCGGTCGGCAGACGCCGTCCATTGATGACTTAGTCAAGGCACGCGCCGACATGTCGGCGGCGTTCCCAGGTGTTTCGTTCGACTTCATCCACTTCATCCTCGACCGGGACACCCCCTATGATCGCCGCGCAGTGGACAGTCCGGCGGAAGGCATAACCGAAATAAGGTTCAACTACCACGACGACGAAACGGACGTCTGCTTCTCCGCGGTCGCAGACTCCCTCAGGTCTCTCGGGATATCCGTCAGGGACTACCGCACAAAGGCCGAGCGCAAGGCACACAATCTCAAGATGAACATGAAAAAGTACAAGGTCAACACCCGTCTCGGACTCCTTGTCGCAAAGGCAAAGGAGCGCCTTCGCTCGATGTTCGGCATCCAAGCCGCCCGCAGGTAAGGAGCCGCCGAAATGTCTGTCCGGCCCGCCATCTCCGTTGTAACGCCCGTCTACAAGGGCGTCAGATTCCTGCGGAAAACCTTCGCCTCGATGCAGGCACAGACTTTCCAAGACTGGGAGTGGATTCTCGTGGACGACGAGTCAAAGGACGGTTCGGGGGCTCTTGCAGACGAATTCGCGGCATCCGATGCACGGCTTAAGGTCATCCACCAGAAGAACGGCGGCACTTCCGTCGCGCGGAACACTGCCATGGCTAAGGTACGCGGCAAGTACTTCGCGTTTCTAGACGAGGACGACATATACCATCCGCGCTACCTTGAGACGCTGTTCAACCTCGCGGAGAAACACCAATCGGACATAACCGGATGCAAAAAGCTCATGTTCGACGAGACGACAGAACCCAAGTTCCCCGACGACGGCCCTGCGGCAGATGCCGAAATCAAGGTCGCCGACCGCGCCGGAATATGCGAATGGCTCTCTGGTCTCAAGGCAAACATCCCCTGCGAAGTCTGGCTAAACCTATACCGACGCGATGTCTTCGCCGACCTGCCCTTCCCCCCTGGCGTTCGCGTTGAACAGGACTTCCGCTGGCACTACACGGCCCTCCCACGCTGCCGAAAGTACGTGAGGATTGACTGGACCGGATACGCCTGGCGCGCTACCGCCGCGGGTGGATGGCTTAACCCAAGCCCCAGTTCAATGCTTTCGCACATCGAAACTTTCAGGACCCTCGCGACAACGCTTCCACTGGCAATGGGGCTAAACGAACACCAGACAAAGGGGTTTCTCGACGGATTCGACGTGTCGGCACACGTGAACTTGTTCCTCCCGATCAGACATGGAGTGCGCCTCACGCGCGAGGAATCGAGATCCCTTCGCGACGGGATACGAGGCCTCTACCCAATCGGAATAGACCTCAGGCATAAGCTGCATTTCCGCAAGCGCCTCCTATGGAATCTGTTCATGCTAACGGGGTGCGAGGCATTCGTGCGAATCTGAAGAGCCGCCAACCCCACTTCAGCCCGAAGTCGCGGAGCCGTATGGTGCCATCGGCAACAAGAGCCCCTATTGCCTCCCTGCACCGCGGCATGTCGCCCGCCTCCTGATGACGTTCGCATTCGCGCACAATGCATTTCGTCATGAACACAAACTCCCCTCTGCGAAGCGCCGCGAGGCGTGGGTCGCCGGCATAGCTTGCGGCAAGCCGACGCATGACATCCGCACAGCCAGCAACAACGCTTTCGCCAAGCCCGCCATGCACCACCGACCCCTTCCGCTGCCGATAACCGTATAGTGCGGCGGACAGTCTTGCCATCCTGGGGGAATTCTTCAGGAACTCATACATGAAAACCCTGTCTTCCCCCCTGCTTATGCCCACGGGGAATGAAAGTCCAGAAATCGCCTCGCGACGGAAGAGGCAATGCCAAACCGCCAAACCGCACTTCTGGCCTGAAAAGAGGGCGAACGCATCCTCGACAAGCTCGGGCTCCGCCGAGGGCATTCGGAACGCCGGCTTGCCGTCTTCGGGGAACTCCGCCGCATCTACGTATGAGAAGTCTGCTTCGGAGGACTCAAGCGCAGACGCGAGGCACGACAGCAGCTCCTGGTGCAGGACGTCGTCGGAATCACAGAAGTACACGGCGTCACCCTTGGCCAACGACAGGCCTGTGTTGCGAGCGGCGGAAGCCCCGCGGTTCTTCGTACGACACACGCTAAAACGCTTGTCGTACGCGGCCTGTGCACTGCATATTTCCGAAGAGCCGTCATCCGACCCGTCGTCCACAAGAATGCATGTCCAGTCGCGGAACGTCTGCGCCGACAGCGAGTCAAGGCACGCCGGGAGAAACCGGGCGACGTTGTACACGGGGATTACGACAGATATCTTCATGCCCCGCTCCTCGTCAGGACGACCTTCTTCCGGCTGCCGAGCGGCAGCGAGAGTACGGCTCGCTCGCCCTGCATCAACGACGGAGCCGGAGAGGCGGACTCCAGCCGACGTTTGAAGCGGACGAGCTTCCAGCCGCCACACTTCAGCCACACCTTCCGCGTCCAGTCGTCCAGCCACGACGCCGCATAGTGGTGAAAGGCATACCCATCGCGCGAATTGAACCACTCGACTGGGCATATACGCTCCGTCGGCGACAGTTCGACGGTGGCGTGAGCGTCGGAAAAGTCGAATCCGCGAGAGGAGAAATACCGCGCGAAGCGGACCACGTTCGGGGTCTGGTCGAGCTCTCCGTCCGGTCCGACGAACGAAATCCTCTCGTACTCGTCCAGCATTTCGGCAATGCGTCCGTTCCCCTTCGCCGCGCCGAGAAAGCACATGTTGAGGAACACGTTCGGCGGACGGTCTATGAACCCCGTCACGAAGTCGCATGTGCAGAACTCGTCAATCGGCTTTAGAAGCTCAAGGTCGGTGTCGAGGTAAAACCCGCCATGGTCGTTCAGTATCTTCAGCCTGAGGTAGTCCGCGGCAAACGCCCACTTGCGGTGCTCCACGGTCTCGCAGAGGTAGCGGTTTCCAACGCCTTCAAGAGACCCGTCGCCCCATTCGCGGATCTCCCACCCGGGGCACATGCGCCGCCAGGACTCAATGCACTTGAGCACCACCTGCGGCTTCGGGGCGCCGCCAAGCCAGACAAAGTGAACGACCTTGGGTATCATGTCTTGATTCCCAGTACCTTTTTCCAAAGGCCACAGTCCCTCTTGAGGAACGCCTCGGCGCGGGCTATGCGCGTGTCGAGCGCGGCACTTCCGCCGCGCAGTCCCGCAATCGCCCGCTGCATGCGCAGGACGGCAAGCGCAATGCGCATGCGAAAACGGTCCATACCGCCGTACTCCACCGTGAAGTTGGACGCATCGGACATCGTGCGCAGCCTGTCGCACAGCTCCTGTGCGCGGGCGGAGCCGGAAAGCTTCCAGGTGTAGAAGAGCATCATCGCCGCGTCGTTCCATCCGTAGCCCGCCGTCATAGGATGGTGCGCAAAGGTCAGCATGCGGTAGCCCCAGTTCTTCAGGAGGAACGGATCCTCCCTGAAGTCGTTGCGGTCGACTGCAAACTGCGCGTCGATGAGCTTGAGATGCCCGTCCGAGTCGCGCATGAAATTGTCGGGTATTATGTCACGCCAGACTATGCCGGACTTTATAAGCGCCTCGGCTATGCGAATCATGTCCTCCAGTACGCCGACGGCCTCTTCCTCGCCGACATCCCTCGCAAGCATGCCGGCAAGCGACGGACCGGGCAATTTGCGCGTCACGACGAACGCGCGCCTTCCGTCTGGCGAGCGCCACAACGCAAGCGCCTCGGCGCAGACCGGCGCGACGGCGGCCAGGCGGCGCGACATCCTGTATTCGTTTTCGATCGACTCCGGCGCGCGCGAAGAGCACTTGACGATGCACGGCTCGCCCTTGAACGTGCCCTCGAAGAATATGTCGTTGACAAGCTTGTTCTCAAGCAAGACGCGACAATCAAGGAGTCCCATTGCCGAACCCTCCGAGGTTATCACGTCCCACCAGGCGGCGCGAATCCGCTTAGAGAGGCGTTTCCGCTTCTTGGCACAGGCCTTCTTCTGCGCCCGGCGCAGCCGGATCCGTTCAAGGATTCCCGGCACAGGCGGCAAGGATGCAAGCGGCGGCAGGCACGGCCCGATTGCGCCGTCCGGAACGCCAAGCGCCCATTCCGCAGCGGAGTGCCCGGTCAGGACCTCTATGTCGCGCGCGAACTCTTCGCGCGTCAACGTGCCATGCACCCGATAGCCGCGCCGAGCCCATTCGCGGTAGCGGGACTTCAAATCCCGCATCGTCCGGTTCACCGCGATGCCGTTTGGCGCCTTTACGTATTCTGGATTGGAATCGCGCACGACGACCAGCAGATAGGGGCCCTTCCCGCAGGACTTTTCCTTGCGCTTGCCGTCAAGCCTCATGTGCGCATAAAACCTGCGGTAGAAGTCGCGCGCGCGGCCCTCAATGGGGAATTCGCGCCGCCAGACGATTTCCAGACGGCGCGCCATGTCGGCCAGCATCCTGTCCGCCAACGGCATGGCCGACGACCAGATGACAAAGAGATGCAACTCTGGACGGAGGGTATCACTCATGCCAGTATTCCAAGATCCATTTCGTCGGCTTGCAGGTGAGGTGCATCTTGGCCGGTTTGTCGTATTTGCGATAATAACCTGCGAGAGCCTGCGGGAGGTCAGGCTGTCCATGGAACGCAACTATCGAGGCGCTCTTCGGCGGACGCCATGGGACAAATATCTTGTTCAGCGGAAACACTGGCACGAGCTGTCTCTTGAAGGAACACACCCAGTCGGACGGCCACCAATTCACCTTGCCCGTCTTCATCATCGCGTATGTCTGGAATTTCTGCGACCCAAGCCAGAACTTCTCGGCCTGTCCGGGGATGTCCTTCTCCCGGATGAACGTCTCCCATACTCCGTTGGACTTGCCAGCCTCGAAGCGGAAGCACGAAGAGTTGCCAATGTCAGGCGCCTTGCGAAACAGCGACTTGCGCCTCTCCACCCAGTTGTGTATTATGCAGAATTCGCCAGGCTTGTAGTCAAAGAAGCGGTCGAGCGGTCCTGTTATGAGAATGTCAACGTCGAGGAAAAGCGTCGGCCCGGAAAGGTTGGCGAATCCATCCTTGAACACGGCAAGCTTCGCAAAGATGTTCGGCCATTCGCGCGGAAAGTGCTTGCCAGGCACCTTCGGATCGTCGGGGAAAGGCACCGCCTCGATGCCCGGCGCGAATCCCGTCGAGTCGTCCGTCATGCACACAAAGCGAAACGGCCGCACGAGATTGCGCCGAACCCCGGCATACAGCCTGTTCACGTAATCCGCCGTGTAGTAGTCCCCCCACTTCATGCATAGCACGTTCACTGGCGGCAAAGCCCGCAATGCGGCGACAGAGGGGACATTCGAGTCCTTGTATATGCCGAATAAACGGCGATAGCGCGCCATGCGTCGCCGTATCTTCATTCTCGCTATCGCCGACGACAGGCGGTCGAACGATACAAGCGTCCTCGAAGCCGGCTCGAAATCCGTCACACGAAGCCTTATGGAACCGTCGGCGAGCTTCTGTACAAGTATGTTCTGCGGATCATATATGCGGATGGCGTGACGCTCTATCAACTTCGCGAACGCATCCAGCGATTCAACCATCCTGGCGCGCATCTCCCCATCCGCCAACATCCACTCCTCATGGAATTTCCTCACCCGAGATCCGTCGGCGTTTGATATCAGTTCCTCTACCACGCACCATCCCCTCGAGGGGACGAGTATCTTCTCCATGACAGACGGGAGGAACGCCATGTCGTCAGGCGCAAGGCGTTCCTTCAGCTTTTTCCAGTATGCGTACTCCTGACAACACGTGTTGTGCTTCTCGTCGAAGCGGAAGCGGGATATCTCCTGTGCAACCGCCGGCGCGATGGGTTTGAACGGCAGACGTCCCGGATGCTTGCCTTCGGCGATTTCGGCGTCGCTGCGATAGCATTTGACGCAAAGACGCCCGTCGGGCAGGGCGTAGCACGCCCGCCGCGACCCGATGCCAAGCCGCTTCGCCGCACCGCTCTTCAACAGATTATCTATTTCTTCAGCAACCATAGCTCCTTCAATCCTTGGTAGTCAGTCTTGCCGTTCGCGTTGAGCGGAATCGAATCCAGCACGTGAACCTTCATCACGGTCGCGTTGAAATGCAGCTTTGCGACAAGCATCCTCTCTATCTCCTCCGCCGACGCCGCCGTGGCGAACACGTGCAGGTCGTTGTCCGCGCCAGTCGCCGCGATCGACGAAGCGGGGAACGCGTCCTTCAGTATGTTCTCCACCTCGTCTAGCGCTACACGGTTCCCGAATATCTTGACGAACCTCGACGCACGTCCGGTGAGGGTTACGTATCCCTCCGCGTCTATCGCCGCAATGTCGCCGGTCTCGCGCACGCCCCTCCACTCGTCGCCCTTGAGAAGATCCTCGGCGCACGTCGCATAGCCCATCGCGACAATATCGCCTTCGTACACGAGTTCGCCGCCATCCTTGAGCGAGAAGCGACCGCCTTCACCGACCTTCCCGATCGAGCCGATGCACTCCGGCAAGAGGTCGGTCCTGATTGCCGACATCGCGCCCGTAGTCTCGGTCTGCCCATACGCTTCGCAGAACGATATTCCATGCGCCTTCGCTTCCTCGGCGAACTTCCGCCTCAGCGCCGGTGCGAGCGCACCGCCGGAGACAAGAAGCCCCTTAAGGGACGGGAAGCTCCTCTCGAAGAAGCGGAAGCGGTCTAGCATCTCGTACATGTACGGAACGCCGGCAAGGTGCGTCGCGCTCGACGAGAGCATCACGTCCGCGAGCTCCGCGTCCATCACGGTCTTCCGCGTCATGACGAGAGTTCCGCCTGCCTCAAGGACGGCGCACGCGACAGACAGGCCCCACGCATAGCATATCGGAAGTATCATCGTCATGCGCGTCGCGGAATCGAGCGCGAAAAGCCGCTCGCTCATCTTGTTGTCCGCCTTGAGGTTCGCGCGGGAGATGCGCACGAGCTTGGGGCTTCCCGTCGAGCCGCTCGTCGTGAGGAGAAGCGCCAGCTCCTGCGACGTCGGCTTGCCGTCGTAGGTCGAGCGAAGCCTTTCAAGAAGCGCCGCGTCCATGGTCGCCGGAACCATCAGCGGAACAACGCCCTTGTTGACGCACCCGACGAACAGCGCGACGGTCGCGAGGTCCTGTCCGTTAACTACGACCTTCACCGTCTGCGGCTCAAGCCCCTTCGCGGCATCGGCGGAGAGCTTCGACAGCTCGCGGTAGGACACCTCCCTGCCATCGTCGATCACCGCGATTCCGTCGCGGTCAAGGTCGAAGACGGTGCTTGGTGCCTGGTGCCTGGTGCCTGGTGCGGGAGCTTTCTGACTTTCGACCTTTGGCTTTACGATGTCCAGTGCGTCGGCATAAGACCTGAGGCGGTAGATTTCCTCAGGCGAGAGCGCACGGGCGAACTCACGCTCAAGCGCCGAGGCAAGCGCCATCTGCCCGGCCGAGTCCCATGCCGGATGCTCCTTGTATTTCATCGCAACGGCCTCTTCCGGCGTTACGGAGAACACGCCGCAGAATATGTCGGTAAGTCGATCGTCATGCAACTTCGAACTTTCGACCCTCGACTTCGAGCTTTCAACTTTCAACTCTGAACTTTCAACTTTAAACTCCCCCTCAGGGGGCTTCACCGGCTTTTCTCCTATGGCCACCTTGATTTTGTTATAGTGGTCCATGTCTCGCCATCCAATTACCTTCGCCGGGTTGCCCGCAACGATTGCACAAGGCGGGACCTTGCCCATCACCACGCTCCCCGCCTGAACGATCGCACCTTCGCCTATGTGCGCACCGGGCAGGATGATCGACCTCATGCCTATCCACGCATAGTCGTCTATATGCGTCTCGGGATACGTGAAACCGCCGCCGAACGGAATCATATCCGAGCTGTCGTAGTCGTGCACCTGGGTGTAGATCAGGGTATCCTCCGCTATCGCGGTGAACTTCCCGATGAAAACGGGGCCGTCGCCCCTGATCTTCACGTCCTTGCCGAACCCGACGCCCGCGCCAATCGTCGTGTACGGCGTCACGTTGACGCCTGGGCCGAGTACATTCAGGTACGGTCCGCACTTCTTCGCCCGGCGGCGGATCGCCCCTGAATACAGACGCGATTCCAGTTTCATCTTGAAGTTCTTGCGCCATTTCGCCGGCCTCCAAAACACGAAAAGCATCGCGACCTTAACGAACAACTTGATCATCGTATATCCCCTTCGTGAGCCTGCCCATTAATAATCTTCCTCTTGCCGGTTGCCATTGCAGTCACCGCACTCCCGCGGCTCTCAAGCTGCGCGAGCTCCTGTGCATTTGGCGTCTTTCTGAAATAGCGGTAGTTGAGCACCCAGCACGATGGATGGCGGCGGATGACGCACTCCAAGTCGTGGATGCATTTCTGCGTAAATCCCCAGATGTCGCGGGCCTCTTCCGGTCGATAGGAACTGATAACCTCGCAGCGCCAGCGCCCGTCCCTCAGCGGACGGCTCCAAGCAATGACCACAGGCGCCTTGCCCTTCGCCGCGAAGAACGCAGGCGCGGCCGAAACCGGCACTGGCATCCCAAAGAAACGTACCCAAATTCCGCCGTTCTTCGGCTTCACGACTTGGTCGACGAGAAGACCAAGAGACTTGCCGTCCTTAAGTCCCTGCATCAGCGGACGGAACGCGCCGTCTGCATGGACGATCTCCTGCCCGATAGAACGCCGCGCCTTCATGAGAAAACGCGTCATGCCGCTTGTACCGATGTCCTTTGCGACCGACATCATCCGATGCCCCTCGAGGAACGCAAGCTGCGAAAGTATCTCCCAGCAGCCAAGATGCGCCGACACTGTGACGGCAGGTCGGTTCGCAGCGAGGAACGACTTCCCCTCCTCGCTCATCTCGCCCGCTGCGGCCGCGCGCGCCTTCGCGTTGCGGCAAGTCCAGAACGCGTGCCCGACGGTTCTCGCCATGCTGCGGTAGGAGCGGCGCACGATCTTATCTGCACCAACGACGTCGCGCCCATAGATGATTCGCAGGTTGGCGAGCGCAAGCGAACGCCCTCGCCTGTCGAAAAAGTACATAATACCTGCAGCCAAGTCGCACACGGCGAGCATTGCGCGACGAGGCAAGTTCGAAAGGACAAGGTAGCCGAGAAAGACGCCCGCCCACTCAAACGGGATGCGCATGGCCCTCAGAAGCCTCTTCTCTCTGCGACGCAATCTCATTCGGCTCCAGTAGAAAGGAAGAGTATGAAGCAGACGGCTATGACGACAAGCGCAAGCGCGACAATGGCGAGAAGCGCAAGCGCGAGCCACCAGCCGTGCGGAACGGGTAGCGGATGGCGGCCCTTCTGCCGCGACTTGGGCGGCGGCGCGACGGGAAGCCGAATCTTGCCAGACGACGTGCGAGGAAACGGCGCACCGCGCACGACCACCCGCTTTATGCGCTTGTATATGGGCAGCGTCCGGTTTACCGCGGCAACTGCGCCACGGACCTCGGCTTCGGAAATCTCCGCGAAAATCTCGGCCGTCACCGTGCGGCTCTCGGACTCTCCCGTCACGACGGCCTCCACGATTCCAGGACACGAAAGCAGAAGCCCTTCAAGCTCCTCGGGCGCGATCTTCTTGCCGGACGAGAGGACAATCGTGCGCTTTGCCCTGCCAGTAATCCAGACGTATCCGTCGGTGTCTATGCGCCCGATGTCGCCCGTCCTAAACCAGCCATCGGGCGAAAGCACAGCGGACGTCTCCTCGGGCTCGCGATGGTAGCGCAGCATAACGTTCGGCCCGCGCACCATGAGCTCGCCGTTTTCCGCCACTTTCGTCTCCACGCTTGGAAGCGGAGAGACCTTTCCCGCGCTTCCGCGACGCGACGGCTCGCCGTACGGCGCAAGCGAAAAGAGCGCAGCCGTCTCGGTGAGGCCGTAGCCAGTCAGCACGCGGATGCCGAGCGCCGCAAGTCGGTCTTCCGTGCGCGACGAGATTGGCGCACCGCCGACAAGCACCCACTTAAGCCCCCTGACGCCGTGCTGCTCGCACTTCGCCGCGAGGATGTCGGCAAGCGCGGGAACAAGAAACGCAAAGTCCACGCGGAAGCGGTTCACCGCGTCGTATATGCGCCTGAAGTCGGGGCAGACGCCAAGCGCAACGCCATTGACGAGCATCAGGTACGTCGCCGCGATTCCGAAAATGTGGTGTAGCGGAAGAAGCATGAGCGAACGATCGTTTACACCCATCGGGAGCACCTTGCTACCAGACTCCGCAAACGACTCTATCGCCGCGAGCGTAAGCTCCGCGCCGCGCGGAACGGTCGTCGTTCCACTCGTAAAGACCATAGTCGCGACAGTCGGGGCTCCATCCTCCTCGACCCTCTGCGGGCCAGGGCCATCCCAAAGGGCGAACGCCTCGTCGGTATGTCCGCCCTCCATGAAGCTGTCGGCGGCAAGCGAGCTGAAGCCGACGCGCAGGATGTTCGGCATGCGACGCGCGACCTCGAGCGCCTTGTCGCCGTGAAGCGACGAATGGGCAAGCGTCTTCGCATCGACGAAAGCAAGCCGCTCGCATATCTCGTCCGCCGAAAGGTTCACGTCGAGCGGAACGGCGCACGAGCCAGAGAGAAGGCACGCGGCGTGGGCGACAATCCACTGGTAGGAGTTCTCGCCGAGAATCCCGATCTTGGCGCGGGGACAGTACTTCCCGATCGCCCACACGACGGCCGCGATGTCGTCAGTGAACTGCTTCCACGAAATCGGCACCGACCTGTCGCCCGACGAGACGAGAAACGCAGGGGCGTTTGGCCGCTCTACGCGAAACTTCCTGAACGCCTCGAAGATCACGAATAGACCTCCTTCGCCCATTCGTAGGGTTCGGAATGCGATTCGCCCGCCGTCGTCTCGACGAGATACTTGACGACGCGCTTTGCGTCGAAAAGCCGGCGGTACTTTCGCATCCCCGCCGCCGCGACTACGCGTCTCGTCTCGTCGTGCGTGTTGTACCAGGCTATCCTCTCCGCAAGATCGTCAGGCGAGTGGAAAAACACGGTCTCGTCCTTCGTGAAGAAGTCCTGCATCGAATTGCCGTCGTACTGGAAGGTCAGGATTCCGTTTGCCATGAGGTGCGTAATGCGATCGGACGCATACCACTTCCAGCCCTCGAAGCGATTGATGGAAAGCCCCATCTTCGACGCGGCCAGCGCCTCCTCGTACGCACGGCCCACGACAAGCGGTCGGCCCATGCCGAAGAACCCCAGCCTGACGTTTTTGTCGACCTTCGGGAGCAGCTCCGCCAGCACGTCCTTCCTCTCGTCGTCGTCCGCAGGGCGCCCCGCGAAGAAAAGGTCGTACGTGAATTCGGTCTTGAGCGAATTGTCCTCTGTCTCGTATGACGGGTCGCTGGGGTTCGGATAGAACCCGACGATGTTCCTGCCGGTGGTCCACTCCTTCAGCTTTTCGCCTGCGGTCGTGACGAAGATCGCGTCGCAGGAGTTCACGCGCCGCCTTATCTGGTCGCAGCAGTGCTCCTTCGCCAGCGGGTCGCAGTTGATGTGGACTATCCTCACGCCAGGCGCGACCCTGCGCATCTCCTCGATTGCCTCGTTCGTCACGTAGTCGCAATGGGCGATGAAGACGAAGTCGGGCTTCCAGTTGGCCACTGTCTTGACGAGACGCGCATTCATCATCTTCGCCCCGATGCCGCGCATGAACCCAAGCGGCGCGAGGAAGCGGGCTATGTCGCGCTCCGAGAACGTCAGCGCCTGCCACCCGTTCCTAAGCGCTCCGGCCTCGAGGCGCATGTCGATGCCGCTGCGGCCCGCGCCCCAGTGCCGAATCAGGAAGTTGCCGACGAACAGTATGCGCGGCGACTTCTTCATTTCCCCTCCCCGTGCAGCTCGCGGTAAAGCGCCAGCGTCTCCTCGCACATGCGCGCGGTAGAGAAATTCGACCTCACGGACTCCACCGCCGCGGCGCACATCTTGGCCTTGGCCTCGGCTGACATCTCAAGCATCTCGTCGAGCTTCGCGGCCATCGCCTTTGCGTCGCCCGGGGGAACGAGAAAGCCCGTCTCGCCGTCCTTCACCGTCTCGCACGCCCCGCCGTGCGCCGTCGCCAGGACAAGGCAGCCAGACGCCTGCGCCTCGGTGATCGTGCGCCCGAACGATTCGGGCTGGGTCGATGCGTTTACCACTATGTCGCTCAGCGCATACACCACCTGCATCTGCGAGGTGTGGTCGCGGAACACGACCCGCGTCTCGTCCGAAAGCTTCCCGGCTATCGTGCGCAGATGGTCGGAATACTCGACGCGTCCCTGGTCCGAACCAAGGACCAGGACTCCGAAGCGGCGGTTGCGCATCATCGACAGGGCTTCGAAGAACACCTCCTGCCCCTTCAGACGCGTGAGGCGACCGGCTATCGTAATGACCGGACGGTCCCCCTCGAACCCATACTGCTTCGTCTTTTTCGCCTCGGCATCCTCCTTGGGAACTGCGTCCGGACTGAACACGTCCGTCGCAGCGCCACGGTAGATGCGGACTATCTTCTCGGGGTCCACGCCACTGTAGTTCTCGAGTATGTGGCGACGGACGTAGTCGGACACGGCAATCGTCCTCTCGCCTTTGAGCATGATCCTGTTGTAGGGTATCTTGAAAATGCGGGGCGAGGTGCCGTACACGCCGTGGTATGTCGCAATCCACTTGACCCCGCACATTTCCGACGCCCACTTTACGGCCCATGCAGGAGCACGGCTCCTGACATGAATCAGGGTCACGTCCTCCTTCTCGCAGTATTCGGCAAGTTTCTTCGCGCACTTGCGCAGCGTGAACGGGTTCTTGCTGTCGATGGGAAGGAGAAGGTGCTCAGTTCCGCATTCGTCCAGCGCGTGGACAAGCCGCCCTCCCGCGCTTGCGACGGCGTTCGGGATGCCGGCCGCAGTCAGCGCGGAGGCAATTTCAAGCGTGCCGCGTTCGACGCCGCCCTGTCCAAGCGCCGGAAGGACCTGTAGTATTTTCATTACCTTGCGCCGAAGCGGAATTCGGTCGAGGACTTGTACTTCTCGCCTGGCTTGACGAACGTAGTCGGCCACTTGGGCTTGTTCGGCGAGTCGGGCGCGTGCTGGGTCTCGAGGGCGCAGCCGCAGCGGAACGAAAGGTGCTCGCCGCCCTTTGCGGTCTGGTTGTAGTCGCACCAGTTGGCGGAGTACATCTGGATGCACGGCTCGGTCGTGTAGATCTTGACGAACCGTCCGTTCAGCGGGCAGAAGAGCTCGGCTGCGAAGTTCATCTTCCCCTTCGCCTTCTTCCCGGCGATCATCTCGCCCTTGTCAAGGACCCAGTTGTGGTCGTAGCCGCGTCCGAACTCGAGCTGCTCGTTCTTCTCGTTGATGCGCTCGCCGATCCGCATGCCCTTCCTGAAGTCGAAGGGTGTCCCGTCAACCTTCGCGAGCTTGCCGGTCGGGATCTGCCCCGCGTCCGTGGGCGTCACCTTCGAGGCGGGTATCTTGAGGATGTGGTCCTCGATCGTGCCGCCGGACTCGCCCTTGAAGTTGAAGTAGACGTGCTGCGTCATGTTGATCGGCGTCTTCTTGTCGGTCACCGCCTCGTAGTCGACGCGCCAGACGTTCTTCGCCGTAAGCGTATAGGTGACCTTGACTTCGACCTTGCCGGGGAAGCCCTCGTCGCCGTCGGGCGACGTGTGCGTGAACACGACGCCGACATTGTCGCCCTTCACGAACGGCTCAGCGCCCCAGACGTACGCGTTCCAGCCGCGCGCACCGCCGTGGAGGTTGCAGCCAATGCCTGCGGGCGCGTTGTTGAGGGCGGGAAGCTTGATCGTCTTGCCATCCATCTTGAACTGGCCCTTGGCGATGCGGTTGCCGTAGCGGCCGATGATGCAGCCCCAGTACGCGTCGCCGTTGTCCCAGCCCGCGGGCGAGTCAAAGCCGACGACGACGTCCTTCATCTTGCCTTTCTTGTCGGGCGTGAAGAGACGCACGACCTTCCCGCCGTAGTCGCTCACTTCAAGAACGACGCCACCCGCGCCGTTCAAGATGTACTTCTTCGCCTTTTCGCCGTACTTCGTCACTCCGAAGTCCACGACCTTGAATGATGCCTTGGCCATTTTATCTCCTTTAAAAGATTTGCCGTTTGGGAGATATTATACCAAAAAAGCACATTCGCGGCACTGTCATACACGCACGAATCACACGACCACGAGACGAGAAGAGGCGCGGCATTTTCGCCGCGCCCCTCCCGATGTCAGCATACAGCCTACGAGACCGTTACTTCAACTCAAGGACAGTCTTGAAGAACCTGTCGCCAGCCGTCTTGTTGTGCCAAGAAGCGGAAGCACCGATGTCAACCGAACCCTTGATCACAACCTGACCGTTGCCGTAGGCTTCAGGGCAGGTGAGCACAGGATTACCTTCGCTATCGAAGGTGATGGCTGTGATCTTGATCGCTTCTTCGGCGACTGCCTCGGCCGCCTCGACCGCCGCTGCGGTGTTTGCGCAGTTCAGCAGGAACGCGTCAGGAATGATGCTGCCAATCTCCGCATAGCTGACATTGCCCTTCGCGGAATCCTTCGCCCAGTCGGCCAGTGCCTTGGCGTTGACGTTCGTGAGCGGCCCTTCGGTTATGCCGAAGGCCTCCGCGGCGGTCTGGCTTGCAACGGTTGAAGTGTCCTCGGGCCACTCGGTCGGCTCGTCGCCAGGCTCGACATACGTGACCGCAGCCGTATAGCCTGTTCCCTCGACAAGCGCCTTCACGCGTGCCGCGTCGCCCTTCGCGACATTGACCGTTGCAAGCACCGTTCCATAGAACGCATTCACGCCAATCGTCGTCACAGTCTGCGGAATCGTAATCGTCGCAAACGCCGTCGCGTTCGAGAACGCCGCCTCGCCGATTGTCGTCACGCCACTCGGCAGCACGACGCTCTGCAGCATACCGCCTCCCGCACAAGCGCCTTCCTTAATTGCCGCAACACCTTCCGGAACCGTCACGCTCGTGTTGCTGCCATACACGGAGACGAGCGTTGCACCGTCCTTCGTGAGAAGCATGCCGTTGTCCGTCGTAAAGTTATCGTTGTTCTGGAGTGTGACGGTGGTTAGCTTCGGGCATGCGCCGAACGCACCTCCGCCAATCTCATCAACCGCGCTGCCGATGGTGGCACTAGTCAGGTTGCTGCACTCATAGAATGCAAAGCCGCCAACCGATGTCGCGTCTGGATTAGACGATGTAGCCCGAAGCAGCATTCTCGACGACAACCTCATCCGCGTCGCCTCTCCTGCGATATTGACGCTGGTCATTGAACTGCAACCGTAGAAGGCAAACATTCCTATGTCCACACCTTTAGGTACAGTGATGCTCTCAAGCGCCGTGCAGCGCCAGAATGCCATGTCTCCAATGACGGTCACGCCATTCGGAATTGTCAGCTCTGCAAGGCTCGCGCAGCCCATGAAGGCACTTTCGCCGATGGTCTTCACTCCCTCGGAAATCGTAACGCGCCCAAGATTCGGGCAAGCACGGAACGCGCCCATGGCAATATTCGTCACGGGCGACGGGATTACAACGCTCGTGAGCGTATCAGATTCGGCAAATGCACCTATCTGCATATCATGCACAGTCGAAGGAATGGTAATTTCAGTGGCCCCCTTGAGATTAACAGAGCGCATAAAGCCATCCGCATCGACGTAGAACACCGGCGCGACGCCGCGATAGTCCACCGTCACCTGCCAGTAGTCGAACGCTGGATGGATCGTGCCGTTGGCGTACTGCGAACTCGGCAGCGAGACCTTCGTCAGCTTGTTGCACATCCTGAACGCATCGGCTCCGACCGACTCAAGGCCGTCGGGGAAGTAGAGTCCGTCCACACCGTTTTCGAGCGAAGAGCATCCGTCGAACGCCTCGGACCCAACCGTCTTGAGTCCGCTGCCGAATGTCAGCGCTGCGAGTCCGCTGCAGCCGCTGAATGCCGACGCACCGACCGTTTCGACGCTGTCGGGCATGGCAAGGGCGGCAAGGGCCCTGCAGTTCATGAACGCGCGCTCGCCGATGGATGCTACGCCTTCGCCGAGCGACAGCGTCGCAAGGCTCTCGCACGAGCTGAACGCCCAGTCGCCTATAGTCTTGCTGACGCCGTTGGATATCACGACTTCAACGAGGTTCGAGCATCCCCAGAACGCAGAGCTGCCAATCGCCGCGACATTGCCGGGCACCGCCAGGGACGTCAGCGGAATGCATCCGCGGAACGCCGAATCGCCTATCCCTGTCACGCCATCGCCAAGCACGATCGTCGCGAGGTTCATGCACCCGTTGAACGCATCCTCTCCGATATCGCCCGCAAGCACGGTCGCGCTTTCAAGCGCCGTGCAGTCCTTGAACGCGCGTCTGCCGATGACCGCCACGCTGTCCGGTATCGTCACGTCCGTCAGGCTCGTGCATTCGGCGAAGGCGTCGCTGTCGATGCTCTCGACGCCATCCCCTATCGCCACCTCAACGAGATTGGAGCAGGCGTAGAACGCAAGCGACGCAATGTTCGTCACGCTGGCGGGAACAGTCACGCGCTCAAGCGTGGGGATGTTCCGGAAGGAGGCCGTGCCGATCTTCTTCACGGTTCCGGGTATCGTGACGGAGGCATTGCCCTTCGTATCGACCGAATAAAGCGTGTCGCCGAGGATGTAGAAGACAGGGTCGGTCGTGCGATAGACGACTTCCGTGTCGGACCCGAACGCCTGCGACATCGGAGCACCCGGCTCGTACATCGAACCCGGCAGGGAAACCTTCGCAAGCTGAGGACAGGAAATGAACGCCGAAGCGCCGATCTCCTCCAAGCCGTCCGGGAAGTAAAGCCCGTCCACAGGATCGCCCGTCAGGACAGAACACCCGTAGAACGCATAGGTGTCGATCGTCTTCACGCCTTCCTCGATCGTCAGCGAAACGAGACCGGAGCAGCCGTAGAACGCCCCTTCGCAGACATGCTCGACGTTGCCGGGGATCGTCACCTCTTCCAGCTCTGTGCAACCGTTGAACGCATGAGACCCTATCGCCTTCAAGCCCGTGCCGAACGTCACGTTCGTAAGAGACGTGCAGCCCTCAAACGCAGAATAGCCGATGTTCGTCACACTGTTCGGGATGACGACGCTCGCGAGCGCCGTTTCTTCCTCGAACACACGCTGGCCTATGTCCAACACGCCGTCGGGGATGACAATGTCGGCATTGCCCTTGATGTTCACTCCGACAAGCACGCCGTCAACGATCTCGAACGCCGGATCGCCCGAATCGGCACTCACGATGTAATACCGCTTGGGGCGCGAAGGCATCGTGGCCACACCATGCTCATCGACCTCAAGTATGTCGATGGACGGGTTCGCGTTGTCACCGACAAACACGCTGATTCCGCCGCCGACCGTGAGCACAACCTGGTTTTCGGCTCCGGCACCCTTTCCGATGCCAGATTCGCCGGGTCCGCCAGTCGCCGTCACGACACCGCCGTTGATGGTCACCGTTCCGCCGTCGCCATAATAGCCGCCGCCGATGCCCGCAGCCATGGCATCCGCCGTCGCAACGACCGTTCCGCCGTTGATGGTCACGGAACCGCCGTGTCCGCCATTGTCGACCGTGCCCTTTCCGCCGCCGATGCCCGCGCCGTAGCCGCCGCTCGTCGCCGTCACAAAGCCGCCGTTGATGACAACCGTGCCGCCTTGTCCCTTGTAGCCACCGCCTATGCCGGCGCCGCCATCATTCGAGGAGGC
The DNA here is from genome assembly GCA_017406465.1 of Kiritimatiellia bacterium. GTDB lineage: Bacteria > Verrucomicrobiota > Kiritimatiellia > RFP12 > UBA1067 > UBA1067. The sequence continues at coordinate 15,615 of JAFQYM010000013.1, read as the reverse complement.
CGTCACAATGCCGCCGTAGATCGTCACCGTGCCGCAGGACTCGTTCGCGTTTCCGCCGATGCCGGCGGCATAGCCGATGTTCTCGGGATCGCCCGCCACGGTCAGCTCGCCCGTTCCTTCGCTCTGCGCGTAGATCGTAAGCGACGCGCCTTCGGGCACGTTGATACCGGCTTTCTGCGAATAGCTCGCTCCGGTGGCCGTCAGCGACGCGCCGTCCGCCAGCACCAGCTTGACGTCGCCCGAAACCGCAAGACCATGCGCCCCGTAGTCAAGTTCGGAGTTGACTACGTACCAGCCCGTCTCAAGCGCGGTGACGTCCGTCGTGAGCACGCGGCAGGATTCCGTCTGAGAGCCTTCCGCACCGACGAAAGTGACGGACGTAATTTTCGTCGCGTCCTCAATCCACCTGGCGGTCAGCGTCTTGTCGCCGACAGCCGTTGCGGAGATCGACGTCACCTTCACGGAATTTTCATACCATCCGTCGAATACCAAGTAGGGATTGGATGATTCCGGCTCGGGCAGCTCAGCGACACCGACACCGTATGTATAGCTCACAGGCCCGAGGTCTTCAATGACCATGGGATCGGTCACGTATATGATCGTATAGGTGTTCGGCGTCCACTTCGCGTATATCGTGACGTTGCCGGTCGAACCAGGTGCGATTTCCGTAACCTGCTCGGCAAGATGCGCCCACTGGCTCGTCCACCATCCCGCGAACGTGTAGCCTGTCCGTGCATCAGGCGTCGGAAGCTCGGCGAGGCCCGTCCCGCTCTGATACTTCGCAGGCGAGAGGTCGAGCGGCGTCTCACCATCGGAATCGTAGTAATAGATGTTGAACTCGCTCTCCGCCGTCGCCATCTCGGCGTAGTAGTAGTTGTACGTGCCGAAGATCCAGAATGATCCGTCATCCTTCTTCTGCGTGAGTTCCTCCGCAGAATCGGCATTAGCACCGGCCCAGACGTTCACGCCCTCGCCCGCCTTTAGCGTGCCCCTGTCTGTGCCGAGTTTGCCGGCGCCGATGCCCGCAACCGTGCCGCCGCCGATGGCCGTCACCGTGCCGCCGTTGAGGACGACATCGCCGCCGTTGCCGTCATTGCCGCCGCCGATGCCCGCGCCCGCGAACGTGCCATTGTTGCCGCCGCGCGCCGTCACCGTGCCGCCGTTGATCGTCACCGCGCCGCACGAGCCGCTGTATCCGCCGCCGATGCCGGCCGCGCCATGCGCACCGCCCGTAGCCGTAACCGATCCGCCGTTGATTGTGATCGCGCCGCCGTCGCGCTGCGAGTTGCCGCCGATGCCCGCGCCGCTCTCGTAGCCGGTCGCCGTCAGCGTTCCCGTGCCTTCGGACTGGCCGTAGATCGTCAGCGAGCTGCCGGCAGGCACGTTGACGCCTGCCTCGCCGATGCGGCTGTTCGATACCGTCAGCGCCGCGCCGTCTGCGAGAATCAGCTTGACGTCGTTCGTAGCCGTCATGCCCTTGGTGAACGCGACATTGTTCGTCACGGCGTACCAGCCGTTCGTCATATCCTTGCGCGCCGCATCGACAATCGCGCATTCGACGGACTTCGTCTCTCCGTCCGTGTCGAGATAGTCGACCACCGCACGCGCCAGCGTCTTCTCCCACTTGGCGTAGAAACTCTGGACTCCGGTCGCATCGGCTGAAATCGCAGTGACGCTTTCACCCTCGCAGTTGGAATTCAGATACCAGCCGACGAAATCGTATCCCGCCTTCACGGGTATCGCAAGCGTCGCGCCCACGCCTTCCACGTAGTTCGAGGGATCGAGGCCGCGGATTTCGTCGTAGTGATCGTAGTACTTGATCTCGTACACCGTCGGGCCAATCGGCGTCGAGCCGTCGTCAATCACATAGTAGCGTCCCGCGCCCGGCACGACCGGATCGAGCTCCTGCGACGGATTCTCTCCCGCTCCGGCGCGAGCAACCAGCCCCGCTCCGACAGTCAACTCGCCATGACTGGAAGAACCATTGCCGCCGCCGATGCCGGACGAATTGGCATCGCCACCTGTTGCCGTCACCGAACCGCCGGTGATGTTCACCGTGCCGCCAGCCCCCATATAACCGCCGCCGATGCCGGCCGCCATGTTACCACCAACAGCCAGGACCTCGCCGCCGGCAATCGTAACCGTGCCGCCAGCTTTGTTGAAGCCGCCACCAATTCCGGATGCCATCATAGCGCCTCTGGCCTCAACGCTTCCGCCGTTGATGGTGACATTGCAGATGTTGCCGCTGTCGCCGCCAATACCAGCGCCGCTGCCTCCGCCTGTTGCCGTAACCGTACCGCGGTTGATAACGACCGTACCGCCATCTCCGCCGCTGCCGGCTCCAATGCCCGAGCCATCATGGCCTGTTGCAGTGACAGTGCCGCCGTTAATCGTTACATTTCCAGCGTTCTTGTTGTATCCACTGCCAATGCCCGCGCCATAATCGCCACCAGTAGCATTTAGCGAACCTGTACCTTCTGCCTGACCGTATATCGAAAGCGAATTCCCGGCTGCGACTGCAATACCGGCTGTCGCCCAGGCGTTATTTGCGTTCACCGTCAATGTCTTTCCGTCAACAAGAACTATATTGACATTGCCGTCAATCGTTACAGAAGAATTGATAGCGAGGTCGTTGTTAACCACATACCATCCCGTTTCAAGCGTCGTCATGGCGGACGTCATCACCTTGCACATCTCCTCGCGCGGCGAACCGTTGCCGTCGACGAACGAAACAAGCATCTCGCCCTCGCCCGCCTCGGCATCGCGCCACTTGACGTAGAAGGTCTTGTGGCCGGTCGAGCCTGAGGGAATGCTCGTCACCTGTGTGTTAAAGTCTGGATCTGTAAACCAGCCCACGAACGCCTTCCCTTCTGGTGCCAGCGGCTCCGGAAGGTTAATCGTCGCCGTCTCGATGTCGTAGTATGTCGGCGCAAGACCTGTCAGCGTTGTGTTTCCGTCCTTGTAGGTAATCGTGTAAGATTCGGTCGTCCAATGCGCGTAGAACGTCTGGGGACCGGTCGCCTCGGCGGAAACCGAGTACACCCTCTCGCCGCCCGTGGCGGCAGTGTACCAACCGAGGAAGAGATAGCCCGTCTTGCTCGCCGTCTCAGGCAGCGCTACACCAACGCCTTCGGTGTAGTTGGACGGAACGAGACCCTTCATCTCTTCATATCCGTCCATGTATGTGATCGGCTGCGGCCTTATTTCCACCGAGACAGTGTATGTAAAGTCTTCCGCATCAAGAGTCGTCTCGACGGAATCCTCGACCGTGAATGTAAACGAGCTGACGCCTTCCGCCGTCGGCGTGCCGGATAGCACGTTGCTCGTGCGCGTAAGCCAAGCAGGAAGCGTGGAATCCTTGAGCGTGAACAAGTACGAACCTGAACCGCCACGGACCGTATCGTCAAGATTCAGCTCAAAGACTTCGCCGACGTATGCGGCGAATGCACTCGCCGTCTGCGCAAGGGGCGCAACGCCAGGCTTGCGTACGACATAATACCGCAGGCCATCCAGAGTGATTGCGCCACCTGTTCCGAGCTCCGTCAGCGATCCGACGTCATCGCCGGACTCAACCACCATGTTTGCACCGACTGTAAGAGAGCCATTGGAACTACCAGTATAGCCCTTGCCGATTCCGGCACCATAACCAGAGCTGTAGGCAGTAACAGTTCCGCCGTTGATCGTCACAGTTCCACCGCTTCCCTCATAACCACCGCCAATGCCGGCACCAAAATCGCCGCCCTTGGCCGTCACGGTTCCGTTGTTCACGACAACAACTCCGCAGCTGCCCTTGCTTCCACCGCCGATGCCTGCGCAGTTGTTTCCGCCGGTTGCCGTTACGCTGCCGCCGTTGATTGTAACCGTTCCGGAGCTGCAATTCCATTCTCCACCTATGCCGGCAGCCAGGGAGCCGCCCGTTGCGTCAATAGCGCCAGTCCCAGCCGCCGTCTGGGAGTAGACTGTCAGCGAGTTTCCGTTCAGAACGTTGATGCCCGCCTTGTAGCTGTTGTCGCTCGTTATCGTAAGCGTCGCGCCGTCCGCAAGGATTATGCTGGCGTCGCCCGAAACCGTGACGAATGTGGTAATCCTCACATCGTCCTTCACGATATACCAGCCTGTTTCAAGCGTTGTCGTATCAGAGTCGATCTCAGCGCATTCCACGGCAGGCTGAACCGCCCCTGCGGCGTTGACGTATGTCTCGTTGCTCTTCACCGCACCCCACTTGGCGTAGAAAACCTTGTCGCCTGTCGAGCCGTGCGGGATGCTCGTTGTGGGAGTGCCTAGGCATCCAGAGTTTTCGTACCAGCCATAGAACGCCTTGCCCGCGTTTACCGCAGTCGTCGGCAGGACAAGCGTTTCAGATTCGACCGTATATGTCGTAGGAGCGGGATCGTCGAACTGCGTCGTCGAATCCTTCATGTAGACGACATTGTAGACAGTCGCCTTCCAATTCGCGTAAAACACCTGATCGCCCGTCGCCTCGGCGGAAATCGTGGTAACCTTGTCGCCGGGATTGCACTCAGATGTTGTGTACCACCCTTCCAGCTCGTAGCCACTCGCCGCAGGTGCTGTTGTCGGCAGAGTCTCACCAACGCCCTCGACGTAGTTGGATGGCGTGAGGCCTGTAATCTCGTCAGCACCGTTGTAGTAGGTAATCGCCTTCGGCTTCGCCGTCACTGTGAGTGTGTAGGTGAAGTCCTCGCTCTGCGCATCCGAATCTACGCCAGAGTCCGCAACCGTCACGACGAACACGAACGTTCCCGCTTCCGTCGGCGTTCCGGAGAACGTCGCGCTGGAAATGCCCATAGGCAGCGAGCCCGACTTGTACGCGAACGTATAAGGCTTCGTGCCGCCGCTGACCGTATCGGCGAACGAAAGATTGACCGCCTCATCCTTGTAGACATCAAATGTTGAAGAAACCTGAGACAAGGGCTTGGGGCCAGTCCGCTCAACCAAGAAATACGTCCTGACTTTATCGCTGGACAATTCGACCGTGCCGGTAATCTCATCGCGAGGAAGCTCCACGGCAGATGTCGCATTTGTCCCCGCCATGACAACCATAGACGCATCGACTGTCAACGTTCCTTCGCTTGTTCCGTTACTGCCTTTGCCGATGCCAGAAGCATTGTTGCCCGTCGCCTCGACTCTACCGCCGTTGATGACGACCGTACCGCCGTTGCCCTTGTTTCCGCCGCCGCCGATGCCTGCGCCGCCGGCCCATTGCGTGTTGCCGATTGCGGTGATGTTGCCACCATTAATCGTGATTGTTCCCGCGGATTGCTGGTATCCTCCGCCAATACCCGCAGAGAAGGAACCGCCGGTTGCCGTTATTGCCCCCGTGCCTTCAGCTTGTCCATAAACCGTAAGCGAAGCACCGTCGGGAACATTGATGCCCGCGGAGTAGGGAGAGCCCGCCAGACCTGCAACTGTGAGCGAAGCGCCATCGGCGACAATAAGCTTCACATCGCCGGAAATAAATATTCCAGCAGACCCGAAATCAAGATCCCCAGTTACCGCATACCAGCCGCCATCGAAACTGTTGATGTCGGCAGTGACCAACGTACAGGTAGCATTCTTGACGACACCATCTGTATCCCGATAAGGAACTGTCGCTGTTTTCGGCGTGATCAGCTTGTAGTACTGTTCACCTTCCAGTGTGATTGCTCCGTTCTCACCATGCGGCTTCATGACATAGCTTGCGCCGTAATCGCTTGTCTTCGTCATGACGACGACGTTCTCGGCGACCGTCAGCGTTCCAGTCGTCTTGGAAGAGCCATACCCGCCAATGCCGGCGGCACTGGAACCACCGCCGTTCGCAATCACCGTCCCGCCGTAGACATACACGTCGCCGCCTGGCGTGTTGTACCCGCCGCCAATACCGCAGTAACTGCCGTTGGCCGTTACGTTGCCGCCATAGACTGTCAGGGTGCCGAAATGCGATGAAGTATCGTTGTTGGCTCCGATGGCAGGGCCGCTTGACGCCGAGACGTTAAGCGCGCCAGTACCGGCAACGCCGCCGTATATCGTCAGCGAATTGTCGCCCTTGATCATTATCGCCTCGCCATACGAGGAAACGGAAACCGTATAAACCGCATCATCGGCAAGTATGAGATTGACATTACCGGAAACGGTGACCTTGGAATAAGTGCTCACATTGCCCTTCACGACATACCATCCTGTCGCAAGTGATGTCGTGTCGGATCCGATTTCAGTACATTCTACCACTTGCTCGTGGCCACTCGCGTCGATGTACGTTTCGTTGCTCTTGGCGATACCCCACTTTGCGTAGAACGTTTTGGGACCGGTCTGCCCTGCGGAAATCGATGTCTCTGGGTCACCGGTGCATGCGGAAGTCAGATACCAGCCGTAGAAGCCCTTGCCCGCCTTTGTCGCCGTTGCGGGAAGCATCGTTGCCGCCTCGATCGTGTAAGTCGTCGGAGCGTTGGCAGGCAGCGCCGAAGCGGGAAGATCCGTAAGCGTCTCGCTGTCCTTGTAGGTAATCGTATATTCAATCGGGGCCCAGTTGGCATAGAACGTCTGAGGACCCGTCGCTTCCGCAGAAATCGCCGTCACCTTCTCGCCGTCGCAGGCAGGGGTTAAATACCACCCTTCCAGCTCGTAGCCACTCGCCGCAGGTGCCGTCGTCGGCAGAGTCGCACCCACGCCCTCGACGTAGTTGGATGGCGTTAGACCCGTAATCTCAACTGTGCCATTCATATAGGTGATCGGCTTCGGCAGGGCCGTCACCGTGATCGTATATGTGAACTCCGCGTTCTGTGCGGACGAACCGGAATCCGCCACCGTAAACGTAAGCTCGCAGGAATCGCCTACCGCCGCCGGAGTGCCAGAAAGCGTATCGCCAGTCCTGCTGAGCCACGAGGGAAGACTCGCAGGCGTTTTGATCGTGAATGAATACGGATCCGTCCCTCCGCTCACCGTGCCCAGGAGCGAAAGCTCAAACGCCTCGCCGATATAAGCACTGAACGCACTGTTTATTTGCACAAGCGGAGCAGGCCCGACCGTCTCCGCAGAATAATACTGATAGCATGTAGTCAAATCTATCTGTCCATCAACATGAGGCTGTATGTTCGCGTCTGTAAGCGTCGAACTCGAACCTGCCTTCACTACGACATTGGCGCCAACATACAACTTGCCTTGTTCGTAACTCGACCCGCCGCCGCCGATTCCGGGATAGGTTGAACTTGCGCCTGTTGCGATCACCGTGCCGCCATTGATTGTTACAGTGCCGCCTGCCTTTTGATATCCACCGCCAATACCCGGACCACCGCTAGTGGATTTTGCAATAACAGTGCCGCCATTGATTGTCACAGAACCGCAATCCTGACTCCAACCACCACCGATACCGGCGCTAATCGATGTCGCCGTCGCCTCAATCCTGCCAGAACCATTGGCCTGCCCGTAAATAGTCAACGAATTGCCCGGTGTTACTGTAATTGCAGCCTTGCTGATGCTGGAGCCGTTCGGTATCTCCGCTGTCATCGTCTTGCCGTCCATAAGGACGAGCTTGACATTGCCGGAAATCGTAACCGACGAATTGAATGCCACGTTGTTGTATACGACGTACCAACCTTCTGTCGATCCCGTATCAGACAACGTTGTCATGCTCGACTCAACGATGGTGCAGGTCTTTGTGATAGGCGCAGAGCCTTCGCCCACGAACGTCACGGAGACATCGCCCGTCGTCAATTGCAGCCACTTGGAGTAGAACGTAAAGTCTCCGGAATCGGTTGTCGAGATAGACGTAAACTGGGTGCCGGCGAAAAGAGCATTCGTAAACCATCCCTGGAATTCGTGGCTTGCCTTTGTCGGCGTCGGCAAAGTCGACACGCCTGTTCCCTTTATGTAGTTTGTCGGATAAAGAGACAATGTGCTTTCGCCGTCCTTGTAGGTTATCGAATACCTGTCTTTTACAACAACGGTGTAAGTGGCTTCAAGGCTGAGCTTGGGCTCCGAAGTGTCTTCAACAACGAATGTGAACGTAGATGAACCCTCCTCCACCGGCGTCCCAGAAAGAGTCGTACCTGAAAGAGTAAGCCACTCGGGCAGAGAAGATCCATCCTTCAGGCCAAATGTGTATACTCCGGTTCCTCCCTTGATAGTGTCGGTAAGATCGATATTAACGGCAGAACCAGCAGCACCGGAATAGGCGGTGAAACTTGTCGCTCCCTGATGCAGACTCTGTGGACCGGCAAAAAACCACTTCTGTCCGCTTATTGTCACAGCGCCTGTATCTGAGTTGCGCGTCAACAATGACGCTGTTGACTCGCTTGAACCAGCCAAGACTTCGATTTTATCGCTTACCGTCAGAGTTCCCTGTGATTTGGAACTAAATGCGCCCCTGCCTATGCCAGCGGCATCTCCGCTACTACCATCTCTCGCAACCACTGTGCCACCATTGATTGCAACATCGCCGCCCGCGCCACCTGTACCGCCACCAATGCCTGCTCCATAGTTGCCAGTAGCGGTTATGGAACCGCCATATATTGTCACCGCGCCGCAATCAGTGGTCGCATAGTCCCCACCGATACCTGCTGCAAAAAAGCCTCCGCTTACCACGAGTTCGCCCGTACCGCCGCTTTGACACCAAATCGTCAATGTGTTCACTGTAGTGCCATCGTTAGCGACAAGGATGCCGGCCTTATAGCTTTCGGACACGCTCACCGTCAGCTTCGCGCCGTCAGCGAGGATGAGGTTCGCATCGCCGTTGACGGTGATGGTGGAGCTGATCGACACCGGATCCGGGCCCTCGACCACGTACCAGCCCGTTTCAAGGGTTGTCGTACTCGATGTGATCTGCGTACATGTCGCGCTGGCGGGATTGCCTGTCGCGTCGATGTAGTCTGTCGCAAACGACGTGAACCCCGCGAGCGCGAGGGCTGCGAATACGAACGAACGGGCCGACGATAGGCGGCCAAGGATTCTTTGTATCATGGTGTTATTCTCCAAAGAGTGCACAATATGCTTTTGGCAAAATGATACCAAACATTAACTCAATGAGGAAAGTGTCAAGTTGCGCCAATTTTGGCAAAATGGGCAAAATGGCCGGTGGCTACACCCGGTAGCGGGAGATGACGAACGCGGCGGCGGAGATTAGGACGGAGGGTATGACGCAGACGAGCCAGCGCACCCCTTCCTGCGCGAGCGGCGCCTGCGATTCGAGTCCGTTCATGAAATACGCCCCTGCGGCATTGCCGACGGACATCATCGCGAACGCAAGAACAAAGAACAGCGCAAGCACCCGAAGCGGCCTGTTGCGGCAAAACTCCCGCCATATCTCGCCGATCCCCACAGGAGAGACATCCGCAGCGTCCGAGACAATCCGCTCTTTCGTCTGCGAGAACGAAAACAGAAGCGCTGCCGCTGCGACAAACGCGAAGACGCCCATCGCGCAGAGCCAGGCGCACGGATCGGACGGAAGCGCCGCAGATTCCTCAGTCGCGGCGCCACGGTATCCGGTCCACGCAAGCACAATGCCGGGAAGAATCTTCCCCACAGCCATTCCAAGACGGAAGAATATGCCCATTATCGAGCTGATCACCGCAGAAAGACGCCTCCCCGTGAGGCGTTCGGAGTGCTCGATCACCTCCGGAACAAGCGCCCACATATAGCCCGTCGCGACGATTATACCCGTCGCCTTCACGAACTGCGCGGCATGAACCCAGGCGGACGAGCCGAAGTCCTCCCCTCCCGTGCGACTCAGGATGTAGAGCGCGGCCATTCCCACGACCGCAACAGGCGCAAACGCATAGAAGAGCCCCCTTGTGCCGAGCTTCCGCCTAAGCCACGGCAGAAGCGGAAGAAACAAAAACGACGGAAGCATCCCGAGCCCCATGAACAGAGCCGTCCGCAACGGCAGGGCACGATCACCGAGGGCACCGCTGAACGCCCCCACCAAAAGCGGCACTCCCGCGGCAACAACAAGACAAGCGGCGTTCGCAAGGAATATCCTCACCGCCGTGAGGACGGTTATCTCGTCCGTATCGCGACTGAACGACGCCCCAAGCGCACCGTATGCGACGTTGACGAGCGTGAACGACATCGAGAACGCGATGTAAGTGACCGCTGCGTATGCGGTTTTCATAATCCCGCCCTGCGCCGCAAACGGATTCCAGAAGCACATCACGGCAAGCGCGGCGAGCGGAAGCCCTGCGGCGATGAGCCACGTGCGGTACTTGCCGAGACGCGGACTACGGCTGTCGATGAACGCGCCGGCAAACGGATTCCACACGAAGTCGACGATCTGCGCGACGAGAAAGATCGCAGCCGCGGCCGAAGGCGCGATGCCGACAACGTCCGTGTAGAAGAAGAGCAGATACATCGCGGCGGCAGGATATACCAGATTCTGCGCGAAATCGCCCGCGCCGAATCCGATTCTAACCTTCCAGCCCAGATTGTCAACCACTCCCATCCTTCAACTTTCAACCTGTCAATACGGGAACGTCCGCCCGAAGACGTAATGCGGCGCGACCACGGGAAGCTGCGGCATCCGCCCTTTCGCGAGGAGCCCAAGCACGTATGCGGCAACCTTCTCGCCCGTCTCCGTGGCGTCGCACTCGAAGCGCGTGAGGGCCTCGGAATAGACGGGACCGAGTCCGCGGTTAGAAAGCGTCACCACCTTGACGTCGTGCGGAATCTTCAGCCCCCGTTCGAGAAACGCCGTGAGCGCACCCTGCGCGACAAAGTCATCCCAGAAAAGGACGACGTCCGGGAATGCGGAATGCGGAAGGTCCATGAACGCATTGTAGGCCGCGCGCTCGATGCCCTCGTAGCGTCCGAGTCCGTCCATGCGAGGGACCGTCATCCACTGGGACTTTATCCCCTTCGCCGCAAGCGCTTCCTTCGCGTCCGGCGTGTCGTTTCCGTCGAAGCGCACCTGCAATACGCGTTTTACGCCGGCGCGGACGCAGTGCTGGACGAAGTTTCCGATGGCCTCCTCCGCCGAGAAGCGGATCCACCGTCCCTCCTCCTTCGCGGACTCGTCACCGTAGATGAAGACGCTCTTCACCCCCGCCTCGCGCAGACACTTCCGGACGGGCTTCGTGCTGTAGATCGCGATCGCCACGTCAGGAGTACGGACGAGCTCGTGCTTCAGGAACGAAAGCCCTATCTGCCTGTCCTGCGAGAAGACGACAGTGGAGAAAGCGTATCCTGCGGCACCAAGCCTGCGGCGGAGAGCGTCGGCGATCATCGTCACGTGGTAACTGCACGCATCGACGTCGGGAAGGACGAAGAGGATGCATCCGCGCAGCGCCGTGGTGTCGCGCGGAAGGACGACCGTTCCGACGCGCGGACGCGAACGGACATAGCCTTCTCTCGCCAGCTGCTCCACGACGCCGCGCGCTACGCGGAACGTCAGCCCGCTCGCCTCCGACATCTCCTTGATCGTCGGAATCGTATCCCCCGCCTTGAGTCTCCCGTAGGCGATCTCGTCCTTGATGAAACCACACAGCGCGTCCGCGCGCGTCATCGCCCCGTCGGGCGTATAGTGGAAGTTCATCAGAAACTCACTGTTCATTGGTTATCTCCTGCAAAGCGGTTCCAAATACTCTCTCGTGAAAAGCGCTATGCGCCGCGCCTCAATCGACCCTTCGGCGACCTTAGACGACGCTGACGAGACGAAAGACTTTAGACGCGCAAGCACCTCGGGCGAATAGATTTTCCCGCGCATCTCCTCCTCCGTCGGCGCCTCGCATACGCCTGGTCCGAGCGGCGTGTCATATGGCTTCGCGACTACTTTCATCCAGCACTTCTCAAGCGTGTCGAAGAACTCCGCCATTTCCTTCGCCGCCGCGCCGAACATAAGCCGGTGATGCTCGGCGAGAATCGCCTCCACGTCCGCGTCGGGATTCCAGCAGATGCGCGAGAACACGTAGTAGTTGAGGTAGTTGTATATCCACCTGTCGCTCTCGCTTTCGGCAAACGCGCCCGTCACGTGCGGCGCAACCGCGCGGTAATAGCTCGCCCATGCCCTCGGCGCAATCTGCGGGATGTCTTTCATCTCAAGGTTCCAGCAGCCCACTTTGTCAGGGTAGTTCCAGAGCGACACCTTCCGTCCAAGCTTCGCGTGCCATGCGGTGACTTCGCCCTTCTCCCGTGCGCCGATAGTGGTTCGCTCCGCCCACGGGCCTCTCCGCGCAACGAAAACGTCGACGTTGTCCGGGATGTCGTTCGTCGGTATGCGAGCGTACGGAATGTACGACATCTGCGAGACGCGTGCGCATGGGAATTTCGCCTTGATGCGTCCCGCGAGTTCCGCCGTGCGCCGCCACACGAGGTCCGTCGCGAATCCGATGTCATATTTCGAGAACGGAACGTTCTTCATGCACCAGTTGCAGTTGCAATGGCGCACCCAGGTGAGCCCGTCCTTCGGCATCGCGTCAAAGACGGGGAACGGGGAACGTAACCGCCCCTTGTGGGTGGGCGCGACCCATGGGGAAGCGACCAAGCCGAGCGAAGCGAGTGCCGAGGGAACGGAAGATAGAACCGCGCAGGCATTGGTGAAGATTGCGTCCCATGTTTCCGGCGAGAGGCAGTGCGTCTTCGCTCCGTGGCAGCATCTTAAATGATACGTCTCCATGCGAAGCCGATACCAGTTGAGCCGTTTGAAATCGGTCTCGTTCATTCTCGCGAGAATTTCCTTTGCGACAGGTCCGTCCTCATAGCCATATCGGCGCACCGAGAAAGCAGGCGACTCCACGATGCGCCCTTCCGGCACGGCGATCCGTTCCGCACTCGGCACGCAAGTGCCAAGCTCTCCGGGAAAATACATCCTCACGCCGGCGAACCGCTCGAGGAAGGCATACACGCCGAACAACGTGCCGCGTCTGAAGCACGGCTGCCAAATCGCCTCGCCAGGCAAAGCCGCGGTAGCATTAACATCGGCAACATCATCGTCGTTGCCGAAAATGCGCAGGACATTGGTGGCCGCCTCGATGACATACCCATCGCGATTAAGCGGGACGGGCTCTCCGCCCAACACAATCGCCGTCTTGCCGTCTGTTCTTTTCCCAACGACCGGCAACGCCTCGCCTAATACACCCTTCAAAAAGAAATTCAGTTCCTCCGCCGCGAGCCGCGTCGCATACGCCGCGTTTGCCGACACGACAATCTCGGAACAGCGATCGATGACTACATCGGCATTCGCCGCGATTCCAGCCGCAAAGAACGCAAAGAGCGCAAAGAGAATATTGCGGGCCGAAGACATCACAAATTCTCGAACGTCAGCGAACCAAGCGGCGAGAGGTGGATGCAGAAGCGCGTCGAGTAAACGGCTTTGTCGGGCAAAGCCATCTGGCGGCGGCACGGCAACAGATCGTATATCGCAATCCACTTCTTCGAGTTCCCGGTCGAGCTCTTGAGAAGCCTCGCCTCCCCTTGCGAAACTCCGGTCGGGTCTCTGCTCCAGACGGGCAGCCCGTCGGCAGGCGCGGCGTCCGACGACGCAAATGCCGCCGTGTCGAGCGCCCATTCTCCGTCAAGCCCGACGATGTCGTAGAGTCCCCAGCCGTTGTCGTTTTTCAGGCCGACGGGGCTCTGTGGCAGATCAACTGTGGCGTGGGACCAGATGGCGATTGCATCAAGATAATCGTTGAGGACATCCATTGATTCATCCACGGTTCCGCCGTTCGGCCAGAATGTCGCCTTCCCGGCGCGCGCCGCCGCTTCCCACTGCTCTTCCTCGCAGAGGTCGACAACGATTCCGTCCCCGGCCTTCGTGCGCAGCTTCGCGACGATTGACCCTTCTGCGACCTTGTATCCCGTCGTCGGCCAGTCGACGCCGGGCTGCGCTCCGCGCAGGTCGTTGTATGAAACGTGGACGGGCTCGAAGCTGGCCGCCCCGCCCGCGCCCATAAGGCACGCATGCTGTGCTTCAGTATACTTGAAGATGCCTACGTAGAAGTCGCTCGTGAGCGTCACCGTCCGGCGGTTCATGATGCGCGTCGCCCAATCGACGTTCCAGTGGCCGAAATGCGCAAACGTTTCCCTCGGCTCGCCCAGCGTGTACGTTCCCGCGGGGATGCGGCGGAAGACCATCTTTGTCGACTTGTACTCGTCCGTCCACCCGCCTTCGGGCGGAGCGCTGCGGTAGGTACATCCGCCATTGATGAGGTCGATGACAGCGTAGGTTCTCACGACGATTTCATTAGTGACGGTCACGGTGAATCCAGTCAGCGTCCGACCCGCAAATGGAGAAGACGAGGGATCCCATGTGAAGCGGTGGTGTCCGGGATCGCAGTCGCTCAGCATGCCGAGCGCATACGGCTCGGGATGCGCGTCCCACCTGGCCGAAACATGCACGTCGCTCACGTCTCCAGAAAGGATAAAGTCGACATCGACCTTCTCGCTCCACGGCCAGCGCTGGTTGACGACGACATTCGAGATGGAAGTCGCAGCGGACGCAGCAAGCGCGGCGAAAAAAACGAGAAACGAAAGCTGTGCCTTTGCGTTAATATTGTCCTGTCCTCAGCGGATGCTGATCCGTATCGCGGGGTCGTACGGAGACGCGATGTCGTATCCGGAGTCGCCCGTCCCGCCGCTCCATTCCGGATCGAACGCGAACACGCGCGGACTTCGCACGCGCCGCCATTCGCCATACGTCTTCGCTCGCACGGTTATCGGACCTCCCCCCGCGCCGTCAAAGTACGCGAGCGTCGCCGTTTCGCGCACGACCTCCGCGCCGTCAGCCGTCTGCACGAGCGACACGTCCACAATCGTCTCACGGTCCTGCAAAGGCTGTGCGCAATAGCCGCGCGTCTCGCCTGAGCCGCGAGAGACGTTGACTGTCTTGACGGCGCCAGTGAGGCGGTTGGAGAAGACGAGCGTCGCGGAATCTGCTTCGTCCACCCAGGGCCACTCAAGCGGCTTCGCTCGGTCCACCACAGTCTCCCAAAGGCGCAAATCAGACTTTGAAAGGACCGTCTGTGCAAATGCTGACATGGCGCATAGCGCCGATGTCAGCAAAATATACCGAGCCCACATGAGTTTTTACTCTTTCTTCGTTATGCGGACATTATACCATTTTTGCCGCCCTTTGTGGCGATCACTGGGTGTTGGTTTCATCTGGCGTTACCAGACATTCTACCAATACAAGGAGAAAAGGCAGGAATCTACTCGTTGGGATTGGCGATTGTGCGCAGGCCGATGCGGCGGAGGGCTTCGTTCTTAGATTCCCAGGTCTCGGGCGAGGTTTCGTTTTCTAACTCGCGGCGGGTGCGCTCGTAAATCTGCATCTCCTGCACAGTGCGCTCATTGAGCCGCCGCCAGAACGAGCGCGGCGTACCGTTGCCGTTGGCGAGATAGTAACGCATCTCCTCGCGAATGCCGTTGACGATCTGCTTAAGCTCTCTTAGCTCCCTCTCCTCGCCCGCGTCAATCGCGATGTCGCGCACGGCAGAAAGCTCGTCCTTGGCGTAGGCCGCCAATGCCGCCTCCATCGCCGCGTCCAGGAGCCGCGGATTCGCGCCCTTGGCGCACATCAGCTTGCCCGGCTGGGCGAAGACCGCGAGCATCTGGTCGCCGACGCGCGGCAGAACCGCCGCGAAGTCGCCGCGCTCCAAACCCTCCATGATCGCCGGGTCGCCGTAGATCTGGTGG
>JAFQYM010000012.1 GCA_017406465.1 Kiritimatiellia bacterium | reverse complement strand
GACGAGACGGTGACCTACGAGCCGACAGGGCCGTCGGGCAACGCCTACTGGATATTGGGCATGACCACCCGCGCCCTCAAGCGGAGCGGCCACGCCGACAAGGTCGAAGAGTACAACCGGCGGGCGACCTCCGGCGACTACAAGAACCTCCTCAAGGTGACGGGCGAGTACGTCGTCCTCAAGGCGGTCTGAATTCCGAACGCCTCGCCGCAGGCGGTTTTCTGCGGCGGGGCAAAATGATAAAATAAATGGCCAGCGATTTTGGCCGAGAAAGGACAAGGACAATGAACGCAAGCATCGAAACCCTCAAGAGGGAAATCAAGCACCTGCCTCCGGTGGCGCGGAAGCGGGCGGAGCGCGCACTCGGCATCGCGCAGCCCGAGAACGAGCATCGCGTGTTCGTGTATGGGACGCTCCTTACGGGCGAATGCAACGCCCGCTGTGCGCGGGGCGCGAGGCGGACGCCCGCGTGGGCGACCGGGACCATCCACGACACGGGCTACGGTTTTCCCGCGTTCGTCAGGAGCGGCGAGACGCGGATACAGGGCGAGCTGCTCACCGTCGATGACGAGGGGTTCAAGTCGATGGATCGGCTCGAGGGCTACCCACGGCTCTACCGCCGCGAGGAGATCGACGTGTACACATCGCGGGGACGCGCCCGCGCATGGGTGTACATCATGAACCGCCTCCCCGAAGGCGCGAAGGTCATCGCGGGCGGCGACTGGCGCGAGTACCGCCGCAAGGGTGGAAGCCGGTGACGGCTTGCCGCTTGATTTCCGCCGCCGGATATGGCATCATCTAAAGCAACGAAATCCGAAAGGAGAACGACCATGAAAGACCTCATCAGAAAGACCCAGGAGTTCAAGGATCTCCGCGCCAAGGCGCGCGAGGCCATCGCCGCCTTCGAGGACGGCGCGGACTTCGACTTCACCATCGACCGCCTTGCGGCCATCGGCGAGAAGATGAACATCCTCCTCGGCTGACGTAGCGCACCTCTTGACGGGGATTTAACCTACCCCCGTCGCGGGCGGCCACCGCGTTTTTGCCCAACGCCACTTCCTTTCGGCGCGGGGCTTTTTCTGCGGGCTGGCCGTCCGCTCTTTTTGTCATCGCCCCGTATTGCCATTCTCTTGACACTACGGCATCATGTGCGCCGTGGCAAAAGCCACGGAAAGGAAAAACTCATGAGCAAGAACTGGAAACCGAATCAGGGTTTCCCTTCGCCGGAGCAGGTGGAGCGGATGGTCGCCGCCGAGGTGAAGCACCTCGCCGAGACCGAATACGCGCGGAATCGCGGGGTCGAGGAGAAACGTCAAAGCCGGCGAGACCGGCTGCGACCGGCCTACAGGCTTCAGCGCAAGCCGGTCGGCTGTAGGGTCAACCTCGATGCCATCTTCTCCCTCGTTGGCAACGTGGCGTCGGTAACGTTCGCCGCGTGGCGCGGACTCTTCGCGCTCGACATGGTCGCGCTGGCCGACGCAGGAAACCGCGAGGACTTCGATGACATGGAGTTCCTCGTGACCCGTGCGCTCGGCGAATTGAACGGGATCAAGAACCTCCTCGCGCTCGCCCGCCGTCTCGTGTAGCGGCGGCTCATCCATAGGCGGGCGGTGGCGATCCCCGTCCGCACCTCGTTCCGGGCGGCTAAACCGCCCGGCGACCGTCCATTTTCGCCCCCGAAGACAATCTTCATAAATCTTCGCAGGGGCCGTTGCTATCCGTGAAGCATCATAGTGTCTGCATGTGAAAGCTGCCCCCTGGGGCGTACAGAAAGGAGAACAACGCCATGAACGAGATCGAGAAACTGAGAAACGACGCCCGCGCAGTCATCGCGGGCTACAAGGCAGGAGATGACTTCGACGCTGTCGTGAATAGCCTCGCCGCCATCGGCTACGCGCTTGAGGACGCGCTCACGCGGGTGTAAAGCAAAGCCATCGACAGCTCAAAAGCTCTCCGCTATGGTTGGCGGGGTATGCTTCATCTGAAATTTAGGGGCTGTCATTCGATGCGGACGTAGGCGGCGCTACGCCCATTGCCAGTCTTGCAAATGAATCCCTCGTCGCAGAGGCGTTTCAGTGCGACCGATATTGTCACGACGCTGATGTCTGGGCATTTCTCAAGAATCTCGCGCTTCGAGATTGCCCCCTCTGCTGCTGCAATCACATTGCGGATGCGATCCGACTTGCTTGTGTGTTCATAGACGAGCCCATCAAGTCGTGCGGCGAACTCTTTATAGGCCTTGAGGATTACGCCGAGTATGTATTCAACATACGGTTTGAGGTCGTTGGCGTTCTCGTGCCACCCGCGCGAGCTGGCGCGCAGAGCGTCGTAATAGTCCGAGCGGGACTCTTCGACAATCTTGTCAACGCTGACATATTTGCCGACCATATATCCAGAACGGCAGGTCAACAGGAGAGCCAGAAGACGGCTCATGCGTCCGTTGCCATCTTGGAATGGATGGATGCACAGAAAATCGAACACGAACACGACCGCAAGGAGAAGTGGATTGATGCGTCCAAGGTCAACAGCTTTTCCGTATGCGTCACATAGTAGTCTCATCGCCATCGGCGTCTCGGCTGCTGTTACTGTCCGGAACAGCACGCTCTCTCGACCTTCGCCGTCTATTTCTGTGATAGCAGAATCTTCATTCTTCCACGCACCACCACAGGGCGTCAGGTGTGTAAAAAGTTTTCTGTGGAGACCAAGAATGGTCTCTGGGGTTAGCCGCATGGTCCTGTAGTTCGTCAAGATGGACGTGAAGCATTCTCGGTAGGAGCATATTGCCTGTTCTGATTCGTTTCGCGGTTTCGCACCGTCGTCGAATAGGTCTTTCAGACGGTAGTCGGGTGTGGAAACGCCCTCGATGCGATTTGAAGAAGCCACAGAATTTGCCCGCGAGACCTCTACAAGCGCGTTCAGTACTTCTGCCTTTGCATTGAGAAGAAATTCCTGCCGTCCTATGTGTTCGTGGATGTCAACTAAAAGCGTAGTGATCTCTGGTGAAAGCAGAGATTCCAAAGCTTTGTCATAGTCGAAAATGTGCATTCCCACTCTTCCGTTGCTGTCCAACATCGACTATTATATCATAATCTGCGTATCCTACGCAAGGGTGTATGTAGATATTTTTAGTAGCACTTTTCAGGCATCCAAGATTTATGAAGTTTACCATTGACACAGAAGTCCGAATTATGATACAATATTCAACCATAGGGCTAACTGTGCCCTTAGATAGGGATTGGCAATGACGAAAGAGAACAAACTGGCGTCACAAAAGAGCATCATGGCGCGTTGGCGCGATGGTGGAATTGGGTGTAGCCGTTTGCCGTGGCTCACGCTGCGACGGATGGCATTTGTTCTCGCTTCGGCGATTGCCGTCTTGGGAACTGTCGCGGAGGCCAGTATTCCTCTGACGGTGAAATGTCAGCTTGATAGGGCCAATGCTCAAACTGACATAGGCGGGAAGTCTGATTTGCTGTGGGTATTTGTCCTTGATCATTCAGGGTCGATGGACAGGAAAGATGCGACGAGCGTCAAGACGGGACGTCGCGTTACCAGATGGGAAGCGCTAAAGGATGGTTTCGACGAAACCGTGAAGTCAATCCCTATCGGGTCTAAGGTTCAGGTTTACTGCGTAGGAGGATATGGCTTCTGGTCCAGCAGTGATTACGCCCACCGCATATACTCGGATCTGAAGAAGATTTCAAGTGACGCAGACAGGTCGCGACTTGTGGAGGATGTCTTTTCTTGGGGTAGGCCGACTGGCGGGACGCCTCTATATGATGCATTGTTCTACGCCTGCGAAGATGTGCAGAACTTTGTTCGCGCTGGCGGCAATGCATGTGTTGTTGTGTTCTCTGATGGACACGATGAGTCCCATTCAAAAGATTGCAAGACGCTTAACGATATCCGTAAGAACTTCGCGCAAGGATCCACTGGGAGTTCAGGGTTGTTTGCCGCTGACGAGTTTGATGCGTGCTTGACGTGGATTAGAAGTAGTTCTGAGTCGCCTGTGCCAGTGTTTGGGGAAAAGCACCTTTGGACTAAGACGCATGAGATTCCGTTCATCTGCCGGGTTACGCCTTCTTCGCGGCTTTACAGCAAACGCAATCCTCTTGAGACTGGCGGGCAGTCGGAGATATCGGATTTGACCTATTTGTTCCCCATGTCCAGCGAACGATGGCAGTCTATGTTGAAACGGGGGATTGTAAAACCAACGCTGGAACTTTCCACCGCAGACGGAGCAGTTCTTGGCTCATGCGTCATGGATTTGGGAAAAGCGGCCAATGCCGTCTTCCAGCTTCCTGATTCCGTTTTCGCCGACAACAAGGCAACAACACTCAAGCTCAACCTTCTGCTGCCAGCAAAAGACGGGTCATGCCGGTTCTCCAAGACAGTTCCCGTTCATGTGATGTTTGACAATCCGCACCGCGCGGAACATCACCGGCAACAAGGTGGATTACATCGACTGACAAAAACCAAGGAGAAAACCAATGAAAGACGGAAAACTGTTCGCGATGTTCCTGAATGCGGGTCCACGCAAGAACTGGAACACACACAAGATGCTGGAAGCGGCGCGTCAGGGCGCAGAAGAGGCAGGTGCGGTGACGGAACTCGTCCATCTCTACGACCTCGACTTCAAGGGCTGCAAGAGCTGCTTCGCCTGCAAGGTCAAGAACGCGAAGACCAATGGCCTTTGCGCCATGCGCGACGACTTGAGGCCGGTGCTAGAGCGGACGAGGCAGGCCGATGTCGTTGTGCTGGGCTCGCCCGTATTCTTCAATTTCGCGACTGGCGTCTACCGGGAGTTTCTGGAGCGATTTGCATTCCCGGTCGGCAGCTACATCTACGACGAGAACGGCAACTCGAAGAAGTTCCGGGACAAGGCGATCGAGACGGCGAGCATCTTCACGATGAACAATCCGAAGGAGACGATGGAGGAATGGAACTATCCGACACTTCTTGGCGACAACACCAAGATGCTGGAGATCATCTTTGGCGCGTCGGAGACGCTCTACGTCTGCAACACCTACCAGTTTGCGGACTATTCCCGCTACGATATGACGCTCTTCAGCGAAGAGGACAAACGCGCCTGGCGCGACGCTCATTTCCAGGCCGACCTCCAGAGCGCCCGCGACCTCGGAGTGCGGCTGGTGGAGCGGGCCAAGACGCATATGTAATATTTGCAGTAGCAACAAAGGAGAAAAACAATGAACAAGATAGTTGAAGCGTTGAAGCAGACGGGCGTGTTCTACCTCGCGACCATCGACGGCGACCAGGCGCGGGTTCGCCCGGTCAGCGCGGTCGAGGAGATTGACGGCCACATCTACATCAGCACGAACCGCACGAAGGAGATGTTCAAGCAGATGATGGCGAATCCGAAGGTCGAAATCTGCGGCATGGCCAAGGGGTCTTGGCTGCGGGTCGCCTGCACGGCGGTGCGCGACGACCGCGACGAGGCGCGGAATGCGTTTCTTGCGCTCGCTCCGGTAATCAAGAACTGGTGCACCAAAGGGGACGGCGTGTTCGACTACAGCATCCTTGAAGTGTTCCGTCTTGAAAACCCCAGGGCAGTACGCTATTCCATGAACAAAGTGCCTGAAAGCATCGAAGAATAACAAAGGGAACCTACAATGAGCGAAATCACGAAAGAACACGTCAATGCGTTTGAACACGCGAACGAAATCATGGCGGCGCTGCAGAAAGGCGTGCTGCTGACAAGCAAGGTAGATGGAAAACTCAATTCGATGACCATCGCGTGGGGAACGCTCGGCATCGAGTTCTCGAAGCCGCTCTTCATCACGTTTGTGCGGCAGGGGCGCTTCACGCACGAACTCCTCGCGAAGAACCCGGAGTTCACGATCAACATTCCAGTCGGTGCGTTCGACAGGAAGATTCTCGGCATTTGCGGCTCGAAGTCGGGACGCGACATGGACAAGATTTCCGCATCGGGGCTTACGCCCGTCGAGCCGGAGGTGATTTCAGTGCCGGGCTTCAAGGAACTGCCGCTGACGCTCGAGTGCAGGGTCGTATACTCCCAGAAGCAGGACTTGGACCGGCTCTACACGCCGTATCGCGAGTCGTGCTATCCTGCCGACGTTCCCGGCACGTTCCCGATGGCGAACCGCGACGCGCACACTGCGTTCTACGGCGAAATCGTCTCGGCGTACATCATCAAGGGCTAAACGCAAAGGTTCTGAATGATGGACGAGTTCAGCGACAAAGCGGGGTTTATCACAGGCGAAAACATCTGCATCGACGGCGGCATGACTCGCCAGATGATCTACCACAATGACTTCGGATGGAAACTGGGGAATCTCCGATGACAGAACTTGAGAAACTCAAATCAGGTCTTGAATACTGCTATGACGACGCTGAAGTGGCGGCATTGAAAGAGCGCGCCATCGTCTGGTGCCGCGAATACAACGCCATCGACGACACGGACTACGCCGCGCAACGGGCGCAACTGGAAAAGATGCTCGGCGCGATTGGCGAAAAAGTCTGGATCGGCAAGGTCTTCAATTGCGACAACGGCACGGTCGGTGCGGCCGGGCTGGATGTGTACGAGGAGGAAAGCGAATGGTTCTACGAGGATCGCTCGGACGTGACGCGGCAGAACAAGACGCTGTCGCTGCTCGTCTCGCTCCCCAACGTGATCGTCACCTCGCACCAGGCGTTCCTGACGCATGAGGCGCTTGCCAACATCGCCACGACAACGCTCAAGAACCTTGACGACTACTTCGCAGGCGCACCGCTCGAAAACGAGATCTGCTACCGCTGTCTCGGTTCAGGCGGAGCCAATAAGTCCGACTGCCCACACCGCGCCAATGGCCGCTGTCATAGCGTCACCTGACACAATACACTTCCTCTGTAGATTTTTGCGAATGATTGCGTTCATAGTAGTTGGCCGACGATGGAGCCGCCGCAAAACAGAAAGGAAAACGACCATGAACAAGACAATCATCATCTGTGCAACCGCTCTTCTCGGCTTTGCCGCTTTCGCACAGGGGCGACAGGGAATGGGACGGCGCATGAGGGAGAATCCGGATGCGAAGCTGCACCGGTTCTCCACAACCGTGGAAAAGGAGCGTCCGCAGCTCAACGACGAGACGAAACGCCTCATCGCGGCATACCACCGCAATCCGACGGATGAGAACCGCGCAGCTTTGCGCAAGCAATGCGCGATCAACTACGACAATATCCTCAAGCGCAAGAAAACGAAGCTGGAGGAGCTGAAGCGTACCGCGCGGCACCAGTCGAAGATTGACGAAATGCAGGAGATTGTCGATGAGATGATCGCCAGCCGCGAACATCGCATCGACCAAATGATGGCGAGGTTCACGGATTCACGATTTCGCGGCAGACGCAGGGACGCCGGAGGGACGGGCTACCTCCCGCTCCTCGGCGCGGCTAAAAACGTCTCGGTCGCATACGCGCCCGTCACGAACGAGGACTTTGCCAAGTTCACGGGGAAGCCGGTCCCGGCGGGGACGGAGAAATACCCCGTAACCAATATATCCGTCGAGGACGCGGTCAAATACTGCAAGTGGCTCAGCGAGCGCGATCCGACGCACACCTACCGCCTTCCGACGGAAGAGGAATGGGAACTCGCCGCCGGACACATGCCGAAGGATGCCGACTTCAACTGTGGCATTGGCGACGCAATCCGCCCCGTGGATGCATTCGCGCAGACGAAAGGCGCATCTGGCGGCATCATACGGGCGTCCTTTGCGCGGGAAAGACCCGCGCACGGGGCGTGAGCGAAAACCAAGAGAAAGGAACGGCAAGATGGCAAAGGCAACTGTGTGGTTCAGCGCGTCGGGCTACGGCAGCGAGACGCGCACCTTCAAGTCAAAGAGCGAGGCGGTGGAATCCGTCAAGCACGACGCGGTCGAAATCGCCGACGAGCATAACGGCGAGGTCGTGGACTACGGCAACGGCGAGTGGGTGGTGACATCGCGGGGCGGCGAGGAGATCGCCCGCTGGGAGATTGGGTAGCCGCGTTGACGTCTGTCCTGTGCCGAGCGATTTTTCGCTCGGCAGTATAGGGCTCTATATCGAAGGCAAATGCTGTAGGTTAATTCGTATCAGAATGTGACTGCGAAGGTGAGATACAGCCCCACTGCAAGGCAGATGGCTGCGGTGATGCGCTTCGACCAACGCTCGAAAGATGCGAGTGCGTCGAGCATTCTCGCGGTTCGACTGGAGGCGAAAGCGATTGTGAACGCAACGGCCACGACAGGAAGAACTGCCGCCACGCCGAATACAGCCGAAAGTAGAAACGGCGCGTTCCGTTCGGCCGCAAGGGGTATGAGTCCACCGAAGAAGAGCGCGGCGGATGACGGACAGAACGCCAGCGTCAGCACGACGCCAAGCGCAAAAGTGCCAATCGGCCCGCCCGCCGAAAGCCGTGTGCGAAGGTTGGCGAATCTGCCGGAAGTCGGCAGGGACGGCAACGGTACGAGGTCGAAAAGGATCGCACCAATGACAATGAGAATCGGCCCCACGAGAACGCTCATGTGCTTTTGTAGGGCGTGTGAGAGCGTCGGCGCGGAGGCGAGCCCTGCGACGAGCGCGGCGGCGATTGCGACGTATGCGATGACGCGCCCCAATGCATATGCGAGGGCGTTACAGGCGACGTGTCGCGGATTCGCCGCGTTGCGGGCGATGATGCCGACGGCGGCGACGTTCGCGGCGAGCGGGCATGGGCTGACGGCGCACAGGAGGCCAAGCCACGATGCGGAAAGGACGGCAAGGACGGTTTGCATTGCTATTCCTTTGCGGCGGCGAAGTCCGCGATGTTCTTGGAGATGTAATCCTTGAAAGCCGCTTCGTCGTGCGCGAGATTCCAGCATTTGTCAAGGACGGTGAAGCGTGAACCGTGTTGCAGGACGACCGTTCGCATCGTGAGGCCGAAGTCCGCCACGAAGTGTTCGTTCGCGGGTTCGTCGAGATTGATGGCTTTCACCTCGACCGATGGAAGGTTGTCCGCCACCTCATGCACCATCCTCTCCATGCTGTTGCACGTCATGCAACGCTGGCGTCCGTGAAAGTAGAATACCGTCAGCGACGGCTCCCCGGCAACAGAGGCTTTGGCGGTGTCGGGCTCCGGCGTTTTCGGTGCGCCGTTGAAAGCGCGCAGGACGGCGATTGCCGCGAACGCGACGAGCGCGAGTCCGACCATGCGTTTCCACGCGGGCTTTTTCTGCTTGCACTTGCAGGGGCAGCAGGGAGTTTCTTCTGGTTTGCTGTTCATTGTCTTGTTCCTTTCAGGTGTGTTTTCCGTGATTGAGGATGTTGACGAGCGTGAGCATGACGGGGACTTCCACAAGAACGCCCACTACAGTGGCAAGCGCGACGGGCGAGGATGTGCCGAAAAGCGAGACGGCAACAGCCACGGAAAGCTCGAAGAAGTTTGACGCTCCGATCATAGCGGCTGGCGCAGTGATTTCCCTCGGAAGTCCAAGCCGGCGGCAGACCGCCCATGACAGGAAGAAAATGAAGAACGTCTGCGCCACGAGCGGCACGGCGATCAGCGCAATATGAAGCGGGTTTTCGAGGATGACGCTCCCCTGGAACGCAAAGACGAGAACGAGCGTCGCAAGGAGACCTCCCATCGTCAGCGGAGAGAACTTCGGGAGGAACCTTTCACGGAAGAACGATTCGCCGCGTCGTCGAATCACCGCGCGGCGCACGGCCACGCCAAGGGAAAGCGGCACGACAATGAAGAGGACGACGGACGCGAGAAGCGTTCCCCACGGCACGGCGACGCCGCCCACCCCCAGCAGGAGCTTGACTATTGGCGCAAAAGCGAATAGGATGATGATGTCGTTCGTCGCAACCTGCACGATCGTGTAGGCAGCGTCGCCTTTCGTCAGCTGCGACCACACGAACACCATCGCGGTGCAGGGTGCCGCGCCCAGAAGAACGGCCCCCGCAAGATAGTCGCCCGCAAGGTCGTCGGGAATCCATGCCCGGAACGCGATGCGAAAGAAGAACCACGCGACCGCGAACATCGTGAACGGCTTGACGAGCCAGTTTACGCCCCATGTCACGAAGAGACCGCGTGGTTTGCGTCCGACGTTCCGGATGCTGGCGAAATCGACCTTGAGCATCATCGGGAATATCATCAGCCAAATCAAGACGGCGACAAGAAGCGAGACGTGCGCCACCTCAAGCCGTCCCAATGCGGCGGGAATGGCGGGAAGACATTTCCCGATAAGGATGCCCGCCGCCATGCACAAGACAACCCAGATGGAGAGATATCGGTCGAAGAAGGAAAGAACCGAGCGCTGTTTCATATCTGTTTCCTTTCAGTATGCAAAGTTCAGAATCCAGCCCGTGAGCGTGAAGAAGACGAGCAGATAGACGGCGAAGATGGCGAGCAGGCGGAAAGACATCACCTTCTTGAGCATGATGAACTCCGGCACGGACGCGGCTGCGGCGGGAAGCATGAACGCAAAGGCCGTGCCGACGGGCAGTCCTTTTTCGATGAGCGCAGCGGCGACGGGGACGATGCTTGTCACGTTCGCGTAGGTCGGGATGCCGACAACTACCGCCAAGGGGACACTCCACCATTCGCCGCCGCCGAGATGCGCGGAAATGAAGCCTTCAGGCACGAAGCCGTGCAACGCCGCGCCAAGTCCGATGCCGACGACGACCCACGGCGCAATGGTGGCGAGAATCGTGCGCGTCTCGTTTAAGGCGAAGCGATGTCGCGACATTTGCTGCGGTTCGGACTTCTTGCAAGAACACGCGCATTGTTTCGGCTCTTCTACGGCGGGAAGGTCAAGGAATCGGTCGGCTCCGATGGCATCGAAGAACATGCCGCCGATCACTCCTGCGCCAATCCCCAGCGCGACATAGAGCAAGGTAAGCCCCCAGCCGAGCGATCCGCCGAGCATCACCACCGCCGCCTCGTTCACGGTCGGCGACGTGATGAGAAACGCCATCGTGATGCCAATCGGAATCCGTGCGGCCGCGAATCCGAGAAAGAGCGGAATCGATGAACACGAGCAGAACGGCGTGAGCGCACCGAGCGCGGCGGCGAGGAAGTAGCAGACGAAGCGGTTTCTGCCCGAGAGAAAATCGCGTATCTTCTTTGCGTCCACTCCTGCGCGGACGTAGCCGATAATGTAGATCATCACGGCAAGAAGAAAGAACATCTTGGGGATGTCCTCCAGAAAGAACGCCACCGCGTCCCCCGCCTTGCTGCCCTCGGCGAATCCGAGAACATCGTAGGTTAGCCAGTTGGCTAAATGTGTGAACCCTTTGAGCATTGCTTCTTGTTCCTTTCGGTTGTTGTTTAGTCGTATTGCTAAATGAACGGGCAAAAAGATGCGCGTCAAGGTCGGCGCGACTTCAGACAATTGAGCATCTGTGCGATGCACGGGCAGGCAAGGCGGTAATAGACCTGCTTGCCGCGCTTGTCTTCAGACAGAACGCCGGCATCCTTCAGCACGGCAAGGTGGCGGCTGATTGTGGGAAACTTGTCGCCAACGGCCTTGACGAACTCGCAGACGCAATGCTCCGCGCCGTCGGAAAGCTGCTCGACGATCCACAGGCGCGTCGGGTGGCCGAGCGCCTTGAAGAAGTCCGCATTGGACTGCATGGCTGTTTTGTCGCACTTTTTCATCTGGTATGCCTTAAAAACATTTAGCAGTATAGCAAAATGAGCATGGCGTGTCAATGCCCTGAATGTGGGTTTCAAGCCATTTGATCGATAAGGGCGCGAAGCCGCTCCTTTAGCCGCTCAAGCTCGGCCCAATCCTCCTGCTGCTCCGCGACGGCGATCAATCCTTCAAGCCGGTGGATCTGTTCGATCAAGTTGTCTCTTTGCGGCATTGCCATAAGCCTACCTCACGGTCATCAGCTCGTCCCAGCGAGTGGTCGGGCGACGAGAGAGCTTCTGCCGCTTCATGTGCCACGACCTTGCGCCGAGGCCCTGGGCGTAACCGCCGCGCAAGCGGGGCTCGCGATTCGAGCGAGCCAAGCCGAGCGTAAGCGAGTGCCGAGCGGAGAAGACCTTGCCCTTGCCGTAGCGGGCGTTGAGGGCGTCCACGGCGGCGTACAGGCGCGACTTCTCGGCTGGCGGGGTGTCGTCGAAGAGATCGGTCTGGTGCGCTGTGCCGGGCTTTTCGAGGCCGAAGAACACGATGCCCGTCTTGCGGTAGCGCGTCCCCTCGATGTAGAGGGCGTCAATCTCCTCGCGGATGGCGCGGAGCATCTCGTTCGTCGCGTCCGTGGGCGCGGGGAACACGACCGTGCGCCCCAGAAAATCGCCTCCTCCGCCCGAGGCGAAGACCTGCGCGTAGATGTTGCACCCCGCCGCGAGAAGCCCGTGTCGGCGAAGTTTGGCGGCAGCCTGCGCGGTGTAGGCGGCGAGGGACTCCGCAAGCGCCTCCGCAGTCGTGGCCGGTTCGCCGAACGAGCGGGAACAGGAGATCGAATCGGGATCGGCGTCGTAGTCACGCTCCTCGTGGCACGGGATGCCGCGCAGCTCCATCGCCGTGCGCAGGAGCGTCACGCCGCCGATGGAGCGGATCGTGGCGTCCGGGGCGTCCCGCAGGTGCTGGGCGGTGAGGATGCGCTCGGCGCGGAGCTTGAGCGGCAGACGCCGTCCCACGCCCCAGACCTCCTGCACAGGCAGGGCGGCGAGGATTTCCGTCGGATCGTCCGGCATGAGGAACACGCCGTCGGGACGCTTCTTGCCGATGTGGTTGGCGATCTTGGCGAGGGTTTTCGTGGGCGCGAAGCCGACGCCGCACGGGATGCCGACCCAGCGGAGGATCTTGGCGCGGACGCGCCGCCCGTATGCGGCGTAGTCTGCGGCGGCGGTCGTGGGCGGGAAGATGAACGCCTCGTCGATGGAGTACTGCTCCACGTCTACGGCCTCCTCGCGGAGGATCGAGATGATGCGGCGTGACATATCGCCGTACAGCTCGTAGTTGGACGAGCAGAAGCACAGCTCGCCGGATGCCTCGCGCTGCTTGAGTTGGAAGTAGGGCGTACCCATCGGGATGCCGAGCGCCTTGAACTCGTTTGAACGGGAGACGCAGCATCCGTCGTTGTTGGAGAGGACGGCCACGGGCCGGCCCACGAGGCGGCGGTTGAACACGCGCTCGCAGGACACGAAGAAGTTGTTTCCGTCCACCAGCCCGATCATTGTTTCCCCGCGAATCTGTGTATGCAGGCCGTTACCTTGCCGAAGTAGTCCAGCTCCTGTCCGGCGCGGAGGCGGATGACGGGGTAGTTGGGATTGGCTGGCTCCAGGCGGACACCGCTCTTGTCGCGGCGGTAGGTCTTCACGGTGAAGTCGCCGTCTACGCTGGCGATGATCACGTCGCCGTCGACGGGGCGGAGGGAGCGGTCGACCACAAGAAGGTCGCCGTCGCTGATCCCCGCGCCGATCATCGAGTCGCCCTCGACGCGCACGAAGTACGTGGCGGCCGGACGCTTCACCAGAAGTTCATTCAGGTCAAGCGGCGGCTCCTGATACTGCTCGGCTGGCGACGGAAACCCCGCTACCACCGAGCCAGACACTTTTGCTGTTTTACTCACGGCATAAATTATACCATAGGTGGGCATTTCCTGAAAGAGGCAATGGCTATTATTTGCCCACGAGTGGCTAATTTATGATATACTATTGGGCGTATGAAAAAAGAAGACAAGCACATGGACAATCTCATACTGACCGGCTGGGGCTGGAAGGAGTATGCCGTCTCAGCCGCCGTGACGCTGCGGGCGTTGAATGGGCAGGCGGACGTTATGGGAATGAGCAAGCGGCGGCTCCCTGAGTTCCTTGAACTCGAAGGACGCGGCTGGAAGCACATCTACCTCATCGGCCTGTCGCTCGGTGGAGACGAGGAGCGGCTTGCGGCGGCGTTGAAGTCCCTGCGCGGAACCAAGGTGACGTGGGTGAGCGCACTACCGATGAGCGACGAACAGGAACGTCTGATCGCGCCGCTCCTCGATGTCCGCAAGGTGGACGGCGAACTGTTCAACGGCTCGCTTGTGAAGGCGGTCGGCCATGTGTTCGATGTCGATGTCACCGATGTCCTTCCGTATGCAGTTGAGGGCGGCAAGGTTCCGAAGTCGGTGCCGCAGTACCATGAGCTGATCTGCGCCGCCATGTACGCCTATCGGAACTACCGCGACGAGGAGCCGTATGCGCAGGCGATTCGGTATCTTGCGAACGGCGTCCGAGAGGAGGCGTGGTGCGACAAGGCGCGAAAGCTTGTCGCACACTACCGGCGGTATGGCAACCGCGAGCTGATCGGGAACAGCCAGCAGATGAAGAATCTGCGCGAACGCATCAACTTCGTGGCGGCGAATCCAGACGCCCGCGTCCTCATCCTCGGCGAGAGCGGGACGGGCAAGGAGACGGTCGCCTTGCAGATTCACAACCGTTCTTCCCGCCGGACAGATCCGTTCTATGCCTTCAATTGCGCGAGCGTCGCGCCGCAACTCCTGGAGAGCTGCTTCTTCGGACACGAGAAAGGTTCGTTCACGGGCGCGGATAAGCAGAAGATCGGGCTTTTTGAGCTGGCGAACGGTGGTACGCTCTTTCTCGACGAGATCGGCGAACTTCCGCTGGAGGCGCAGGGTGTCCTCCTTCGCGTCCTGGAAGAGGGGCGCTTCATGCGTGTTGGCGGCACGGAGGAGATCGAGACGGACGTTCGGCTCATCACGGCGACAAACAGAAACCTGCCAGCACTTGTCCGCGAAGGGAAGTTCCGCGAAGACCTCTTCATGCGGCTCAATGTCGTGCCGCTCCGCATCCCGCCGCTCCGCGAACGCCCGGAGGACATCGGCGCAATCGCCGACAACTGGTGGTTCAATCATTTCCGTAAGCATCTCTCTGACGGGCAGAAATCCGCTCTTGAGGCATACACCTATCCCGGCAATGTACGCGAACTCCTGAACATCCTTGAACGAGCCATCGTGTTCAGGGAAGATGACTTCGCAAAGCTCATCGCCGAGCATCAGGAGTTGAGCGGCGATCTTTCTGCGGGAGGGGCTGGTTCCGTGTCGGCCAAGGGGAAAGAGGCGCAAGATTCCGCCGACATTCCCGACGACCTCGATGACGCGATCCGGCGGCACGTCCACCGCGTGTTCGAGAAGTACGCCCGCAACGTCTCGAAAGCTGCTACAGCGCTCAACATCACCCGCACGACTCTCCGCAAGTGGCTATAAGAAAATAGCCACTGCTGATTAGAAAATAGTCACATTGTGGCTAAGGAACCCCGCTGCGGCGGGGTTTTCTGCTTTGGCATGGATGTTGCTATATGGTGGGCAACCACATGAAAGGCAACATTCTATGAGCGAAAATAAGATCGAAATCAAAGGACCGAATCTGCCTCTTGACCCAATTGTCGGAGAGACAGACCCAGAGTTTCCTGAAATCAAGGCGGCGCACGATGCCCTGCTTGCAGAGTTCAAGCGCCTTGACGAGATAAGGTCATCGCAAGTTGAAGGCGCGTCATGGAGTTTGGACAAGGACAAACGCATCTACTCTGTCGAAGAATATAACGAGATGCTTGCCGCCTACAAAGCCGCCCGCAAAGCGTATGTCGAACGGTACAGGGAGAAACTTGAGACCATTGACATGGTACGTGAGAAGATTCGCGAGCTACAAGAGGAAGAGGAACGCTTCGCCGCCGAGAACGGCTGCAATGAGATTGAGGAGCCGCCAGATTTGCCGGACTTCGAGGAGATACCAAACGAGCCTTGGGAGGACTGGTGCAAGCGGCAGAAAGAATATTGGGACCAATTGAGTGCCGCAATGGAGAAGACGCATCAGCAGATGCAAAAGCAATGCGAACAGAACAAGTTTTTCGTTCGCCGTCTTGAGGAGATGGGCAAATTCGGGGAACTGGAATACGAACTTGAGTTCCGTCTTCGACACACATACATCAACCCCAAGACCGGCGAGCAGGAGTATCGGCCGGACGATGACGTTGGCGAGGGCTTGATCTGCGTCGGCTCACGCGACTACAATCCGAAGCGCGAGGACTTCGATGATTGACGCTAAACAATGATCAAACGAGAGGTAAAACAATGATAGGTCTCCAGTCAAATGACATCTGCTACTCTGCATTGGGCAGAGCCTACGGACCGTTCAGCACAGACGGAGCCGTCCACGAGGTCTTGGAACCAGAACAGGTACGCAATGCCTTCAACTTCAACATTGTCAAGCGGGAGAATTTTGATGTACAAGGACGGCTGATACCTGGGCAATGGCATCTGGAGAAGGATACTGATGGTTCGATTATCCCTTCAATGTCAGTCGGCGACCGTTTTGAGCCTATCCAGCATCGCATGGTGTTCGAGTACATAGTCGATAAGGTTCTGCCTAACATAAGGGATTCCCGTCTTATAGTTGCCGGTACGATTCACGGCGGCGGGGTGGGCATTGTCATTGTGCAGCTGGGCGGAAGTTTTAGTGTATTTGGCGACGAAAGTCCACAGGCAATGACCCTTGTGTTCAACAATCCAAGCAATGGCATGGGGCGTCTGACCCTCGGCATGACGGCGATGCGTTGGCATTGCTCAAACCAGATTGTTGCGGCAATGCGCTCCGCTGAAAGCGAGGGATTGAATGTCATGCATACGAAATCCGGCAAGGAGATTGCGGCATTCGCCTTACGGACGATTAGAGCGGAAATCGAACGAGGCATGGACATGAAGGATCGCATCGTTCGGCTTTCAATGGCATCGGTGAACAAGGCAGTTGTCAGGTTCTGCCTTGACCGTGTTTATCCTCTTGGTGGACTTGAAAAAGGTTCTCGGATGTACAAGAATGTTGAGAAACTTCGTGAACGTGTGATGAACGAGTTTGAGGGAGGGCAGACCGCGCAGACGATAAAGCGCGATTCCGCCTGGAAGTTGTTTAACAGTTTTACCTACTCAATTTTCAATCCCGAAAAGATGCGACGAAATATGGATGTAACCGAGATTCAATACAATGGCATTTTCGGGAACAGAGCAATGGGTGTGCATAGGGTCTTGAGAGCAGTTGAAGACGCATTGTCATGAAAGGAACTACAGCAATGAGTATTAACGCAAAAGAACTGAACTCACGTCTGTGGACTGAGTGGAAGAACGGCATGAAGATCATGGCGGAATCGCTGTTGAAGGATTCCGTCGATATATCCGGTTCAGGATGCACGATTGTTCTGGGCAACGAAAACTTCATCCAACGGGCGGTGATGTATCTTCAGCGCAAGTCCTACATTGGCAAGTTCAAGGACTACAAGTCGAGAATCTCTGCCTACGAGAAGTCCGTCATGGAACTTGTGGATGAAGTCAACAAAATGATCGCAAATCCGGAGTCGCAGCCGTGGTACAAGTTCGGTACGCCCGCACCGGCAAAAATCGAATACCGCAGTACACTTGACGAGATCATCATCGACGGGGACGACCGTCTGGAGAATACCGAATGGGGCGATCATGCCATTGCCGCGTTCGAGAAACTGGGCGACTACCTGAACAACATCATGAACGTCCTCGAATCGGCGCAAAAAGAGATCGGCAAATGAGCGTACTCCTGAAATTGGAACTAAAGGCGCTACTACTTTTGCTGAAAGATATCGGCAAGAGGATTCTTGCTCTTTGACACATAACCAAAAAAGAAAGGAACAATTCAATGAACGAGATTCTATCAGACATGAAGACCTGGTTCTCGGACATGAAAGAGAATCCAGAAATCATCGGTTCCGAACTTGCCAATGTAGGAGGCAAGATAGGTCGCGGTGTTGCCGCCTTGGTTGGCGGGACGGTGGAGGCGGTCGGCGCGGTTGGCGCG
>JAFQYM010000081.1 GCA_017406465.1 Kiritimatiellia bacterium | reverse complement strand
TCCTGCTGGGGACTCACCTACTATGGGACGACCCGGACACTCGACCAGCACATCCTCGTATTGCGCAAGAAGCTGGGTCCTGAAGGCCATCGCCTCGTGTCCGTCCGCTCGCTGGGCTACAAGTTCGCCGCCTCTTTGTGATTCTTGGTGGGATGCGCGGGCTGTTCACGGCCGGCGAATCGACATTGACGCGGGGGTGCTTTTTTAGCCGAGGGTGTCGGCTTTGACATACCATACGGGGGTATGGTATAATATGCGACCAAAAGGTCAAGTAAGGACAGAAGATGAGAAAGTGCATTGAAGACGTGACGGCGCTTCAGCTACGATTGAAGAAGATCGTCGGGCAGCTTACTGGAGTGCAGAAAATGCTGGCCGAGGATGTCCCCTGCGAGGACATCCTTACGCAGCTCAACGCGGCGAACGGGGCGCTGCACCGCCTGTCGTTCATCGTGCTCGACGGACATCTTCGCCATTGCGTGCGCGAGGGCATCGAGAAAGGAAACGCTGACGAGACGATTGAATCGTTCGCCGAGGCGCTTGAGAGTTTCTCGAAGATGGCGTAAAGGAGGTCGGGATCATGAAAGACATATTGCTTGCATTCGTCCATGTGTTCGCCATGATGGCGCCGTGGCTGGTGTTCGGATTCCTGATGGCGGGAATCATCGCCGTGTGGATTCCACGCAGCTGGGTGAACCGCATGATGGGCGGCAGCTCCGGCTTCCGCGGCATTCTCCGCGCAGTCGCGATCGGCGTGCCGCTTCCGATCTGCTCGTGCGGCGTGCTGCCGATCGCGGCTGGACTTCGCAAGCACGGCGCGGGGAAAGGCCCGACTGCCGCGCTCCTCATCTCCACGCCGCAGACGGGCATCGATTCAATCCTCGCTACCTATGCTCTGCTCGGACCCGTCTTCGCGGTGGCGCGTCCAATCGCCGCCGCGCTTACTGGCGTCGTAGGCGGAGTGGTGGTCTCGGCAGTCGGCGGAGAGGATGCGTCGACCGTCGCCGTCGAGGAATCGGCCGCGGGTTCTCGCGGGATCAAGGCGATCTTCTGGCAGGCGTACAGGCGGCTTCTCGGCTCGGTCGCGAAGCCGCTTGCCGTCGGACTCGCCGTCTCCGCGCTCGTCACGGTGCTTGTGCCGGACAACTTCTTTGCGGACGCGTTCCACGGCAGCGACTGGATCGCGATGCCGGTGATGGCGCTCGTGGGCTTCCCGATGTACGTCTGCTCGACGGCATCGATTCCAATCGCCGCGTCGCTCGTCGCCAAGGGCGTCTCGCCCGGGGCCGCGTTCGTGTTCCTGATGGTCGGCCCCGCGATGAACGCGATGTCCCTCACGACCGTCGCCGCGCTTGTCGGACGCAAGGGTGCTGCCGCGTACGTCTCGGTGATCATGGTCGGCGCGATCCTCTGCGGCATCGCAATCAACCTTGTTCCCAATGCGCTTCCAGCGTCTGACGCAATCGCCTCAGCGGGCCATTCGCTTTCCGCCGTCCACTGGGCGTCAGCCGCGTTCCTCGCCGTGATGATAGCCTACAATCTGGTCCGTCCGGTCAATATGGGAAATCACAAATGCTCTTCAAAGTAAAACTGCCATTTAGGCAAAGGTAGGGACATGGGCCAGGTATTCTCAATCTTGATAATTGTCGGCGGCGGGTTGGGCACCTTCCTGCTGGGCATGAAGCACCTTTCGGAAGGATTGCAGGCCGTCAGCGGATCCGGCCTCAGGCGGTTCATGTCCCTCGCGACCACGCACCGTCTGGCGGGCGTCGGCACAGGCGTTATCACCACCGTAATCGTCCAGTCGTCCTCGATCATCACGGTCATGGTGGTTGGATTCGTCTCGTCCGGCCTCATGAACCTGTCGCAGGCGATCAATGTCATCATCGGCTCGAACATCGGAACCACGGCCACGGCATGGCTGATCGCCTTTGCGCCGGACGTGAAGATGCTCGGGCTGTGCGTCGTTCTCGTCGGGGCGGCATTCTACTTCTTCCAGCGCAACGAGCGGCTGCACAATCTCGGCCTCGCCTTCATGGGGCTCGGGTGCATCTTCATGGGACTCTACTGGATGAAAGAGGGAATGGAACCTGTCCGATCCATGCCCGTAGTAGTCGACGCCTTCAGATCCCTTGACGCGACGACGGCGTGGGGACTTGCCAAATGCGTTCTCGTATCGCTTGTCTTTACCGCTGTCGTGCAGTCCTCGGCGGCGACGACCGCGATTGCGATGACGCTCGCACAACAGGGACTGCTGAGCTTCGAGGCGGCCGCCGCAACCGTGTTCGGGATGAACATCGGAACGACGATGACCGCGTGGCTCGCCGCGTTCAACGGCTCCGCCGAGGCCCGGCAGACGGCGCTGGCGCATACGCTTTTCAATGTGGCGGGCACGATCCTGCTGATTCCGTTCTTCATCCCCGCGATCCTTCCGCTGGCGACGTCCTTCTTCCCCCACTACGCGGACGCCGTGACGACGAACGGCGTGACGACCTATCCGCACATCGCGGCGCCGATGGCTGCCGTCCACACCCTCTTCAACTTGATAACGACATTGTTCTTCCTGCCTTTCTCGAAGCGCTTTGCCGCATTCGTGGAGCGCATCATCAAGATCGACCCTGCCATGAAGCCACACTTGAGCGCACTGAACATGACTTCACACATCGCGCCGGTGATAGCCTGCGACCAGGCGCTCCTTGAAGTCCAGTTCATGCGCGACAGCGACCTAGAGCTGCTCTCCTGCGTAAGGAGCGTCATCGCAGGTGAATCCGACGAGCGGACGGAGGAGCACATATTGCACCGCGAGGGCGTGCTCGACAACGTGCAGCGCGAAGTGACGGAATTCCTCGGCAAGATTATGGTCAAGCGCGCTCCGGCCGCTGTATCGGCCCGCGTCAGAAGGCTCTTGCGAATGTCTGACGAACTCGAATCGGTTTCGGACGAGGCTGCCGCGATCCTGAAGGCAACTCGACGCATAAGGAAGGACGGTCAGATGTTTTCCGCGCATTCGCGGGGCATCCTCATGGACGTCCACGGCATGGTGGCTGCCTTCGCCGCCGACGTTTCCGCGCGTCTGAAGTCTCCGCGTCCGCGTTTCGACCTGGCTCCAGTCCAGTCGAGAGCACACGAAATCGGCGAAGCAATACGCAGGGGGCGTCGCGGACAGCTCGATCGCGTCGGGCCCGACGATCCCGCCTCGCCCATTCGCGTGCTGGCGGAACTCGACATCCTCAATGCATACGAACGCATAAGGTCGTATTATCTCAACATCGCTGAAACACTGGCCGGCGGAAAGTAGAGGGAAATTACGCACTGTTGCATAACAAAGAAAGGAACAAAACAATGAAAGAAACCAAGAATGTGCTGATCATCTCGGCGTCGTTCCGCCCGAACTCCAACTCCCATGCGCTCTGCCAGGAGGTCGCCAAGGGCGTGAAGGCCGCGGGCAACAAGGCCGAGGTCGTCCGGCTCAAGGACAAGAAGATCGGGTTCTGCACCGGCTGCTATGCGTGCCAGAAGCTCGGCAAGTGCGTGATCAAGGACGACGCCAACGCGATTGTCGAGAAGATATGCAAGGCTGACGCCGTCGTGTTCGGTACGCCCGTCTACTACTTCTCGATCTCCGGCCAGCTCAAGGCGCTCTTCGACCGCTGCGTCGCGAAGTGGCCCGAGCCGAACGGCAAACCGTACTATCTCGTCGCGACGATGGCGGAGAACATGGACTGGGATCTCGTGAAGGCGCCGCTCCAGGGTTTTGTCGACTGCTTCGATGGCGCGAAGATCAAGGGCTTCCTCAAGGCCGGAGGCGTCTACGAACCCGGTGCCGTAAAGAAGACGAAGTTCATGAAGGCGGCCTTCGATCTCGGCAGGAGGATATGAGGACAGGGCATGACTGATGAACACGGCGATGGTGGCTTGTGGGTACGTCCCGCAAAGATGTTCTTCGAGACCATTGAGCGCGACGGAAAGACCATGAAGCGGTTCGAGCCACTATGAAGCATTGCTTTTCAATCGTCCTCCTGCGTCCTGAAATCCCGCACAATACAGGGGCGATAGGCCGACTCTGCGTGGGGCTGGGCGTGCCGCTTCACCTCGTAAGGCCCCTCGGCTTCGCCCTCGACGACCGCTACGTCGCCCGCGCAGGTCTCGACTACTGGCCGCATCTCGACGTCGTGCTTCACGACACTTGGGATGAGTATCTTGCGGCGGCAAAGCCCAAGCGACTCTTCTTTCTCTCGACGCACGGAGAGAAGTCACTATACGAATGCCGTTTTTCCGAAGGCGACGCGCTTGTGTTCGGGAATGAGTCGTCAGGACTGCCAAAGGACTTCTACGACCGCTACAAAGAGTCGCTATTCAAGATCCCCATGCCCGGCGAACATGCGCGAAGCATCAACCTTGCAAACGCTGTCTCCATCGCCGCGTACGAGTGCTACAGGCAACTAACCCATTGCCCCCTTGCGCAAAGCAACAGCATATGATACAATATGCATACTTTAAATGAGCATATTGGAGTGAAAAGATGACTGCCACAATGCTAGACTTCAGAAGACGCATGCCCGAAATCCAAGGCGCGATCTCTCGGCGCGAGCGCGTAACTGTATCTTCACACGGACGGCCCTGGGCAATAATGGTCGCATGGGAAGACGCGAAGCCGAATACGCCGTCCGCAAGGGATTGCGCAGCTGCCGGAATGTGGGCGGACCGCGACGACCTTACGTCGCCGACCGAGCATGTCCGCAATCTCCGTGCGCGGCGGAGGTTCGTATGATCTTCGACACCGACGTGATGATATGGGCTTTTCGCGGCAACGGAAAGGCACTTGATGCGATAGACGAAGCGACAACGCGCTCTATTTCCTCCGTCACCTACATGGAGCTTCTGCAAGGCGTCAGGAACAAGGCGGAAATGCTTTCAATGAAGCGCTTCCTTTCGACACTCGGCTTCGCTACATTGCCCGTGACGGCGGAAATCTCAACCCGCGCGATTTCCATAATGGAGTCCACGGCGCTGAAAAGCGACCTCGGCGTATGCGACGCGCTGATTTTCGCCACGGCACTTGAAAGCGGCGACACGCTTCTTAGCGGAAACGCAAAGCACTTCAAGGAAGTCCCGCTGCTCGATGCAAGGGCTTTCCGTGCATAACCGCTTTCAATCCAATGGCTGACACCAAGATTCCAGCAAGGAATTAATCACGATGAAAACTGAGAAAGGCCTTGTTCAATTCCTGTTCGACACATGGTATGGCGCGTTCGTTGTATTGTGCGGCGCAACGGCTCTGCTTGTCGCTGTGACGATTCTCGATCTTTTTCTTGCGCGAACGGCGCTGAAACCGATTGTGCGCTATGTCGGGTTTGCGCTGCTGGCGTTGCTGCTGATTGCGGGAATCGTGTATTTTGTCGCATGGATTGTTTCGCTTTTCAAGCGACGCTGGAAGCGAGCATTGTTGCAGACAGTTCTTGGCGTGGCATGGATGGTCGGCTTCCTTTGCGCGGTTGCGATGCTGTTTTTCGGGGTGATGTTTGGCCCAAGCGAGGACCACTTTGCCGACGCGCTGACGATTCCTCCGGAAGTCGAGGCGACAATCGTAACGCCCGAAAGCGGTTTCGAAGGCTGCCAGTTCAGCACTGCCGATGTCTATGACGACGACTTCGCCCTGAGCGTTTTCAAAAGCCTTGCAAAAGACGGCGGCGAAGATGCCACGGTGACCTGCGATCTTTCCGGGCTAGCGGATTTAGTCCACAATCGGCGTGACGAACTGATGGCATATCTCGCCCGCCATCCTGGCTGGTGGCTGCACGAAGACCATGGACACCTAAGTGCGACACGCCGCTTGCGTGTGCGAGAAATCTGGAATCATCCTCTTCACGGATACTATTCGGGCAATTCGCGCACGATGCGTCCCGGCGAGAATTTCGAGGCCCACCAGAGAACCACGCGCTTTCAGACACGGACGACTCTCGGGTTTCCGTATTCGCCATTCGGGCGGAAGAAAGGCGCGGAGCATCCGGCAACGGCAACGGTCGTGGCTGGGTTGCGCGAAAGGGGAGGTTCCACGGCTAATCCTGGCGATTTCACAAGCTGCGAGTGTTTCGGCGACAAAGACTTCTGCGTAGAGGTGTTCGAGCAGACAACGGCGCGCGAAAGGCGCATCACCAATGCGGCTTTGTCATTCCTGAAGGCGGAGTTTGCCGAGCTTAAATTGCCGGCGGATGCGGTCAAGCGCGGACCTG
Source organism: Kiritimatiellia bacterium (assembly GCA_017406465.1). Classification (GTDB taxonomy): domain Bacteria; phylum Verrucomicrobiota; class Kiritimatiellia; order RFP12; family UBA1067; genus UBA1067. The sequence goes on along the minus strand of JAFQYM010000081.1, from coordinate 4,798 downwards.
AGGAATTCGTGCTTCGCGACGGCATGCAGCCAGGCATCTACAATCTGACATTGCGACTCAATCCGGGTGAACCTGGCGTGGCTTATCTGAAGGCATACGAGGTAACGAAAGGGACGCGCCTGTCGGAGAGACGTCTTTACGGCAGCTCAAACGAGCGTATTGGCTGGTCGCAGGATCCGGACGAGAAGTTCCTCTACGAAAACGAGTTCACGATCTACGAAGGTGACTGGGGCAAGCCGTATGCGGCGCGAATAGAAGTGTGGTTCAAGCCAGACTCCGGCAAGCTCGAACGCAAACTGGCAGAGCGCATCTGCAAGATAGAGGGTTGGCAGCGCTAAAGAGAATCATGCAAGTCCATAAAGGAAAAGGAGGCAGCACCATGAAAACGAACCTTGGAAAGAAGAACTGGATGTTCCCGATGCCGGTTTTGATGATCGGCACTTACGGGGAAGATGGAACGCCTGACGTGATGAAGCCGATCTGCTTCGACCCTTGCGCCCGCGTCTATCGCATCATGGGCGATGCCGTCGCCCCCGCATTCTCCGTCGGGAAGTTGCTGCATTCATGACTCCGAACGAACTATTTGACCACCCTGCGCTTGTCGCGCTCATGCCGGCAGCCGTAGTTTTTCTCGCTTTTCATCACGCCATCAAACACACCGACAAATACTGGCGATGCAAGGAGGATGCAATATGAAGAAATCTCTCAAGCTGCGGGCGGTTGTTTCGCCGACGCTTTCAAGGGCGGGCTCATATTCAAAAAGGCGTGATCAACAAAGAGTAAATGTGGCATGACAGTCGTAAAAATTACAGTGCTTGAGACATCGCTCAAGAAGGATCTGGCGGACGAATACGCCGTGCCGAATCTCGAGCCGTGTCCCGTCTTGAAAGCCGGGCAAGTGTTCTATGCGACGAGCACTTGCCCGAAGGGAATGTGCGACGCCGCGTGGCGCACGATCAACCAGTACGTGTTCGCGCTCGCCTGCGGGGTGCGCGAGTTCTACGGCGGCTGGTGGATGAAGGAACCAGGCAAGGTCATAACCTGCTGCAACGATGGACTCCGCCCCGTCATCATGAAGCTCGAAGCAACTGACGAGGAATCGAAGATCGACTACCATCCAATTGAAAGGTAACCAAACGCAAATGACAATCCGAAAATACGAAGAGAACGACATCGGCGGCATGATTGCCGTCTGGAACGAGATCGTGGAGGCGGGCGATGCCTTCCCGCAGGAGGAACCGTTGACGCCACAGGCCGGAGCCGAGTTCTTTGCCGCGCAGACATATACAGGCGTTGCGGTGGACGAACTGGGAACGGTTCTGGGACTGTACATCCTCCATCCCAACAACGTGGGGCGCTGCGGTCACATTTCGAACGCCAGCTATGCCGTCCGTTCGGACTGCCGCGGGATGCACATCGGCGAAAAGCTCGTGCTTGACTGTCTCGCCCAGGCCAAGGCGCATGGATTCGGCGTGCTCCAATTCAACGCCGTCGTCGAAGGCAATGTCCATGCGCGCCATCTCTATGAGCGGCTTGGGTTCACGCAACTAGGTATGATACCGCGCGGATTTCGGATGAATGACGGTTCGTTTGCCAACATCTGCCCTTATTTCAAGGAAATCGTGTGAGAAACATTCAAAGGAGAAATGCAATGAAAGTCCTGTTGATCATACTTGGCGTCGTCGTCGTTGCCGCGATTGCAGTCGTGGCCGGGTGTCGAATACTGGCAAATCGCTCGACGGAGGCGACGGTGGCGCTGACTGCAAAAATCCCGGGCAAGATCGCGGTTGTCTACTACTCCCAGTCGAAGGTCGGCAACACGGCGACTGTCGCAAAGTGGATCGCCAAGCACACGGGCGGCGAACTTGTCCCGATCGAAACAGTCGAGGCGTATCCCGACGCCTACGGCGAAACGCTCAAGGCCGCGAAGAAGGACATGGAGAACGGCGGAACGCGTGCGATAAAGTCCGTCCCTCCGCTCGACGGCTACGACGTGGTGTTCATCGGCTCGCCGATCTGGTACGGAACGTACGCACCTCCGGTTGCGGAATTCTTCAAGACGCATTCCTTTGCGGGCAAGACGGTCGTGCCGTTCTGCACGCACGGCGGCGGAGGCGCGGGCCGCTACTTCGTGGACGTGCGCAAGGCATGCCCTGCCGCGACGGTCAAGGAAGGGCTCACGATTCGCGGCTCGAACCAGGTCGAGCGCCGTTTGGGCACGGGCGTGACGGTGCATCATACGGAAGACGACGTCGTCAACTGGCTCAACGCGCTTTTCGCCGCGACAGCCGCTTCCGCGGCAACGGGAGACGCGCTGGACTTCCAGACGGACACGTTCAAGACCAAGGAAGGCAAGGCCGTTACGATCACGGCGATCAAGCACGCCAGTCTGCGCATCCAGTACGACGGGCTTGAAATCCAGGTCGATCCCGTGGCAAAGTACGCGCCCGAGACGGACTATTCGAGGTTCCCCAAGGCCGACGTTATCCTCGTCACGCACGAGCATTTCGACCACTTCGACCGCGATACCATTGCCGCGCTCCGGAAAGACGGCACTGAGATAGTCGCCAACCCGGCGGTCCAGAAGATGCTGGGCTTCGGAACGGCACTGGCGAACGGCGAAAGTCGCGTGCTTGCGAAGGGAATCAAGTTGGACGCCGTCCCGGCCTACAACACCACGCCGGGCCATACGCAGTTCCATCCCAAGGGACGCGATAACGGCTATGTGCTGACAATCGACGGACTTCGCATCTACATCGCCGGCGACACGGAGGACATCCCGGAGATGTCCGCGCTGAAGGACATCGACGTTGCCTTTCTGCCCTGTAACCAGCCGTACACGATGACGCCGGAGCAGGTCGCGAAAGCGGCGCGGACGATCAAGCCAAAGGTGCTGTTCCCCTACCACTATTCCCAGACGCCGATCAAGCAGGTGGCAGACCTTCTTGCGGACAGCGGAATCGACGTGCGCATCAGGAACTACCAGTAATGGACTTCTAATGCAATGAATGCGCTGTTTATCTTTCTCGGCGGCGGAGCCGGAAGCGTCCTGCGATACCTCGTGGGGATGTGGATCGACTCGACGGCATTCCCCTGGGCAACGTTCGCCGTGAACGCCGTCGGCAGTCTGGCCATCGGGCTTTTCGGCGGTTGGGCCGCCCGGTTCGGATGGAGCGAGGCGCTGCGGCTTTCGCTGACGACGGGGCTTTGCGGCGGCTTCACCACTTTCTCGACATTCTCAAAGGAATCCATCGCGCTTGCGGAGTCGGGACGCTGGAGCGCATTCGCGGCATACGCCTTCGGAAGCGTCACTGTCGGCATCCCGGCCGTCGCGCTGGGGTATTGGGCCGCGCGGCATTGAAGATTTGAAAGGACTGAATACCATGAAAAAGACTCTCAAGCTGCGAGCTGTTGTTTCGCCGACGCCCGCGATCATCGCGGCTGCGTATGACGAAAACGGCAAGGCGGATGCCTGCACTCTCGCGTTCTACACGCCGACGAGCCACAAGCCGCCGTGCCTCACCATCGCAATCAACGCGACGGCAAAACGCAAGACGCTGAAAAGCATCCTGCGCTCCGGCGCGTTCACCATCGGCTATCCGAGCATCGAGCAGGCGGCGGAGGCGGACTGGATCGGAATGGCTTCAGGCTACGACCACGACAAGATCGCCGAGGTCGGCTGGACGACCACAAAGGCCGAAAAGGTCGACGCCCCGGTCATCAACGAGCTGAAGCTCACGGTCGAGTGCAAGGTCGTGAACACGGTCGACATCGGAAGCCACACCCAGATCACGGGAGAAGTCGTGAACATACAGGCCGACGAAAGCATCCTCGACGAGCGCGGGAAGTACGACCTCGCCAAGCTGAATCCGATAATCTACGACGAGGAGCAGTTCGCCTATCGCACGCTCGGCGGCAAGACCGCCGATGCATTCAAGGCGGGGCTGCGCTTCAGGGACGATAGGCCGTAGGCGGGCAGACGGGCGCGGTGGCGCGTTCTGGCGCGAGGGCGGGTGGTCACCCGTCCAAACGGGAAAAGCCCGCCACGGGGCAACGTGGCGGACTTTGTGCGCGAGGTGCTGGCGCGGGCGGTCAGACGGTGCGACGCAGGGCGAAGTGGCTTTTTCGCGATGTGATGAGACCGAGGCTGGACAGCCGGCTGATTTCCGCAGAAAGCGCGCTTCGCTCGACGCAGAGGTAGTCCGCGAGCTGCTGACGGTCGAAAGGAATGTCGAATTCTATTGCACATTTCTGCTGCGCAACGGCGCGCAGATAGGCCATCAGCCGATCCTGGGTGGAACGATGCGACAGAATCTCGATCTTGCGGTTCAGTTCGAGAGTCTTCGCTGCGAGCGCACGCATGATGTTCCTGACGAGGCGGGCGTGGAACGCGCAGGCGTTTTCGCACGGCGTGACGATGCGTGCGGCCTTAAGCAACAGCACTACGCTGTCCTCGTTTGCCTCCACGTCAACGCTGATCACGTCCGCGCCCGACAACGCCTGCGCAGCGGCGACGACTTCCGGAGCTTTTATCAGCTTGATCAGCGTCCGCTTGCCGTCTGTATCGTATGTCGAGACGGCAAGCGAGCCGGAAAGGACTATGCCGAAGCGATCTGCCTTTTCGCCCGTACGTAAGAGCAGTTCACCTTTCGCAAGACGCACACGCCGTGCGCCGAGGCACGAGAAGAGCGCAGAAAGGTTGTCGATCCCGATTCCGTCGAAGAGCGGCGACCGTTTGGCCAGCGTCGCGAGATATGTGCTTTCCTGTTGCATGGCGGATATTGTATCATAATTTCGT
>JAFQYM010000011.1 GCA_017406465.1 Kiritimatiellia bacterium | reverse complement strand
AGGAGTCTGGGCAGTATCTCAGTCCCAGTGGGGCTGGTCATCCTCTCAGACCAGCTAACCGTAGGCCTTGGTGGGCCGTTACCCCGCCAACAAGCTGATGGTGCGCGAGCCCCTCTACGAGCGAGAGCCTTGCGGCCCCCTTTAGCGCTCCGAAGATGTCTCCGGGCGCCACATCCGGTATTAGCCGTCGTTTCCAACGGTTTTCCCCGACTCAAAGGCAGGTTGCTCACGTGTTCCTCCCCAATCCGCCACTCTCACACCTCAATATTACTATATCGGTGATCCCGTTCGACTTGCATGCCTAATCCACGCTACCAGCGTTCGTTCTGAGCCAGAATCAAACTCTCAGAAAAAGAATTTGAGTTATTGCTTCGCACAAACATTAACTGTTCCGTGTCTCTTTCAAAGACACGTCTCAAGCACCTGTTTTCAAAGAACGACATCCGCCAATTTCTATTTTAGGCGAACGAGAGAAAAGTATATCAAATCGCGCTTCCTCGCGCAAGGGGGTATTTTTAACTTTTTTTTACCGAGGAAATCTACCGGGATTTCGCCCCTGCCACGAGTCACGAACCTGACACAACGCGCACCGCGCCCCTGTCAGGAACTGCGTCGACGAGCACATAGGGCGCGCCCTCGTGCGTGACGAAGCGCACGGGGACGCTCTTCCCGCCCTGCGTCGCCTTTGCGGACTTCCAGCCGTTCGGGAGGCGGACCTTAACGGTGAGCGGATAGTCGAAGATGTCGTCCTTCATGCGGTCGGTCAGCGTGAACTCGATCGCCTTGCCCTTCAGCGCGCTCGCGAGCGTCGCCGAGTCGCGCTCCTGCCCGTACTTCGCGGCGTCGTCGAAGCGGCACACCCAGAGCCGATCGTCCTTTAGAGACGCAATGTAGCGAACCTCCTTTTCCGCACCGGCGGCGTTTTTCGCCCTGTCCTCGTCTGTTCGTCCTGCGTGTACGAAGTGGTACAAGACGATGTTCCAGCCGCGCTTGAGCGCCTTGTTGCCGCGGATCCACTTCGGGTCTTCCTCCGTTTCTCCGAAAGCCACCATCTGGACGTGGCCCTTGCCGCCCGCACCCTTGTTCGTGCAGAGGTAGTTGATCGAGTTGGCGCAGCTCGGAACGCCGTAGACGCCGCGGCACGCAATCGCGTACTTCGCCGCGATTGCCTCGTGCGGCTCGCCGCGCGGATACGCGATGCAGCAGGCGAAGTTGTTGGTGACGTTGTCGTTGATTGCCTTCAGGGAGTCGCGGTACATCGACTCGACCTCCTCGTCAGACGGCATCGGGACGTCTCCGTGCTTCGCCTTGTGGTTCGTCGTGTGCGACTGGATCGAGTGACCGGCGTCCGCGAGCTTCTGCCAGTCGGCCCACGTCCCGTTGAACCCAGGGTTGTTCTTCTTCACGCAGTGGTCGGTGATCACGAACCACGTGAGCTTGATGCCAAGCTCTTCGGAGAGCCTGAGCCACCACTCGTGGTCGGGCTTGCAGTTGTCGTCGATGGTGATCGAGCACGCGGCGAATCTGTCGCCCGCCCACAGGCACACGTCGGCATCGCCCGGCTTCTCGGGCCACACGAGGTCAGTCGGCGTAGTGAAGCGTCCGCCCTTCGGGGGAGGAGGAAGATTCATCAGCTGCTCACCGCCCATCGCGGCAAATGCGCAAAGCGCCAATGCAGAGAACACGATCTTGGTCGTCATGTCATTCCTCCTTAACCATAGTTCATCGGACGGAGAGAGAGAAGCCAAGTTTGGGAGACTCGAAGCATCCTATGTCGATCGACCGTCCCTGGACGCGCGGATTGCCCGCGAGGTCCACCGACGGCGCGTTCTCCGGAGTTACGCCCGCGTTGTAAAGCGGTCCGGCCGTATTCGGCGTGTAGTCTTCGTTCGCATAGTCCTTGAAGGTGCCAGCAAGGTCCTCGGGATCAATCACACAGTTCAGAACGCACGCGGACGGGTCGGAGACCGACCCTCCAAAGAAGACCGTGTCACGGCCATCGCCTTTCGTGTTGCCGGCGACAACGCAGTTAATCAGCCGTGACGTCGCCGACGAAACATACACGATGCCGCGAGTCTCCATCGTATTCCGAACGATTGTGCAGTTCACGACAGAACCGTTCACGCCGATGTGGACTGCGTTGCCGGGGCGGTCGGTCTCGTTGTTGCCAAGCGGACAGTAGCATCCAGCCACAAGGCAGTTTTCTACTCGTCCCTTCTCCACCTGAAGTACACCCTTGTTGCCTCCGGCGCCGTTCATAGTCTGCACGTAGCAATTCGATATCACGCAGTGTGTCAGCAGCGCGTGTTCGGATGCAAGATAGGCGGCCCCACCGGCCCCGTTGTAGTTGCTGGCGCTACATCCGCGTATGACAACGTTCGAAACCGTTCCCCCGAGATACCCGAAATGAACTCCACCGCCAGAAGTGCCACCAACCGTGCCCTTCTCGATGACGACGTTGCTCAGCTTCGACTTCGTCTTGTTCATTTCAACTACCCGCAGCCACGAGGATCCCTCCCTTGTAAGGACAACCTCCTCCGGATCAGGCAGCAAACCATGAATGTCGAGGACCTTTTCGACTATCAGTGTACTCATTACGCCGTATGTACCGGGATAGATGACTATCTCGCATCCGTCGACCGCCGCGGCAATCGCCTCGTTGACCGTAAGCGCGCCCGTCTCAGGCGTCGCAAACGGAACGACATGCGACTCCGCATCCTTGTTCACGTACAGGACCCTCGGCGCAAACTGAAGATAGTTCGACTTGCTGATCGACAGTTCCTTCTGCGCCGTGAGGTTCTTCACGGTTAACGAAGGCGAAAACGTTCCGCCGGCAACGAAGCGGTACCGCGCTGTTGCCGTGCCGTTCAACGTCGCATCGACCACGCCATCGCCGTCAAAATCCCAGTCGTACTCGAGATAGTCTCCGTCGTTAACGCCACTGACCACGGCCGTAAACGTGACGTCGACCGGCAGGACTCCTGAGACAACGTCGGCCTCGAACGCGATGGCGAAGGCGTTCAGATCGTACTCGTAGCAGCCCGCGTCGATTGCTGCACCCATTACGCGCTCGTTGAGATCGAGATCCCCTGCTGCTTCATCCTCCTTCGTGCGGCCGAAGTTGATTGCCGGAGAGCCCGCCGCCAAGTGGAAATCGCCGTTGCCGGAGTCGACCAATGTCGCGGCGGAGCTTGCGGAGACGCAGGAGTCGTTGGGCGCCGTCGCCGCATCGACTACGCAGTTCCTGAAGACGGCCTTCGCATCTTCAGCGCTGACCATGTAGCTGACAACGTCGCCTGCAATGCTCTCGTCGGCCATCGTCGCCGTGTTGCCGACGATAACGCAGTTCTCGACGACACCTTCCGTTCCTTTCACGCAGATGCCGCCCACTTGCTTGCCCGAATTGGCGGCAATCGTGCAGTTGCGGATCATGCCGCCCGAAATCATCACGCCCGCAGCCGCCTTGGTCTGCGTCCCGTTGCAGTTGTCGTAGTTCCCGTGGATGAGGCAGTTCTCGACAAGTCCACCGTATATCTCGATGCCTCCCGCCTTGTAGTCCCCGCGGTTATCAGTGAAATAGCCCTTTTCGATCACGCAGTGCGTGACAAGGCCCGCGCGCATGAACACGTTGCCAGCGTGGCAGTTGAAGTTGTCAGCGCATCCACCTGTAAAGACGCAGTTCGACGCGCTGCCGCCGTCGTACCCTATGTAGAGGTTGCCTCCGCCGTATGAGCCGGCCTGATATGCCTGGCCGTTGGCCAGCGTCAGGTTGCGGATGCCGGCCTGCGCGTTGTCCAGGCACAGGACGCGCACGCGCCCGTTCTTGTTGCGAAGGACAACATTCGTCGGATCCGCTCCCGTACCGATCAGCGTCACTGCGTTTGTCACGATAAGTCGGTAGTTTGCGCTGCCCGTGCCTTTGTAGTTGTCGATAGAGGAATCTTCTTCGTAGGTGCCAGGCGCGATGAATATCTGCGAAGGCTCGGCGTCGAAGCCCTCAAGCGACTCTATCGCCGCGCGAACCGTCTTCTTCGCCGTCAGCAACGTCATACCGTCCTGCGCATCGTCGCCTTCCATCGAGACAAAGCGCACAGCCGGATTGACGGCGAAATTGACAATTGTCATTTCCGCTGCCCCCGAACCGACAAAGGAGTGCGTCTGGTGGAGCGTAACCGAGACCGTCACGTCATCTGACACTACCGAAGAATAGATCGGATTCACAGCAATCGTGGCGGTTGCAGAGCCTGCCGGAATGACCACCAAGCCGGAAAGCGCCGCATAAGTCTGGCCGGCAACGGCTGTTCCCCCTGCCGTGTACGGCACCAAAAGATCGAATGCCACCTGCGACGAAGCGGTCACCGTAAAGACGCCCGGAGTCAACAAGCCCTCGTCAGCGTCCGCCGTCTTCGCGACAGACACTGACCCATTAAACACCCGGCCTGCATGAAGCATGATCGTGTTTCCGGCCGAGGACGTGACGCGAACCGAGCAGTCATAGGAGTGTCCCACGTTGAGCGAAGACAAAGGAACGACAACCTCTGTCGAATCAGCCGCAATTGGTGCCGAAGTCACTTCTCCAGAGACAATGTCCGTCAAGACAGCCTCGAAGCTGCCGGTGCCGGACACGAGCGAATATGACACGGTAAAACCTTCAGCGCAGGCGACCACTTCGACAGATGAAATGACCGGCATCGTCTCATCCATCGGGAGCGCCGGCGAATAGGACAGCAGCGTATCCGTCATCGCGTGATATTCCGCGACGGCATACTCTGCAGACACAGGCTCTGACGAAAGCCGAAGTTCGTCCATCAGTCCCCACCAGTTCGGTTCTCCGCCGCTGGGATTGTTGCCGAATGCAAGCGCAAGATTGTTGTCCGAACATGCGGAGTTGAGCGTGAGCGGACTCTGCGGGACGCCGTTCACGTAGTAGGTGAGCTTAGTGTCGTCGTAGACCAGCGACAAGTGCACCCAGTTCTCACGGATGTCCGGCACTGTCGCCGTGTGGTCGCCGCTGCTTGCGCCGCGCGCCGAAACTGTCGTCGCGGGTACGGTAGCCGAAGACGTATCGTAGCGCGCCTCGACCTCCCACCCGTTCTTGTCTGTATACTTGCTCTTACGCGAGACATAGCGCATCGAGTACGATGTAGATGTGTCATAGGCCTTGAACCATCCCGAAAACGTAAGAGAGTTCCCGCAGTCGAGCAGGTTGCTGTCGGCCACGGCAAGGTAGGATTTTCTGCCCTTCGCGGACGCCAGCTGACGGCCCGTCCCCACCGGGCAGTTTACGACGCCAATTGAGTCTTCTGCCGCGTTCGCTCCGGACGGAAGCGCCGTTAGCCCATGCCCAGTTGCATCTCTTGCGTCCCCTGACGCCTCGTTAAGGTGCCACACACCCACGTAGTTGGACCAGACGTCCGTCGAGGAGTCCGCCACCGAAACGCCGTTGCCGTAGTACATAGCGAATTCGGTCGCGGCGGAGAGCGTCGGCACCTTGACCCAGACAAGCGACGTGCCGCCGGGATCCCACGTTTCGATCTCGTGCGGATAAATCGTCAATTCGTCGCCGCTTTCAACTCCAAAGGCGATGTCGGAACCGTCGGACTTAAGATCGTCGTAGCTGAACCCTGGAATGGACTCCGATATCCTGACCAAGACGGGTACATCGTTGACGGAATTCCCGCCAAGCGCGCTTTGCCCCGACGAAGAGACCGATATCGGCACGCGCTTGAGAAAATCATACGGACTTGGCGCCGCCGAATCCGCGGCGAATGCGCCGCGGGAGAGGATTGCAAGACCAACAGAAGCGAGAACTAATTTCAACCGTTTCATAGGCAACATCCTTTCCTGTTCGTGACAATTTTACAAAATCTGGGCGCAGAAAACAAGAGGAAATGTGCAAACCTCAATTAATACCTCAATTACCCAACTGGGCTTCGTTCCGTCGCGGAGCGACGGAACCCCCTGTCGGCGAGACGGGACGTCTCGCCGCTCCTGCGGGCGGGACTGCGCTCCTTCGAGATGCTTCAACCCTTTGGGGGGATGACCGGCTTGTTCGGCGAGGGGATTCCCTCCCCGACATCGGCGGGGATGGCGGGGATGGTCCTGCGTCCGCTACCAAGCAGGTCGCCCCTGCGGAAGGCTGCGGGCGAGACGGACGAGCCGCATCCGTCGACCTGGCGGATGTCGATGTCCGCCGACTTCGCCTTCTTCCAGTTGAACACCATGACTCCGCGGTATGGCGGCGCCTCGAGCGCGGGCGAGAAGGAGAGGACGCCGTTCGCGCACGACTTCACCGTCCTCAGCACGCCGTCGCAGTTAAGCTCTATCCTGTCGCCGGGCGCAAAGAGGTCCGTGCGCGACGCCGCGTCCTTGCGCAGCGCCAGCGAGTCGAGCGACGAGCCGTTCGCGCTAGACACCGCCATGTCGAACGGAAAGTTCGACGACGGAACCACGCACACGGAACTGTCCTTCTCCTGCCCCAGCTCCGACTGCGCTTTCGCGAGATCGGTGTACTTCCGCCAGGGTTTCGCCGTGCGGGCGAAGAACGAGGGGGCGAAGCGGTTGCCGGAGCTGTCGACCTTCGTGCTGTCGAGCTGTCCGTAGTCCACCGAGCCGCCGATGAACAGGTTCTTAGTCACGGAATAGTCGTGTCCGGTGAAGCTGAAGAACCCGTATCCAGCGCCCCAGAGGGTGTTGCCCTCAAACTTCCAGCGGTGCGAGTTGCCGTGTCCGCAGATGAGCATCACTGCGTCGCACCCCATGAAGAGGTTTCCGCGCACCGTGACATCCTCCGCCTCCTCCGCCATTATCGACTGTCCGCCGCAGATGTTGAAGTTCTCCTCGTACACGACGTCGGACACGTCGCGGTACATCTGCGTGTTGTCGGGATGCGCCTGGTAGATGTGGTGGTGGATGTAGTTCCTTCTCACGACGACGTGCTTCGTCGGAGGATTCGCCCCGGGGGTGCCCGTCTTTTTCCCGGAGATGTTTCCGGCGACGACGATTCCGTCCACCTGGTTGAGCGCCACCTCGTTGCCCTCGACAAGCGCGTTCTCGACGGAGGCGAGCCCGATCCCGTTGCCTCCGTTGGCGACGACGACGTTCGAGCGGACCTTCAGGTCCTTCGCCATGCGCGCGGCGATTCCCGCGCCGTTGTGGTGGACGAGGCAGTTCTGCACCGTCACACCGTCGCCGCCGATCTGCACTCCCGAGGCACGCGAGCCGGCGATCTCGAATCCGTCGAGGACTATGTTGCCGGACGGATTCTTGTGGTGCCCCACGACGACGAGCGGACGGTCCGCGGCGCAATACTGCGTCCTCGCGAGGTCGGCCTTCTTCACCGGCTTGAAGTAGACCGTTCCCGCCGTGCTCTTCGGGTCGCCGCCAGGCTCGGACACGAACGCCCAGCTTCCGGGCAGGTCGATCAGCGCGGGGTGGTTGACGAACGAATAGGTGTTGTTCTCGGGCCTGATCCACTTCATCCACTCCTCCTGCGAGAAGACGATGTCGCCGGTCTTCGGGTCGTACGACTGGATGCGCTTCGACGAAAACGCGTTCCCGAACGCGAAGTAGAAGAAGCACCGGGTGTCTTTGGGGTCCTTCGCAATCTTGGCAAGCTTTGGGTCGGCGACCGAGTCGGTCTTGAACGTGCACGTCGCCGCGTCTGCCATCATGACGGGGAGCCGCGTTCCGTCCGCGGGCCAGCGCCCACACTGTTGCTCGACGTATCCGACAAACAGGGAGTCGACTCGCGAAGGGACTCTCGCGGAGAACACCCCGCCGCCTTCATCCTTCCACCCTTCGATCTTCTGCATCCCGCTCAACGTGACACGCTCGCTCGGCGCGGCCTTGATGATCAATGGCTCGCCCTCGAACAGCTTCTGCACGCGAAAGCCGGCGTATGTTCCGCCCTTCACGAGCACGACGTCGCCGCCCTTCGCGGCGTCCACCGCCTTCTGGATCGTCGGGTACTGCTCGGGAACCGTCAGCTCAGCCGCGAAAGCACCCCCCGCGCAGACCAGCGCGGCAAACAATGCCGTTCTTCTAATCATCTAATTATGAGCGTAAATCCTGGGTTCGCGGCCTTTGTCATGAAGCACGCAAGTTCCGGCGCGACGAAGGCGGCGGCACCCTCTCCAATGCGTCCCAACACCCACGGCTCCCAGTCGTTCTCCTGCACGGCGGCATTCAGAGTCGACCTTGCCCCAGAGGGCGAATACTTCTCGTCGACGGCAGTCACGAGCCCATTCGTGATGATGGCGCTTTCCGACGCGTCGCCGCAGAAGGCGTCGGTCATGAAGAAGCTGTTCACCGCGCCGTACTGGCGGGCAGGGGAATCGGCAACCAGCGTCTCGAACCGGGCGAAGATCTCTCCCGTCAGGCCACCTTCCGCCGGGGCCGAGAGCGTCCCGTAGTTCGCGCAGTTGTAAAACATGAGAATAGTGGAAGGATGCCCGTTGTTGGCGCTGAATCCCCCGATAAGCCCGCCCGCGTACTTTCCTCCCGTGACGGCCCCGTAGTTAGCGCAGTTCGTGGCCGTGACGGAATTGTTGTTGTAGAGACTCTCGAGGAAGCCGACGAGGCCGCCGGCCGAGTTGCCCGTCACGGGAGTCGCGCCATCCCCAGCGACGTCTGTGCCTACGTCGCCACGGTTGACGCAGCCCGCCAGAACCGTCTCGCATCCACGATAGAGGTATCCTACGATGCCGCCGAGATTGCATCCTGACTCGCTGGGGGAACAGATGTTCCCGAGGTTGGCGCAATCGACGACCCAAAGGACGCCGCCATGCACGGATGTTTCATTGATGCTTCTTTCCCCGATAATGCCGCCAAACTTCACGGCGTAGCCGTTGTTCACCGTCGCGGTGAAATCGGCCTCGTTGGCGCAGCGGAGGATCTTCATGGCCGGCTGGTAGGTGGCGTTGTGCACATCGGCTTTGCCGACGATGCCGCCGGACGTGAGCGGGCTGGCGAGGAAAACGACGACGGGGGCGCGGTTCGTGCAGTCGGCGACGAGGGCGAGAGTTTCTCCGGTTACGGGATTGCCCTCGCCGTCGGTCGGGGTGAACTCGACTGTGCGGTCAATGGCACCGACGATGCCGCCCGCGCCAGCGGTGCGCGTCTGTCGGAACGTGCAGCTGGCGGCGACAAGGCACCGCTCTATGGCGGCGCCGTCAACCATCCTGCCGGCGATGAAACCAACCGTGCAGTCGTTCCCCGTCTGGATGACAAGGTTTTCCACCGTAACGTCGCGGATTGCGCCGCCAGAGAGAGTGTTTGCTACCGATCCGAACAGCGCGCTGGTTCCAAGCGTGATTTTTGTCGCCACGTCTTCGGAAGCCGCGTCAATGACGAAATTGGAGGCACATCCGTAGAGGTGGTTGAAGAGCGGCAATCCGCCGTTCGGGCATTGGATCGAGTGACCCGCGCCATCCAGCGTCGCACGGAAGTCCGGGGCCGTCCAGTCCGCGGGCAGCTCGACATCGCCGTCGAGGTGGACCGTGACACCAGGAACGGTCTCGGCCGTTACGGCCGTTGCAAAATCCGCCGCCGTGGCGACATGGACATGTGCGAGAACATACGAGGCGTGGATTGCCAGATCTTCGGTCACGTTGTCGAACGCAGTGTCCCATCCGACGAAAATGTATCCCTCTCGCGAGGGATTGGCCGGCGGTGTTGCCGCCTCGCCGTGGACGACCTCCTGGTCCTCGCCAAGCTGCGTGTTGTCCCAGTCGAAGAACGAGACCGTGTGCGTGACGATGCCGCTCGAATACTGGGCGGCGAACGTCGTGTCCGCCGTGAGGCCGGTGAACACGGCCGGATCCCAGCCGAGGAAGGTGGAGCCGTCGCGGACCGGATCCGCAGGGGGGAAGACGTATCCGCCGCGGGCGACGGTCTTCTGCTTGAGGACGGTTCCGTCCCAGTCCTCGAACGTGGCGACAATGGTGTCCGGGACCGCCTCGTCCGGCATGATTTCCAGAATCGGGTATTCGTGGCCTTGCTTCCAGAGGTTGCAGCTTTCGTAGCCATTGAGAGTGGCCAGATCGGTGCCGTCCACGAGACCGTCGGAGTTGTCGGGGAACACGTTGCCGTTCGTATTGAGCGCCGTGACGGACGCTCCCTCCGCGTAGGTCCCGATGAGGGCGTCGGTGGCGTAGAAGCCGCCCTCGATGTCAATGCGCGGATAGGCGACGCCCGTTCTCAGTTGGCAGATCGCCTCCCCGGGAGAAACGCCTTCCTTGCGGACGGTGACCGTTCCCGTGTTCAGGCAGGAAAGGATGAATATCTTGGTGTTCACGTAGGACGCGTTGTGCGTCAAGTAGCCGACAAGTCCGCCCGCGTAGCAGCCCGTGATGTCTCCAGTGTTGGCGCAGCCCACGAGAGATGCGGTCACCTGGATGGGGGCTGTGATGTATCCCACCAGACCGCCGATGGCGGAAACCGTGTCGCCGGCTCCGGTGGAGAGGATGTCACCATAGTTAACGCAGTCCTCCATGGTGAGCGGGCCGTTGTTCCAGCAACCAAGAAGTCCACCATAGTTCGTCCCGGAGGAAGTAATGCCGCCTGTGCACACGAACGACCCGTAGTTTGCGCAGCGGCGGATGACAGCGTCGCCCATATGTGTGGAATTTCCGGCCGCCGCCGTATGAACGAGACCGCCAAAGCTCCGGTTGCTTCCGTTCCAGGTCGAGGAGCCCGTCCCGCTGTAGTTCGTGCAGCCGTCCATGATTAGATGGGCGTAATCTGCGACGGTTCTTCCTCCGCCTTGGACAGACAGGTTTCCGGCAATGCCGCCAAATTGGGAGCCGTAGGACGCCACCGTGGAGAGCGCCGCCGCCATGGTGCAATGCGTGAAGGAAATCGTCGCGTCCGTTCCGGTTGCGGTTCCGTTCCCCGCGATGCCGCCGTGCTGGCTGACGCCAAGGGCGAACGAGCAGGTGTCGTCCACATGGCAGTCCTTGAACGATGCTGTCCCAGTCACGGAGAACAGTCCGACGACGAAGCCCATGTTGCCCTGTTTGACTGCAACATGCAACGTGGATCCCGTGAACGTGACGTTCTCGACGGCGAGGTTAGCCGCGGTGACGCTCTTCATCAGGATGCCGAATGTCTGGGCGTCGGCGGTGACATAGGCGTCCTTGACGACGAGATTGCTGATTGCGATATCGCCGGTGATTGTGCCGAAGAGCGGAGCATCGAGGTTTTCGATCTTGTACCCCTTGCCGTCGAGCGTTCCCGAAAAGCTGTCAACCGTTGTCCATTCCGAGCAATCTATGTCAGCTCCAAGTGTGACGATTGTCCCAGCTGGGCTTTCTGTAAGCGCCGTGGCAAGGTCGGCCGCAGTAGTAACGTCAGCTGCAAAACCGTAAGAGGAACAAAGAATTAGAGTTACCGCAAAAGCGAACTTAAACAATTTCATGGCTAATTCTCCATTTGATTTGCCTGCATTGTAGCAAAATGACAGGCATCAGACAATATGAAATTGAACAACCTACATTATTACCTAAATTAATGACCCGAAGATGTCACCGCAATGTGATACAGAATCGTTTCATCCGCTCCTCGCGCAAGGTCCCCGAGAAGTCGCCGACCGACGGGAACGAGAAACAAAAAGACGAAAATCCGACGCCGTGCGTGCTGAACACGCTCCGCCCTGCTGAATTTGTCAGCGCAACGCCGTCAATGGAATACGACACTTTGCCGTTTCCAATAATCGCCACAAGCGAGACCAACTGCCCTTCCGCAACGGAAAGCCCGTACAGGCGCTGCCAGCCGCGGCTTGTCCATTCCCACGGCGAAGGTGCATCATCGTCACGGCGAAACGCGAAACTCGCAATGCCGTCTGGCTCTGCCACTGGAAATTCCGCGGCAGATTTGACGCGGAGCTGCATCGTAATGGTTCCGACATGGTCGATCGTCAGCGGCTCGGAAAGTGCGAAGCTCGACGCCTCGCCATCCCATGTTCCGCCACTCGTCGCGCCCGTCGCGGCTTCGTACGAGAACCACGCGACATCGCTCGGGACCGGCGGCTGTGGGACATCTCCACCCTGCCCGCCGCCTTGGTTGCCATCGTCAAAACGGATGCGGTAGATGTTGCCGGAAAGCTCGGGGTCTTTCGGCAAGTTCTTCCAGATGTAGCACACGTTCGTAGAATACCCCATGCCAACGTAGAAGTCGTCACCGAACTTGCATAGCGCCGTCGCCTGGCGGTTGGTCGAGAAATGGAAGAGCTCCGTAAACGTCACGCCGTCCTCGGTCTTCCACACGCTGTTCGTCACGACCGTCCCCATCTCAGTCCCCTTCGCCGCCACGATATACGCCGCATCACCGCTTACGTGGATGTCGAACGGGCGCGCACCGCCGAGGTCGATTTTCGTCGCCTTCACGTGGTGGTTCTGGTTGACCGCGCTATACGCCGCCCATGGCCGACTATGACTCGCGACATTGGTCTTTATGCCTTCGATCAGATAGAGCACCCTTGACCCGAATCTCCGGCAATGCGACGGTCTTATGTCGAATTCCAGGTAATCACTCATGTCGGGAGAGACTGTGATCGCCTTGTCCTCCTCGGTTATCCCCGGCGCGAAGTCGCTCCACGGCACAAGCGAAGAGACAAACTTGCCGAGCGATGCGTCCCAGCGCCACTCTTCCCACTCAAATATATCCATGTAGTACTTGTACCCAAAGTCCATCGAGAAGCAGAACAGGTCATCGTCAAACGGCATGAACGCCGCAAACTTGCGCGCCTGCCCGACATTAAAGCGATTCTTCCCTGCAATCCACACTGAGGTAGCGCTCTCGAAGTATGTTCTATACCCGGACGACAAGTCGGGCGTCGCGTCTGTCATCCTCGTATCACCCCAGTTAGAAGATGCGCAGATTCCGTATCCAGCGGTAAAGAACTTGCCTCCGAACTCGGCAATATCCCAAATATGAGCAGCGTAATTCGCTGTTACGCCGTTATGCCCGCTTATGCACGACGTCAGATTCGTCCACGTTCCATCTGTCTCGCGACGGAAGAAATGCCCCGCATGCTCGTGACTTTCGCGCATGTCCACGCTACCAGCCCATAGCCGACCGTCGGAGAACGTCTTGAAATCGGTTATGAGCTCTGTGCCGGCCTCATACTCATTCGTAAAATTACCGGTCGCGGGATCAATTGCAAAGACCGGCACGGGGCCCTGGTTGGAAAACGCGCCCCAGTCGCCGCCAGCCGTATAGATCTTGCCGTTGTACACATGGAGGTCCTGCACCTCGCGCGCAAAAAAGCCAGGCCGTGACCCAGGGGTGTTCCACCTTGTCGCATTCGGATTGCACACAAACTCCGGCGCCACTTCTACCGAGGCAGCTGGCGCGGCGAAGGCAAGTGCTCCCCCTCTACTGCGGACACGCGTCCCTACTGGCGCAACATTCCCCTGCTTGAAGACGACCTGATATCCGACTCCCGCATCCTCGCCCTCGTAAGAGAACTCGGCCGTGTAGCCAACCGTACCGTACGCAGTTGCGCCGGGAAGATCGGCGACAGTCGACGCGGCCGCAGTCGCCATTGCCTGATCAGAGCAGAAGATCCATTGCCCGTCCGCCGTGCCGTCACGCACGGCGTACAGACCGCAATCCTCGAAATCGGACAAGGTCAAGGTTCTTGTCTCGCAGGCGTCTTCAAGCCCAAAGACTATCACGGGATTGCCGTTTGTCGCAATGTTTTCAACAAGCGCATCGAGGTTGTTCTTGTATTTCGCGTTGTAGAGCTGGTAAATGAACCCGCTCAGCACGGCAAACCGCGTCGAGCCGGCGTCGAACACCGTCCAGGCCACTGTCGCATTCGCTCCAGGAACGTTTTTCGTTCCGTGAACCATCGGTGTGAATTCATTCGCAGACTCAACGGCGTCAAAGGCATGCGACAGGGCGAACACGCGTGAAAGTCCGTCGAAGCTGCCATTCGTCACAGTCCTGCCGTTCTCAAGGCGATAACCGTTCGATGATGGGAATACGCCATCCGCCCTCGACCACAGGCCTACGCCCGCCATTACGTCCACGTTTGCGGCAGCGAGAACCTGCGTCCGCTCGTCTATCGCCGACTGATTCAAGCCAACCGCCGTCGCGATCTGGTCCATGCGCCACCATGCGAACTTGAGCGTATCGGCATCGACACGCGATGACACCGCTACAAGCACGGCGACAAGCATCGGTAATGCAAATAGCGTTCGCATTTAGTTCCCTGTCTTGGCTTTTGACATCGCAATGATAGCCAAAAGCCTCAGAGAACGCAACAATTAATCAAACGACCTCAATTAATGGCTCAATTATTCTCAACATGCAACTTCACGAGAAGCTCGAGGTAGTAGTAGTCACCGTAGTTCAGCGGGACGTCGATGTCGGTACCGTCCGGCTTCGAGGCGACGGCATGTTTTAGGACAAACCCACCGATCTCCGTCGGCTTCGCGAAGTAGGCGTCGGACGAGAGGGATTTGGCGATCTTGAGCGCCTCGGCGCGATAGCGCGCTGCCTTCTCCTTGTCGGGGCAGATCTTCGAGAGCTTGAGGAAGCCACATCCCAGCACGGCGGCAGCGGAGGAATCGCGCTCTTCGTTCGGAATATTCGGCGCCTCGTAGTCCCAGTACGGAATCCTGTCCTCCGGTATGTTCTTTTCGTTCAGCGCGTAGTCGGCGACCTTGATCGCCGCATCGAGGAAACGCTGCTCGCGCGTGAAGGAATACATCATTGGGAATCCGTACACGACCCAGCCCTGCCCGCGGCTCCAGTGGCCGACGCCCTGCCCGTTCAGGTGCTTTATGAACTCGCCGGTCTTGAAATCGAGGAGCGCGAAATGGTACGACGAGCCGTCTGGACGCAGCAGGTACTTGATCGTAGTGTCGGCATGGACCTCGGCCATGTCGCGGAAAACTCCGCCGTCAAGCCAGTCGCGCGGCTGGCCTTCCCAGCCCTCGCACGGAAACTTCCCAGCCCACTCAAGAAGCTCGAGGTTGAGCATGCAGTCGACGATTATCGAGCAGCTGTCGGCCCACTTGCCGTTCCAGTTCCCCCAAACCTGAATCGCCTGGCAGCGCGGACGCCAGCGTGTGCAGAGCGTGCGCGCGGCGTCGTAGAGATAGCCGGCGTACTTCCTGTCACCTGTGATCCGGTAGGCATTTCCGGCCGATGGAAGGAACATGAAGCCGAGGTCGTGGTGAAGGTTGGACGTACGGATGTGCGCCTGTTCCTCGGTGTACTTCTCGGCAAGCTCGCGCCACTTCGCCTCGCCTGTCGCCTCGTGGAGATACCAGAGACAACCTTGGAAAAATCCGCTGCACCAGTCCCAGTCCTTGCAGAAGACGACCTTGCCATTCCTGAACGTCTTTGGATAAGGCGCCTCCTTAGTGTAGCCGAGTTTCGCGTTCTCGGCGAGCACCGTGTAGTTCGTGCCGAATCGCGCAATCGCGGAGTCGACCCACGCGAAGTATTCCTCGGCAAACACTACTGCAACGGACATTGCCGCCGACAACAAAACGAAGACATGCTTTTTCATCATGGCCTTTCCCGCTCCTGTCACTTGATGCGCTCGACCTTGGTATTGGGGTCCGCGACAACTATGTAGTCGACATTGAGCCCGCCTCCGCCGACGTTCGTCATGCGGATTGTGTTTTCGCCCTGGCGCAGCCGGAACGTCATCGGACGCGACTTGTCCGCAGGATCGGGAATCGCCAGAAGGCGCCAGTCGTCGTTGCCGTTGGAGAACCCACCAGTGGCGGGGAACGAAAACGCGCCAAGCTCGACAACCGGCTCGCCGTTCACCGCGACCTCGCGCGTTCGGTCTTTGTCCGCGCAGCCGCACAGGAGGATCTGGTAGTACGCCTCCTTCGGAACCGTCACCTTCCACTCGATCCAATGTCCCTCGTTGTCCCACTTGAAGATCGAATCCCCGACAGCGGCCGTCTTGTTGTTTGAGATGCGCACCTCGCCACCACCCTGCGCCGAGAAATCCTCCGCCTGTACAACGGCCTTGAATGCCTTTGGGGCGGGAAGTTTCGCGGCCTCGCCGCGGCGCTTCTTCGCCTGCGCCGTGCGTTCCGCGACCACCTTCGCCTCCTTTGCCGCAGCCTCCTCTGCGAGCCGCTTGAGCTCCGCCTTCCTGAACTCCGCGATTGGCTTAGCCCCCTTGGGGACGATCTCCTTCGTCTCGCCGGCCTTGAGCTCGAACGACTTACCCTCAGGGATCGAGAGCGAGACCTTCGCGGCAGATGCGCCGCAGTTGCGGACAAGCACGCTCCCCGTTTCGGTGCGCTCGACGAGAGCTGCGCCGGGAATGGTTGTCTCGAGCGAAAACCGCCCCGCCTTAATCTTCGTGCCGCCGGCAAACGCAAGCGCGCGCATCGAACCGTCCTTCGCAAGCGAGACAAACGCCTGCTGCGCGTCGGTCTCGACGCCGCCTATCGTCCGCGAGCCGTCCTTGATCGAGGCGTAGCAGAAGTCACGTCCGCCGTCGGAAAGCGACAGCACAAGCGTCGCATAGCCCTTCTCGAGCCCGCCCGACTGCCGCACTTCGCGCACGAGCCCTGAACCTGAGATGTCAATCACGTTGCCGAAGACCGTCGACTTCGTCTTCCGACGCTCGAAGATAGGCGTCTCCAACTCGCGCCTTGGCTGCGCCTTGCCGAAAACAAATTCCGTGTCCTCGTTGCCAGCAAAGAGAAGACGCAACTCGCGGCCTTTGTTGAGGAATTTCGCAACGACGCCGGACGCTCCAGAAACCGACTTCATGTCCTTGAGCTCGTTGTATCCAGGGCTGCGCGGCTCGGGAAGACTGAACAGCTTTGCCTCGCCGGTCACGCCCTCGCAGCTCCCGCGCGGATGCCACGTGAGGTCGTAGACGCGCTCGAGCATTCCGATTGCGGCGAACAAGTCCGCCACATATCCGCGCGTCATGAAGAGCGACCTGTCCATCGTGACGCCGGGATACGCTTCGTCGGTCCTGCCGCGCATAATGCCGAACGCATCGCCCGCCGCGTACGTGAGAAGCTCCGCGCCGCAGGGCGCCTGCTCCTGCATGTCGACGTTCAGCGTGTTGTGCGCAAAAGTCGTGTGGAACCAGTTGCGGTAGATAGGGTCTTCGTACCAGGCCGTACCAGGATCGGGCACCTGCAACGCGCCAAACGCCCACAAGTCGATATTCAGCTTGTCGGGGTGTCCATGCGAGCGGTTGGGACCGTAGTCAAGGAGTAGGTTCCGCGTGCCCTCACCGTCGGTGACGCGAAGAACGCCGTAGCCGACGCCGTTCAGATTGACACTCTCCGGCGCGACGACCTCGCCTGACGACGAAAGATCCACGTCGTACAGCGTCGAAATCGTGAAGAGCTGGAAGCCAGCCATCAGCCGTCGTTTGATGCGCCGCAGGACCTCGAGATACTTCGGGTCGCGGTAACGCAGGTATCCGTACTCGTAGAGGTCGGAGTTGTAGCCGACAAGCGAGGCGTTGCCCGAATCGTGGATCGCCGGCGAGACGAGGTTCGGATAGCTGAAGTAGAGCGGCGAGTCGAACACGCACTTCAGCGCGCAGCCGCGATAGCGATATAGGTCGATGCCGTGGTGCCACAGCATCTCCGCGTCCACGACAAGCGCCTGGAGCGCCATGAACTGATACCCCATCGCGCCCTCGCACCACATGCCGTCGACGTCGATGGACTTCCCGGAGAAATGAAGCTCCACGCCGCTCGGCTGGGGGTTGGGCGTTCCCTCCCACCACTTCAAGGGCGTCTTCCCCTTTCTTTCTGTCCAGTTGAGGCCGTAAAGCGCGGTGTTTACGAGATCCTCGTCGTCGCACGCAAGCCCTGCGGCGAGTATGGCCGCAGTGCAGATTGCGGACCAGTTCGTGGCGTTCCTCAGGTGCGCCCTGTTCTGGCGGATGAAGCGCCCCGACCCCGCGACGAGGTCATCGGCTATGTGGCGGCGGTCGGCATCGGAGAAGCACTTCGACTCGCGCACGAAGTCATAGCCAATTGCGACCTGGATGAGCCACGTCGCGTCGCTGAGTCGCTGGTCGAACACCTTGGAGGGATCGTGCGAGAAACCATGGCGCGCGCCAACGCCGTAGTTGGGCCACGCGTCGGCGTATGCAATGAGCAGCTTCCTCGCGTACTCGGCGTACTTCTCGTCGCCGAAAAGCTGGTAGGCCGTACCGAGGTTCGCGATGTCGAGGGAAAGGTTGTTGTGCGTCTTCCCGACCTTGGAGTCGGAGATGTGTTCCCACTTCCCGTCCGCGCCCTTCACCGGCTGCGGGACGGCGACGGACTGCGCGATGCGGCGGTCCATCGCCACTCGCAGCGCAGACGCCTGTCCGCGGAGAGTCTCGGAAGTCTTCATCATCGCGCGGAACCTGGCAACGTCCTCCTTGTCCCATGTAGTGCAGGGATGTCCCTTTGACATGCGGGGCTTCCCATGCACTTCGACCGCGCCGCGCGAGCCGGTTCCGGTGGGCATCACGGCGTTTGCGATCGGGGCGACCGAATACTCCTTCGGCGCGACGATCAGGGCAGCGACATCCGTCGTCGACATTACGCGCACACGCGCCCAGCCGCCGTAGTTCGGCCCCTCCTTGCCGCCGGGAAGCTTGCGGCGCGGATACGTCGAGATGCATTTGATCGACACAGTCGTTCCCTTTGCCTTTATGGGAATCTCCTGGTACTTGCCAGGGCGCTCCTCGAGATCGACCGTCTTCACCACCTTGCCGTCGACGGCGATCTCGGTTTTCTTCACGCACATCGTGCCGTGGTAGTCGAGCTGCATGAGGTCGACGCGCTCTATCGCGCATGGCGCAATGAGCGAAATCACAAGCGTTCCGCCATCCATTGGCGCGCCGAAGAGCGTTCCGCCTCGCATGTTGCGCGGATCTTCCTTTGGAATCGCCCGCAGCCCGGGCCAATCCTTGTTGACCGGCGCCCCGATCATGACGGCCGTCGCGCCGAGCGAGGTCTGCGCGACGTTGAACAGTTCCTCGGCGGACGTTGTAGTTGAAAGAACGCAAGCGGCAACAGCCAACGCCAATTTTGCGAAAAAAGGACTTGCCACATACGACATTTCTTCAGGTACGCTTTCCATTGTCATGCACACCCTCCTTTTGATCTGCTCGCATTGTAGCAAAACGGCGAGCGTCAGACAACACGAAAGTAAGCAACCTACATTATTGCCTCAATTAATGGCTATATTATTTCGTATGGCGTCCAATACTCTCGCCATTGACAAACCGCCACGCAACCTTTGGCAGAGCGGCACGACGCCCTTCGAGCTGCGCAACGACATATTCGGCAACAGCATCGGCGTATGAGACTGGATCGTTCACAAACCGTGCGACGGAAACGCCGAGCGCAAGCTCGTTGCCGCGATTGGCGTGGCAGACAACTCCGATGTCGGCAGGGATCCTGAAGCCCGCCTCGAAAAGCGCCATAACTCCGCCGACGGCGAGATAGTCGTCGTCAAAGAGAACGACGTCGGGCGGGCGCAGTCTATGGCGTTCGTCCGCAAAGTAGGCGGCAACTGTCCGGTGTCCGCAGGCCTTGAGATCGCCGAGAGTCCACTTTCGCTCGTTGTCCCACTTGCACATCACGCGCTCGACGCTTATCCCCGCTTCGAAGAGCTGGCGCTTGAAGCTGCGGTCGATGGAGCGCGGCATGTCGAACTCGACGATCCGCTGCACGCCGCGCTTCTTCAGCGCCGCGATCATCGCGGCGAAACACTCGCGAGTATCCTCGCGTATGACAGCACGGGCGCTGGGGAAGTCGCGCGTAAAGCCGTTGAGGATCACGTAAGGGACACCGGCGCGGTCCAGCATCTCGGCTATCTGGCGCTCGCCGAAAAGCCCTACGACGAAGTCAAATCCGGCGGCAAGATGGCGACGAAGCGGCTCGAGGCCAAGGGAACCGTCCTTCGCATTGTCGAGAAAAACCGGGACGAACTGCCAGCCAGCTGCCTCTAACTGATGCGCGAAGCCGAGGGAAAGCATCGTCTGGAAGTACGAGGCCATTCTGCCAAGGGCGATGAAAGCGACGCGGCCCTTCCACGACCAGAGCGGCTTGGCCGTCACCATCGCGCCGACATGCTTCTTCACCGATATTACGCCGGAATCCGCGAGACGCCTGATTGCGCGCCGCACCGCATATTCGCCAGCGCCGAAACGCGCCCGCAGCTCGTCGACGGAAGGCAGCCGCTCACCCGTCTTCCAGCGTCCGCTGGCGAGATCAGCCGCGAGTTCATCGGCTATCGTCTCAGAGATGCATTTCTCCATGGCAAATCACTTCTTCTCGACAGGCACATTAAAAAATCGCCGATGATTGTCATCTAAGACTCTCTTCATGCCCTCATTATACCACAAATGTGCTATAATGTCAGCGATGGACGCAGACGACATAAAGTACATGGAGATGGCGCTCAGGGAGGCGGAGAAGGCCGCCGATGACGGCGAGGTGCCGACCGGGTGCGTCATCGTCGACGCCGAGGGGAGAATCCTCGGGCGGGCGCACAACCAGACCGAGGGGCTTGCCGATGCAACGGCCCATGCCGAAATGCTCGCGCTTTCCGCCGCCTTCAACGCGAAGGGAAACTGGCGGCTCATCGGTACGACGCTCTATGTCACGAAAGAGCCCTGCCCGATGTGCGCCGGCGCAATCGTGCTCGCGCGCCCAGACCGCGTCGTGTGGGGAGTCTCAGACCCGAAGCGCGGCGGCTCTACGGTATTCGACATCTTGCGCCATCCAGGGATGAACCACCATCCGGAGATAGTGTCCGGCATCCTCGAAGAACGCTGCAAAGCCGTCCTCATCGACTTCTTTAAGAAAAGAAGAGCAGATCAGTAACCCCATCATCCTCTGCGCACTTTGCGCCTCTGCGCCTCTGCGTTAAAACAAACACAGAACGCCTCAGCTTCTGCGGGCGAAGATAAACTTCTTCTGAATCAGATAGCTCGCCACGAAAAGCACCGTGTCGGCCACGATCTTGACGACGGTGATCGCGACTCCCTTCACGTCGAGAAGCGCCGAGCATCCTTCCGTGAGGGCATAGCTCGCCGCACCGACAGCGAGAACGAGCCCGAAATAGCCGTAGTAGCTGCGATGGGGGCCCTTTCGCGGCACATTGCCGCGACGGAAGACGATGAACCTGTTGTAGAAGTAGTTGAAGTGCGACGAGATGACGCGCGCGGCAACGAGCGCAATAAGAACGTCGTCGCGGCGCGGAGTGTCCTTCGCCTCCATCACCCACATCACTGCGGCAAAGACGCCATTGTCGATAAGGAATGAAAGAACCGACGAAATGCAGAATTGGAAAAGCGACCTGTAGATTCTGATGGCGTCGAGAACCGGGTTGAAGTGGCTCGTCGCGTTCTCGTCAAGATAGACCGTCTCGATTGGAATTTGCAAGGGCCGCGAGGGATGGTGCTTCGCGTCGGCGAGCATCGCCATCTCGTACTCGTAGCGCTCGCCGGGAATCTTCGCAACGCGCGGCACAAGTGCCGCGGGGATGCCGCGAAGCCCCGTCTGCGTGTCACGCACCATGAGCCCCGTCATCAGGAAGAAGAACCAGCGCGTCCACCAGTTTCCGAAACGGCTCCTAAGCGGGACTTTCCCCGAAAACGAACGGACGCCGAGAACGAGGCCGTCGCGGTGGCGGCTGAGACCGTCCGCCACCTTCGCGATGTCCTCGGGCGTGTGTTGCCCGTCGGCGTCGGCAGTTATTACGTCAGTCGAATTGCCAATGTAAGCAAACCCAGTCTTCAGCGCGGCACCTTTGCCGCGGTTTTTCTCGTGAACGAGAACCGCGTCAACGAAAGGCTCGGCCTTCTCGAACACGTCCTTTCCAGTTACAGAACCGTCGTTGACGAGGACGATATGCTCAAAGCGCTCCTTCAGCTTCGGAAGGAGCGCAAGCAGTTTCTCGTCCGGATTGTACGCCGGAATGAGTATCGTAAGCGGAAGCACTACAGCGTCGTTCCCCATTTGCCACCCTCCTTGACGGCCTTCGCGCGGGCCTGGAGGCGTATATAGTCGAGACGATTGCGGAAAAGATCGCGCATCACTTTATCGGAGATGAACGTGAGCCCCTTCGAACGGGCAGCAGAGGAGAACTGCTCGAAGGTCGTGTTTGACTTCATGACATCCGGCAACGACGACAGCAGCATTTCAGCCGGCAGGCGGTCGACGGAAATCGGCATGGAACGGGCACTGAAAAAGTAGCATCCGCCATTCCTGAGAGTCGTCTCCACGCGAGTTCTCGCCTTGTTTATCCGCGCAACCATCTGCTTCGTCTTGTCGTTGGGCTTGAACTCGCCGTCAAAGACTATCGTCGTCGTAGGCGGCGGCGGAGTGGCCTTCACCGGACGCTTCACAGCAGGCTTCTTCGCCTTCTTCTTCGGCTTTGGATCGTCATCGAAGAGGTCGTCTATGTCGTCGGACGAATCATAAGACTCCTCCACTTCGGGCTCTTCCGCGGCAGGAGCGGTGTCTGCCGCAGGCGCGTCGGCGGATTGCGGTGTCTCAATCTTCTCGACGCGAGCCCCGGGCTGCGTCTTCAGGAACTCGGTCCACGGCACGATTTCGTTAGTGACCTGTATTCCGTTTATCCTGAGCGCGGTGCCGTAGCGCTCGACCTTGTAGGGCGGGTCTAGAAACTTGCCGTCGACGAAGACGAGCCCGGACGAGAACGGCTTTCCGACCGTGGCCTTGAGCTCGACGAGCGCCTGCTTTGGCACGGTCGCGAACGCGCTCTTCGAATTTGCCTGGGCGAACAGCGGCAACGCAAATGCGATGACTATCGATATGCACTTAACCATCTTCACCATCTTCAACTTTACACTTTACGTTTTCAACTTTAAACTTTAAAAGAGTCCCACGTTGCCGTAGCACAGAATCCCCGGAACCCGTCGTTCCAAAGTAGGGGTTACCCCCTTTTCAAAATGTCGGTCGAAGAAATATCTGCTGAATCCGCGTGCAACACAGGACCCACGTCCCTGAAATCAACTTTCCCTCACCTCGATGCCGGCGGTCGCCTTGAGGGCGTCGACGATCCGCTGGAATGTCCTGCCGACCTCCTCGTCGGTCAGGGTTCTCTCCGCCGAGCGAAACTCGAGCGAGTAGGCGCGCGAGTCCTTGAACACGTCGAAGAGAGTAACCTTTACAAGTTCCTTGCCGCCATTGTCGCGTATGACCTTCTCGATCGCGGCATTAGTCACCGACTTCGCCGCGACGAGCGCGATGTCACGCCTGACAAGCGGGAACTGCGGCACGGGAGAGACGCGCCCGAGCTCATCCACGCGCTTCAGGAGCGGCTTCAAATCAAGTTCGCAGAGAACCATCTGCGTCGTGAGGCGGTAGGGGTGGCGCATCTTCGCGGAGAGAGCCCCGAGAACGCCGATGGCGCGGCCATTGAGCTTGACGGAGAGCGCAGCGCCCTTCGCAAACGCCGGATGGTCGGCCGACTCGAACTCGAGCTTTCCTGCGTGGAGCTTCGCGACAAGCTCGTCCACTACGCCCTTCATCCACAGCACGGCTTCCTCTTCGGAAAGCGGCGCGCGCGTCCTGAGCTGCTCACGACCGACAGGCCCGACAAAGCCGAGCGAAAGGGACTCGCGCTCGCAGGGAACGTCGCCCTTCGGCGTCTTCGCGACGTTGAACACCTTGCCTATCTCGAAGAGCATCGCGGTCTCGAGCTGGTGCGAGGCGTTGCGCCCGAGCGAGCCCATCATCTGCGGGAGAAGCGAGTCGCGCATAACGCCGTATTCCGCCGACACGGGGTCGGGAATGACGAGGCGGCGGTCCGCAGTGCGCGTGTCGAAATCGTCGAGCTCCTTCTTCGAAAGGAACGAATAGTGCATCGCCTCGGTGAAGCCGAGCGCGAGGCAGAGCTCGCGGACGCGCGACTTCGCGCGGAACGGCGCATCAGAAAGCGGCGAGATCGATGGCGCGGACGGCATCGTGTCGGGGATATTGTCGAGACCGTAAAGCCGTGCGATTTCCTCGACGAGATCGGCCTCGGCGGAAATGTCCCAGCGCCACGACGGAACGCCGAACGCGACGGAAGTCGCAGCTGCGAAATGGTTGTCCTTTCCGCGCGGCACGAACCCGAGACCTTTGAGGAGGAACACCATCGCGTCGTTGCCGACGGGAATTCCGATAAGACGGCGCGCGCGCTCGAAGTCGAGCGTGACATCGGGATTGAGCGGCTGCGGACGGTTGTCGACGTCGACGATGCCCTTCGCGATCTTTGCGGCGCCATGCTTCTGAAGGAGATGCGCGGCACGGCGCGAGGCGAAGTCGGCGAGATCCTTGTCGACGCCGCGGATATATCGGTAGCTCGACTCGCTCGCAAGCCCCAGCTTCGACGCCGTGAACTTCGTGGAAGTCGGCTCGAAAAGCGCGCTTTCGAGAAGGACGGACGTCGTTCCGGGCGCAATGCCGGAATCCTCGCCGCCCATGATGCCGGCGACGGCGTTCGGACGTTCTGCGTCGCAGATCATCAGCATCGAGGGGTCGAGCTTGCGCTCCACGCCGTCGAGCGTCTTGATCGTCTCGCCGTCACGCGCGTCGCGCACGACGATCGTGCGGTCCTTGAGCGTGCGGTGGTCAAAGGCGTGCATCGGCTGGCCGAGCTCGAGCATCACGTAGTTCGTGACGTCGACGGCGAGGCCGAGCGAGCGGACGCCGCAAAGCTCGAGGCGCTTCGCCATCCAGACAGGGCTCGGCGCGTCTGGCGTCATATCGGTGACGACGCGCGCAGTGTACCTGAGGCAACGTGCGGCATCTTCTACGACGACCTTGACCTCGTCGTTAACATCGACGTCGCACTCGGTGAAATCGACCGGCGGAAGCGTAAGCGGGCGGCTCAAGATCGCGGAGAACTCGCGCGCGAGACCGACGATGGAAAGCGCGTCGGGGCGGTTCCAGGTAACTTCGATGTCGAAGACCGTCTCTGGCTTTTCGAGCTTCGCGACGTCGCGGACGAGCGCACCTGTCGGAGTCTCGGCGGGATACTCGATAATTCCGGCGTTGCCCTCGCCGATGTGGAGCTCCTTCTCCGAGCAGCACATGCCGAAGCTCTCGACGCCGCGCAGCTTGCCCTTCTTGATCTTCTCGGGATTGCCGTTCTTGTCGAGGAATTCCGGGATGGCCGCGCCGATCTTCGCGAACGCGGTCTTGATTCCCTTGCGCATGTTCGGCGCGCCGCACACGACCTGATAGGTCTCCTTGCCGTCCGTCACCTTGCAGACGTGCAGGTGGTCGGAATTGGGATGCGCCTCGCATTCCAGGACTTCCGCAACGACGATCAAATCGGAAAGCGGCGTGCCACCGACAGTCTCTATCGCCTCGACCTGCAACCCTGCGCGGGTCAGCTTTTCGGCGAGTTCCTTGGGGTCGATGTCGTCGACTTTAACGTAGTCATTCAGCCAACTGAGTGGGAGCTTCATTCTGTGGTTCTTCTTTCTTCTCTTCTGAAACTGTTGTATCCTGCGCTGCCGGGGCTTCCGGCGCGGCGGGCTGTTCCTGCACCGCGGGCTGTTCTGCAGGAGGGACTGGCGCGTCCTGCGGGACCGGCGGCTCGCCCGCCACCTCTGCCGCGCCAGTCTCGCCCGACTCGCTCTTCGGCGCCTCGAACTTCTTTGCCGAACGCTTCTTCCACTGCGGGCCGTATTTCGGGAACTTCTCGACGGCCGAGTAGACGCCCATCTTCGCGAACGCGACGACGTGTCCCGTGGATACGAGCCACTGGAGATGCTGCAACGTTCCCTCGCCCGCCGGCAGCTCGGTCCTGTCGCAGCACGGATGCTCGGCGATGAACTTCGCTATGGCCGCGAGCTCCGGAATCGCATGCGCGGCGTCGAACTCCTTGAGCTCGGCGCTCGTGACGAATTCGGGGCCGCGCGCATCGTTCGCGCGGAAGAAGTTGAGCTTGCGGTGGTGGAACGCGCCCCTGAGCGCGAAGCACATGTTGTACGGTGAGCGGCGCTCAAGCTCGAGCGCGTCGCGCACCGCCCACACGAGCGGCTTCACCGGGCTCTTCATGGCGACGTCGGCCGTTATCATGAGGTTCTTCGGGCGGTCGATGAGCGACGGAAGGACCGTGCGGCGGAACTCGCCCTCGGCCTGCTCGCGAGTGAGCGTCGCGACGCCCTCGACTTCGGCCTGGCCTTTCGGCACGAACACAGTCTTCTTCACCGCGCCCTTGCGCCACGCCTCGATCGTCTCGGGATCGCGCACCATCTCGATCTTCGAGCGGTACTGCTCCTCGGACATGTCGGGGTAGCGCGTGCGAATCATCTCCTTGACGATGGCGTTAAACTCGTGGATGTTCGGCGGGCCGAGAAGCTCGCCGGAAAGACCGCACTTCGCAACGCAGCTGAAATTGCCCTTAGGCGGCTCGACTTCGACTTCCTTAGAGTCGTAGTAGTCCGAGAGATGAGCCGAGAGCGCATGCTCCACGACGTCCTCTTCCTTTACAGAGGCAAAGCCGCACGCCTTGCACTGGCAGAACGTCTGCTGCGCCTGCGCGCCTTCCGCGGCGCGGGGCGTGATCTTGAGAAGGACCGAGCCGGGATTGTCGAGGAAGAAATAGGCGAGATCCTTGAGCTTGTAGGCGTGGGCGTCCTGCTGGAGCTTGCGGATGATCGTACCGAGCGCCTTCGTCTCGGGAAGAATCTTGACGTCGACGTCGAGAGGACGCGGGCGCTCGGGTGCAGGGCCGCGGCCGAACGGCTTGCGGTCGCCGTCGCGCGAGAATGGCTTTTTCGAGCCAAACTGGCGTTTCTCGCCGAAGGAGCGCTTATCTCCAAACTGGCGCTTATCGCCAAACGACTTCTTGTCTCCGAACGCCGGGCGATCGCGCTCCGGGCGGACTTTCCCTACGGTGACTCCGGCGTCCTTCTTCGCCCAATCGGGGGTGAAGTCGAACGACCCGAGCGAACCAAGGTCGAGCTTAGGTGATTCTTCCTGTTCCATAGCGTAGAAATTATAGCAAATTTCCGCTCGGAAGTGCGAATGTAAATGCAATCGTGATTACTCGTTGTTACTTTGTGCTTGTGGGTTTTGCTTCGCGTTGTATTTGACTACTTGGCGATGTTCAGTGCTGGTTTGCCTTCCAGTGTGCGGCTTTGTTTCGGGCAACCGTGCTCGCCTTGCGAGAGCGGCCGATTCCGGCGTCCTTCGCCCCACTCGGCGTATACATATACGCCGTCGGGGGCGAGTCCTGCCGTAATCGTCTCACTCTCGAAGGTTCCGCCCGGCTAACGGCCCAAAACAAAGCCGCGCGTGGCACCTCTGGTCGAGTTCGTCGCGGAGCGTCGTGCCTCGGCCTCGCTCCCGCTCCCCGCGCCGTCTCTCTCGGCGCCTTCACGGCGTTACGCGCCGCAATGCTTCGTCGGCGGAATACCGCCTCCTCGCCTTGCGACGTGTACCACCGCGCATCCGCCGAACCGAGCCGTCTCGTGTCGCTCAGCTCGCCACTCGGCACGCCACTCCGCTTCCTCATTACATGTTAAACCCATTCAAGCCACCATAACAGCCACTAATTGACTCTACCACCGCAGACAAATAACTCCGCGGCAAATCTGTCGCGCAAGCCGCCAACAACGCGCAAACAGGCGTTTTACAACGGTTCCGCGGGGCCAGTCCCCAGCGGCTCACTTCGCCTGAAGGGTCTTGACGGGCGTGATTATCGGAGACTGCGTTATGTTCAGGATGACAGTGCCGCGGCGGACGAGCCGATAGTCGTCGCCTCTCTTCTCGTAGCGCGGCAAGGCGTAGGCTATTTCGACCGCAAGGTCGCCCACCTTGCCAACGAAGGTCTGCACCTTGTCGAGCCCCAAAAGCGCACGCGAATCGCCAAATGTAGGAACGCCCTCGCCCAGCACCTTCGCGAGTTCCGCCTGCCCGTCCTTGGCGTCAAAGACGGGAATCTTTTCGCCGTATGCCGCCACAATGCGCTCCAGCACCTCCTTCGCCTGCCGCTCGAGCACCGCCTCCTCCACATCGCCAGGATACGCGCGACGCGCCGAATAGCTGACGATCGGCACCTGGAACAAATCCGACGAACTGCGGTTCGGCTTGCACTCGTCGAGCCCTGCCACAGGGCTTTCCATGGCCGTCCACTCCGGCACATTCATTCGATCTGCCCTGTCGTCATCCTTATCCGAATCGAAGTCAATTCCAAACAACTTGCCAAGTGCCGTTCGGAGCACCTTGGACTCTTCATGCGCCTTCTTCTGCTCTTCCTCCGAAACCAGCCCCGGTATCGCCGTCGCTCCGACTGGCTTACTCTTGACTTTCGATGGCCTCCACGAGGTATAGACATTGACATGGACGCTGCACTTCCTGTTCTTGTCCACAAACGCCGTGAGTCCATACCCAACGCCGACCCCCTCGCGCTCTTCGTGAGCATTTCTGCGCATAAAAGCCGTGTTGACAAGCCGCATCTTCCCGTCGCCCTTCTTGAGCTTCTCCTCGATTCGTTCGTCGATTTCGGCGTCCGACAGGTCATCGTCGCCTAAACCACTATCTTGCTTGACCTCCACGCCAAAGCGCTTCGAGATGTCGTCCGACACCTCTTGCATGATTTTTCGGGCTTCTTCGACCGTCAATGTCCCTCCTATACGGCGTCTGCTCTTCCCTATCTCGAAGCTGTAGGAATCGAGCTCGCGCTCCTCGCCCTTGAATTGCAGGCTCGCATGCGTCGCGCCATGGTAGGGCTTTGCGAAGCGGGCGGATGCATATGCGCTCCAGTTCGTCGTCGTCACCTTAGTCGTCGGATCGTACCACGCACTTGCATTGGAACGCACAGCCTTGCCAAGCCGCGCCGCATAGTTCGTGGACCCGAGCGTCAGATCAAACGGAGAGTCCACGACAAACGAATCCCCTTCTGCGCAGAGCGCAATCCTCCCCGCGCAGACTGCAAGGACAGTGAACGCGACAGCTGCTCGAAACAAATACCTCTTCATTTTCAACGGTCTCCTTTCCGCTGCTGCATGCCTGCAGTCTTCCTTGTCCCCGCAACTATCTGCGACTGCATGATTTCCACAACTATCGCGCCGCGCTGCGCGACGCAATACTGTCCGCCCCGCTTCACATACGACGGCACTGCGTACTTGACCGTAATGCAGATGTCGCCAATTCCGCCCATGAAGAAGACTCCGTCATCTGAACGCAACATCGCCCTGAAGTCGCCCAGCGCCGGCGGCGCGGAGTCTGGAGATTCGACCTTCGCTGGTTTCTTCTCTGGCCTTTCATACGCCGGTATCTTCGCGCCAAGTTCGCGCTCGAGCGCATCGAGTATCCGCTGCGATTCGGACTTTAGTTCCTCTTCGCTCACGTCGCCGTCAAAGGGACGGCGGAGTCCGAAATTCACCACCGGTATCACTAGGAGCCGCACACCGCGGTCGGCCTTCCGCTCGGTACATCCGGCAAACGGGCGCGCAAGCGGGAACCACTCGGGGCGAGCGGGAGAGTTGGTCAGCGCCATCAGCGCCGCCGAGGTGTCATTTGTCTCGGACGGCGCATCCAGATCCACGTCGAAGAGGCGCTTTATCGTTGCGCGCAATGCGTCCGCCTCCAGATGCGCCTTCTCCTGCTCGGGCGTACGCAGCGAAAAATCGACGGAATGCGGCTTGTTTGTGTAGACTGGGATGCTTTTATCCCGCTCGCCGTCGACTTCCGCAAAGGTCGACCCATGTCTGTACGGACGACTAGAGGACATGTTCACCGAATACGACTTGTCGCTGTGAATCATCGCCATCAGATGATATTCAACGTCTTCATACTTGTTGGTTGCGCTTGCAACCGCCGA
Source organism: Kiritimatiellia bacterium (assembly GCA_017406465.1). Lineage (GTDB taxonomy): Bacteria > Verrucomicrobiota > Kiritimatiellia > RFP12 > UBA1067 > UBA1067. The sequence goes on along the minus strand of JAFQYM010000011.1, from coordinate 11,558 downwards.
CCTGAAACTCACCGCATGCCCATGAGAACCTGGACTGTCCTTGGTGCATATAGCGAGATCCTCGAGCGCCTCTTCCTCGGTCGCCTCTTCGTCTCCAAATTCCTCGCCGAGTCGCTTGGACATATCCGCTGCGATTTCGTCGAATTTCTTGCAGCAGTCGGTGAATGTCAGTTTCCCGCCGAATCCCTTTTTGTTCTCCCCGACCGAGAGATGCACATTCGAAAGCTTCTTGTCTTCTCCATCAAAGGAGAGCCACGCACGCTCAGCGCCAAAATACGGTTGCGAAAAACGCGCTTCGGCAAAGTGATACCAATTCGTAGTCGTTGCGCCCGTCTTTGGATCCTTGCGGACGTCTTTGTGAGACTTGATGGCTTTCCCAAGCGCCTTCGAGTATTCGGCAGACCCAATCTCAAGGTCGAACGGCGAGTCTACGACTATCTTTCCGTTCTCAATTCGAAACTCGTCAGCGGCCGCAAGACCACTGCACATAGTCCCCACTATCGCCGGAAGAAGCAGTTTGAAATATCTCATGTGCGATTCTTTCTGATTCTTTCACTTTTGGGGAATATTATACCACACATCTCCCACAGCCACCACAACAATCACGGCGAATCCACCCCTAGCATAACACTCGCTTCGCGGCTTGGCCTACGGCCTCGGGAAATATGCGGCAAAATGATCAGCGGACACGCCTCAACTATTCATCGGGCGGCGCAAGGCGGTGCGATTACTTGGTGAATTCGATTTCGGTGCAGTCGCCGTTGAAGAGAGCGCCGGCGACGAGTTCCTGCGCGTGATCGGAAAACGCAAACTGGTGAAAGCCGTGGATATGCCCCGCGAGGACAGCCCTTACAAGCGACTCGCGGCGGACACGCTCGACAAACTCGCTGGAAACGGCGTCGCAGAGATTTCGCCCCAGGGCGCCGCAGGACGAATCCACGTTAAGTCCCACATCCTCCGTCCAGAGCGGCACATGGCACACCAGGACAATTGGAAGCCCTTCCTTGACCGTCTCCTCAAACGCGGCGGCAATCGTCTCCGTCACCGTTCCAAACGAATTGTCGAACATGAAGAAGTTCGCCCCGCCAAGGCGCACGGCCGACGCGGGAACACCCTTCCATTCGCCCTTGAGCTTCGGGATGGTCGCCGTCTTATAGGACTCCACCTCCTTCTTGCCGGCATCAAGCCAATACTCATGGTTGCCGACGCAAGCGACGATATCGTCGGTGCGGATGCGCCGCGCTGCATGCTCAATGTTCGCAACGCTTGCGAAGTCCATGAAGTCACCGGTGTGGACGACCTTGATTCCCCTGGCACGGGCGTAGTGGAGCGCCTCTCCAAGATAGTATTCGCCAAGCTCCCTGCCCTTGCGCGAGCGCGACTTCGCGAAAGCGTACGTCGCCTCTCCGTCACGGCTGTCTATGCGGGCGATGTGCGAATCGGAGACATGCAGAATCGAAAACGGCTCGGCAACGCCAAGGGGAACGGAGACCTTTCGCACCTTGAGTGCTGGTATCGGGTCGTATGCGAGTCCTCGTAGCGGCGCAGAGCAGGCGGCGAGAGACGCGAGGCGCAGGAACTCGCGCCGTCCGAAGGCCGCCTGGGAATCGGACTTCATGCCGCCCGAGACCTCGTCACAGGCCGCCCATTATGAGCGAGCCGAACGTGGAAATGGGAGTCGTGTCGCGGTAGTTGTCGAGCACCTGCCGGACGTCCTTGATCGCGCCCTGCACCTCGTCGTACATCGAGGAGTCGGTCGCGAGCTTGCCAAGCGTACCCTCGCCGTTTTTAAGCTTCTCTGAGACTTCGTTCAGGTTCGCGAGAAGCTTGTTCGCGCCAGCCATTATCTCTGCGACGTCCTTGTCCATATTCTCTGGCAACTTTATCTGCTCGCACGCCTTCTTGAACGACGCGACAGAATCCTTTAGATCGGCATAGAGATCCGCGTCGGGAGAAAGGAGCTTTCCGACAGTGCCCTCGCCCGCCTTTATCCTCTCTGATATCTCCGCTGCATTCGCGAGCATGCGCCTCGCGTCGGCGACGGCGTTGGTGGTCTCGGCGTAGATCGGGTCGTCCGGGGCGAGCAGCCGGCCAAGCATTCCCTCGCCCTGCTCGAGGCGCCTCGCAACCTCCTTCGCAGAGGCGCTAACCGCCTCGACGTTCGTCATGATCGTGTTGACGCTCTCGCTACTCGTGAGCGCCTTCAGGTTCTTCGCTATATCGGCCATGTCGCGCATCCAGTCGCTCGGCGTCTCGCCTATGAGCGTCTGCGCGGCGATATCGACAATCTCGCCCTCGCCCTCCTCGAGCATGAGGAACTGGCCGCCGAGCATCGAGAGACTGCACACCGAAATCCTGTAGCTCTCGCGCAGGACGACCGACTTGTCGACTTCGATCTTCACGATCAGGTTAGAGGGCGTCACGAAGATATCCTCCACGCCGCCGACCTTCGTGCCGCGATACATGACGTTGTCGTGTTCCTTGAGGCCGCCGACGCCGTTGAACGCGATATTCGCGATGACCTTCTGGCGCCCCTTGAGGACGTCCACGCCCGAGATAATGATCGTAAAGTACACGAGGAGCGCGAGAACCGCGATCATGAAAAGACCAACAATCGCCTCCGAGAAAACGTCGCTCTTTCTTCTTTTGCTCATGTCGTTTCACCTTTCATCGCCGCGAGGAACTCCCTCACGTCGGGCTTTTGTGACTGCGTGAATTCGGCAGGGGTCGAGCATTCAACGGCCTTGCCGCCCTTCAGTAAAAGTATCCTGTCGGCTATCGCAAGCGCACCCTGGAGATCGTGCGTGACGACGATCGAGGTGATGCCGAGCTCCTTGTTCAGCTTCTTGATAAGCCGGTTGATCGTGATAGACGTCACGGGGTCGAGTCCTGACGTCGGCTCGTCGTAGAGAACGATGTCGGACTCGCGCACAACCGCGCGGGCGAGCCCGGCGCGCTTCTGCATGCCGCCTGAGATCTCAGTCGGGTACTTGTCTGCCGCGCCAACGAGCTCGACTGCGCGGAGAGCATGCCGGACACGCACCGCTATCTCGCGGTCGGGGAGCTTAGTGCACTCCTCAAGCGGCAACGCGACGTTCTCGGCGACGGTCATCCATGCGAGAAGCGCACCTCCCTGAAAGAGGTAGCCGATGCGGTCACGGAGCTTCACGAGCTCGGCGTCGCTGCAAGTCGCGACGTCAACGCCGTCGACAATGACGCTGCCCGACGTCGGCGTCAGGAGACGGACGAGGTGCTTCAAGGTAACGGACTTTCCCGTGCCGGAAGGACCAACGATGCAAAGCACCTCGCCCTTCTCGACGGAAAACGTCACGCCATTCAATACGGGAATTCCGTTGAACTTCTTGACGACGTCGCAAAACTCTATTAGCTTACTCAACCCTTCAACCTTTCAACCTTTCAACTTTTCAACCTTTCAACTTTTCAACTTTTCAACTCTTCAACTTTTCAACTCTTCAACTTTTCAACTCTTCAACTTACCTATAAAACACCCTTGTTATCATGTAGCCGAACATGAGGATGAGAAGGAAGTTTACGATGACGCTCTGCTGCGTGGAACGGCCGACGCCAGTCGCGCCAAGCTTCGTTCCGAAACCCTCGGCGACGGAGACGGTGCCTATGAGCATACCAAAGACGCCCGCCTTAAGGAGCCCTACGAAGAGGTCTTTCGTCTCGGCGATGCTAAGCGCGCTCGAGATATACTGCTGGAAGAATACGTTAAGCTGCGTAGAGCCCACGATACCGCCGCCAAGCGTACCAATCACGCTGCAGTAGAACGCGAGGATCGGCGCCATTACAATAAGCGCGAGAAGCCGCGGTGCCGCGAGATACCGTATTGGCGAGATCGACATTATCTCGAGCGCGGCAATCTCGTCGTTGACCTTCATCGTGCCAAGCTCTGCGGCAATTGCGGAGCCAACGCACGCGGCGAGACTTATGCCGCACGCAAACGGCCCCATCTCGCGAAGAAGCGTCAGCATCACGGCGGCGCCAAGGTAGATTTCCTGGTTGAAGCGCCTAAGCTCGAGCCCGACCTGCAAGGCGAGAATCATCCCGATGAAGAGCGAGACGACGGTGATGACGGGGAGCGTCCTTATGCCGACAATGTAAAGCTGCGCGGCGAAGTCGGCGCGACCCGAGCGCCTGATAAGAACCGACGGGAATGCCGCGATCGACGAGACGAGTATTCTCGCCGTCCAGCCGAGGGTAGATAGGAACTGGAGCAGATGACGGCAAAGCGCCTGCGTTCGAGAGCGCGGCGCATCGTCCCACATCGGCTCTCTTACTATTGTCATTCCGTCTTTGCCGGCGCCTCAGGCACAGCTTTCGCCTCGGCCTTGGGCGCTTCGGGCTCCGCCTTCTTCTCCGCATCCTTGGCGGACTCTTCCTCAAGCTGCTTCTGCGCTGCGTCGGCGGCCTCGAAGAGCGAGCGCTCGGCGCGCTTCTCATAGCGCTTCACAAGCTCGATCGTGGATTCTACGCGAGACTTGTCGAGATCGTCTTCGAGCGTCGCCTTGAGCGCTTCAAGCGTCTCGATTGCCTTGGCGCGGTCGCCGCCCTGGGCGACGCAGCGGGCGGAGCCAAGCTTCGCGGTGAGCGCGAGGAAGGACTTCGGGTTCGCCTCCGCGAAAGCGTCAAACGCAGCGGCGGCATCGGCGTACTTGCCAAGCGCCTCGAGGCACTGGGCCTTGCCGACGACGGGCACGTCCGCGAAGCCGTCGGGCGCCTTGCCCTCGAGCGACTCGTAGATCTCGAGCGCGGAATCGTAGTTCGCAGAGTCAAAATAGCTCTTGGCGAGGCGGAGCTTGAGAACACCCTCGACGCTGGCGCCCTTGAACTTGGCCGTCGCGTCCTCGAGTTCCTCGGTCGTGTAGGCGTTCGACACGACCTCCGCAGCGGCGGCGCGCCTGTCGGCACGGTACTTCCGGATGCCGTGGTAGCCGGCGACCACGATTCCTGCGGCAAGAAGCCATGGAAGCAGGGACTTGATTTCCTGGATGAGCTGTTCGAGTTCTTCGTTCATTTGCTGTTGCCTTTCTCTTCGTAGAGGTCCGCCCATTCGTTTAGGGCGCTTTCGTCCTTTTTCTCCGCGCGCAGGATTATGCGGTTGTAGTCGAGCGCGTCGAGGAAATCGCGATTGTGCACGAACCGGGCCTTGCCCTTCTGGGGGCGGGCCGTCAGTCGCTTGCGGCTCTCCATCAGGAGCACCGCCGTGAAGTAAGTCGCCTTTGGAATCTTTAGGGCCGACATCATCGTCTGCATAATGCGCCGCCCTGCGCCGTCCTTCGGATCGACCTCGAGCATCGTCGTCATGAGGACGGCGGCCCTGAGCCCGTTCGAGACCTCAAGCCCCTTCTCTTCCATCATCGTCTCGTACTTGTCGAGCGCGGCGAGGTATTTCCATATCGAGCACTTCGCGCCGCCGGCGCGGTCGATGTGCGCCGAGAGTTCGGGAAGGAGGTCGCCAAGGAGCCCCGTCTCCCACATCAGCTTGAATGCCTTTGCGCTCTTGCCGTACGGGAACAGGCGGAACACCTCTTCGCAGACCCTCGGCGTCGCGGCCGTGAGGATGCAGGAATGGTACTTCTTCATCGCCGCAAGCGTCTTGCGCTCGATGGTGAAGCCGAGGCGGGCTGAGAACTTCACGGCTCGCATCATCCGGACGGGATCCTCCTGGAAGCGGATCGCCGGGTCGCCTATGGAGCGGATGACCTTGTCCTTGATGTCCTTCATCCCCCCAACCCAGTCTATGATGCTGAAGTCCTCGATATTGTAGAAGAGCCCGTTGACCGTGAAGTCACGACGATAGGCGTCTGTCTCGGGAGTGCCGAAGGCGTTGTCCTCCTGAGGCCCCTCGGCGGCATGCTCGATTATTTCGCCCACCGTCTGGGCGTTGCGGCGGAATGTCGCCGTCTCTATCACCTTGTCACCGAACCTGACATGCGCGAGACGAAAGCGCCGTCCAATCAGAAAGCAGTTGCGGAACGCCCTCTTGACTTCGTTCGGCTTCGCTGACGTCCCGACGTCGAAATCCTTTGGCTTGCGGCCCATAAGAAGGTCGCGTACGCCACCGCCGACGAGATAGGCGGTATAGCCGAGATTGGACAGGCGGTAGAGGACCTTCAGCGCGTCGGAGTCGATGTTTTTGCGGGAAACGCAATGATCCGCCCGCTTGTAGACGGTCGGCATCCTGCTTTTCCTCTTCAAAAAACCGAACATTAGTGTATATTATACCATAATCGGGGCGAGTATGGGGGCGCGAAAAACGGCTACCGGATGCAGGCGGCAATCGCCGCCTCCAGAAGTAAACGCACTTTTATCGTTCGTTTACCCTCCGTAAAGATTGGCTATTGTTGATGGTGAAGGTAAATCCCTCACTCCCTCCCCGGGGAGGGAACGCGCGTTTACTTTTGGGAAAGCCCACCCTGGGCGGATTCATAAACTCCGAGCAGCAGGGCTCTCGCGCGGGGCCTTGCGGCACCACTCTAGCGACTGCCTTCGGCAGCGACCTTCGGTCGGTGGATACGCTTCGCAGTTCGCGCGGGAACCCTAACGCTCGGAGTTTCCTCTTTCCAGGAGAAAAACGTCCATTTCACTTACGAAAATGCGTCTCACACTTTATTCACAGGGGCGAGATGCACTTTGGCGGTCAAAAAATGGGTAAACTCCAGGTGGATAATCCTCCGCAGTTGTTCATAATAAAAGACACCGAAGCTGCGGCGGCTTGCGCCCGACCCATGCGCCCCGTACTTCGTCGCGATGCTGCCGCGGCTAGTCGCCGACTGGGAGGCGCTGAAGGGGCCACTTGACGGCGAGGTGCGCGGCAAGCTCCTCTCGGCGTCTTTTCTATTTGACAAACTGCGTCAGTGCTCGGCGGGAAACGGCACTGGCTGTCAATACAAGGATAATATGAATCCTCCCATCCAGCCCTGAAGGTCGAGGAGGATCTTCTTGGGGCTAGCCGTGTCATCGAATTTGAACGCGCCAGAGGACTTGCCATTGCGGGACGGGACAACGCCAATGTCTTCGGTGACGGCGCCCGACGCGATGCCGCCGGGTGTCGTCGAATCGAGAACCACCATGTTTTCAAGAAGCCTGTTGGACTTGACCAGCGCAGGCGATTTCGCATCCACCTCGAAGATAATCTTCTTGCCCGCGATGGTATGCCCTTCGCAGAATTTCTTTGTCGAAGTCATCTCGATCGGCGCCGAGGCGAAGCCCTCCTTCGGCACTTCGAGGATCACCCTTGCGCCGAATTGCCCGGATGTGGCGGCGTATGTGTAGAAGGAACCCGCGTTTATCTTAGCGTTCCTGCCGCGCAGGCGGACCTCGATTTCGCCCTTCTCACTGGTATCGGCGTTGAAGATTATGCCCATGCTTGTGGAGGCCGCAGTCACTGTGGAGTCGTCCACGACCATTACGGTGCCGCGACCGCCCATGTTAAGTTTGCCCGGAGCGATGAATTCCGAACCCCCCAGGACTTCAAGGCGGCAGGTGTTTGCCGAGAGTGCGAAGTAGAGGCCGACCGCAACCTTCGACCTGACGACGCGGAATGTCACGTTCGTCTTAGCCGTGTTGCGCAGCACTTCCCAGTTGCCGGAGGCGTTGAGCGTCATGTCGCGGAACTCGACTTCGGTGTTCGACGCGACGGCCGACTGGTCGTAGCCGGACGTGAAGCCGCTTGTGTCCCTGCCGGTCCCTACGAAGACGATCTTCGAACCGTTGTCGCTCCCCCAGAAGCGCAGCCGGGAGAGCGTATATTTGTCGTTGACGTTCACAGTGACCGGATGCTCGAGGGTGCAGTTCGCGAACTGCGCGATGCTGCCTGACGATTGCGGATAGCCTTTGTTCGGCGACATGTTCGCGGACCAGTGCGCCGGATCCTCCCAGTCGCCGTTCCAGTTGCCGTTGCCGTCGGCCTTCCATGTGTATGTGGCCTTCTCGTTTTGCCTGCACGACTTGACGCCCGTGCGCGTTTCGAGCGGTGTGCCGCCTGCCGTAGTGGATACGGCGCGGAACTGCCAGTAGTATGTCTTGTCCAGTTCGGGGAAGGCGTGCGTGAAGGTGAAGTTGCCGGTTCCCGTGATCTTCTTTGGCGTTTCCACGGCTTCAAGCGAATCGGCATTGTTGGCAGTGCCCACATAGAGCGTGACGACTGCCGAGCCGCCCGCGCCGAGGTCGGACAGATTCCCGGTGAATGTGATGTTGTTGAGGTCGTTGTTCGACGTGGCGCCGAACACCGGCGCGCCTTTCGTCTGGACGGATATTACCGGAGTCCGCGCGACCTTGCCGCCGCAAGACGCCTGAATCGACACAAACATGCTCGATCCCGGCTCTATGTAGCGCGAGGACGTGGTGTCGCTCTCATAGAGCGTGAGCGAGAAGTTTCCAGCCTCAGTCATTACGGAGCCGGGAAGTTCGGACCAGGTTTCGGTCAGGCTGTCCGCGCTTGCGCCTGTATAGACGGTAAGGGTGCAGTCGTCGCCAGGGAAGTTTACGAGCGTTCCCGAGACGACGAGCGTGTCGCCGCCCGTGCCGTCTGCGGCGATGTTGTCGAGAATCGGCGACGAGGCGTCGGACCAGACGATGGCGTCGGACCAGAGCGGGAAGGACGTGCCGTCGTCGAAGTAGCAGCGGGCTACATAGGCGTTGTCATCGCCCCATGTCGCAGGAAGCGGGACGGTGGCGGACGTAGCGCCGGCGGGGACAGTCGCGACGGCTTCGGTCGTCGCCCAGTCCGCCGGGTCGTCGCCGGCGAATTCTGGACCGTATGCAATTCGGAGCGGACGGTCCATAGGCGCCGCGAGGAAGGTAAGCGCGATGACGCGCTCGTCGTTTTCCACCGCCAGGGAGGCGGATACGGTCGGGCCGCCGGTCGTGTAGCCGGGTATGTCAGCTCCAGGCATGGAGTTCGCAAAAAAATCCTTGTGAACGGTGTCGTAGAACGAAACGCTCCCCGAATCCGAAATTACAGGCACGAGGGCGAAGGCAAGGTTTCCGCCCTCGTAGAACCGCGCCGAATAAAGCCTGTATTTCGAAGTGTATTCAAAGCTTGTTTGGGAATTATCGTCGATTGCCTTACGCTGCGCGCCCAAAATCAGCGTGGCGGTTGCGTTTTGCGTAGCCGTGTTCTCTACCGGGGATTGCGTCACCTTCACGGCTCCGTCAGGCCCGTAAACTGAAATCGCGCGGTTTTCGCCATCGGGATGGTTGAAATCGATGAGGTTGCGCTCGGTGTCGATTGCCGTTGTCGGGGTCAGCACCTTTGTGGTGCGGTCATTGGCAAGCGCGTATATCCAATTCGCCTGTCCGTTCGAGAGGAACGAATATGACAGATTTCCGATGTTCAGGCCGAAGACAGCCCTGCTCGCGGCCTTCTCGGTGAACTGGAAATCGACGAGGGCGCGCGTCGTGGGCGTCGGCATGTAGTGGGTGTCGATGAACTGCTGCCCAGCTCCCTCGACGAATTCAATGCGGCGCCTTCCGGTTGTAAGCAGGGAGGTTGCAAACGACACGATTTCCGAGACGGCGGGCTCATCTGCGCCGTTGTCGAGAGTAGCCTTGAAAAAGTATGGCACACCTGGCTGGAGGCGGGGAATCTTGACGATCGCCGTGCCGCGCGCGGTGACGGTAGCCGTCGCCGTCTTGTCGAGATCGTTCGCAGCCAGCCCGTAGGCGACCGTAAGCGTCGCTGAAGCGTTCGCCGCATAGCCGAGCCCAGTCACCTCGACGGCGAGGTCGATCGATGTGCCGCGGTTCACCGCCGCCGAAAGCGAGCCGAGCCCGAGGGCGTCGCGCACGTCCCACAGCCATGTGAACTCGCTGTAGCCCGCGTAGGTGCCGGTGTAGGAACCGATCGCCGCGCCGGGGTCGTCCGACGAGGCTATCGTCGTTCGCGCCTGCGTTTCGGTGTTGACGGACTCGAACCGCCACCCCGCGAGATAGTTGGTAACCGTCCCCTCGCCGGGAACTTCGGTCGCCGCCATCGAGAAGGAAACGGGGGCGTCCGCCGCATAGCCGGAATTGAAGCCGTAAGCCGGTATCGGCGTGCCTGCTTCCACCGGCGCGCCATTAACCCGAACTGTCCCGTTCCCGGCCTGTGCCGTGCCATAGGCGAGGAAGGCCGCGTCAGCGACATTCGCGTATTCAGCGGCGACCCGGTCGGCGGAGAGAGACCCGTCGAAGAAGCGGATTTCATCGAGGTCCCCCGTCCAGACGCAGTCTGTTGTTGTGTCACTGCGCCCGCCGAAACGCATCGTCCAACCGGCGCTCGGGTTCGTGTATTTGCGGACGGAACTGGAAAAATTCCTCTGGAGAACGCCATCGACGTAAAACCTCCGGCCCGTCGCGTCGTATGCGAGAACAAGGTGGTGCCATTGCTTGTCGTAGATTGATTCGAGGGTTATCGGCATCGTTGTGAAATCGTCGTCGCGCACGACCATGGTATTGTATTGGGCAGCCTTGCCTTCGAGATCGATGCAGATGCCCTTGCCTTTATCGGTATTGCCGTTCTTCGTTGAAATGGCGGTGCCGCAGTTCCCCCAGGTTGACCCCCAGAGGATTTGCGGGTAGTTCGCCTCGTCTGGAGAGCCCTGCGATTTGGTTCCGCCAATCTGGCGAACCCAAAGCGAAAATGTGGCAACGCCTTCAGTCGTGGCGCTGAAGCCAGCGACATCCGGCGTCTTGACACAATGCGAAGCGTCCTTGTTCTGCTCGTTGTGGTAGGCGCCGCCGACGATTCCTGTGCCTGCGCCGCAATACTGGTTGGGATTCAAAACCGTTGCGGCATAACCGACGCGGATGTCCGCCGTCGCGCCGTTCGCGATGTCCATGTGCCAGACGCTCTTGTAGCCGGACCATGTGTCCGCGGGCGTGTTCGCGGGCGGTTCGTCGTCGCCCCAGCGGATAGTGAACGACGTCCCTGAAGAGGCCACTTCGGGAACCTTCACCCAGATGAGCGATGTGCCGGTCTCGTCCCATGTGTCGATGTCGTAGGGGAGAAGCGTTTTGCCGTCGGCCGCGACGAAGGAGATGTCGGAGCCGTTCTGCGCGCAAGCGCTGTAGGAGAAGCCATCAATCGTCTGCGGCGAGAGGCGCACGAGAACGGGGAAGTCCTCGAGCGTCGAGGAACCCGAATAGCCCTGGACGGTCAGCGCCGCCTTGTATTGCGGCGCACCGAATGCGGACGGCGCAAGCGCCAAGGCCAGAAGGACAGCGCAGAGATAATTAAGAGGATTGCCCCCCCCCCTGCAAAAACACGCGATTATCTTCTTCATTAGTTTCCCCTTTTGTTTCTCAGGGGCGTTTTTTCCGCCCCCGCAAGAGTGTAGCATTCCTTAACTTTGTGATATTTTATCATACCACATTTCCAACCAGCAGTCAATCCCCGAAATTTTCTGTGTCGCGTAGTTTTCAAAAGCGGAAAATTTGTAGTTAGCAAAAGCGGAATGGACTTCAGCCTCTTTTCACCCTCGGATTGGTCGTGAAGATCACCTGTGGAGTGGTCGACAAGTCCGGTTTGTTGAGGACGAGCGAGATAG
>JAFQYM010000010.1 GCA_017406465.1 Kiritimatiellia bacterium | reverse complement strand
GCCGCCGCCGCCGCCGCCGACCTTGTAGCCGCCCGCACCGCCGCCACCAACGACAAGAATCTCGACTTCATCAACATAGTTCGGCGTCGTAAATGTATAAGATCCCACCCTGTATCGGTGCACAAACTTGTTGCCAATGCGCAGCAATTCACCTCCGTCGTTGTCTTCGTTGACATTGCCGTCCGTGCGGAAGGAGCCAACTCGCTCGCGGTTCTTGTATGAAATCCCTCCCACCTCACAGACCGCGCGAATACGGAAGTTATAGGGCATATCCTGCTTGAGTCCTGTAACCGGTATCGAGAACGACTGACTGACCGTAGCATGGTCAAGAAGTGTCGTCCACGCCGTCGGCTCCTCTTCTCCGTCTGACCAGAGCTGATATTCAATGCGGCATTCCGTGGCCCCAGCACCGCAGTATGTCACCATGCCGGCAAACTGCACATAAGCGTAGCTCACGTCAATAATCGTATCAGGAAGTCCGGCCCCGCGCTCCCACACGACCACCGGCACGAGCGAGTCGGTGCCACGGGAGACGGTCGCCCCCTTCGTCACGAAGGAATTGTCCTTCTGCCGTGTTGAGTCGTATTCCGCCTTTATCCAGTCATCCGAACGCACGCCCTTAGAGTACCGTGCCTCGTCAACATATCCGTTAAGCGCACCCGTACCGACCTGCTGGCCGCCGATGACGAGGTTATCGTAGTCGGCAGTCTCGTCATTCGCGAACGGCTCGTCAAGCTTGAACCCGCCAACCGTACTCGCCAGTTCCTCGCCGTCGAGATAGGCATGGAAGGTGTCATTGCTAAAGACGAACGTCCAGTAAGCCCATGTCTGATGGCTGTAGCCAGCCACATCGAAGACATAGTATCCGCCGGTCTTTCCCTCTTCATGTGCGTTCTTGTTCCCTTTCGGATCGGACCACACACGGAACCGATCAGTCGCGTTATCGTTGAACTGCACACCCCAACCCCTTGAGAAGTCGTCAACCTTCCGGTCCACGAGATACGCCCATTTCGGGGAGTTGTCCTTCGTCTTATACCAGCCGGAGAAGGTGAACACATTGCCGACGCCCGTACGCAGGATGTCGTCGTGGTCGAACACAATGATGCGCCCGTTGGAGGATGATGTACCAGGCTCCTGCGCAACGCGCCGGCAGTTGCCGCCAATCTTCTGTCCTTCATTGATGCCGGCGAGAGACTGCGCATGCGTCTCGGTCACGAAGTCGTTGACCGTAGAATCCTTGAGGTTGACGACTCCGTCCTGCGTCTCGTTCATGTGCCAGACGCCAACATATTTCTCGAACACATTCCCCGGGTCGGCGGGTGGATTGACGAGCGGACTCCGGTAGCACATCGTAAACGTTGTTCCATTCACCATCTCGGGGAGCCGAACCCAGAAGAGAGACATGCCGTTCCTGTTCCAAGTGTCTATCTCATGCGGAATGATATGCCCCTTCTCGTCGACAAAGGCTATGTCTTTGCCGTCAACGTGGTAGAAGTCAGCGTAGGAAAAGCCGTTCGTATCGCTGGCACGAACATCAACCAACACAGGGAAGTTCGTCAGTGTCTCGGTCCCCGTGTAGCCAGTGACGGTAAACGGCAAGTAACGCTCAAAATCTTTGACAACCCAGCAGGCATTCGTGCCATCGTCGAAGAATAACGTATCGTCCGAGCCAATCACCTCGCCCGACTCACCCTTTGTCGTAAAGGTACCGGTGACGGGAACTGTCGCATCGCCATCGTTACCGACAGCACGTAAGGCATAATCATAGGCCGTGCCAGGGGCGATGGAGATGCCCGCCGCCGTTTCGCGGATGGTGGAGTTGAACGCATCGTCCAGCGTCATGCCCTCCGCGACAGTCATCCAGGATTCGGGCTCCGGATCGCCCGACAGCCACACTTTGACTTCGATATCACACGCGGTCGCCTCGCCAAGCGCCGAGACCGACCCGCTCACGATGATAAAATCGGGAGCGATCCTAGAAAGCCCCGTCGAGGCGGTCGCCGAGGACCACTCAACCGCAAGCTCTGGCAAGGTGGAGAAGGCACCAGAGAGGGTCTTCGAGTTTTCTCCGTCGTTGCCGACGGCGCGCAGGGCGTAGTAATAGGTTGTGTCAATCGACAGCCCCGTAACGGGAATTGAAAACGCCGCAAGCGTGTCGACTCCGTTCGTGAGCGGCGTCCAGATCGCCGGCTCGACGCCACCCGCTGCCCAGATCTTACCCTCGATGTCACAGGAATCCGCGAGACCGAAGATCGAGACCGCTCCACAGACGACGACAGAACTGGTGCCGATGCGCTCGAATCCATTCGTACCGGATGCGTTCGACCACGTGATCGTCAGAATGTCGTTCACGAGGAAGTTCCGGTTCGTGACCGTTTCGAAGTCTGCTAGCGCCCGATCAGCCGACAACGCGCCGGGGCGGAGGCGGACTTCGTCCATGTCGCCGTAGAAGCCGCGTCCGCTCGAGGCGCCGGACGCGAGCGGCGCCGCGCTGCCGCCGAGGGAGAGAGGCAGCGTCGCGGCAAGGCAGTTCGTCACGGGTCCGCCGACGAGCGTACTCGTGGAGTCCTTGGACGTCTGAATGCCGTCGACGAATATCCGGTATTTGCCGTCGGCCGTCCAGGCCATGTCGACCTTGTGCCACTCCTGGTAGACGATGCCCGTCGAGGCGCCTGTGGAAACCTTGACATCCGCCGGGTTCCCGAGTCCGTCGTCATCCTTGTCCGTCTCTTCGTTGGAATAGACGCGAAGCGGGGAATACTCCGACGACTTCTTGTCGAACTGCGCGCCCCAGCCGGGACCCTTGTCTGCCGCTCGGCGCGAAATCAGGTATTCGAACTGCGACTGCCCGCCGAGCGTGGAGTTCTGCGGGCGAATCCACATCGAAGCAGAGAACTCAGGGACGATCGCATCAACAGCGGCCCGTTTCGTGGCGTCGGACGAAAGGTCGACCTGGACGCCCGAATTGTAGGAACTCGAATTGTCTTGGTAGGACGTGACGAACCGCGCGCCGCCGATCTGGCCGTCGGCCACGGCCGCCGATGTCGAGTGAGTCGGCCGGCCGTCGAGCCCGTTGACCGTCGCGTCCTTGACGACGACAGACGTTCCATTTCCAGATTCGTTCATGTGCCAGACGCCCGTGTAGTCGCTCCACGGATCATCGGCACAGACGGCCTTGCCGGTCACCTCTGACGAGCCCCACCAAATCGTAAACCGTGTACCATTCTGCATCGACGGCAACCGAACCCAGACGAGCGATTCGCCGCTCGGATTCCACGTGTCGATCTCGAAGGCGAGCGGATTGCCGCCAGCATCAAAGAAAGCAAGATCGGCGCCATCAGACGGGGAGGCCAAGTCGGAATAGAGGAAACCGGAGACCGCGGTTTCGGAAAGACGAACGAGGACGGGGAAATTCTCGACCGCCGCAGAGCCGGTGTAGCCCGCGACCTTCAGCGCTGCAGAATGCGAGAAGCCGAGCAACGACGGGTCCGGCTCGTCAGAATGCTTCACGCTGAAGACGGCCTTGTAGGAAATGTCGTCCCCAGCGGAGGCGATTGGTAGTTCCGCCGTCGGGTAGACCGTCGATCCATCACCATCGACGCGCGTCCACCCCTCAAAAGTGTAGCGGATGAAGAGAGTAGACGCCGGAGTCGGCGGATCGAGGTGCTCCGGACTCGAGCCGGCGGCTACGCCCGTCACGGCTGGGGCAAGCGGCGTCGTGCCGTCGGCAGCGAACCAGCGAACGGCCGCGTCGGCGAAAATCGCGTAAAACGTAAGTGGAGCACTCGCAACGAATCCGGCGGGGTCCACGGCGGTCGTCGCGGTCGGAATCGTGTTCCAGCCCAAGAACGCCGCGCCTGCCTTGACGGGCGTTCCCGGCGCGACAGGGACGAAATCCACCGGAATTGTGTTCGTGCTGACCGTGACCGTCGCTCCACCTACATCCATCGTGCCGCCGTTCGCCCCTACGTTCCAGGTGATCGCCTTCGGTCCGACCAGGAAGTGTTCGTTCGTCACCGTTTCGCAATCGGCCTTAATCCAGTCTGCACTCGTCACCCCCGGACGCAGACGCACCTCATCCATATCGCCGAAGAAGCCGCGCCCTGCCTTGTCAAGCTTGTTTGTCACAGCAAGAGCACCACCAATACAAAACTTCGCAAGGCCATTGTTAATCGGCGCCGCATTGTTGGCGAGCTTGTCAGATGAAGTCTGCACACCATTCACGTAAACCGCGAAACTTCCGTCACTCGTCCAGACAACGTCGACCTTCGACCACGTTTGATACGCGATTCCAGTCGAAGCGGCTGTCACGACCTTGCCATAGGGAGAAGCCGTATCGTTCTGCTTTTTCACGCTATAGTTTCCGTTGTCCGTTTCGCAACCGGCATAGATGCGGAGCGGCGAGAAGGCGGCATCGTCCAAATCGAACTGCGCGCCCCACCCTGGATCCTTGTCGCCCTGTCTCTGAGTAATCAGATAGTTCCATTGTGACTTGCCAGATGTATTTTGCGGGCGAATCCACATCGAGGCCGTGAACTGCGGAATTAACGAATCGAATGTTGCAAGCTTCTCTGCGCTGTCGAGAGGAACGACGATGCCCGAATCGTAGGGCTTGCCGGCCGTGTTGCTAGTGTATTTCGTGATCAAACGGGCGCTGCCGATCCGGCCAGCGTTAACAACTGAGCCATAATTGGCCGAACCAGTATTACTGTTGCCAATCAAACTGTTGGTCGGCGTCAATCCGTCGAGAGCGTTGGTTGTGGAATCGTAGATTGTCGTGCCATAGCCGCCGGATTCGTCCATGTGCCAGACGCCGACATACTCGGTCCAAGGATTGGCGTTCGTGACCATCGCACCGGAAACCGTCGTGTTGTAGCACATGTAGAACTTGGTTCCCTGCGTCATCTGCGGGAGCAAGACCCACGCCTGAGATTCGTAGTCGTTTTGCGACTTCTTCCAAGAATTGGTCTGGATTTCCGAAGGAAGGTGGTTGCCTTCCGCGTCAAAGAACGCAATGTCCTTGCCCTTGTTGTTCGTCAAGTTGGAATACAGAAAACCCGGGATGCCCTTACCAGTGGTCTCGTTGTATTCGTTAATGCGAACGAGCACCGGGAAGTTCTCGAGCGTTTCGGTTCCCGTGTAGCCGGAGACCATCAGCGCGTTCGTATAGGCGAACTTATCCATGCTAAGATAATCGGCCTTCGCAGCGAATCCAACAAAGGCGAGGAATACGGCAAGGAAAAGTGAAATACGTTTGATCATAATGTTTCCTCCTTTCCCTTATTCGGCCCTTGTTACCTTGAAGAAGCGGCTGCCTTTCACCGCGTCGGTCTCAATCTCGATCGGCTTCGCCGTATCGCCGTCAACCCAGCCGGCAGCATCGTCGGCCGTAAGCGCGTCGGGCGTGTCGCCCGCCGAAATCGTGTAGGTCAGAAACGGAACCGTGCCCTCTACCGTGAGGCGCGCAACGCCGTCGACCACCTCGAATCCTGTGATTCGCGGCTGCGTTACGGAATCCGGCACCGCAGAGAGCGTATCTGCGCACGCGCCGCCTTCGTCGTCGGCTTCATCCGCAGACGCAAGCATGAGGCGCTTCGCCGCCTTCGGCCTGGCAACAGCCGTGAGCGCAGACACAGACGCGGGCTCGATCTTCACCCCTGCGTTTTCGACGACACCCCAGCGGTTCACGCGGCGCGGCACATTCGCCGCGACGCCCGCAGGCACTCCGTTCGCCAGGCGAGTGTCGACGAGGCAAACCGCCCACACTCCGCCAGCGAGCTCGGCGTATTCCTCCGCCGAAATCTGGAAAAGCGAATCGCGGCACCTGCCGTCCACCGCAAGCGGCGCGGCGAGTACGACGCGGTCGGCGGACGAAACCGTAGTCCCGTCCGCGCTGAAGCCCGCGAACGTCGAGCCCTTCGGCGACCAGACAAGCGCATAGCATTCGCCGTCTACGACCGCAGTCCCGTCCGCATAGCGGTCGATGCCAGATGTTGAAAACCGAGCAATCTTATCTTGGTTTGAAGCCAATGACACATTCGGCAAAACAGCAAACGCCAGCACGACAACCATCGCAAGAAGGTGTCGATATGCCGCATAACCACGTATAATAATCATTTTTCGTATCTCTTCAATTATTTATCTACCCCCCCCCTATGGGAGATAGACACAATCGGTAGACCATATCTCTATGGCCCACCGAAGATATAGGGTATAGTATATCATTTTTCCGCCCTTCGCGCAAGTGCCCAAAGCGCTTGGAGTTGCTTCCAAAAAATCGAGCCCCCAGAAGCGCGATCGCGTTCTGGGGGCACCCCAACGAGGACTTTTTTGGTCAGTCCTATCCCTCGACCTGCTTTACGATCGACGTGCAGGCCTTGATGACCCCCGCGACGTTCGCGAGGTCGGACGGGATGATCATCGTGTTGTTCGTCTTCGCGAGATTGCCGAACTGCGCGAGGTACTGCTGGGCAAGCTGCATGTTGACGGACTCGACGCCGCCCTTCCCGCTCAGCGCCTCGGCGACCTTGCGGATGCCCTCGGCCTGCGCCTCGGCGACGAGCAGGATCTCCTTCGCCCGACCCTCGGCCTCGTTGATCTTGCGCTGTCTCTCGCCTTCGGAGAGGTTGATCGCCTCCTGCTTCTCGCCCTCGGCGCGGTTGATCTTGGCCTGGCGCTCGCCCTCGGACTCGGCGATCATCGCGCGCTTCTCGCGCTCGGCGCGCATCTGCTTCTCCATCGCGTCGCGGATCGTGCGCGGCGGCGTGATGTTCTTGATCTCGTAGCGCGTAACCTTGATGCCCCACGGGTCGCTCGCCTTGTCGACCGCCGCGACGATCGCCGCGTTGATCGAGGTGCGCTCCTCGAACGAGCGGTCGAGGTCAAGCTTGCCCATCTCGGAACGCATAGTAGTCTGCGCGAGCTGGGTCGTCGCGAAGAGGTAGTTCCCGATGCCGTAGCTGGCCTTCGCGGGATCCATCACCTGCATGTAGAGGATTCCGTCGACCGAAACGGCGATGTTGTCCTTCGTGATGCACTCCTGCGGCGGCACGTCAATCGCCTGCTCCTTCAAGGTGTGGCGGTAGGCCACTCGGTCGAAGAACGGCACGAGGATGTGGAAGCCCGCGTCAAGAGTGCAGCGGTACTTGCCAAGCCGCTCGATGATGTATGCTGTCTTCTGCGGCACGATTACCGCCGTCTTGATGATTGCGATGAACACTATAATCGCCAGAATGGCGAAGAAAATCAGACCGCCTCCCATTTAAATCGTTCCTTTCTTTGATTGTTTGTCGGTTATTATACCAAAAAAGCTGCGGCCGCGCCGTCATTTTCCAAGACGAATCCGCCTCTGGCCCTCGATCTCGCCCGCGCGCATGTACTCGAAGACGCCCGCCCGCCAATTCGCGACGCGGGCCTTCGCCTGTGGCGTGTCGGCAAGACGCTCCGCCTCAAGCATCAGAGACTCCAGCTCGCGCATTACTTCGCGGGTGCCGAGCGCCTTCCAGGCGATGGTGATGGTCTGGTGATGCCATTCGTCGAGAAACGCCTGCGGATAGTTCTTCGGATTGCAGTAGCGCTCCTCGACGATGCGGTAGAACTTCCTTATCGGACGCGCGGCCTTTCCGTACGACGAGAAGTAGTCGCCTTCAAGCTTCTTCAGCGATTCCCTCGGGTTCCACATCCACCTGAGCGAAAGGTAGTTCTCGTAATCGTCGATGAAGCCGCAGTTATAGATGTTCTCGGAAATGTCCAAATCGTCGAAAAGCGCGTATTCGGCCCCGAGGACGCCCGCAAAGAAACCGGGGAAGCAGTTTACGAATGTATAGCGATCGGCGCGTTCCTTGGGGAAGGTGTTGTAGAGCCACAGCCCGAACGGCCGCTCCGGATAATCCTCGCGCCACTTGTTGAGCCACAAGAGTTCGAGCTTGTTGCGCTTGGAGTACGGCATGCGGTTGCAGGTGAAGCAGAAATGGACGATTACGTTCGGCGCGAGCTTGAACGTCGGCGCACCGGTGTGCGAGCTGTAGGCGAGCGTCGATATCTTCTTGCCGGGATGGGACTTTGCGACTTCCTCCGCGACGGCATTGACGAACCTGAACCAGTAGTCGGAATGCTCGGCATTGAAGAACATGACCTCGGGACGATACTGGCTGGTGCACTTGGTGCACTTGCAGTACGCATGGTTGTCCATCGGTTCGAGGCAGTAGGTGTCTTTGCCCCACTTGGGGCCGGGCCCGCCTATGCCGCGGTAGGAGGACCTGTACCCGCCGTTGTCGAAATAGTCCCTGACGTCGGCGATGGTCTGCCTTATGACGGCTGGATTTGAGTAGCATAGCTGCGGCGGTTCCTCCTGGTCGTCATAGCCCTGCGCGAAGAATCCCGGCTCGAAGCGCTCGAACTTCGGGTTGCCCTTGTTCCAGAACCGGTCGTACCACCAGTAGAAGGAATGGCAGGCGTTGGCAACCTCGCCGCCTGACTTCATGCGCCTCAGGAAAAGAGCGCTACGACGTGCTATCTCCTGTTCCGCGGCGGCGAACGTGGCGTTCGTGAAGGCGAAGGGATATGCGACATGCAGGTAGTTCGTCCATCCTGGCGAGCCCCTTGTCCAGAGCGTCGAAGAATACGCGCCGCTTGGATTCCGCCCCTTGGCAAACGGACGGTCGGTCCGGTCGCGGCGGACGACGGCAAGGTTCGGCTTCGACGGAATGACAGTGCCGGCGTCCGTCGGGTCGAGCCATCTCACCCCGCAGTAGTCCCAGAGAAAATCGTAGACTGCGTATTCCGGGTGTGCGCCGCTTTCGAGCGCAACGCCGGAATCGGAAAACGATATGCTAACTTCCTGTTTTGCAAGCCCTGGAGCGAGGGAGATCGCAAGTTGCTGCTTCCCCTCGCGCGGCGAATTGACGATGGCGAAATCTCCGCCGGTGATCTTGTCGAGGTGTTCCTTTAGCTCGGCGGCGGCGAACTTTAGGTTGTCGTCGGCGGTGGGGGCGATAACAATGTCGGCAAGTGGCATCCCGCCGTCAGCAAGCCGTAGCGTTCCGCGCAACGCGCCCCCAGACACGCACCCAGAAAAAATCAAAAGCGCCGCGCCAATGACGCCGCAGGCACCACAAACGATCCATCTCCTACGCAATGTTATTGCAGACTCTCCCATGACAGGTATTATAGCATAAGGGGAAATGGTCGGACCGACGAGATTTGAACTCGTGACCTTTTGCACCCCAAGCAAACGCGCTACCAGGCTGCGCTACGGTCCGACGTTATGCCAGATTTCTTGGTAGCGGGGGCTGGATTTGAACCAACGACCTTCAGGTTATGAGCCTGACGAGCTACCAGGCTGCTCCACCCCGCAATCTGGCCTTTCCGATTGGCGGGGCTGGCGGGAGTTGAACCCACAACCCTCAGATTCGTAGTCTGATGCTCTATCCAGTTGAGCTACAGCCCCAAATCGGAAAACAAGGAATAGTATATCATTTCCCCCGCCAGAATGCAAGGGGGTGCGGACGCCTTAATAAAACACCTTCCAAAGGAAGAGGCCGCGGGCGGGCGCGGTCTCTACGCGGGCGGTGCGCGGCAAATGCGCCGCGAGGAGCTCCTTCACCGCCTCGGGGCGCTCGTTGCCCTTCCCGACCGAAATGAGAAAACCGACCATGGACCTCACCTGCTTGTAGAGAAAGCCGTCGCCGCGCACGATGAAGGTGTAGCGAGGCCCCGCCTTCTTCACCTCGAAGGAGAATATGCTGCGCACAGTCGAGTCGAGGACGCGGTCGGGATTCGCCGCGAAGGAGACGAAGTCGTGCTTCCCCACGAAATACGCCGCCGCCTTCTGCATCGCGGCGAGGTCGAGCGGACGATGGCAGAAAGTCCAGTAGGGCGCGAGATGCGGCGGAAGGATGTCCGCCTGATAGAGCTGGTAGCGGTACTCCTTCCCCTTCGCGGAGAGGCGAGCGTCGAAATCCTCTTTCGCATACGACGCCTTGAGGACGCGGATCGCGTCTGGGAGCCGTGCGTTCATCGCCCGCACGAGGTTCTTCGCGGGGATCGGCTTCGTCAGGTGGAAGTGGGCGACAAAGCCCTTCGCGTGGACGCCTGCATCCGTGCGCGACGAGCCGTAGACGCGAACGGGCGCGCCATCGAGATATGCAAGGGCGTCTTCAACGACCTGCTGGATGCCGACGGCGTTCTCCTGGTACTGCCATCCGGAGTACGCCGTGCCGTCGTAGGCGATCACGACGCGGTAGCGCCTCGCGCGAGGCGCACCTTCTGCGCCACCCGTCATTGCCACGTCGTTGTCTATTGTGTTGCGGGCCATATTTTACATATCTTCAAGTGACAAGGATTTGAAGGTAATCGCATAGTCTTTAAACTGCCCTGTGGCGCGCATGAAGGCCGACGCCTTTTCTCGCAGGGCGTTCATGGAAATGCGTCCGCCGTCGCGCTTCACTTCAGCAAAGATCGCTTTGCGCGATATCTCGTCTTCCGCCACGAGGTCGATTTCGCACTCGCCTTTCCTGTTCCACCAGGACCCGATACGAGTCCACTTCCTCTGTTCGGCGATTTTCTGACGGAAATAGCGCTCGAGCATCTGGCCGGAAAAGACATTCCAGTCACGCTTGACCAGTTCCTTGAGCCTGTTGTGCGATCCTATCTCAAGCATGTAGCTGTAGCGGGCGATGAAACGGAACCAGAAGAGGAAGAAGTTGTCGTTCAGACGGTAGCGCACATTCTTTGCAAGCGGCTTCGCGAACAGCGGATGGCTGCGCGCAAGAAGTCCGTACTGATCCGAAAGATTGCGGAGATATCCGCCGGACTCTCCGCCGCCGATGGCGCCTTCGATCTCCGACCGCGCCGTTTTCCCCGACGCCACCGCCGAAAGAATCGTGAAGTAGGTTCCATAGTCCTTGCCGAATTCATCGCTCAAACAGATTCGTCCCTCCTCCAAAAAGGTGGACTCCTCGCGAAACACGACATCCAGCATGGAATCCCTATCAAACGCCCCTCCATCCATCAGTAGCTCCACATATTTGGCGACTCCCCCCGTAATGGAGTATAGGGCAAGAAGCGCCTCGTTGTTCGCCGTTCTGTCATGGTCGCGCAGAATTTCCCTCAGAACATCCGTGGTGAACGGAGAAATCTTCAAGAAATCAGTCTGCCGTCCGTAAAGAGGTTCGTGTTCATCGCGAAAGATTTTGTTCATGAGGCGGTTGACGCTTCCGCTGACGACAAGATTTAGCTTCATGTCGCCCTTCATCATGTCCCAGTCCCTCTGAAGGGAACTGTACGCGCCGGGGTCCACGCGGCTCAGCTCCTGAAATTCGTCGATGACAAGCGTGACCGGCCGATCCTTTGCTATGCGCATGACGAAGGTCACGACATCGGAGACTCTGGAAAATGTACCGGGGATGGGGACGTTCAGCTTCTCCTCGATTTCGCGCACGAAGTTCTCGCAAAGCTCCGCCTCGCTTCGCCTTGCGACAAAGAAGTAGAGATATCCCGTCCGTCCAAAGGCATGCTTCAGAAGCTCTGTCTTGCCGACGCGCCGTCTGCCTGTCATGACAGTGAACCGCGCCGACTTCAGGGACTCAACCTGAATCCGCCGCAAGGTCTCCAGTTCATTTTTTCTGTCGTAGAATTTCATACATCAACCGCAACGCCCATTACCGTAACGACCGTTACGGAAGTAATTCTATCATATTCTCACCCCCGTTGTCCAGTGGGAGAGGCAGCGTCCAGAGATTCCAATTATGGGAAGGGATGCTCTTCCCCGCGATGGCATCGCGTTGCGACACGCCTACGAATACCCGTCGCGTCCGCCGTGGCGGAGGTTTGCCTCACGCAGCGGCGTCTGCCAGGGTTCAGGCAGCTTGCGGTCTATAGTCCCGACAAACCCTGTCCAATCCCCATCAGAACGCCGGAAAGCACTTGCCCACCATCACCGCTTGCGTTACTCCGTTTTGAACTCTATTTCCATGACGTTGCCGTCGACTTTCTCGCCGAGCGAGTAGTAAGTAGCTGCTGGCGGCAATTGCCCTGTTACGAGTGCGATGTTCTTGTCGCGGGCAAGCGTTTCTATGTTTTTCTTCGCCCACTCCCGCGCCTCCTCGTACTGTCCGTCGTTGAAACGAACGGATAACCGCCCGCGTCGGGTATTGGCATCGTATAAGAGCGAGACAGGCGCAATCGTCAGCACAGCAGCCCGCCCCTCTATTCTTCCGTTGACCAACTGCGGCAACACATAAACCCTCAGCGTCGAGACATCGGCAGTAGGATATTCTGCCTTGTACGCATCCAGCACCTCTCGCGCAAAAACACCCTGTATAGCAAAAAAAGCCTCTATGGACGGGTCCTCGCTCATTTCAAGCGAAAACGTATAAGCAAAATCGACGGACTTCTCGCGTTCAAGAGAGATTATCTTGTAGGACGGCTTCGGTGTTGGCGGATTTATTGTCACTGCCTTTTGACGCTCCTGCGACTGCTGCCGACCGACAAGCTGTCGCGGCCTTGCATTTTCATCTATGCGATTGCGCTCACGAATCTGACTCCGAGCGAGAGATCGTCGTGCATATACTTCTTTCGCCAAACGCAGATTTGCGTCGGTGATTCTTCCAGAATCCTCAAGTTCCTTTAATTTGACGGCGAGGCCATAGGCCTTTGCTTCGTAGTCCACCGCACCACCATGCGAAAAAACAGTCCAACTGTCATGCTGGAACTTGACCCCACCTTCAAATCTATCCGGCGCATTGTTGCCGTATATGTAGAAAAGCCACGCAAAGGGCGAGATGAATGAAACAACCTCATCCTTCGCATAATATAAATCAAACGAAGCCTTTGCATACCCGCCGCCCTCAGTCCCAATTAATTCCATCGCATAAGAATCCGATGACTCCTCTTCCCGAAAATTGCAAGGCAATGTAAATCCTGTTGGCAATTCATAGAGAAGGCAGAGAAACTCCTGAGCTGCGCCATCAGGGAAACGCCATTTTTTGCTTTTGTGACTGTGATAATCGTTCTTGATGACAACCGGTATTCCGTCGTCCGAGAACACATCCGGTTGGTACACTTTCAAACCTTCGTAATCGGCACCAGTCCCCGACAGCCAGTCCTTCAACTCGTGGAACTTGACAACCCTATAACGATATCGCGTTAATATCTTGCGACCTACATTTTTTACGTTCACAATGGCGACCGTACGCTCATGGCAACACCCTGCAAGAACGAACAGCACACCCAGTGCCATAGGCAACAAACATGTACACTTTCTCCGAAGTTCGGCCATCACGTTTTCTCCATAAGGTCTCATTCAACGTTATTCGGTCTTGAATTCAATTTCAAGAATGTTGCCATCCTTTGTCGTCTCGCCAAGCGAGTAGTATGTCGCAGCTGGCGGCAGTTGCCCTGTAACAAGCGCGATATTTTTGTCGCGGGCAAGCGTTTCAATGTTCCTGATAATCCACCGTCGTGCCTCTTCATATTGCCCTGCGCAGTATCGCACCGCCAGTTTTCCCCTGCGCGTGTTGGCATTGTAGTTAAGTGAAACAGGCGTAATCGTAAGCACGACCGCACTTCCAACGATCCGCCCATCCTCAAGCTTTGGCCGAACATCCACATTAAGCGACGCAGGATTTGTCCCTGGATGCATTTTTAGATACACATCGCGCATTTGAGCCACAAATTCCCGCTGAACATCAAAATACGCGCCAAAGCATGGCGCTCCTGTCAGACGGACAACAAACTGACATTCAAAATCCTTCCTGTCATTCCAAATCAAACTCTCCAACGAGTATTTCAGAAACATTGGTGCTTTACTCGTTGGCGAGGCGTCCCGTTTTGTCGTTTGCTCCGTCTTCAAACTGTAGCTGGCTATGCGTTTGCAGACAGCAGGCTCAACAGCCTCAATGGATAAAAAGCCCTCATTGTCGCCATTCATTACTGTGAACATCCGCTTAACTGCATACCCACGCGAATCCCATCCATACGCGATTCTGCTGTTCGTATACATCTGATTGGCCTTTCCATATCGTGCAATGATTGCCGTCGCTTGTTGCGTTTTAATATCCTCGTCTGCAGATTTCATATCCAAACTGGATGCAAAATCAATCATGATCTCCTGCTCAGAGCATGCACTAACCCTCATCTTATTT
Organism: Kiritimatiellia bacterium; assembly: GCA_017406465.1. Lineage (GTDB taxonomy): Bacteria > Verrucomicrobiota > Kiritimatiellia > RFP12 > UBA1067 > UBA1067. The sequence goes on along the minus strand of JAFQYM010000010.1, from coordinate 92,486 downwards.
ACCACATCTCTATAACCAAGATTCACACCAAGACTCGCAGTGGTGTCGGTCAACAGCGACTCAACAAGCAGCAATTCACCATTTTTCAAGCGCCAAGATCCTTCTACTTTACGATCAACACGTGGAGAAGAGTTGCCGCCCTGGAAATAGTACACCATTCCTACACTTCGTGAATATGTACCATCTGGCCTGAAATCCCATTCAACCAATGAGACGAGTCTGCTCATCTTCGGGACACAGACACCACTCGTTTCAAAAAGGCCGCACAAGATGACTTGAGTCTCAAATTCAGACTTCCACTTTCCGACCAAAAAAGCGGAATCACCAACTGGAGACCCAAGGACATTCGGGTTGGCAGACAAAGACCTTCCCGCCTCATAATCGCTAACCATTTGGAGCAACTCCGCTTCGGAGTAGAAATTGTATGGACTTACACATCCACTTTGCACCAAACAACAAGCAACAAAGATCAATCCTATCCCCTTCATTGTCATACTCCTCATTCCGTTTTGAACTCTATTTCAAGGATATTGCCGTCTTTGAGAATCTCACCGAGCGAGTCGTAGGTAGCCGCTGGTGGCAATTGCCCTGTAACGAGCGCGATGTTCTTGTCGCGCGCGAGCGTTTCGATGTTCTTCCGAATCCACTCCCGCGCCTCCTCGTACTGGCCAGGATTGAACCGCACAGACAATTTCCCTCGCCGCGTATTTGCATCGTATGAAAGCGAGACCGGTGCAATCGTCAAGATTGCTGCACGTCCTTTAATCTCCATGCCACTTATGCCAACATCTGAATAATCCACAATGAGCGCCGCTTTATTTGCACCGGGAAACGAATCAGCATATTCCTCTTTTATCAACCTGCCAAACTCCGTCAAAATGGCTGACAACGCCATGTCAGGATTGTCCGGCACCGCAGACAATTCTAGCGTAAACTCATAAGCGAAATCGCTTCCCGGTTCCCGAGCAAGACTCACCAATGTATGCGTCGGCACCGCCGACTTGGCCAATTTCGCCGTTCGCAGCATTGAATCAATCCTTCCGCTACATTCCATTTCCTTCAATTTGGCGACAACTCCGTACGTAAAGGCATCTATAAGCAGTCCCGAATTCAGATAATTGAAATCACTCATTGCTTTCAGTACCCCATTATCAGACCCAAGGGCTTTGTCTTTCTGCCCCCATACGGGATTTGCACCACAGTCAGGAATATCTCCATACGGAATCAGTGCCGTAGGGAAAATACTAACCGCAGAATCAGTGGATTTTATCACAGAAAACCTGTCATCCACGTTAAGATCAGCCGCAGAAATACAATCTTTCTTTGTTACGTCACACGACACCGTCAAATCTACATCATATGAAAATGAGGTATTACTCGTGTTAGGGTATAATGTGGCACTGATAATAGTCAAGAAAACCGTCCAGCCATTTCTGGATTTGACTCCCCTAGGGCGTAAGCTCACTGTCAGAGGCAATCCGGAATCCGAGAACACATTCGGATACTTTGTCTTCAATTCGCTCGCAATCGCAATGTCGTCTAAGTCCACGCCACGCCAAAATCCATATCCTGCATGATGTAGACTCCCTTTAACTTCAATAATTCTATACCGATACTTTGTAAAGATGTTTCCTCCATAATCTTGCGTAGAAACTGTAGCATGAGTTCTGATACTGCCGCAAAAGCATCCTTGCGTTGCAACACATAAGGCCATTGCTGTCAAGCCAGCGACAAATTTATTGATCATGTTGTTCTCACTCCGTTCTGAAATCCACTTCAAGGATTCCGTTGTCGTTTAGTGTTTCACTCTCAGTATAGAATCTTGCGCCAGAAGGGATCGCATCCCCTTCAACAACAATGTTGCTCCGTGAAGCGAATTCTCCAATCCTTTTGCGAATCAACCGCCGCGCATCATCCAATTGATTTACATTGACGCGCACCGCGATTCGCCCTTTCCGCGACACTGAGTCATAAGAAACGCTATCGACCTCTGTTGTAACAACGACGACTTTACCTCTAATATGTCCATCAGTCACCGTGAATTCGACAAAATCAACCGCAAGGGCGCGCGGGTTCAATTCCCAATGCTTCATTACATATATTGAGCGAATCACGGCATGGAACGCATTACGTATCTCATTTACATCTAAAGGCGTAAGTCCACCGACTTTCTTCTTCGACAAGCTGAATCGATAGGCAAAATCGTGGTCCCCTTCGTTTTCAAGCTCATTTATCTCAAACGGACACATGTCAACATTGCCATAGTCAACATTGCCTTGCAAAACTCTTGAAAGCCTGTGTGCAAGCATGACTTTTACGGCCAGTAAATCTGTAATCCGCCCAGAATCCTCCAGTTCCTTTAGCCGAGCGGCAATGGCATACGCCCTTGCCCTTTTTTCAATCAAATAATCAACATGTATCTGATTCATATTTAACGTAATGGTATCTTTAGCCAACTCAACGGGGATTCCGGCCGAGTTGAACACATCTGGTTGAAATTCGGCAAATGCATCAGTATGGATATCCAGAAGCATCTTTTTGTCCATGGCACTTCTTTCCACTATCCGATAACGATACCTTGTCTTTATGCGTTCGACATTGCCTTCTGCGTCAACTGTCACTACAGAATGCGTGTGCACACATCCAGTCATGTGCATACATGCAATGATAATGACACCATACAGCAAATACCTCATTCATTCACTCCGCCTTGAACTCAATTTCTAGGACATTGTCACTGCTCATCGTTTCGCTAAGCGAATAGTATCGGGCTTCCGGCGGCAATTGCCCCGCGACATGCACGATATTCTTGTCGCGCACGATAAGCTCAATATTTTTCCTGCAACATTCCCTGGCCTCTTCCATCTTGGAAGGTTCGACACAAATCCTAATCATGCCTTTGCGCGTATTATTGTCATACTGAAACGATAGAATATCCAGCGGCAAGACAGATGCCGTTCCCTCAACAACATCCTTAGACAATGAATATTTCACAAAGTCCACGACTAAAACGGCTCGATTCACCGCTGGAAATGACGTGGCGAAATCGTTGCGGATTATTCCGCGCAGTTCGGCCTGAAACATGCGCGACTCGCGAAAGGATAAGCGCCCCGTGCGTGATTTGACGACAAAGGAATAACGATATCCATTGCCATCATCTTTGTGGAAATCAACCAAATCAAAACCAGCCATCGCCACAAGCGAAGTTTCTTGTTTTCTGCAACGCGAAGCGTCAATCTGCCCGGCGTCTTCCATCTGTTTTAGCACAACCGCGATTCCGTATGCATCAACACTGCAAAAAGCCACCATCGCCGGGAGTTTGAGCTTCCCACCAAAGCTCTCGATTTCATCTCCATATTCCAAAAAAGGCTCCGCACCCATGATTTTCACGGCGTGCTTGGAGAACTTGCAACACTCACTTGGCTCATCCACAAAGCTGGACGTTCCTGGATAGCACAGCATCGGTAACGGCGACAGCAAGCAAAATGCAGTGTCATCCTTCACCTTTACCGTGACAGTCGCATGGGCATCGGGATTATCCACAACATCGACGATGTAGGTACTTTTCTGTCCATTGCCACTAACCATGACCGGGAGAACCAAAAGCGGGGCGAACACACCCGTCCAGAACACACCCGTCCAAGTGAAACCATTTGCTACCGACTTGGTGCGCAGCAAGGCATCACCGCTAATCTCAACAGGAATTCCGTCGGAATCAAAAACCTTTGGCTGAGACTTGTACAGGTCGGCGAGCCATTCACCATACCATATGCTATCGCGTGAGCTGCCATTGAACCTGAGCGCGTACCGATTTTTTGTCTCTATCTGACGTCCACCGTCTTTGACATCAACCATCATTGACAAGCGGTTATGGACGCATCCAGCCGCACAACACAATGCCAACAGACAAAAGATTAGGACCTGTCTATAGACTATCATGACTTTAATGTTTGCGTTCGCACCTACTCTGGCTTTCGAATAAACTTCATTGGAGAAGATATCTTTTCCACAATGACACCTACTTCTCTTCCATCACGCATGCCAGTAACTTTAATGCTACGCTCCGTCCTTATCCCGCGATTGTCAACAAACACTGATTTTCGCGTTCCATCTGCCTGAGAATCCTCAGCTTTCAGATCTTCAGTCTCAAAGGCGATTCTACCGTTTTTATAACATGTGATATTGAGTACCTTTGTTAGATTACACTCTTCTTTCTTCTTTGATACGACTTTCCCATCCCGCCCACTAGTCACCTGCAAATCATACACCTTCGTATTTAAAGTAAGGGTTCCATTCTCATAGCTCCAGCTACCAAGACTCTTCAGCAAGTATCCGTCCACGCCTATCGTCATGCCGTATTGATTTAGCGTGAACATTTTTGCAGCTTCAACCCTCCCGAATGATCCATCAGAGAAAAAACTGTATCTCACGTCCTTTAGAGACTTTTTAATATCATAAATACCGCCGCCGTCAACGTGCCTCCATAATTCTTCAACAACCCCTGAGTCCCATTCTCCCAATAACTTATCTTTTTCAACCGGCTCAACAGCAACATCGGCAACGTCATAACCGACAGGCAATTTGACCAGCTTAGGAAGACCGTCCAGCTTCGCAAGGCTCTCGCCTATGTACGGATCGCTCATGCAACCTGCACAGGCGGCACACAATGCCATCCCGCAAAGAAGTCTATTAAATGTCATGTTTGTTTCCTTTATGAGTGTCATCATAGATTCTCCTTTACCTTAGCTTAACTTCACAATGTTGTTTGTTTACAGCCCCGACAGCCCCTGCCCGATGCCCTGCAGAATGCCGGCCCGTCCGCAATCCCCGCTCACGTTGCCTGGCTGGAAGCGAGAAGACGAGAGTTTGAACAACAGACATCTTTTTCATGCCAGTCCCCTTCAATTATTTCCTCCTTTTCAACATCTGTTCAAATTCCTTGTCTACGTGCGGCGCAAAACCCTTAGATATCTTTCCGCATTTTGTACAGTAAAAATCACGATCTTCTGGGTTCGCGCATTTGCAGCAATCCCAATCGTCGCTCGGACTGTTACGGTTGGAACTGTTCATGTCTGCTTGCTTCTTTTGCAAAGAGGAATCCTTCGCACCTTGAAACGTCTTCAAGTTCTCCGCATAAAATTCCGGAGTGAACGCATCATAATAGCCCTGTTGCTGATTATTCAAATGGCGCAGATACGATTCTGCCCCAAACAAATCAACGCCTTTATACATCTTCAACGCATCTGGATTATTACATCTCTTCAGATTGTCATAAAATAGTTCGTCTGCTTCTCTTTGCGTGTACCGTTGCGGATTGCGGTACATGTAATCGTGGATCAGACCCTCTGCTATGGCCGAGTTATAACGGGTATTGCCAACCTCCAACGCCACAAATGCCACTGCTTTAGATATTGACGCTCCATCCCAAATAAAACCAGCAGGGATCTTGTCAAATCTACCATTAAGATTTCGAAACACATAGTCGTCTTGAAGGATGAAATAATTGGAGACTTCTGTGTTGCCAAGCTCAAGATACCGATCTGTATAACGGTATTTAGTGATGTCTGATGCCGAAATAAGATTAAACTTCGGACGGCTCAACGGATCTAGTTCCCACTTCTTTTCAAAGGCAAGATTATCTTTCGCATTCTGTATCAAGTCCTGTATCGCTTGCGCTTCAATCTGCTGCTTTGATGCCGTCCCTTCTTGTGGATTTTCGCCTACACCCGTCATACCGGGATGCCGAGGAGGGCTACTATATGCCGATCCGCTCAACAGGACCACAGCGAATAGAGCAAGGAAAAATCTGGTTAGTGTTCTCACAACTCCCTCGCCTTCTCCATAAGCTGATCGACCGTGGGCGACTTTGGCGCAACGGATTCTCCGCCGCCAGGTGGATCAAGTTTCAGGTCCTTGACTTCGCCCTTGTCTATTTTTACGCCGCTGTTCTTCCAGAACTGCGAAGTCCCGTCCGCAAGTGTACGACGCACATAGTCATCAGACGCTCCAGTTTTGCGGATGCGGTCAAGCGTCTCTGCAAAAAGCATTTCGCCCTTGAAGCGTTCACGCCCCATTGCATCAAGCGGAAGCACAACATTGTAGGTCTGGCCATCCGTGCAGAACGCCTGCATCGCAAACGGAACGCAGAACGGATATTCAACACTGATGTTGTGATTGCCTTTCGCAACAGCCACCGTCCCCGGAGCCGTACCCCGCGCGACACCGTCAATCTTGACAACCGCCCCTTGTCGGTTGCAAGTGAAGTTCACATGCACCTGCTCCACCTTGTTATGCCCCCATTCCTCCGCAGACAACTTGGCAAGAAACTTCTCCGACGCTTTCGCGGCGGCGAGATGCATTAATCCTTCGTACAGCGTCGCGGTATCGGACTTTACCTTCTCAGCCGGATAGTTCTTGCTGAATTCAACGCCGTCGACACCGCAGATCGTTTCACCTGTAGCGGCATCCGCGAGATTGAGCGCAATCCGCACCTTGAGAGTATGGGCAATGACTTTGCCATCCCATTGAATGTCCTCACCGGTGAACTCTTGAATAGACGCGGTAACAACTCCTTCCGCGCCGGTTATGCGGGCTATCTCCTGCGCGGACGCCTCTGGCATTTCCTCGCCCTTCGCCGTGCGGTTCTGGTTTACGCCGATGACGTTGTGCGGGTTTACAACGCGGAGGGTCTTGCCGGAAAGCCGCGAAGTCAGCGTATCCGCAAACGCCGCCATTGGCAACATCGGCGCGTCGGACGTGTGGTTCTGCACGACAAGCGCGACGCGACGAGATTCCTTTTTGTCTGCAACCTGCTCTTTGGTCACAACCACGATGTTCGTAACCGCGATAGTGTTCGTGACCATATTTGTGACTACCGTCGTAGGCATCTCACTTCCATTTTCGCTACTTGTTCCTATGGCGGACATATTTCTTGCCACCACAAGCAGCACCGCAAATCCGCAAATCAGTACGATCAGCAGTAAAGTCAACTTTTTCATTTCGACACCCCCGTATTCTTGGACACGTCTTTAAAGTCTTCCCATACGATCTTCCCCGTATGGAGATTGTGCAACGCAAGCCGAATTCTATAAATGTGCTTTCCCCTTTCAGGGAAATACTTTATATCTCCAACCATGAAGAAATCTGGAGAACCATGCTGCTTCAAGACAGCCATTAACGCTCCGTCTTCTGTTGGGCTTTTACCATTCTTGACTATCCTGTCCGTCATCTCCGTAATGACAGAATCGTCCTTTGCATCTACGAGGCGTGTTCTGAGAAGCGTTATGCGTACATTCTGCGAAGCTGACGCGAGGAGGTTGTCCAAGTCGGCAGTAGGCGACTTTCCATTTGTCAAATCCACCAACCCTCCGACTACAACAAGCGGGATGTGATCAATTGCCGCCTGCGCAGTATCATAGTTGTCTCGGAACACGGGATCCGCTCGCATTGAATCGATATGTTCCTGCACAACACCGTCTATGTCAGAAAGCGTCAACCACGGATCGTCTGGCGGTGGCGGCAAAGGCTTCGGTGGCGGAGGCGGAGTGGGCTTCCAGTTAAGCAGTTTGGGATTCTTCTTCAACTTCGCCGCACATTTGTCTGCTGCGGAATACATAAGATCATTGAGAAGCTTCGGCTTCTTCCGTCTGACTAAATCGGTCGCGTAATATGGGCTCGATTTCTCAACAGTTTCACCTTCAACAACTGTCGCACCGCTCCAAGCATCCGCGAGATTCAGGACTATCCGGATTGAATACTGGTGTGTTGTGTCGCTTGCAGAATCCAGAAACTCCAAGACCGACGCCGTAATAGCGCCATCTGCCTTGAGTTTGCGAGCGATCTCCATTGCCGACACTTCCGGCATCTTCTCTCCTGCGGCTGTGCGATTAAGGTTGACCCCTATCGCATTATATGGGTTTATGACTTGAAGTCCACATCCTGAAAGTTTCGCCATCAGCGCGTCGGTAAGCGCCATGAACGGGATCCCCGCTCCGGGGTCGGCATGGTTTTGCACTACGAGCGCAACCTTGCGAACTGCGGCAGGCGACACGGGTTGTTTTTTATCTCTTGCCTTTGCTCTCCGCTTTGGTGCCTCGTCAACAACCGTCGCCGGATCCCCGGTCACGACCGGCTTTACCTTGTCTTCCGAAGCAGCCTTCTGCGGTTCCGCGTGGGTAACCGTCAACGGTTTCGGTGGAGGCGGCACGAAGTCTTCGCCAGTTGCGCACCCCGCCAACATGGCAAGCATGCCGACAAACAATATTTTTGCGATTATTTTATCCATGACACATTTCCTCTTTCGGCATTACCTGACATGTTTAATTCGAAGCACAAAGCGCGTTGCTCTCTTTGTTGGGGCGGCAAGTTTTATCTGCACCGAGTCTCCGCCGCCCATATCTATGGGCATCCACAGCGACAAGTCGGGCGTAACGTCCATGCCATTGGCATCAAACCAAGTCGCCTTGTACTGCACCTTAAATTTATCCATGCGATAGTAATCGTTCTTGTCGGTCAGGGTGTTTCGTATGCTGACCGTCGAAGTCAAGATTCCGCCCGAATTGCGCCGAGGAGTCGCGATGTCTTCCACCGCAAGCCAGTCCCTGAAGCAGACATCGTCAATACGGATGTCGGTTTTTCCTTTCTCGTCCACCATGATTTCAATGCCACCGTCGGAATTGCATATTCGCGTACTGGTGCAACCGGAAAACGACGCTGCAACTAGTGTCAATACAACAAGTGTTTTTAGGGCATTCATGCAGGTCTCCTCTTTCTATTTTTTGTAAAAACTACGATTCCACGTGTTGAACATTCTGCCAGTATGAAGATTATGCATAGTGGCATTAATTGCGTACCAGTGGAAACCATCAGATGGCGGTCGCGGGTCTTTTTCCACTAGTATGCATAGATATAAATCCAAAGAATCTGGCGTGATGCGTTTATTGGCGTCTTTATTCCCTCCATTTATATCCGACAGGATGCGAGGTGCCAGCACAATGCTATTGTCGTCAATCCTTAATGAAACGAGGTTTTTAAGCCCTTCAATTATGTAATTTCGCATAGGTCTACACATGGCCCTGATATCTCCATCGTGAGACTCGTTATCTACGTATGCGACAACGAGATCGGGCTTCTCTCCCTTTTCTGTTTTCATGGCCTTCAAAGTCTCCATGAAATCATTGTCTGCTTTAATCTCGTCCAGTATTTCCTTTACCAAGCGCTTCAAATCGTAAATGGTCGCGTCGCCAGGCTTTCCTAACACGGGAGTATCGGGCGGCAAGTGTACCGTTCCCGGCGACGGCGTTGGCGGAACCGTCACGGTCTCGCACCCGCACAGGATGCCTAATGATATTGCGGCGCAGCAACGCCCGATAGATTTGATTGCTTTCATGCTATCTTTCCTTTCTTTACATCACTTGTTCTCGTTATTCACACTTGAAATCAATTCCCAGGCAACTGTCTTCGGTAATGCGGCTACCGCCAGTCGTATAGTGCGCACTCTGCGGCGGTAGCTGCCCAGCGAGAAGCGAAATGTTCTTCGTGGCAACAATTTCCTGTCTCCTCTCGCGCGCCACTTGACGACACGTTGACACCCTCGGCGCGGAAAGCGCAACGTGCTTCTCCCGATTCGTCAGACATCGGAAGCAAGTGCGGGAAAACAAACACCTCCCCCGATGCTTCGAGTGAGGTGCCTCGGATGGACCCGTAAAGAAACATCGAAGGAGGCGAAACTGCACGGACGGCAGTGTCCTCTTCATGCGTCTTTACGAGTTTGAAGTTTCCGAGGCTTTTCACTCGACGCGTCCCAAACGCAGAGGTTGGCTACTGTTCTTCGCCACAACCGCGCGGGAAATCTAACGCCCGGCATCGTGGCAGTTTTGCCCGCCCCTCAACCGAACATCCAGATTATAGCAAAATGCCCTTGCAAATCGCAAGGGCGGGATTTTGAAAATTTCGGCATAGCGAAGAGACGTCACTTGGCGAAGAGGCGCTTTATCTCGGTGAGGCGAGACTTGTCGGCGACGAGGACGGCATCGGGCGTCGTCACGACGACGAGATTCTTGACGCCGAGAAGCGAGATGCGCGCCGAGCGCGCGACGCAGATGTTGCCTTCAGCCTCGACGACAGTGCACGGCCCTTCGCGGACGTTTCCGCGCACGTCGTGCGGGAAGTACTTGTCGAATGCGGCGAAACTGCCGACGTCGTCCCAGCCGAAGTCGCCGGGAACGACCTCGACGTTCTTCGCCTTCTCCATGACGGCGTAATCGAAGCTGATCTTGGGAAGCTTGCTGTAGAGGGCAGCGAGATGATTGGTGCTCGAAGTGAGGCACGAAAGCTCGGGCGCGTGCGCGGCAAATGCGCCGCGGAAGGTCGAGGCACGGGCGATGAACATTCCGGCATTCCAGAGATAGCCGGCCTTGACGTACTGCTTCGCCGTCTTCGCATCGGGCTTCTCGACGAAGGTGCGCGTCTTTGGCGAGATGTAGCCGAAGCACGTCGCGGGGTAGGTCGGCTTGATGCCGAGAGTGACTATGACCTGCTTGCGGCGGGCGATGGTTACGGCCTTCGAGACGACCTTGCGGAACTCCTTCGGCTTCGCGACCATCTGGTCGCTCGAGAAGAAGCCGACAACAGGGTCAGCACCGCCTGCCGCAAGGCCGACGCCGAGCGCGACCGCGGCGCCTGTGTCGCGGCGCATCGGCTCGCCGACGATGTTGCCCTTCGGGACCTCGGGGAGCTCCTTCCGCGTCGCGGCGACGAGGCTCTTCGTCGTCACCACGAACGCGTCTTCGGACGCGACAAGTCCGTCAAGGCGCGCGAGCGCCTGCCTGATTAGGCTTTCGCCTCCGAACACGCGAAGGAACTGCTTCGGGCGCTCGGGCGTGGAGAGCGGCCAAAACCGCTCGCCCGACCCGCCTGCGAGAATAACTGCCTTAAACGACATAGATGACTTACCACTATTCATTGTATTGCCTCACGATTACGAGGAATTTTACTTGGAGTCCATTACATTGCCTTCGGCGTCAGGTTCGCCAAGAGCAGATAGAATACCGTCCGCATCCGCAGGCACAGAAATCTTCATTGGGAGTCCGTCACGCGACATGCTTCTGGTGATTTCTACACAGATTCGAGGCCCTTTGTCGGCAAATGTCTTGCGGAGTGCCATGGAGACGACTTGCTGTCCAGACATGCGAACCTCGGCAAAACCGCCCTCGAAAACAAGACGGTACAAGTCCCCTTCCTTCTCGAATCCGCACTGCTCAAGACGCAGTTCATCGCGGACAACCGGAGAAATACGGGCTACGACCGCGTCGTCGACAATAAGCCAGAAGCTCCAGTTCATGTTTCGACGGCAGTCAATGGTCACTTCCGTAAACTTCTGTTCTGCCTGCGCAGGGGAGACAAAGAAGGCTCCAAATCTCTGATAATACATATATGAGTCGGATATCGTTGTGGAGCATCCTACCAAGATGGCATATTCTGCGACATACACGCACACAGCGACACCTCTGTATACTGATCCAAGCATCATTCTCACGCATTCCCACTTCTGAAGTCGAGAAGATGCCCGATGAGATAGCGGAGGCCGCGGTAGTAGAAAGCGAAGTTGAAGAGGTTGCGGCGGAAGAGGTGCCAAAGCGCGGCGGGCTGAAGGAAGCCGCGGTACACCTTGCGGATCGCGCACTTGATCTCGTCCTCCGTGACGAGAGGCGTCTTCGTTATCGCGCGACGCATGTCGTACTCGTCCCAATCGAGCGTCGTGAGGCCGTCATTCGCCTTTAGCTCCTTGAAAAGCGGCGTTCCTGGATACGGAATCGTCAGCGTGCACTGCAAGGTCTTCGCCCAGCCCTTCGCGAGAAGCCGCCGCGCGAGCGCGACAGACTTCGCGATTTCCTTTGGACCCTCCCAGGCGTGGCCGAACATGAAAGTGACATGTACGTCGAGCCCCGCCTCGGTCGCCCACTTCGCGCCCTTCTCGACATCCTCGACCTTGAGCGCCTTGCAGAAGCGATCGAGCGTCTCCTGGTTCGCGGACTCGACGCCGAAGAGGACAAACTGGAAGCCGGCCTTCCGCATGAGCTTGTAGTCGTCCAATGTGAGCCGCCCGAAGCGCATGTTGCAGTCGATGCGGACTTTCTTGTTGAGCCCGCGAACGATCATCTCGTTGCAGAAGTCGGTGAGCCACTGTCCGACCGGGAAGGAACCCGAGTCGTCCATGATCTCCTTCACGCCGTACTTCGAGACGAGCTACTCGATTTCGTCTACGACGTCCTTCACCTTGCGGACGCGGTAGCGGGGATAGAGCGTCGTCCAGCTGCAGAAGGTGCACTTGCCGTGCCAGCAGTCGCGGCCCGACATGATGTAGGTGCCGGGCTTGCGGCGGAAGTTGCCGTTCTTCTCGGCGTAAAGCTCCCAATGGACGAGGTCGCGGTCTATCCACGGGGCGTCGGCAATCGAGTCCTTGAGGGCGAACGGCTGGACGCCCTTGGGGCAGCCGGCGGCGAGAAAGTCAAGAAGCCCGAAATCCCAATCGCCGCCGGGGATCACCGCCCAGACGCCGGACTTTTCTATCGACTCCTCGGGAAGCGCCGTGACATGGTCGCCAACTAAAAGGAATTTAACATCCGTGGGCAAGGGTGCGGGACCGCCCGAGGTCCCGTCCATTCCAGACGACAAGTGTTCCGCAATCCACTTCCAGTGCCGCTTGACGACGGGCGTCTTCGTCTCGAGGACGACAATCTCGGGCCTGAACTCCGCGAGCTTTGAATCAAACGCCTCGGGCGAGAGCTCCGAGGCGATGCCGTCCAGAAAGAGAACTTCATGCCCGGCCTTCTTCAGCATCGTAGCCGCTGTCGCGGGGACGACGGGGAAGATGTAGGTCGGGCGCGAGAACCACTGGAACTGGCGGTTCTGAGTGAGAAGCGCGACCCCCTTCTCGCTTTTGAACGGCGGGTAGGCGATCGCGATTCTCATAGGCTGGTTTCCGAAACGGGCAAACGCGTCAAGCCGTCAGGCTTTAGCCGCGCGCCCATTTCGCACCACATTACCACTTGTATCCGAGGCCGACGATGTAGCGGAAGTCGCTCGACTTGCGACCGACGGAAGGCATGGAGTTGTATTCCCACTCAATCTTCGCGAGGAGGTCGAAGTCCATGATGATCTTCGTCGTGAAGCCGACGTCCGCCTTGATGAGGTGGTTGTCGAAGTCATCGACCTGCGGGAGGAACTCGAGGTTGTGGAAGGCCTCGATCTCGGGGTTCCACTTCGGGAAGTACTTGAGGTGATGCGCATAGCGGAGCGTAGCGTAGCTCTTCTCGGCATCGTCATCCTTCTCGGCGTAGTCGACGCGGATCCACGCGGCGCCGAGTTCCTGGTTGAAGCTCAAGGTGCCGATCGACCAAAGCGCGTCCTTCTCGAACCACTGGTAGCCAAGACCGCCGCCGAGCCTCAGACGGAAGTCGAGACCCGCGATGTCGTCCTGCTCGTAGCGGCCGTTCTCGTAAGTGTAGAACGACTTGTTCCAGAAGTGGTCATGCTGACCCTCAATCTCCCAGCGGTCGGTCGACTTCTCGCGATCGTGCTTGGACGTGCCCGTCTCGCTGTAGTAGTAGCCGAAGTCGAAGTTCACGCGGTCATTGTCCCAGCGACGGTTGAGGTTCGCTATGATCGAGGCATTGTTCTTATAGGTGTTGCCGCGAGCGCTCTCGTAGGCGACGTTGATCGAGCCATGCCATGTCTCCGGCGGCTTCTGCTCGGGAGGAAGCGCCGCGACCTCGACCTTCTTCTCCTCGGCCGTCTCGACAAACGCAACCTTGTCGGCAGGAAGCTCGACAGCCCCGAGATCGTCGGAGGTGAACTTAACCTTGTCGCCGGCGACGACCGCGCCGGAACCTGTGAGCACCGACCCGGACTTCATGATTACCCTGTCGGCGAATGCGGAGGCAGCTGTCATCGCCGCAACCACAAGCATCAGTCTTTTCATCGATTGTTCTCCTTTTTGTAGTTTGGATCCTTTACAAATGGAATCCACGAAGACGTGTCAGGACGCGGCGGCGGAAGCGGATCTTCCGCCTGCTCCTCGAGCGACCGCAGGTCGAGCGAACCGATGCCCTCGAGATTCTTCTCCGGACGGTCGCCCGGCTCGAGCTTCTGGCCCTTCGTGTACTGGCGGCCGAGAACGGCGTTCTTCGGAAGCCCGGCGTCCTTGCGCATGTTCTTGGAATCGACAAGCCCGACCGTGACAAAGACTATGATCTCCTTCTGCTGCTTCTTGCGCGCGGACGAGCCGAAAAGCTTCGGACCTATCCACGGGATGTCGCTCAAGAGCGGGATTCCGTTGTCAACCTGCTCCTCGACCGTGCGGGAGAGTCCGCCGATAACCGCCGTCGTCCCGCTCGCCATCGCGAACTCGGTCACGAGCCGCTGCACCTCGATCACCGGATACTTCGCGGAAATCGTGCCCTCCTCGGCCTCCGACGACGTGCCGGACTCGACCCATCCGTTCTGCGACGAGATCGTCGGGACGATCGACACGCTGATGAGTCCGTTCGTGCCGATGCGCGGCGTCACCTCGAGCGATATGCCCCAGCTGAAGAACGCCTCCTTCGCAAACATGAACTTGTCCTCGCCCGGAATCTCCGCCATCTGCATGTCGAGGTCGAGGGAGTCGCCGCCGGAGTTCGTAGTGCGCTTCGCGGCGATCTTGACGTTCGGGTACTTCGTCGTCATGTCGACGGTCGCCTTCTTTCCGGACGAGACGATGATCTTGGGGTTGGAGAATATGCGCGCGTCCTGGTTGCCTTCGAGCGCCGAGAGGATTACGTACATCTGCGAGAAGTCGAGCGTTCCGTTGAAGTAGGTGATGTTCCCGTCGTGACCTCCCACGAGTTCCGAGCCGGAGAGATTATACGACGTGCCGTTGTCGAGGACGCGCGTGTAGTCCCTCACGCCCTTCCCGAGCCGGTTCCCCTGGATCCCGCCTCCGAACGACACCGAGCCCTTCATGCCGTCGAGCATCGACCAGTCTATGCCGATGTCGTGGAACACGTTGTTCGACAACTCGACGAACCGCGCCTCGATGTAGACCTGCTTCGGCTCGACATCGACCTCGCGTATAACCTGTTCGCAGGCGTCAAGGATCATAGCAGGAGCTGTGACCATCACGGCGTTCGACTCTGGGAACGCAATCGCCATCTTGTTGATCTTCCAGACGACGCCGAAGTCGCCGGACCATGTGGAGTTGAGCTTCGCCGCGACATCCTCGGCGGAAGCGTGCGCGAGGTGGAACGTCCTTGTCGATATGCGGCGGCGCGCGAGGGCGATCTCGGCCTTCGCCTCGGCATCCGCCCTCTCCTTCATGAGTTCGGCGCGCTCCTCGGCCGCAGCCGCGACGCGCACCTCCTCGGCCGCCCTGGCCGCCGCAGCCGCGATGACCACGGCGTTGGAAATCGAAAGTTCGTCGACGTCGGGAGAAGCAACGAGATCAGCCGCGACGGGATCGTCCGAGTCGACAGAAACCGCCACGGGGTCGACAGGCTGCACCGCCACGTCGCCGCGCAAGGCGGCCGAGACGAGCAGAATCGGCACAAAAACCAGAAAAAGTGCGATACTTTTCATTGTTGGTAGCGAATTATACCATATCAGCCCCTGAAAATAAAGAATTTGCGGGCGAAAAAGTTGAGCATGAACGACACGACGACCTCGATGACGACGGCCGCCGAGGTCGTCATTCCTGCGAACTTGATGAGGATGCTCTGGACCGCGAGAGCCATTGCAGTGGCGAGCGCAGCCACTCCGAAGAACATGCCGAACTCGGCATACCAGCGAAACTTGCCAGGACGGAACACGAACGCGCGGTTCATGAGCCAGCAGAAGACGTTCGCGACGGTGAACCCGGCTGCCGTCGCGACACCGGCGAGGAACCAGCGCGCATGATGCCACGGTTCTTCGCCGGTGAAGCCGACGCTCGGCAGCCCCAGCAGTTCGACCGCCTTGTCGCTTGGCGTCAGGCACTTCAGGCACGTAGACGCCAAGACATAGAAGACGGCGAACTGCACAGCCGTCGCCGCAACGCCTATGGCGCCATATTTGACAAACTGTGCGAACGGCCCGCAGTCGTGCGAGAGAAAACGCCGAGCGAAATCTCTCACGCAAGCCCCATCTTGCCGAGGTCGACCGAGAGGTCGCCGAGAGGCGCCGTGGTCTTCCACGCGCCACGCGTAAAGTCGGGGATGTCCATCGAGGCGCTGCGGTTCCTGACCGACTTTTCGCTGAGCTCGCACAGGCAGCACCAGCTCGCGAGGTCGTAGACGTTCTGGTCGAGCGGGAGGCCATTCTGCAGGCAGTAGGCGAGACGGAGGACCATCAGGAAGTCCATACCGCCATGTCCGCCCATCTTCTTCGCCATGTCGCCCGACTGCTTCCAGAGAGGATGCATGAACTCCTTGCGGATCTCCTCGGCCTTTTCGTTCGCGAAGAACGAATGGGCGCCTGCACCGGGCTTGTCCTCCCAGGCAACGCGGTAGGGATAGTCGCAAAGAAGGCCCTTAGTGCCGGTGATCGTGTTGATGCGGCTGTAGGGGCGGGGCGAGCTCACATCATGCTGGATCATGATCGAGCGGCCCTTCTTCGTCTTGATGAGCATCGTGTTCATGTCGCCCATCTCGACCTTGAGGTTGTGCTTCCAGTTGTCTGCGGGGAACGCGGCCTTTGCGTATGCCTCGAAGTTGAACTGGTTGGACTCGAGCGAGACGAGATAGTCGAAGCAGTCGCCGCGGTTGACATCCATGTACCAGCAGATCGGGCCGAGGCCGTGCGTCGTGTACTGGTTGCCCTTGTGGGCGGTATTGTGGCGTAGGCGCCAGAAGTCCCAGTACCCGCCGCCGCCAGTGGCGTCGTTCCAGTCGGCGTAGTTGTAGGACCTTAAATCGTGTATGTACGCGCCCTCGGCGTGGACGAGGTCGCCAAGCTTGCCGAGGCGGCAGAGGTTCAAGGCGAGCATCTCGATCTCGCCATAGCAGCAGTTCTCGAGCTGCATGCAGTGACGCTGGAGACGCTCGGAAGTCTTGACGAGCTCCCAGCACTCGTCGACGGTGAAGGCAGAGGGAACCTCGGTCGCGACGTGCTTGCCAGCGTTCATCGCGTAGAGGGCGATCGGCACATGGAGCTCCCACGGCGTCGCGTTGTAGACGAGATCGACATTCTCGTCGTCGCAGAGCTTCTTCCACTCCTCGGGGCCTCCGGTGTAGACCTTGGGGGCGGGGCGACCCGCCTTTGCGGTCGCGTCGAGCGTGCGCTTGATGCGCGCGGCGTTAAGGTCGCAGATCGCGGTTATCTCGCAGCCGGGAATCGCGTTGAAGCCGGTTACGCCGGCCTGCCCTCGGCCGAGGCCGACAATGCCGACCCTCAGCTTCTTGAACGGCTTGTCGGCGTAGGTCGCCATGGACCCCCCGTCGCCGAAGCCGAAGCCCTTGGTCGTGGAGCAGCCGACGACAGCAGCCGCCGCGCCCATCCACGCCGCACCCTTGAGAAATTCCCTGCGATCTGTATTCATGGCAAATGTCCTCCGTTTTTGACGGAGGACATTATACCATAAAATTCGAAAACCGTGCGCGGATTTCCGCAGGGTGCGATTTACACCCCGCTGCGGCCGCGAAGCGAGCCGTGCGAGAGGAAGCCCTCGTACTTACGCACGAGGAGATGTGACTCCATGATGCGGAGCGTATCGAGCGCAACGCCCACGATAATGAGGAGCGACGTGCCGCCGAAGAAGGACGCGATCACCCACGGGAGGCGCATCCAGCCCATGAGGAGCATCGGGATCAACGCGACGATGAGAAGCCCCGTGCCGCCGATGAGCGTGATCTTCGTCATCAGGTCGTCGAGATACTCGGCTGTCGCGCGGCCGGGGCGGATGCCCGGGACGTAGCTGCCGTCCTTCTTGAGGTTATCGGAGATGTCGATGGCGTTGAACTGGGTCGCGACCCAGAAGAACGCGAAGAACATGATGAGAGCGGCGTAGATGATGACATGGAGCGCCGAGCCCGGGTCGGCGAGCGCCTGGCCGAAGCCGTTGAGCTTGCCGGAGATGCCGCCGGAAGTCGCGTCGGTCATCTTGACGAGGATTGCGGCCGGAATCTGGATGAGCGGCTGCGCGAAGATGATCGGCATGACGCCCGTGTAGTTCACGCGCAGCGGCATGAACGTCTGCTGCATGCCGTAGGTGTTGCCACCGCCAACCGAGCGGCGGGTAGAGTGGATCGCGACCTTCCTGACGCCCTGCGTGAGCATCACGGTGCCCATCACGACGAGCAGGAAGAAGATCACGAGGATCGGGAGCTCGGCGATCGGGGCCGAGGCCTTGACGCCGGCGAGGCCGAAGTAGCGCTCCCACGCGCCGATGAGCGCCTGCGGGAGACGCGACGTGATGTTGATCATGATGATCAGCGACGCGCCGTTGCCGATGCCGAAGGTGGTAATCTGGTCGGCGAGCCACATGACGAAGAGAGAGGCGGTCGTCATGCCGATCACCGTCATCAGGTGGAAGCCGATGCCGGGATTCGCGACGATCTCGGTGCCCGCGAACGCAGGGCCGAGCATTGCCGGATGGCTGAGGACGGTCGCGATGCCCCAGGACTGCACGACGCAGAGGACGATCGTGAGGTAGCGCGTAATCTGCGCGAGCTGCTGGCGACCCGACTCGCCTTCCTTCTTGAGCTTCTCGAGGGCGGGGATGACCGAGCCGAGGAGCTGGATGACGATCTGCGCCGAGATGTAGGGCCAGATCGAGAGGAAGCCGATGGCGCACTGGCCGAGCGCGCCGCCCGTGAAGACCTCGAACCAGTCGAGCATGCCGCCGCCCGCGCCCTGGCTCTTGAAGTCAGCTATGATGCGCTGAAGCGCCTGCCAGTCGACGCCAGGCGTCGGAATCTGCGAAACAAGACGGCACACGAACACGAGGCCGAGCGTAATCAAGATTTTCTTCCGAAGCTCCGGGATGCGGAACGCGTTCGAAAAGCCCTTCATCATCGCCATTTTTTGATCTCTCTTTCCTTCTTTTGCGAAAACTTTTGTGTATTATATCAAAAATCAGTCGCCCCTTTCAAGGTCGCGCCGCATTGCTTTTTTCTTGAGCGCGTCACGCTTGTCGTGGAGCTGCTTGCCGCGGCATACGCCGAGGTCGACTTTTACGCGGCCGTTCTTGAGGAAAACCTTGAGCGGGATGAGCGTAAGCCCCTTCGCCTCGGTCTTGAGCTGGAGGTCTCGGACTTCCTTCGCGTGGACGAGGAGCTTGCGCATCGACTTCGGTTCGTGGTTGAAGCGGTTGCCGAACTTGTAGGCAGCGATGTCGGCACCAACGAGCCAGAGCTCGCCCTTGAGGACCGCGCCGTAGCTCCCCGAAAGCGAAATCTCGCCGTGGCGGACGCTTTTCACCTCGGTTCCCGTAAGCACTATACCGCACTCAATTGTCTCGAGCACGGTATAGTCATGCCTCGCCTTCCTGTTTTCGGCGAAGACCGGATTGAACTTCTTGTCGGCCACTTAGTCCGAGTAGAGCGAATTCACGTTGACGTGCTTCTGGTTCCACTTCGTCTTGGCCTCTTCGGCCTTGGCGATGGCGTCGAAGTCGATTTCGGCGATAAGCTTGCCCTCGGCGACCTCGCGGAGCGCGATGTCGCACTTGTCCTCGTCAAGCGACTGTGGCTTCACCAGCGGCTTCGCGCCGTTGATGAGCTCGCGCTCGCGCTTGGAAATCAGGTTCACAAGCACAGGGACAGAAGGAATCTTCTCGTGGGCCTTCTTCAAAAGTTCGTTGTTCATCTCTGTCTTTTCTCCGTTGGAAGTGCGTATTATATCAAATTATTTCACTTCGCGGTAGGCGTCTACTGCTTTTTTCCACGCGGTGGTGCCGCAGTAGCCACACGGCTTGAACTCGGGGCAGAACCCGCGGTAGACGCATTCCGGCACGCAGCAAGCCGCGACTTCGGGCTCCTTTTTCGCGATTTCGTCCACGACAAGCTTCCATGCCGCGCGCGTCTCCGCGCTCGCCTGGCCACAGAGGCGACGGCGTGAAATGAACATCACGGCCTGGGCGTTCGCGAAGCACTCGTGCATGACGGGCGCGTCCTGGCGGTTCGCGTCGCGCTGGACGCCGGTCCTGTCCGTGCGCTGCGTCGAGACAAAGTGCTCTATGCCGAATTTATGGCGCACGAAATGGACCGACACCCAGTAAGGCAGGTCCACCCACTTCCAGTTGAAACAGAGCTTGCGGACTGGCGAATGCTCCGCGAGCAGAATGCGCTTCTTCCACTTGGAGCTCGGTTCGCCCTCGCCCTCCTCGCGGCGGATTGTCGTGCGAGCCGCGTCAGCGACCTCGCGCCATGTGCCCTTTACCTTCAGAAACTTTATCTTCACTTTGCATCTCCCTTCTTTGCGCACGGACGGAAAGCAACCCTGCTTGCGCCGACGAGCATATCGTACCGCAGGAGGGTGTCCGCTCCGATGCGGCCTCTCCCGTCGCGGTAAAGCACGCCGTCCGGCACCACCTCCGGCTCAAGGCGAAGCGGCACCCCGGCCATTACCTCCCCGGGCTCTCCCCTGCGCGACTTCACTCCGTTTCCGCCTGAATTGACGTCCGCCGCGTCGATCTCGACCTCCTTGTCCCCCGCAGGCCACGCAGACGCCTGCTCAACGACCGTGATCGACGACGCCGAATCCACGAAAAGCGGCAGCCGCCGTCCATTGTACTCTGCGTCGATGTCGATGCTGAATGGATCCGGCCTGCCCCCGAAGGCGGCCTGGCGAACGCGGTCGACAGGCTTCTCAAAACCGGCGAGGCGCGTGCGCACCGGCGCAAACACGACCTCTCCTGAGCCGAGCGAGACAAGCGTCATCGTCCGTCCGATGACATTCATGCCTATTATGCCGTCGACCCTCGTGCCGACGGACTTCCCGAGATGCGAGAGGTCGAGCGCCATTAGATCGAAGTCCGCGAACTCCGCCTCGCCGACCTTCAGCGACGCGGCATGCGCGAGCGACGGCTGCCGCTCTACATTGGTGGAGCCGACCATCGCGACCTTCTGGAGCGCATGGCCCGGCAGCTCGCGAGCGACAAAGCCGACATCAAGCGTGGTATGAGACGCACCGGTGTCGAAGATCATCGTCGCGCGACGTCCGTCAACAGTGCACTCCACGAGCGGCATGCGGTTCCCGGGACGGACATCCACCGCGACACGCACCTCGTTCGTCGGCGCAGAGCGCGGGACGAAGGGCCTGAGCACAATGTCGACCTCGGGCGCGGCGAACGCAGACGCCGCGGCAAGGGCAAAAAGTGTCGCAAGTGCCTTCATCGGGACGGTTCGTCAGCGGACGACGAAATTGACCATGCGCTTCGGGACGGCGACGACCTTGACAATCGTCTTGCCTTCGAGGAACTTGGCGACGTCGGCGTTCGCCTTTGCCGCGGCTTCCATCTCGGCAGGAGTCGCCGCGACGGGAACCATGACGCGCCCGCGGAGCTTGCCCATGACCTGGACGGGAATCTCGATCTCGTCCTCGACGAGCGCTGCGGGGTCGAACTTGGGCCACGGCTCGTATGCGAGCGACTTGTCGTGGCCGAGGAACTGCCAAAGCTCTTCACCAAGATGCGGCGCAAACGGGGAGAGGCAGAGCACGAACTTCTCAAGATATTCCTTGGGCAAGCCGCCCGCCTTGGCAAAGTCCTCCGCCTCGTTCACGAACACCATCATCGCGGAGATGCCGGTATTGAAATTCATCGTCTCGAGGTCTTCGCCGACCTTCTTGACCATCGCGGCGAGACTTTTCGCCTCGGCCTTGGTCATCGCGCGGTCGACGACAGGCGTCTCGGTGACGAGGCGGTTGGCGCGCTTGAGGAAGCGATACACGCCCTCGACGCCCTTGGTGGACCACGGCTTAACGGCCTGCAGCGGCCCCATGAACATCTCGTAGAGGCGAAGCGAGTCTGCGCCGTAGTCGCGGATCACATCATCGGGATTGACGACGTTCTTCAGGGACTTCGACATCTTCGCGGGGAACTCGGTGAGCTCCTCCATCTCGCCGCCTTCTTCGGCGCCCCAGGGCTTGCCGTCGCGCCACTCGATCTTGTCCATCGGAACGAGAACGCCGCGCTTCGTCTTGTAGGCGAGCCCGAGGATCATTCCCTGGTTGACGAGACGCTGGAACGGCTCGGGAGTCGGAACGAACCCGAGATCGAAGAGGACCTTGTGCCAGAAGCGCGCGTAGAGAAGATGGAGAACCGCGTGTTCCGCGCCGCCGACATAGAGATCGACGGGGAGCCACTTCTTGAGAAGCTCGGGGTCTGCGAAGCACTTGTCGTTAGTCGGGTCGATGTAGCGGAGATAGTACCAGCAGGACCCGGCCCACTGCGGCATCGTGTTCGTCTCGCGGACGCCCTTCTTGCCGGTCTTCGGGTCGACGACGTTCACCCATTCGGTCGCCTTTGCAAGCGGCGGCTCGCCTGTGCCAGTCGGCTTGTAGTCGGCAAGCTCGGGGAGCGTGAGCGGCAGGTCGTTCTCGTCGACGAGAGACTGCGTGCCGTCCTCCCAGTGGATCACCGGGAACGGCTCGCCCCAGTAGCGCTGGCGCGAGAAGAGCCAGTCGCGCAGCTTGTACTGCGTCTTCGCCTTGCCGACGCCCTTTTCCTCAAGCCACTTGATCATCGCAGGGCGCGCGTCCTCGACGGAGAGCCCGTTCAGGAAGCCCGAGTTCACCATCACGCCAGTCGCGATATCGGTGAACGCCGCATCACCCGTGTAGGGAACGCGAGAATTCAACTCCGATTCATCCGAAGCCTTCGCTAACGCTCCGGCATTTCCAGAAGGCGCAGCGTTAGCGGAGCCATCGGACTTTTCGGAGTTAGCTTTTCCGGCCGGCGCCACGACCTGGTAGATCGGGAGGTTGAACACCTTTGCAAAATCGAAGTCGCGCTCGTCGTGCGCAGGAACGGCCATGATCGCGCCGGTACCGTAGCTCGCAAGGACGTAGTCGGAGATGAAGATCGGAAGCTCGTCGCCGTTCACCGGGTTGACACCCGCGACGCCCTCGAGACGGACGCCTGTCTTCTCCTTGTTGAGCTCAGTGCGCTCGAGGTCACTCTTCGAAGCGGCCTTCTTCTGGTACTCCTTGACGGCGTCGGCGTTCTTGATCGTGCCGTCCTCGAGCCACTTGGCGACAAGCGCGTGCTCAGGCGAGAGCACCATGTACGTCGCGCCAAAAAGAGTGTCGCAGCGGGTGGTGTAAACTGTGATTTTATCTTCCTTGGGCTGGGGTGCGGGCGCGCCGTATCCCCCAGCCGCAGGCTGTCCGCGAAGCGGATGCCCTAGCAGGGGTGAGCGCCCGTCCGTTCCAACAACTCCAAAATCCACCAGCGCTCCCGTGGACTTGCCAATCCAGTTGCGCTGCATCTCCTTGATGCCCTCGGGCCAGTCGAGCGTGTCGAGATCCTTGAGAAGACGCTCGGCGTACTCGGTGATCTTGAGCATCCACTGGCGCATGGGCTTCCTGATGACAGGGTGGTTGCCGCGCTCGGACCTGCCGTCGATCACTTCCTCGTTGGCAAGTACCGTGCCGAGCGCGGGGCACCAGTTGACCGGCACCTCTGCGACGTAGGCGAGGCCCTTCTTGTAGAGCTGCTCGAAGATCCACTGCGTCCAGCGGTAGTACTTGGGATCGGTCGTGTTGACCTCGCGGTCCCAGTCGTAGCTGAAGCCGAGCGAGCGAATCTGCTCGCGGAAGCGGTCGACGTTCTTCTTCGTCGTGATGGCGGGGTGGGTGCCAGTCTCGACGGCGTACTGCTCGGCGGGAAGTCCGAACGCGTCCCAGCCCATCGGGTGAAGGACGTTGAAACCCTTCATCCTCTTGTAGCGGCAGAGGATATCCGTCGCGGTATATCCCTCGGGATGGCCGACATGGAGCCCCGCACCAGACGGATACGGGAACATGTCGAGGCAGTAGAATTTCTCGCCAGGAGCGGCTGAGTCTGTCTTGAAAGTCTTGTTTTCGAGCCAGTGGCGCTGCCACTTCTTCTCGATGGCTGAGAAATTGTATTCGCTCATTACTGCTGCTTTTGATCTTCGGCGTGCGTGGCGATCGCTTTCTCGATTAGCCCAGACACGTCGTTGGTCGCCGCAGCGACGCCGGCCTTTACGGCGTAGTAAATTGCCTTGTGCGAAGAGCTGCCGTGCCCGATGATGACAGCGCCAGGAACGCCCAGGAGGGGCGCACCGCCGTAGATCTCGGGGTCGAGCTGCTTCTTGAGCGCGCGGAACGCACCCTTAAGGAGAATAGCGCCAAGAACGCGCCAGGGCCCGCGGAAGCACTCGCGCTTGAGCCAATAGCCGATGGCCTTCGCGATCGACTCGGTCGTCTTGAGGACGACGTTGCCGACGAAACCATCGCAGACCGCGACGTCAATCTGGCCCTTGTAGAGGTCCTTGCCCTCGATGTTGCCGACGAAGTTGAGGTCCTTCACTTCCTTGAGAAGCGGGAAGGTCTGCTTCGTCATCTCGTTGCCCTTGCAGTCTTCGGTGCCGATCGAAATAAGGCCGACGGCAGGAGTAGTGCGCTTCAAGACGGCCTTCGAGTAGGCATTGCCCATGATCGCGAACTGGACGAGCCACTCGGGGTGGCAGTCCATGTTCGCGCCCGCGTCGAGGACGAGGAGCGGGCGCTTGGGCGTCCTGTTGGGCATCACTGTCGCGATTGCAGGACGCTTGACACCCGGGATTCGCCCGAGGGTCAATATCGCGCTCGTTGCAACGGCGCCGGAGTTGCCGGCCGACACGAACGCATCGGCACGACCTTCCTTTACGAGGCGCATCGCTACATTGATTGAGCAGTCCTTTTTCTTGCGGACGGCGTCAACCGGAGATTCGTCCATCTCCGCGATGTCAGGCGCGTGGACGATTTCGAGAGAGCCACGCTCTATCGCGAGCTGCGATGACTTCTTGAGGTCCTTCGGGAGCTTGTCAAGCTCGGCCTGTATCGGCGCAAGCTGCCCAACGAGCAGGACCTTGACGCCGGGAATCCCGACGGCGGCCTCTACCGCACCGACGACTATCTCGCCGGGGGCATGGTCGCCACCCATTGCATCAAGAGCAATCCGCGTCATAATGCGGAAATCTCCCGGAAGAGTCTTACTTCGCCGCGGCGACTACCTTGCGGCCCTTGTAGGTGCCGCACTTGGGGCAGGCGCGGTGGGAACGAACGGCCGCACCGCACTCGGGGCAGGTGCCGATCTGGGCGAGGATGGGCTTCTCGAGGGAAGCGACACGCTCGCGTTTACGGCGCTTGGACACACGATTCTTAGGACTTGCCATGTTTTTCTCCTTGCTTGTTCAAATTGTCGAGCACATTCCACCGATCGTCTGACGGCATTTCGACCGTCTGTTCGACTCCCGGGCAGGTCTCGTCACAGACCGGGTATGTCGGTAGGGCGAGTATTATACTCTCTCTTAGCTCTTCCGTCAAATCGACCTCGGGCGAATCTTCGCTGATTTCAAAGGACGCCGTGAAGTCCTCGACCTTGATCGTATCGTCGAAATCCTTGCCACACCGGCTGCACACAAGGTCGAAATCCTGCTCAAGACGGCCTCTCACGAGAAGCTCCGAGCCAAAGACCTGGAGATGTAGGACATAGCGGACCCCGCCGAACGGCTTCACGAACGGCTCGTCGAGGTCTACGCAGTCGACTTCACCCTCAAGCTCCTCGCCTTCAGGGTCGACGCGCGACGTGTCTATTGTCAGTTTTGTCTCCATGTCGCTGATATTATACCAAAAAAGCGGAGATGGTGGGGTTATTGACAGGACGATTGGTGGCAGTGTAGAATATCGTCCGATGAAGTCCAAAGCTCCAGACATCGACATCATCTACGAGGACGAGGCCATTGTCGTCGTCGACAAGCCCGCTGGCGCAATCGTCCACCCTGCGCCCGGTCACGAGGGAGGCGCGCTTACGGCCGCGCTCGTGCGGCTCTACCCGCAGATGGCGCGCGTCGGCTCGGCGGAGAGGCCAGGGGTTGTCCACCGGCTCGACATCGAGACGAGCGGCGTCATTGTGTTCGCGAAGACCCAGGAAGCGTATCTCGACCTCCGCCGCCAGTTCGAGTCACATGAGGCGGTGAAGAAGACCTACCTCGCCGTCGTCCACGGCAGCCCAAAGCCAAAGAACGGAACGATAGACGAGCCTGTCGGGCGCGAGCATTTAAGCGCAGTCACGCACTGGAAAACCCTCGGGAAGCATGGCGGCATCTCTCTCGTCGAGTTCAAGATCGACACTGGGCGCATGCACCAGATACGAATCCACGCGGCATCTCTCGGCTGCCCCATAGTGGGTGACAAGACCTACGGCAGCGCCGAAAAGGACCGCCATCTGAGACGCCGCCCCGCGCGGCAGCTGCTACACGCGGTCGAGCTCTCGTTCCTCCACCCCATCACGCACAAGCGCGTCACATTTGCCGCGCCGCCGCCCGAAGATATCGTCTACGCGTAACGGCTACCCGAGTGAGTAGCCATTGCGGTACTGATAGTGAAGGAGCGCGTTCGCCTCGTCGCAGTTTGTGAAGCGCTCCGCATCAGCATCCCATTCGAGACGGCGGCCGAGCTTGTAGGCGATGTTGGCGAGATGCGCGAAGCAAGTCGAGCAATGTCCTTCCTCAAGCGTGCAGAGGACGGCGGGATTGCGGTCGATGCAGCGGTCCACGAAGTCGCCGATCACGTTCCTCGTCGCGCTCTCCGCAGAGCCATCGTCGAGAAGCGCCTCCTTGAAGACATACTTCTGCGGTTCGAAGGTATTTACGGGATTGTTGAACTCCTTGCTCTTCGAGGGACGTATCTCCCAACCCTGCTGGTCTGCAAAGATCGTGGCGTCGCCAGAGGCGAGTTCAAGCTCTCCCTGCTTGATCGGATTGGAGCGCCCTCCCTCGAAGACGTTGAACTCCATCGCCTTGCCGCTCGCGAACTCGAAGATGCAGAACATCGTGTCGGGAATCGTCGCGTCCGAGCGGTCGCCCGTGTAGTACTTGCCGCCCACCGCCGTAATCGCCGACGGCGCACGTTCGTCCATCATCCAACGCATCGTATCGAGGTAGTGAACGCCCCAGTTCCCGACCTGGCTTGAGAAGTCGACCTGCCAGCGGAAGTAGTATGGCGCGATCGTGTACTTGTAGGGGCGGTAGGCGCGAGGCCCGAGCCACGCGTCCCAGTCCATGCCCTTCGGCGGCTCGCACGGCGGGCACTTGCCGATTCCGTTCGGACAGATGTTCGAGACGCGCGCGGCGCGGCCCGTGCGGAACGTCCCGTACTTCCCCGTCGCAATCGCCTTCTTGAGCTCGCGATAAGCGTCATTGCCGCGACGGTTCAGACCGACGGCGACAATCTGCCGCGAATTCTTCTGGGCGTTCACCATCGCGCGCCCCTCGGCGACCGTCGCCGTGAGGGGCTTCTCGCAGTAGACGTCCTTCCCGGCCTTGATTGCGTCGATCGTCTGGATCGCATGCCAGTGGTCTGGTGTTGCAATGCATACGGCGTCGACGTTGGGATCCGCGAGAAGCGCCTTGTAGTCCTTGTAGAGCTTGCACGTCCCCGACTTGATGCGTTCGGCGAGCTCGGCTTCCTGCTTCTTCAAGGAGCCGTCCTTGTTGCGGAAATTCGGAAGACGCCCCTTGAGCCCCCATTCGAGGAACTTCGGATCAAACGCGGAATCGTCGCGCTTAAGGTACGGCTCGTAGATGTCGGCAAGCGCCGTCACTTCGACGAGCGGGTTCTTCATGAAGATGTGAAGGAGCTGCGTGCCGCGGTTCCCGACGCCGATGAAGCCCATGCGCACCCTGGCCTTGGAGCCCTGCGCCCTCAAGATGTTCGGCACGGCCATCGCGCCCGCCACCATCGCACTTGCCTTTATGAACTCTCTTCTTTCCATTTTCAGTTTCCTTTCTTTAAACTTTAATGATCTCAACGCAGAGACGCAAAGTCGCAGAGTGCGCAGAGTTTTTTTGCGTTAAAAAAATTAGACCTTTTCATACATCTTTTCGTAGCGCGGCATCGGCTCGAGGATTCCGCCCGACTTCGCATAGTAGTCCGCGTCGCACTCGAAGACGCCCTTCTCGGTGCGCGTCCAGTGCGCGTCAGGATAGGCGAGGTCCTTGCGCATCGTCTCCCAGTTGCGGAAGTTCATGTGCCCGTTCGTCTCGACGAGCCCGAGGTCGCCAATTCCCGGGAACGCGGGAAGTCGCGATGCAACCGCCTTGTTCCACTCGACCATCGCGGGGCATACCGTCAGGTCCGCGCAGAAGCAGGGGATGTCCTTTTCATACGCGGCCTGAGCTATCTTCATCGACATGGACATCGTCTTCGCAATCGGCTTCAAGGCCATCGCACGATAGCCCATCTTGATGCGCTCCAGAGCGTCCTTAACCGTATGCGCCGACTCGTCCGCCGCGAGGCGAAGCGGAATGTCGTTCACGTCTATGTCGGCGTATTCGTCAAACGGCTCCTCGACGATTGCAACCTGGTCGTACGCGCCGATCTTCTTCAAGTGGTCGATGAACTTGAGAAACGTCTCCTTCTTCTCGTAGCGGCCATTTGCGTCGAAGTAGTATGGGAGCTTCCCCGACTTCGTATAGGGAGTGCGGCAGTCCTTCAGGACGGCATGTATCTCGGAGACGCGGGCCATGTCCTTCGCAAGCATCTCTTCCTGGGTGCCGGGCTGGCCGATCTTGATCTTCATGAAGAAGTAGCCCGAGTCGACCGCCTCCTTGATCTCCGCGACGGGAACCTTGTAGGAGAAGAGCGGAATCGACGCGCACTTCGCGTGATGCGCGGCGAGCGCCGGGCGATAGGCACTCGGGATCATCTCGTCAAACGATGTAAGACCGTTTTCACGAGCGAAGAGAACCCACACGGCGTTGTCTACCGCGACAAGTGCGTTCAAGGCGTAAGTCGCACGAAGATCGGAATTCGCCGAAACCTTCTTGCCATACTCCCACACCTGCGGCCAAAGCCAGTCGTTGAGCTCGACTGGAGAAGTAAATGTCTTGCCGACGAGTAGCTTGAGCGCATACTGCGTCATCGAGAACATGATCGCGTTGCCGCCCGCCTCGGAATTGGACGCAAACACCTTCGCATCGGACCAGAGGCAATTCTGCGTGCCAAGTCCTATGCCGTGCTTCCCTGAAGTCGACTTGACGAACGCGGAGACGATCCACTCCTCGGTCAAGTACCCGCCCTTGAAGCCGAATGGCCGAACCATCGGCTCGCGCTCGAAACCGCAGCTCGTCTTCGAGATCGTGATCGCCTTCATCGGCGCTCTCAGGACAGAGTCGGCCAATGCGCCCTTCGGCGCAACCATCGCGCCCGCCACCATCGCACTTGCCTTTATGAACTCTCTTCTTTCCATTCTTAATTTCCTTTCTTTAAGCTTTCATGTTCTTAACGCAGAGACGCAAAGTCGCAGAGTACGCAGAGTTCTTAGGATCCGCAATCTCTCACCATCTATAGTAGCGATACGGGTCATCCTCCGAAACGGGGATATCCGCATAGCGGACGATATCCGTCGCGAAGTCCATTTCCATATTGGCGAGAATCCTGCAGAGCATGTATTGCGCACGGCGCTTTGTAGTCCTAAGATACGGCTTCGCCTCGTCGTCTATGGCCCACGGCGGAACCTGCCAGAACACAATCCTTCCCTTCCCGTGCCTGACCATTCGGAACGCCTCGTTGCCGTCCTTCGCCGGCTTCGTGAAAGCATCGAAGTCCATCCCGCCGTGCCACGCCCAGTCGGCGTTTGAAAGCCCGTTCAGCACTCCCGGCGGTTCCTTTATGCGCGATGCAAAGCATCCGTTCGTATGCGCCATCTCAAGCGGCACAGGGCTCCACTCGGCGACTTCCTTCGCCGTGAAACCGAGGCAGAGGACACTCGCTCCGTTCGCAACGCGGTCAAGGAAGTTCTTCGGCTTTTCAGCGCCAGACGCGGCGACATAGACACTGTATAGACCGCTCTCTCTGTCGCCATCGTGCTGCCTCAGGGCTTTCGCGAGATCGCGCGTCGCTATCCACGCAGTGCGGCCAAACGCACGGGGATTCTTCGACCAGATCCTGACGCCGTCGCCAAGCCGCGAGACGAGCCGGCGCACGACATCGTCCGCCACGGGATCGACCGCCGTCCGAGCGGTGACGTCGAGCTGGCAAAAAGTTATGCTGCCGTCGCCTATCGTCCAGTCGAGAAGCGGCGCATACTGGAGATCGAAACCGCCGTCCACGAGCGCGCGCCAGTCGCCTACCGTCGGCTTCTCCGGGATGACCGTCGCGACGTTCCCACGGTTGCCGCACCGCCACACGCGCGTGTTGAGGTAGCCCGCCCACGTGTCAGTCAGGTAGTTGAGCTCGTTCTTCGGAATGTTAGTGAAGTAGGGCGGCGCTATAGTCGATTCGCCGTTCCAGTCGCGCAGCATGGCGGTGTCGAGGGCAAGCCCGAGGCGGTCGTCGCGAAAGCGCGGGAAAGTCGTCCTAAGCCCGTAGACCTGAACTCGAAAGCCCACCGCCTCAAGCGTCTCCTTGCACTGCTCGAAGACGAGGACGCGGGCGCGAGACTTCCGCGCCGCCGGAACAAGCACACCGTACATTAGCTCGCGCGAGAGACACTCCCTGCCAACGACAAACGGCGTCTCTGGTTCGAGATTCGCGTCCGACGCCTTCATCTTAAATTCGTCAAGGGAGAGGCGGCCATACTTCACCCCGAGCCGGTCAAGCTCCTTAGCCGTCATCCCTTTCGGATCGTAGAGGAACGGCGTCTTTGACTTCTCGTCAACCGCAGCGGCAGCGTAGGCCTCTACGCCAAACTCATCCTTCTGCACAACGCCGTCGGCAAAGCGGAACTCCGCGCAAAGCACATAGCGCCCTGCGCGATCAGGAAGAGAGAACGAAACCGGCACGTCGCGCCGCGCCCCGGGCGGCACGGTCACCTTGCCACTCAACACCTCGCCGATACGCTTGCTCCCGCCTACGAGCTCGCACGACCATTCGACCTCCTGCGCGACGCGGCGATCGTTCATGACGACAAGCGTCTTCTCGACTTTTCCACCGGGCCGGAAATGATGCGACTTGTCCGTGAAAACGCCCTTCCCGCCGATGAACGCGCAGTCGTCCATGTTCCACCTGACAAGCGTCTCGCCAACCGCGCTCAAGACGTAGCGCGAGGCGTCGCCAGTTCCAGTGTCCCAGCCCTCGTCGCAGATCGTGTCTGGAACGATGCCCGGGGCTTTTAGCCCTTCCCAGCGGCGGGGATTGACGCGCGTGGGCGCATCGCCGCCACGATGGAAGTTGCCCTGGTCCCACGGCAGCATCGCGGTGATGCCCCATGCGCGGTGGCTGCGCCAGTTGTCGGACATGTAAATGGACTGGACGCCAGCGTAGCGATCTTCCATTTCCCTGAGAGGCCCGTTGAGCTCGCTCCACATGAAGGGCCGTTGTCGCGTCCAGAGTGTTTCCTCCTTCTTGAGCGCCTTGACCGTCACGGGGTCACTTCCTAAATAGGCTGCGTCGCCGAGAAACGCCGCCGCGTATTCGCTCGCCCACAAGCTCATGTATCCGGGATTGCGCCAGATGAAGAGCGGACCGCGATAGCTCGACCAGGAACAGATGTGCGGCATACCCCACTCGACGAAGAAAAGCGGCTTCACCCCTTCTTTGCTCCAATGCGAAAGCCAGTCGCTACGCTCCTGAACAGGAGCCCAGTCGAGGTAGATGTTGACCGTATGGAAGTCGTCGAGATTGCCGGACTCATGGTGGTAGATCGGGCGCGTCGAGTCTATCGACTTTGCAATCGCCCACGCCTCGTGCGCTCGGCTGCGATTGCGAATCTTGCCCTCCACACGTCCGTTGCCGGGCTCTGGCTCGAAGTCGTATTTCCCGTCCATCCTCTGCGGATCCATATCGCCCGAATAGCCCGCGAAATTGTGGTTCATCGCGTATGTGACGACGCTCGGATGGTTACGGGCTCGGCGGATGCACCACTTGGCGAGGGCGCGATACCGCGCCGCGACCGCCGGATCTTCGAGCTTCATCCCGAAGTCGCGCACATGCGGCAGGGAGAACGAGAAGAGCATTCCCATCTCGTCGCAGGCATCGAGGAAGTCGTCCATATAGGAAACCTCGCCCGGCGAGAAGTTGTAGTTGCCCGCGATGACATAGTTGAAGCCCACTTCCTTGAGGCGGCGAACAAGCTCAAGCGATGACTTGCGGCATGCAACGCCGGCAGAGGCGTTGATGGACCGGTTGTAGAGCGCACGGAGATGGATCGGCGTGCCGTTCAGCAGAAGATCGCGCCCGTTGATGCGAACGTCACGAAACCCAAACGCAAACGGCAGCGCGGCGTCGAGCGTCCGCCCTTTCGAGTCCCTCAGCTCCATCGCGCAAGCATAGCGGTTCTGCGGCGTGTTGACGTCCCACTTCTTCGCGTCGGCAAAGTCTGCGGAAAATGCGACGCGCCCTTCCGCATCGGGCCTCATGCCAGCGCAGAAAGCACGGAAGACGGGCTTAAGCGACCCGACTTTCGCCACATCCGCCGTGTCATACACGTGCACTTCAAGTTCGACTTCGCCCGAGACGCCCTCACAGTCGGCAACAAACGTCGCCTTGCCGCCCTTGACGTCGCACTCCACCATCGCGTCGGCGACACGCGAACCCCTCGGCATCATGTCGAGATATACGTCGCCTGTCACGCCGCGGTACTTAACTTCGCTCTTCCGCTCGGTTGCCCGGTCCGGCGCGTTGAAATCGAGCGTCAAGGGATTGAGCGGATACGCCGTCACGTCGAGGACGATCGACTGCCTCTCGCCGGGTTTCGCGAACTCCGTGATGTCCGCCTCGCCACCCGGGAACGACACTTCCGCCGCGCGCTTGCCGTCGACATAGACGACGGCGTGGGTCTGAAGCATCGTGAACGTGAGGACTACGCGCTTCCCCGCCGCCTCCTTCGGCATCGTGAAGTCGCGACGATACCACGCGCGGTCGCCGATTCCCGGCTTGACGCCTTTGTCTTCAAGCCACGGAGAGAGATAGACCATCTGCCCGTCGCGCCGCCATTCGTCACCGCGGTTCCATACGGACGGTATCTTGCCCCAGCCCCAGTTGTCCTCCGGAACAGGCACTACGCCCTCCCTGTCGCCAACAAGCGGCGGCCGCCAGCCCCAAAGCCCGTTGAGAGACCAGCGCGAGCGAGTCGCCGTCTTCTGGCACCATGCGTCGTCAAGCCCCCACGGATCGCCCTTCACGCCATCCGGCAACGGCGCGTTGCATGGTCCTTTTACATGGCGACGCTTCACCGAGACTGTGAGCGGCGCGAACTCGGCCTTGCCCGTCTTGCCGTAGTTGCCTATCGCGATGTTGAGACTTGCCGCACCAGCCGGCACCGCGTAGTCGCGCTCGCAGTCTATCCAGTCGTGAGTTCCATCGAAACCGAAGACGTTCGGCCAGCCGCCGACCTGCTTTCCGTCCGCGTCGTGGAAGCTCATCGGGACGCGTGCGTTCATCCAGTTGTCCTTCCCGACGACAACATCCGTCGGCTTGACGCGCGTCTTGACGGTTAGGACGGCCCATTCGGGGTCGAGCTTCACCGTCCAGCTCTTGTTGTGCCCCGCCTCGAACTTGCGCGGCTTGCCAGAATCAAAGACGACCTCTCCACTCGCGGCGAACGCCACAGCGCACATTACAAAGAATATGCCCCAGCTTTTCATTCCCCAGCTTCCTCCTTGCCTTGCCCACGCGCGCACCGCCAGCCGTGGCGGTCTGCAAAGTCCATATAGACGTTCCAGTCGTATGGGGTGAGATCGTGCTTGCCGCTGCGGAGGTGGTAGGATATCTCGCCCTCCTGCTGCGGCGCGCCTGGCGCGGGAAAGCCGGAGGAGACAAATCCCTTCTTGCCGAAGATTCTCCTCCACGCGGGCGAAGCGTAGCGGGCCGTCAGGTATTCGCCGTAAGGACCCGCCCAGTCGTCGTCCGTTGCAGAGCCGATGCAGACAAGGCGAGGCGCAATCATGGCAACGAGCCAATGCTGGTCCCACGGCGAACGGTCGTCGCGGTTCACCCATGCCACGAAGCCGTCGTCGAACCAGAAGGGACGCGTCGTGCAGAGATTGACGAAGTGCTCGGACCCCAGAAGGTCGACGTGGTTGAGTTTTGCGCCACCGCAGCCCGAATCATTGGAGCACGCCATCGCAAAACGCTCGTCCCACGCCGCCGCTACGAGAGCAATTTTGCCGCCGCGAGAATGCCCGATCACAGCGACATGCCCTGCGTCGATGTCGGGTTGCGTCTCTATCCAGTCCAAAACGCGGCTCGCACCCCAGGCCCAAGCCGAAAGAGCCCCCCACTCGCGCCTATTGCGGTAGTGGCTCTCCACGTCGGAAAACGCGGCAAATACGCCGAGAGTATTGCCATGCGGCCTGTCCGGCGTCACATCGCCCATGTAGAACGCGATGGCGGCGTATCCTCGCTCCACTATCCGCTCCGCCGGCCAGAAGTCGCTTTTTACGATGCGCTCCGGGTCGAGACATTCTTCGGCAGGACGGTTGCAGACGAACACGAAAGCGGGAACGCGCTTCTGCGACTTCGGCACGAACGCCGTCACGGAGAAACTGTTGGTGCCGTACTTTCCGCCGTATTCGATTTTTACGAGGCGGCGCATCGCATTGCCATCCATCATCGTCTTCTCGGGCGAAACCTCGGAAAACGCGAGATGCGGAGGCCGTTCGACGGGACGATGGCCGTAAACCTCGTCCGCGAGGATTTTCTTTATTTCGGCACGGCGTCCGTCATGCCAGTTTTTCGCGTTGGGGACCCACGCCCCCGGCGGGAACAGCGGCGGCACGTCCTTCGGCTCCGCCATCTCGACGGCGAGCGACGCAAACGCCGCGCATGCCGCGCACGCAGCAGACAAAGAGACGACAACCGGAAGCCTGCTCATCCTGTATTCTCCCTGTACTTAGCGCACTATGATGAAGAACGCAAGATTCCGAACCTTCACCGTTCCTGCCGTCAAAAAATCCGACCCCACTCTCTGCGTGTCCCAGTTGGCCTGGATCCAGTCCTGGCTGGAAATGCCGCGGCGAACACGCGCCTCGTCGCAGCAAATGTCGGCACTCCCGCTGTTATCCGCACCGCCGACAATGCCCATCGCGCCATTGAAAGCCGCATCTGGAGGCGCAGTGAAATCGATTGCGTGGACGACTGTCTTATGGGTGGCCAGCTGCCGCAATCCGCCACCGTAAGCCTCGCCGCCCTCGTACAGCACTGCGGTGCTGTTGGACCCTACGGGTGGCCAGACGGCCGAAAGCCAATGCCAGCAATTCGTCGCTTCATCTGCCCAATGCGGCGATTTGGTCGAAAAAACCTGCACAAGGTTCGTTGCAGCACCATCGCTTGAAACCACCTTTGTCGGCACAAGATAGGCATGCTTCTCGTAAACCTGAATCCCGTTGTGGGGGTTCCAATTCACATCAGCGCCATATTTAGTTTGAGCAGCAGAAGCGAATATATAGCTGTTCGCCGTTGAGCCAAGACCATGCGAGTTGTACCACACCTCCGTGCTGTACCCCGTCAGGGAAAAGGTCCAATCAGAAGTATTTGTGGCGGAAAGTCTCGGCCATGCCGCCAGACGGAATGGCGTTCCGTTCGCGCTTTCCTTCTTTTCTCTGATGCCCTCTGGAAACGAATCGACTGTAGAGCCGACACCTCGTATGGAATCATTGTTGGCTGACGCGACAAGCCGTGCGTCTCTTCCGGTCGCGTCAGGAATATACTGTTTATCGCTGCTGGTATTCGTGAAGTGCCATACGCCGACATAGCCTGCGGAAATCCATACGTTTGTCGGAAACACTTCTGGAAGTGCGGAATTCGAACGTACCGACCAGTAGGCAGTGAATTTGACGTTTCTTCCGTCAAGCCTCGGAAGTGACACCCATACGACCGACTCGCCAGAAGTGTTCCAGCATTCAACCTCGTAGTCGAGGGAAGTTCCGGAGTCGTCGGCAAAGCGTAGCGATCCATAAACGTCGGACACCGTCGCACCGACATCGGCGTACGCGAATCCTGGTATCTCCTCGGACAGCCGCACGAGAACCGGCAAATGCTCCAGTTCGCTCGAACCATCATAGCCAGACGTCGTGAAGGCAAGCTCCTTCCTAAACCTCGCTACGTCGAGGGATGCCGCGGTGGTTATTCCTGCAATAAACGAAACCGCAACCACTACCATGCCATAGCGCAAGCCGCTCGACATGTTGTGTAGAAACATGAACTTCATAAGTATCCTTTCTATGCCATCAGCACTATTGTCAATTTATGCCTATATTATACAAGTCTTTACCAATCATAATAGGAATAAAGATGTATCATTATCGGCAACGAATATGATATACTATCCAATATGAAAAAGGCCCAAAAACCGATTTCAGTTCTTGTCGCGCTCAACAAATCGATTATCTCGCGCACTCGCAAGCTGAGCGGAATATTCCGCGCGGCGTCGGAACACGGCGGCATAGAGCTCAAGCTGATGGACGAGGGCCGCAACCTCACGCCGGAATACGCCGACCGGGAGATCGCAGAGGGTGTGAAGGCGTTCATAATCGGCGCCTTCAACGTGGAGAAGACAGTCACGCATCTGGGACGGATTGGCTTTCCGATGGTAACAATATTCAAGATAGACAAACCGTACCGTAACTCATGCGAAATCCTTACCGACAACAAGTCCGTCGCATGCGAGGCGTTGCGGGCGCTCGCCAAGACGCGTCACTTCGCTTCTTTCGCCTACTACCCGGCAACCGATGATCCGATATGGTCGCAGGAACGCGACAGGGAGTTTCGCAAGGCAGTCAAGAAATCCGGACACTGTCCATGTGTCACACTTTCCGAGGCCGAATGCGAAAAGCAGCTTCTCGCCCTACCGAAGCCCATTGGCGTGTTCGCCGCAAACGACACATACGCCGCAAAGGTACTGAACATCAGCGCAAAAAACGGGCTTGCCGTTCCACAAGACGTGTCGATTGTCAGCGTAGACAACGAGGAATTCCTTTGCGAAAGCGTGTCGCCGACGCTTACATCCATCGAGCCGGATTTTGAGCGCGAAGGTTACGAGGCGATGCAGGCAGTCATAAGAATGCTTTCGGGACAGCCCGTTTCGCCGTCGATTCGCTGCGGCTTCCGGCGGCTCGTCGCACGAAACACCACTTTCTCCGAAAATCCTGGCGTCAACGTCATTGACAGGGCGCTTGAGTACATCGAGAAGAACGCCACGTCCGGGATCACCGTTGCGGACGTCTGTGCGCACATGCGGATATCACGCCGTCTGCTGAACCTCAGGTTCCGCGAACACGGGGCGACCCCACCCGGGCAGGCGATAGTGAAACGGCGGCTCGAAGCGCTGAGAAAGCTCCTGTCGTCTTCTTCCCTGCCAATCTCTACAATCTGCAAGCGCTGCGGATTCGGTAGCGAGAACCATCCAAAGAAACTCTTCAGGCAGCGCTACGGCATGACAATGCGCGACTTCAGAAACAGCCCATAGTTCCCGGCTTCTTCCTGTCGCGGCACATCCGGCGCGGGCTAAAGCGCGCGTAGAAACGCCGCTGAGGCCTTGACGCACTCGAGCATATTTGTTGCGCCGAAGTGCTCGATGGTAAACCACCCGCCGTAGCCGGCGTCGCGCGCAGCGGAAACTATACGCGCAATGGGCACTACGCCGGACCCCACTGCACATGAACCGCGGCAATCGCCGGCCGGCCGGTCCTTCAAATGAAAATGCCTCGCCCGCGGCAGAAGCTCAAGTCCACTCTCGGCTCGCTCACCGGGGCTGTTGAAGTTCCCGGTGTCGTAGACAAAACCGACAGAAGGCGCGGCCTCGAGAAACGCTTTCGTGCGCCGGATCCCGCAGGTCGGCGACCGTTCGTCGTCGAAGTCCTCGACAAGCGTCTCCACCCCACGCGTTGCGGCCATGGCGGCGAACCGCCTCGTCCGGCGAACGATCACGTCGAAAAGAGCGGCGTCCTCGGCGGCCGATGGATAGAACCCAGGCACGAGCATCACCTGATGGCAACCGTTAGATACGGCAAGCGACACAAGCGCCTCACACTTTGCCTCGTCGTAGCCCTTCTCAAATTCCGGCCATCCGACGACGCACGCAACGGCAAGACCCGCGTTCCTCGCCGCGGCGATCCTGTCGGCGGCAAGTCCATCCATCACCGTAATTCCACTTATGCCTGCCGTGCGCACTTTAGCCGCCGCCTCCGCGAAAGACACGCCCTTCTGCCGTGCTATGTCCTCTACATGACTTGAAAAGATGGCCAATTGCAGCGGCGCACGGCCATGCACGTGATCAACCGCGTTCGGCGCAGTCGGTTCAATGACAGCAGCGGCTGTCCTGCACGCAACGAGCATCAACACGAAAGCGGACAACTTGTTCATCGCAATCTTCCCGTTCCTACCGCAGACGGATGAAAAGCCCCGGATCCGTTCCCTTGTCCCAATCGTTGTCGCGGTGGATTATCACTGCCTTGCCGGATGGTGCTTCGGCCCCTGCACGATAGACGCCAATGACCTTCTCTCCGGGATATGCGGCCCTTTCCGCAGACGTAGAGTTGGAAATCCAGTCGCGCCTGTTATCCCGCCAACCGTCCTGAAACCGCGAGGCGTAGATTACAACTGGCTTCGCAGCCGAAGAAACAATTGGACATGTGTCGAGCAGGTTCGCAATCGCCTCCTCCGAAATCGCCTGGCCGGTGAAATGGATAACGTCCGGGACGCGGCCCCGAGATGTTTGCGAACCAGTACTGTAGGCAACACCGTCGACAACCTCCACCCCATTGCTCGTGTTGTGTGTCTTGTTGGCGAAGATCCGCTTCCCAACAGTCATGTCGGGCGCCGCATGGAGCGTCAGCTTCCGAAGCGATGAATCGCCGGCGAACGCGTAGGTGCAGAGATTTGTGACCGTCGTCTCTTCAGATGCGCCGCCGAGCGAAATCTCCTCCACGTTCGGCATCAGGAAGAGAAGTGTTCCCCCATCGTACTGGGTTGTATCGACGCGCCAGCCGACGCCACGCAGGTTTGGCAGCGAGATCGCCCCCATTATAGGGACGCGCAGACGCAATGTTCCGTCGCCATGTCCGCTGACCCCTCCCCACTTGTGTTCGAAAAAGCCCTCTGGTATCTTTGATACAGACGAGATATCCCACCAGTCAAACCTGGTGTCGGTAAGCAGCATTGGGCCGAAAACCCGGACGCCGCACAGTTCCCCCACCTTCGGCTCCTGCACGATGAGGCGCCTCACGTTTTCCTGGGCAGTAAAGGCATAGTCATCGAACAGAGTGGTGGTCGCGGAAGGTTCGTCGAGGATGATCATCGTGTAGGAAGTTCCGAAAAGCGGCGGCTTATCAGAGTCGCCGCAGTGGAACGGCTGGGCCGTCCCTCGGGTAACGACGGTCCCGGGGGAGAGATACCGGAATAGGCCTTCGCGAGAGGCTGGGATGGACTGCGAACCCCTACACCCCCCGAACTTGCCAATCGTCCAAGGCGTTGCGTCGCCCGCAAGCCAGATCGGGCCGCCAAGATCGATCGTCCCGCTTCCTGTATCGCCATCGGCGGGCAGTCCCGCCTCCGCCGCCTTGCCGACGGTCAGCGTGTGCGCGGCTTCGTCCAGAACGGACACGTTGACCGTGAAGTGTCCGTTGCCCATCGTCGTCTTGTCTGCGGAGAGCGTCCACGGGTGGACGAAGCGCGCGTAGACCCAGCTGTCGCGCTCGAGGACGAAGGAGACCGTCGCGTTCGTCCAGCCCTCCCGCGGGACGTCGCCGTACCACTTGCGGAACGCCCCCGTCGCGTTCGGGTCGGCCGTGAGCGTGATTGTCGTGCCGCGACAGTATCGCCCCTGCGAATCTGGCGGGATGTCACTCGCGACCATCACGGTGTCGTCAAAATGCTCGTCTTTGTCGATTTCGAGCGAACAGGTGCCGAGATCGGCCACGAGCGCACCCGTCATCGCCGCGTATTCGGCGGCAAGGTAGGCATCAGACGAAACGCCGCCGTAAAGTCGCACCTCGTCCATGCGACCACCCCACGCGCGGTCGCCCTCTTTGTCGGGATATGCCTTGGACGTGTTCCCGAACGAAAGGGGTTCGTCATTGTCCGTGACGGTTCCGACATTGTCATTGCTCTTCTTCGCTCCGTCAAGCCACAAGGATGCGGTTTCATTAGAAAAGACGACGCCGAGATGCCGCCAGACCGCGTTTGCGAAATGAGGCGAAACCGACGGCGTCGTCTTGGTCGTCGAGGAGCCGTATGCCTCCAACTGCCCGATTGTCGCGGCGTTCGCACCGATACGGACGCCGAAGCCGGCCGTCGAGCCGTTGTTCAAGGAACTGTCCGTTCGCGGGTGTTGGCGCTTGCAGAAGATTTCGTCGAAGCGAAAGGCTTCGTTGCCGTTGCCCGCTTCGGCGGTGTGATAGAGCCAGGCGGAGACCGTGAAGGAGCCCGCCAGGTTCAGGTTTCCGCCATCGTGGACAAACACGCCGCCTTTCTCGACGCTGCTTGCCAGGTGCGCGGCATTCGTATAGATCTGGACCGACTGGCCGAACTTACCGGCCTCGCCGATCCGGGAGAACGACGATACCTCGGCGTCGAACCGAGCGTCGCCAGCGGAGTTGGGATACTTGCCGAGGGCGTTCACGGCGTTCATGTGCCAGACGCCGATGTAGTTCGACCACACCTCCGCCGCGCGGGCGGTCATGTCCGCTTCGGTTTCGCCGTATACTACCGTCAGCTTCTTGCCGTTGACGAAATACGGGATCTTAACCCAAAGGATCGACTCGCCGCCTGGGTTCCACGTGTCGATCTCGTAGGGAAGAACAGCGCCTGTTCCGTCCGTGATCGTGAAGTGCGTGCCGTCGCCAGCGTCGGCGTACGAAAAACCTGGGACGGACGTCTCGGAGATCCGCAGCGCGGCCGGAACATCCACCGTCGGCGCGCCGTTGTAGTTCACCGACACAGTAAAGCGATGCGCCGCGCCATACGAAGCAAGGTCAACAAGCGCAAAAAGCACCGCTACTCCAAAGATGCGCATAGAGGGCATATGTATGCTATTCCTCATGCGGACATTATACCAAAAAATCGCAGAAAAATCCTATTTGGAAACTATTGCAACGGTTCAAGGCGCACATCGGAAAACTCGACCGAGCCCGTCGCGTTCCAGAGGTAGAGGACGAACTCGGAGTAGAAGTCAACCGACTTCGGTCCCGCCGTGAAGAAATACTCCTGGTGTATCCAGTCGGTCGTGCCCGTCAGTCGGTTGCGCGGAAACCAAGTGTTGCAGTCATGCCACACCTTCGCCCCCACGCCGCCGCCGTTCCCGTGCGAGACGACATTGTCGAGCTTGACGAAAAACGAGATGCGATACCTGACCCCCGGCTTGAACCGTCCGTGTGCGCTGGTGAAGTGGTTGCCCACGCGGACCGTCCGCGGCTCGCCCTCGACCGACATGCGAAACGCCTTCCCGCTGGCGCCAGGAGGCCCGTCGTCGACGATCGAGACGTATGGCACGTCCTCTTCCCGGCATATCCAGCCGCCCTTCCAGCCATATCCACGATCTGGATTCTCGTAGTAGCCGAAATGGCGCTTCGAGCCACCCGACGGCGGCGCGGCGAAATCCCCGTTCACGACGATGTTCTCAAAGCCGCTCTTGGCGCGGTTGCCAAGCTCCTTCTCGACCGAAATACTCCTCATGTAGTCGGAGACGCGCTTCGCAAGCGGATTGTAGAACTCGCGACGGAAAAGCGCGATGCGGCGATACTCCACCGAACCTGGCTCCACGCTCCTTGCCGCCTGACGCAGCCAGGCATCCCAACGAGAAAGAGTCTCGGGGCCGTAGATGCGCGCAAAGATCTCGTATTCGCCCGGAATCTGCATCGAGGGCCCGAGCGGCGTGTCGACGGGCTTCCCGCGCACGCCGTTGATCCACTTGTCCTCTATGTCGCCGAAGAATTCCGCCATCGGCT
Organism: Kiritimatiellia bacterium; assembly: GCA_017406465.1. GTDB lineage: Bacteria > Verrucomicrobiota > Kiritimatiellia > RFP12 > UBA1067 > UBA1067. The sequence goes on along the minus strand of JAFQYM010000010.1, from coordinate 50,421 downwards.
TCGCGCCTTTCCCGAACATGAGGCAGAAGTACTCCTCGAGAAGCGCATCCACATCGACGTCCGGATTCCAGCAGACCTTCCCGAGCACATAGTAGCAAAGACTGTTGTAGAGAGCGCGGTCGTTCTCGCATTCGGCAAAGACGCCGAAGATCCATGGCGCGACGGCCTTGTAATAGCTCGCCCAGGCGCGCGGAGTCCCGTTCGGCACGTCCGGCACGAAGCGGTTGCCGTACTTGTTCGGGTACGTCCATATCCACACGGGCCTGCCGAGCTTCTCGCGCCAGCGGCGTATCTCCTCGTGTTCGCGTCTAAGCGCCGCCGGGCTCGACGCAGACCACGGTCCGGCCTCGGCGACCATCACGTCAACGTTGTCGGGTATCTCGACGGACGGCACGCTGCGATAGGGGTGGTACGCCATTTGCGTGATGCGGGCATCGACTCCTTCTTTCCTCAACCGGTTCGCAAGCTCGACCGTACGCCCCCAGACGAGTTCCGTCGCATAGTCCCCCTTCATCTCCCCGAAGGCCGCCTTGCACTTCTCGCATCTGCACGGAATGAAGCCGTCCTGCGGCATCACGTCCACCCATGGCCGGCGGAACGCCATGCGCGACCAGGCCTTCCCGATTCCCCGCACCTCGGGCGCGTCGCCGCGCAAATAGGAGCAAATGTCCTCGAAAAGCTCGTCGTACACGGCCGACGAATGGCAGAGTTGCCCAGGATGGTGCCGCGTCTCGGCGGGGTCCAGGTCGCGGACGAGCAGATCGCCCTTCTTGAAGAGCGCCATGTATTCGGGATGTTCCTTCGAAAAGCGCTCCTGAATCCTGAATCCGTTCGAGCCGTGGCAGCAGGGAATGTATAGCGTCTGCATCCTGTTGCGCGTGTAGTTGAGCTTCCTCGCTGGCAACAGCGGCATGTCTCGCTCGGCGCCCTCGTACCAGGTGCCGTCGCTGTAGGCAGAGTAGTTGCGCTCGAGGAACGCCGGCGCGACGTCAATGCGTCCTTCGGGGACGACGATCCGCGCCGTCTGCGGCACGATCGTCCCGAGCTCGCCGGGGAAGTACATCCTGACGCCCGCATACCGTTCGAGGAACTCGTAGACGCCGAAGAGCGTTGCGTGCTCGTGGAGCTGCGCCCAGACGCCGGTGTGCTTCGAGTAGATCGCCTTGTGCGTGTCTTCCTTCGGGTCGTCGCGCCCGGCGATGAGGACGCGATTCTTCTCGGCGACTATCGCAAACGCGTCCCGCTTCATCGCGGACACGTCGATTCCCGCCTTGCGGGCCTCCTCAGAGTCGCCAAGGAAGATCGCCTTCTTTCCGGGTGTCGCGGAGTCCGCGACAGGCACCGGTGCGCCAAGCGCCTGCGCAAGAAAGTTCGTCAGCTCCTCGACGGCGAACATGACCGTCTTCGGCGCATCAGCCGCGACGACAACCTCGGTTTCGCCAGGCGTGAACACAGCGGCTCGGCACGAAACGGCGAGCAAAGCTGCGGCAAAAGCCAGCGTCAGGGTCCTTTCCACAGGAACGCCCTCACACCCCGGCAAGGACCTTCGCGGCGTATTCGCCGCGGACCTTGAGCTCGTCGTCGGTAAGCGGAGCGAGCCCCTTGGAGCGAAGATACCTGACGGCGCGGCGGTACGCGATCCTCATTCTCGCGTCTTCCGACGCGCGGAGCGCGGCGGCGTTCTGCCGCGTGATAAAGTCGTTGGTCCAGCTGCCGTCGGCCCGCTGAGAGGCGACGATGACCTCAAGCGCCTCCTCGGTCGGAGCGTAGGCGACGGTGTACACCTTCGCGCCAGCGTAGGGCTCGCGCGGCGCATTTGCCGCGTCCTGCATAAAGATCGAAAGGCCGAGCGCGATCGCAAGCGACGCCGCGACGAGATAGCCGGCGCGGCGCCACCACACTGTATGCGTGAACGAGAAGGCACGAGTGCCCGACGACTCGACTTCGCGGGCGGATTTAAGCCGCGCGACGATGTCGCGGTACTCTGGCCCAAGCTCATTGAGCGTGCTCTCAAGATCTCCGTTCATCGAAAACCTCCTTCAGTTTCTTAAGCGCGTTCGACATGCGCGACTTTACAGTTCCCACCGGAATCCCGAGAATCTCCGCGACCTCCGCGTACGGAAGATCCTGGAAGACCCCGAGCTCCACCACTTCCCGGAGCGGTTCGGAGAGCTGCGCGACCGCCCAGCGGACGTCTTCCCGCGCGTCGGCCCTGCCGACCGACGGCCCCACTGACGTCGCGGCCTCCTTGCCCCAGGACTTCTCCCGTCCTTCGCGCCTTGTCTGCCGCCGCAGGGCGTCTATGCGGACCTGGCGCGCCATCAGGAAGAGAAAGGTCGAGAGCTTCGCCGTCGGCTTGTATTCCCTGCGGTACTTCCAGAGCCGCAGATAAGTCTCCTGGACCAAGTCCTCGCCTTCAGAATATTGAACGCCCTGGCGCCAGAAGAAGTTCAGAAGATTCTTCTCGAACTTCCGCGCCTCCGCGAGCAGTTCCTCATCCAACATGGCAAAGAACCTCGCTCAGCAGGGACGATCCCTCCGCGCCCGGAATGCCGAGGAACTGCGCAAGCCACACAAGCCCGATCCCGACTGCAAAGCCCGAAAAACCCGCGGCGACGGCGCCGAAAATCGAATCGCCCGGCTGGGCGAGCGCGACTTTTACCGTCTTGCGCACGATGGCGCGGGCAATCCAGAACGCGACGAGCGCGGCAAGCGCGACGGCAAGGCCGCGAGCAAGACCCGACGAAAGAAACGATTCAGAGAACCTCCAGCCGAAGGTTGCCGCAAAAGACGCGGCGAGACAACCCGAGAAGAAGGCAAGAGCCCCGGAAAGACCGATAAACAGCCCCGTGACGACGCCACCCGCCGCCAGCACAAGAACAACGTAGTCTGGCGGCGCGAGCGTCATTTGGCCTTTCTCTGGGAAAGCGAATCGCGGTAGCTCTGGTAGGCGTCGGCGTCCTCTTTCCTGCCGCCGACCTTGCGGAGGGCACGGATGAGCCCGTCAATTGCAGAAATGTCTGCCGGATTCGCCGCGACCGCGCGGGAGTAGAGCTCAAGCGCCGTAGCGTGCTGGCCGAGCTTCGCCGCGAGTTCACCTGCCGCAAGGAACGTCGACACTGCGCTCGGACGGAGGGAGCAAGCCGCCTTGTAACTGTCAAGAGCGCGCTGACGGCCCACGGGAGTGGCATCGGACTTCTCCCATGCCTTCGCGAGGCCGAGAGCCGCGGGATAGCTCAGGACGTCTGCCTTGCATGCGGCCGCGTATTCGTCGCGGGCGACCTTGAAGTTGCCCTTCTTCATAGCGGCGTCGCCGCGGGCGATTGCATCGGAAGCGGCCTTGGCGTTGCGGTTCTGCGCGCCAGGACGCTCGGCGGCGCGGCGGGCGATGTCGGCCTTGATGCCGGGAATTATCGTGCGCTGGGCATGGATGGCGCGCGGGTCGGCCGTCTCGCCAAGGCGCACGAAGATGTCGAACTGCTCGAGCGCGGCGTCAAGATAGCCGTAGGAGTCACCACGATAGAGGAGCCCGAGATGGTAGCGCGCCGAGGCGTTGCGACGGTCGAGACGAATCGCCCTCAGGAACGCAATCCTCGCGAGGTCTCGCTTGTCCCTCGTCATCTCGACGATTCCGAGCCCAGTCCAGCCGAGGGCGCGGGCCTCGGGCTCGAGATTCGCGTCGTTGGCGACCTCGGAGAATCGACTCGTAGCACGGGCGTAGTCGCCAGCATACAGGGCGATTTCGGCGTCGAGAAGAGCAACATCGGGAGATTTCGAATCGAGCGCCACGGCCCTTGAAATCGTCTCGCGAGCGTCGGAGATCTCGCCGCGCTCGCAACGGACGCGTGCAAGCATTACGAGGGCGTCGACGTTCTCTGGCGCATAGACAAGACTCTTCTCAAAGAGCTTACCGGCCTTTTCGAGACTGTGCGCCTCGTAGGCGTCCATGCCGTCGGCATACTCCCTCACGCCGTCCTTCGGATTGCAGCCGACGAGGGCGATGCCGAGCGCTGCCGCGAGCATGCAGACAGGCAGATGATCAGCTACGGATGATCGCGAGAAATTCATCGCGCTTTGCCTCCATGATTTCCTTGGTCTTTCCTTCGAGATTGAGACGCACCAGCGGCTCGGTGTTCGACATGCGCACGTTCGCCCAGTAACCTTCGGCATCCCAGGCGTCGACTGAAACCCCGTCGAGCTCAAACACGCGCGCCTTCGCCGCGTAAAGCCCCTTGATCTTCGCGAGAATCTCGGCGGGAGGCGTAGTCGTCTTGGTGTTGATCTCGCCCGACTGTGAATACTTCCTAAGCGGGGCGATGAGCTCGGAAAGGGGCTTGTCGGAAGCAGAGACGATGTTAGCGAGCGCGAAGGTAGCCATCGAGCTCGACTCTGCCGTGGAGTTCGCCTTGAAGTAGTAGTGGCCCGAAAGCTCGCCAGCGAAGATCGCGTCGTTCTGGCGCATCTGCTCCTTGATGAAGGAGTGCCCGACGCGCGACATCATGGGCTTCCCGCCCGCCGCGGCAATCACCTCCTCACACACCTTGGAGGACCGGAGGTCGTAGAAGCACGCCGCGCCCGGATTCGAGGCGAGGAGATCCTGCGAGATGAGAGCGGTCACGAAGTCCATCGGGATTATCTCGCCCTTCTCGTCGAGGAATCCCGCGCGGTCTGCATCACCGTCGTACGCGACGCCGAAAGCGTACTTCCCGGGGTTCGCCTTCATAAGCGCCTGAAGGTCCTTCAGCGTCTCGTGGTGGAGCGGGTTCGCGTCGTGGTTCGGGAAGTCGCCGTCATACTCGCCGTAGAGCGCGTCGTACGTGATGTCGGAGTCCTTGAACGCGGCGGACTCGGCAATGCCCATGCCGTTCGCGAAGTCGAGCGCGAGATGGAGCGGACGCTTCATGTGCGCGAACTCCTTGACGTGCGCGGCGTAGTCGGCGGAGATGTCCACCTTCGCGATGTCGCCGCGGCCCGTCGGCGGCTCGTTGCCGCTCATGCCGGCGACGAGCTTCTCGATGTCCTTGATGCCAGTCGCGCCGGAGATCGGCACGGCGTTCGCCTTGCAGAGCTTGCAGCCGTTCCACTCCTTCGTGTTGTGCGAGGCGGTGATCATGACCGACCCGTCTGCGCCGAGCTTCGCGTTTGCGAAATAGCTCATCGGTGTCGAGGCAAGGCCGATGTCGATGACGTCAACTCCTTCGTCCACGAGCCCTTGCGAGAACGCTGCGAAGAGCGCGTCCGACGACTTGCGGCAGTCGCGCGCAACGACCACCTTGCAGTTTTTCCCGGGGAAGCCGCAGAACTGCGCGTAGGCACGTGCGATCTTGTAGAAGTCGTCCTGCTTGAGCTCCGTGCCGTATATGCCGCGGATGTCGTATGCCTTGAAGATGCTCATGTTTCTCCCTTTTGTCGGTTGAGTGTTCCTACATTATAACAAAAAATTGCGCAGAATAGGAGGATACATCCATACCTGACCCTGTAGCCCTGATTGCGCGACTATCGGGGAAATGGTATCATATCGTTGGCAGGACGGGCGACATCCGCCCGGCGGCAAGGGCGACATAAAGCCGAACGACTGGAACGTCTACGTGATCGAGTGGACGCCCGAGAAGATCACGTGGTCGGTGAACGGAAAGGCGACCCACGTGTACGAAAAGGTAGGGGACGACCTGAAGCGCTATCCGTGGACCAAGCCCTTCTACCTCATGATCGACATGCAGCTCGGCGGCCAATGGGTAGGCGCGGTAGACGAATCGACGCTTCCTACGGCGATGCACGTCGACTGGGTGAAGATCTACTCCGACTCCCGCAACGGCAAGACCTTCACCGAAATCCTGAAGCCGGCGAAGTAACTTTAGCACAAGCAAAGTTGTCGAGCGAGTCCGCGTTGGCAACGGCCGCTGTAAACACCCCTATTGCCGCAAAAGGGGTCAAAAGGGTCAGAGCTTATTGATACAGTTCTACAGTTCTATTGATACAGTAACTCATGCTAGCTTTTACTCCTGCCTCTACGCGGCGCATCAGCGCGACCGCGCGGTCCTTCTCCTCGTCGTCAAGGAAGAACGCACGGTGCGCAAGCCGGCTGACAAGGTGATAGCACCTGTTCTGCTCGATAACCCTGTTCTTTCTCATGCGGACATTATACCAAAACTCGGCTACTGTATCAGTTTTACTGTATCAATAAGCTCTGACCCTTCATTCTCCTCGCGATCAAGTACAGTCTCGGCGTCCCCGTCCTCACCGGGCACGGCACTACCTTCCACCACAGCCACAAAAAACACGGCCCAGAGAAGTGACGGCACTACCGAAAGAAGGGCCAGCTTACCGAACGATAATGATAAGCGGGCTCGAAAGCGGCTTGGCGCGGTAGAGGCGCACGGTTCCGGAGGCGGAGGCGAGCTCGTCCCCGCCAAGAACGTTGAATGTCGCGCCGGGGAAGTCGTCCGCGATTTCCTCGTCCGTCCAGACCTTTTCAGGCGTGATTCCAAGTTCCTTGTCCACCTCGGCGTATGGATCGCCAAGCGCGACGAGCCGCGCGATTTCGGCATCAGTGCGCGCCTTGTCCATGTTGAGGCCGATGGCGATGCGCCCGCCGCCGCCCTTCGTTTTGTCGCTATCCTTCCCGTCGCCGCCCTTGGCGGTGAATACGGCCGTCGGTTCGATGACGAGATCCGCAGAGGCAAGCATGATGCAGATTGCTCCGCCCGATGAACTGCCGCGCCCGCTGTAGTCCGGATTCTTCACGCCGTCCGCATTGAAGACACCGCCGAAGGTGGCCCCCTTCGCGCCGAAGAAGATGACGCCTCCGCCGGCGCACTGCGTGTTGCTCACGTCCTGGCGCATGCCGCTGTGCGAACCGGGGCGGAACGGCATGAACGGCGAGCCGTAGCGTTTGGCATCGCCGTTTGACGTGCCGCCGTAGGCGCCGCCGTCACATGTGGTCATGTTACTGTAGATTGGACGGCCCGGCGCCTGCGAGCTGCCCTCGAACGAAAGGTAGTGTGAGTTCGTGACGCTATATCCGCCGTTGTAGGCCGAGAAGGTCGAACCCTCTGCACCGGTGAACCGCTTGCCGACGGAGAAGCGGACCGGTCCACCGGTCAGCGTCTCGCATCTTGCGTAGGTGAGCGCGTTCGAGGCCATCGTCCAGTTGCCGCCCACGTTGAAGCATGTCGGCGGATTCGCCCATCCGCGCCCGTAGGCGTCGCCCACCATGTTGCCGACGACGGAGATGCCGCCCTCCTGCACGATGTCGCCGGTGACGGAGACGGTCGAACGGCGCACGAACCCGCCCGGCTCGCCGTTTGAGCGTCCGTTCACGAGCAGCCACGAATTGGTGGCCATCGCGAGGTTGCCGTTGATCGTGAGCGAACGCTCGGCGGCGCCGCCGTCGTCGCGCTGGAACTGGTCGTATTCGCTTCCGATGTTCTTGTAGGATGTCCCGACGCCCGACTGCGAGCCGAGCATTCCAAAGCCAAGTATCGCGCTCGTCCCGATCGTCAGGCCGTTCGGGAAGACGAGGTTCCTGATTGTCGGGAAGTAGAATGCGGCCCGTTCCGGAATAGTCGAAAACGGCGCATCGTAGGTCTCGCCGAATTCGGGGCAGTAGAAGGCCCCGCCGGTGCAGCGCGGGTAGATGCGCGCCAGAATCGCGGCTTTGTTCGCCCAGATGCTACCGGCCTCGCCGGATTTGAGGTCTGCCGTGGCGACATATTCCGACCTCCCATAGCCGCCGCACGGCGCGCCGACCGCGAGCCGGAAATCGTCGCCGACATCGTTCTTGACGTCGAGCGCGATGCGTCCGCCGCCGCCGCAGTAGCGATTGTATTGGTTCGCCCTGCCGTTGACGCCGCCGCTGGCGGTGATCGAGCCGGCGCCGGAGAGGGAATCGCATTTGATCCAGACGGAGCCGCCGGAGGCGCTTTCATAGCCGTCCTGCCCGCCGTTGGCCGAGATGGAGCCGTTCACGACGATGTTGCCGGCCGTTATGCGAACCGCGCCGCCGCCGGCCGCGCCAGAGTCTTTCGTCAGGTTGTTGATACATGCGGAGCCGAGCCAATAAGGGGCGTCCGGTTCGCCGTAGACGAGCGACGGATTTTCATTCCCGAGGCCGCGCCCGCCGTAGGAGCCGGCCTGGTTGTTTCCGTTTGTCACGGATGCTCCGGGGCCGGCGTACATCGTGCTTCGGTTCCAGTTGTAGCCGCCGGCATTGGCGTTGACGGAGCAGCCTTCGGCGATTTCGACGTCGCCGAAGGAGGCGATGACCGTCGAACCCATGTTCGGGTCGCCGCCAAAGTGGATGACGCCGCCATGCTTGTAGCCGTTCGTGAGCGTGGTCGTGCCGGCCACGTTCAGGAAGGCGCTTCCGCTCTGGATCGTATGCGTGGCGTTGGTCTCTCCCGCCCAGATGTCGAGGAAGGAGTCGCGCTGATACTCCTTGTTTGATGTATGCGACTGGACGAAGAGATCGCCGCCGACAGTGACAGTCGCGACCCTGCCCCATCCTGGGCTACCGACGATCAGGGCGCCGTTTTCTATGATCTTAAGGTTTCCGGTAATGTTGATCGCAATCGGCGAGTTGTTCGCGTCGGCGACGGCCGATGTTGCGCCAGGTTCGAAACTGTATGGATAGTCACCACCCTCCGTGCCAGTCGTCACGCCCACCTCGAGGTTGCACTTGTTGCCGACCGTGATCGACGCGACCGAGATGGAGTTTGAGACGTGGCAGTAGGTGGTTTTCCCCTGAATCACCACGTCGTCGCCCGGGCCGGGGACGCCGGCCGGCGACCATTGGGCCGGATCATCCCAGTAGCCGCGCGCCTTTTGCGTGTTCAAGAGCCAGGTCTTCGTCTCGGCCGAAGCCGTAAGAGCCGCAAGCACGAGGCACCCTTCGAAAAGTGCGAGGGCGATGTACTGTCTGGTTTTAGCCGTTGTTGTCATTGCGCTCCTCCTTTGTGCAGAACCCTACTCCTGAACGGAGAGAGGCGGTTCGTCCTTGATTGGATAGTTGGCGTCAATCGTGAAAAACCATTCCGCCGCACGGCCCGTCTCGCCGAAGAACCCGACGGGGCGAATGGCGCAATGGTAGGTCTTGCCGGGCTTGAGCGATTCGGGCGGCGCGCGAAAGACCACGCGCGAGCTGCGGTGCGCCGCCACGCGGTAGAAGTCCGCCAGATGCAGGTACGACCGCACGCCGCCGCCTTTCTGCGCAAGTTCAATGCGATAGCCCATCACGGGGCCGCCCGCCGACGCCGCGTCGAACATCAAGTAGACGAAGCCGTAGTCGTACCACAGCGTCGGCCGCGGATCGCCCGCGAACTGCGGCGCACACGCGCGACGCGCGCCTGGCGCGTACACCGCCTCCTCGGGACAGTACGGCAGTTTGACCGACCACGGCGTCGCCGGCTCGATTTCCCGCCGGTCGCACGCGGAGAAGCGGCGGATGGCAATGCGGTCCGCAAAGACTTCGATGAGCAGGAAGCCGACCGATTCGTGTCCGTAAGGCAGAAGCGACGAAACCTGATTCGCCGCCGGCGGATCGTTGAAGATGCAGCCATAGCAAAGCGTGGAAGTCTCAATCGCCGTGAAACCGCCCTGCCAGATCGACCGTGGATCCTGAAGCGGGGCGTGCGTATGGCCCGAGAGGCTCACGACCTGCGCATAGCCGTCGAGCAAACGCCGCAGGCCGCCGCCCATCCACCACGACGCGGAATCGTTGACGGTGTTCTGCGGGTGGTAGTGCGTCACGACGAAGATCGGCTTCGATGCATCCCGCGCGACGGATGCATCGAGCAGCCCCTTGAGTTCCGCAAGCTCGTCGTCCGTGTAGCCAGCGCAGTCCGAGAGCGACAGCGCGACGAAGTCGTACCCGCCAATCGTCCGCCGGACGGCGCGCGAACCGGCCGGATAGCCGAAGACGGCGTTGAAGTCGCGCCGGATGGCCGCGACGGTGCGCTGGGCCTTGAGCTCGTCGGGGATGAAGGCCAGTTCGTGGTTTCCCATGCAGGCGATGTGCGGCAAAGGCCCGAGCCGCGCGTCGCAACGCTTTTTGTAGTAGGCGACGGCCGCCGCGTCGCGTCCGGTGTCGCTGATGTCGCCGGCATTGACGACGTCGTCGGGGTGGAAGCCGGCAAGCACATCGAGCGCACGCTCGAGATTTCGCATCCCGGCATCCTCGGCATAAGGATAGCCCTGGATGTCGCTCAAAACCGCCACGCGCAGGAGCGGCTTCGCAGACGGCGCCTCCGCCGCGCGCAGCGGCGCGGGCAGAACCGCCGCAAGAGAGGCAAACGCCGCAAGAAAAACCGACTTCACCGTTTCACCCCCTTCCTGAACAAGCGCCGATAGTGCAACACGACAACGGGAGCCAACAGAAGCCAACAGTGGGAGCCAACAGGGTCAGACCTGATTGCCACAGTAGATTGCCACAGTAGGTTTTCCTTGTCATAGCGGCGCGACCCTTTCGATTCGCAGTTTGCCCCCTTCAAACGCGCGGTGTGCCACTCGGCTGATCAAGTGATAGCACCGATCTGGAAGATTTATCCTGCAACGTCTCATGCCGAACAGTATATCATAAACTCCCGCTATTGTGGTAATTTACTGTGGTAACCATGTCTGACCCTGTAGCCTCAGAGGTGATCGGTGCCGATGGACTCCGCGAGAGCGCGAGCAAGCCTGGATTTTGTCGGCGGGTGAATCTCATTAGTCTCAGCAGGAAGGACATGACTCGACACTACACGGATGCCTTTGCTGCGCATCGGCATTGAATCGATCGCCTTCTGGATGTTTCGCCAGCCGTCGTCGGCTCGAAAATCGAAATCTGCAATTCGCACCACAGTGAAATTGAGAACCGGATCGCGCAAATCGCTTCGCCAAATATCGATCATGCGTTCAAGCAATTCAGGATAAATCTTGTACTCCCCCTTCCCCGTATTGCTTTCCCCTTGATACCAAATGACGCCAGAGAAAGAATACGGAACAAGAGTCTGGAACATCGTTGCATAGAGCTGCCCAAACGGTTTATTCCAATGGTATTTTGCTGAAAAGTGGTCTGCGTGCATCTCCGCTCTGGGCACCTGATAGCGGCTTTCCAACGCCACCGCATCCGGCAGCCACGCCTGTATCGTAGAAGCGCCCTGACAGCAGCAGACGATTCCAACCGGCATCGCGCTCCGCTTCCTGCGCTCTCGCGCGAAAAGCCAGCCAAGTGCGCTCCAGTCGCCGACGCTGTCTTTAGTTGCAACGACCCAGCCGTCTTTAGGGCCAAACCTGTCCGAACCACCAGGACGCTTGCAGTTGAAATAGGCGATGTCGGCATCGTCCGCAGCATTTCCCGGATACCCTGACTCCTCCTTCAGCTTGAACTGCATGTTGGACTGTCCGGACATCAGCCATACTTCGCCTATGCGTACGTTGTGAATAGTCCTTGCCCTGCCGTTCAGGACAACCTCCAATTCATACGTTTTCCCGACTTCGAAAAGCCATGGCAGCTCAACAACCCAGCTACTGTTGACAGACTGCGCACGCACCTCTCTCTCGCCGATCCTGACGGCTGCCTCACCATCTCCGTTACCGAATACGCGCATCGGCTTCCCAGCTGCGAAAACCATGTTGTCGGAAAACAGGGGGTTCAAGCGCATCTCTGCGGCAAACACGCCGAGGACACCCAATGTCACCGACAGAAATGCTACCTTCTTCATTTCGCTCTCATACCATAAAGATCAATCGAGAGCCAACAGGGTCAGACCTGATTGCCACAGTAAATTGCCACAGTAGGTTTTCATTGTCATAGCGGCGCAACCCTTTCGATCCGCCGCTTGCCCCATTCCAACACGCGGTGGGCGACACGACTGATTAGGTGATAGCACCGATTTGGAAGACTTATCCTGCAACGTCTCATGCCGAACAGTATATCATAAACTCCCGCTACTGTGGTAATTTACTGTGGCAATCAGGTCTGACCCTGTAGCCTCAAACCTCCACAAAAGAATAGGAACAATCGGTTTCGCACGCCGCCTCGAACAGGCGGAATCCATAGGGCCGCCAGTCGAAGTTCCAGGACGTCGTCTCGGCGTTCAGAATCGTCAGATCCTTCCATCCATGCGCGATCATGCGGTGCGTGTGCCCCGCGAGGAAGAACCTCGCGCCGGCGGCAAGATAGGCGTCAAGCCTCTTGCGTCGACTTTCCTTCGCGCAATTCTCGTAGCTGTCCGGCTCTTCGACTCTGTCGGTGAACGGCGGGATATGCCCGGCGAGAATAACGCGGCCGCCGAAGACCTTCGCCTTGTCGAGCTCGTCCTTCAGCCAGGCCTCGTACCTCTCCTTCTCGGCCGTGAGATCCGTCTCGCGCCAGAACTGGGTGTTCCCGACGATGATGCGCCAGCCCTTCACGTCAAGCGCCCGATAGTCGGAACCAAAGACGGAAAGATACCGGTCGCGGTTCTCCTTCGAGACCTTCTGGCCCATGTCGTGGTTGCCGGGCGCGACGGCGACGGGGACCTCGAACATGCCGAGAAGGCGCGGCCAGTCCCGGACAACATCCTCCGGCCGGTGCGTCATGTCGCCCGTAATGAGCGCGAGATCCGGCTTGAGGGCGTTGACGCGCGCGACCGCGCGCTCGAAGCGCGCGAGGTCGGCGGCGTAGTTTGCCTCATGGTCCTGCGCCGTCCGGCCGAAGCCAAACTGCGGGTCGGTCATGTGCGCGATGCGCACGCGCCGCGGACCGCCGTTTTCGTCCGCGACGGCGGCGGCGGGCACGAGGCCCGCGGCGGCGATCCCGAAAATAAAGTTCCTGCGTTCGATTTTCGTCATCATTCGCGTTCTCCCTCGTGGCCGACATTATACCATTTTTCGAACGCGAGCGGAGGCATGGGACAGCAAAAGGGGGCGTGGCCCCGCGCCCCCTCCGTTCATCTGGAAAAGCGGAAAGGCTACCAGGCGCAAATGGCCGGGGACTGACCCCGCAAATGGCCTGAAAAACAAGGCTCTTTCCGGGGTCTGTCCCCGCGGGATTCCTACCGAACGAGCAGAATCAGTCCTTTCGCCGACTGGCTCTCGTAGCAGCCGATGTCGATCGTTCCCACGCGCCGCTTGCGCCCCGCAAGATCGACCGGCGAGCAAACCTCAACCGTGTTGTCCCCAGCGTCAATCAGCACCGATCCCGCCGCCGGCATCCATGTGCCCGCCTTGAATGTCGGCTCTGCCGTCACCATTCCTGCGTACCCCGTATAGTCCGCCTGCGCGTCCTTCACGGCACAATACCTGACCACCGACGCGCCGAACGCCACATCGTTCGTCGCCACGTAGGCACCCCCCGAAGTCGTCTGACAGGTGTTGTCCGCAAAGACGCAGTTTTCGATCTTCCCCGAAAAACCGGGGGTCACATAGACGGCTGGAGTGTTGTAGCCCGAATCCTTTGTCGAATAGGCGAGCGCGTTGCCGGCGATTGTGCAGTTGCGCACCTTCACGCTCCCGCCGAGGTTGAGCGCACACCCCAGTCGCGCCGCCGGATTCACGGCCGCCTCATTTCTGCTGGAGCAGGCCGCGACGAGGCAGTTCTCGACGATGGCCGATCCGGTGGCATAAATGCCGCAGTTGAAGTTGTTGGCGATATTCGTGACGACGCAGCCAGTGACAAGCCCAGCCTCGGCCCAGAGGCTGTTGTTCATGTATACCCCCGCCGGCACATTGCGCAGCACGCAGTTGGAGACGATTCCGCCAGATTGCAGATAAATCATGGCGCCGGATGCGTAGGCCTGGCCACGGCCTTCCACTGTCACGCCGGAAAGTTCCGCCGCCGCATCAGTTAACCAAAACGAGCGGATGTCGGCCGACGGACGGACAACGACTTCGCCGGCGTCGGACTCTCCCCTGACGGCGATTGACTTGGAAAGGAAGATGGTCTCGGCGGGCGTATAGGTTCCGGGGGCGATTACGACCGTTCCCCCGATCGGGCAGATGCCGACGGCTGTTGCAATATCCGGCGTTGCCGTGGCGCGGCTCATGTAGGGCTTGGCTGGAGCCGCCGCCGCCGCATCAACATAGACGACTTTCGCCGCATCATAGATGACAATCTCGTCCGCGCAGGCTGCCGTCTCCGTGCGCGCAGGCGAGGACGCGTCCGTCACCGTCACGCACGGACGGTAGGCGCCGACAGCCGAAAGCGAGAGTACGGATGAATTTTGAATCACATCCGCCGTGCCGTCGTTGTCGAGGTCAAAAGCGTAGGAAAGCGGCTCGGTGAAAGTCCCTGCGACGAGCGCCGTGAGCGTAACGGATTCAGGCGTAAAGACGCCGGTTCCGCTGGCGGTCAGGCCAACCTCCATTGAATCCCCGGCAACATACTCGACGGCACCGAGCGAAGCGGGCGCCGGCCGCGGGCGGCCGAAGACGTCCGCCGCGGGTGCGCACGTGTCCGCCTTGCCAATGCAGGGCGAAACGCCACGCAGGCTGAATCCGTCGTCCTTAAACAGCGGATCGGCTTCGAAATTGCCGCTGCCGCCTTGGCCGTCAATCGTCCCCGCGCCAGTTGTGCAGTTGTTCGTCCAGCAGGAGAAATCCCGTTCCTCATCAGGATAGGGGGTTCCTACCGGTCTGTAAGTCGTGAACGACCAGTTGTTGGGGGCGGGCGATGTCTTCCCGTTTGTGTTGCCCCAGATGATGTTGTTTTCGACGACCATGCCCTTGGCGTGCTTCAGCACAACCGCCGGAACCGAACCGGTATCGTAATAGAGGGCATTGCCGACAATCGTGCAATTGCGGACGATCGTGGCGCCGCTTGCAGCCAAAGCGAGATTCGGATAATTGGAAGAATACTTTTTTGACCTGTTGTCGGCAATAAGGCAGTTCTCGACGAGTCCGCCGGCGATACTGATGCCGGGTGCGTACTGATTGTAGTTGTTCGTGAGGATGCAGCCTGAAATCGTGGTATCGGCCTTGTCGCAATAGATTGACCAGCGGGCATTGTCACCGAGATTGTTGCCGATCTGCCGGAAGACGCAGTTCGAGATGCAGCAGCCGGGCGCGTTCACGTGGAGTCCGGCCGAGGCATTGTAGCTGTTTCCCGACGCGCTGTTGACGACCGTCACCTTGTCGAGAACGCAGCCGCTCGCCTGAAACTTGAAATTCTTTCCTTTCGTATCAATGATGGACGCGTCCTTGTTCGTGCGCGACGTGATTGTGACTCTGACAGCGATCGCGAGGTCTGCCGCGAGCGTGAAAGTCCCGTCGTCCAGAACGATGGTATCGCCATTCTGCGCAGCGGCGACGGCGGCGGCGAAGGTCGCCTGGTCCGACGGCACATTGATCGTCGCGGCAAAGAGAGGCGCAACGGCCAAGAGGCCTGCAAGCGCGAGAGCGTGCTTCATGCTCATTCCGGTCTCCATGCGGTTTTTCCTTTGGCTGATATTATACCAAAAACTTGGCTACTGTATCAGTTTTACTGTATCAATAAGCTCTGCCCCTTCATTACCGCTGACCCTTCATTACCGCGCCGCCGCTATCAATCAAGTGGTGCGGCAATGCATTACTTAACCGAGGCAGAAGGGGCAAAAAAGAGAATCTTCGGTGCTTCCTCGGGCCGCGCCCTGAGCGCGGTGAAGCGGGCGCGCGCGGAGCCGTCTGGCACCTTTATGCCCTTCTTCGACGACTGCCTCACGGTGAGCGACTCCATCCCGACGACAGTGCCGGAGGGAGACTCGAAGACGATGCGAAGCTGGACGGGATCTGACTCCCTCGCCAGAGTAATGTTCGCGCTGACGTGCTTCAGGTCGGGGTCGAGCGGAATCGATTTCTCCTCGACGACGAGCGCAGGATCGTCTACAACCTCTATCGTCTTCGGCGCGAGCGACCAAACGGCGGCGGCCACGACAAGCGCGACGGCGGCGGCAATCGCCGCGACAAGCCGCTTGCCGATCGCCATCTTCGTTTCGCCTCGTTGCATGACGCTCGACACCTGGAAAGGCAGGTAGCGGAATACGACGGTGCGCTCCGTCGAGTCGTAGATGACATAAGACGAGAAACATTTTCCGCTGGCCTCGCGCGGATAGCCGACAGAGCCGGGGTTCACGATGTAGCGCTTGTGCTCCTCAATCGTGAAGTCCTGCGGGCCCGTCTTGTAGACCGCGCCCGAGCGGCCCGTGAGGAAGATCGCTGGCTCGTGCGTGTGCCCGACGAAAACGAGACGCGCGTCGCTCTTCGCAAAGTTCGCCTCCGCGCCCTTCTCATCGAGGATGTAGTAGAACTTCGGCGGATCGAAGACATCGCCGTGGGCGGCCACCGCCTTGTCTATGGTGCAGGTGTACGGTAGCGACTTGAGCCACTCGAGGTCCTCTTCGGAAAGCGCCGCGCGATGGCGATCGACCGCCTCCTTCGCAAGATCGATGAACGTCGACGCATCGCCTCGCCCCGACACCGCGTCATCGTGGTTCCCGGCGAGGACAATGAAGCATTCCTTCCTCGCAAGCGCCACGGTCTCGGCGGGAAGCGGGCCGTAGCCGACGACATCGCCGAGGCAGACAATCTTCTCGACACCTTGCGCCTTGGCGTCCGCAAGGACGTTCTTGAGCGCCGTCAAGTTGGCGTGGATGTCCGAGATGATCGCGTATTTCACAGCACCTTCGGCCTTCCTGCGGCGACCTTCTCGGGCAGCATGCGGTTGACGAGTTCGTTCATCCAGAACGGCAGAATGGACAGCCCCCACGACGCGAGGCGCATCGGCCATGGAAACGCGATAAGCCCGACATTGCGGTCGACGCGCCTCAGGATCACGCGGGCGGCCTTGTCGGCCTCCATGAAAAACGGCATCGGGCATGTGTTCCGCTCGGTGATGCGAGAGCGGACGAAGCCGGGGCACACGACCGACACCTTGATTCCCTCGGATCGCAGCATGCCACGCAGGGCGAGCCCCCACGTCTTGACGCATGCCTTCGTCGCGGAATACGCTGGGCAGCTCTTTAAGGGGCCGTAGCCCGCAATGGAAGCGGTGATCACGATCTGCCCACCCGCGCCGCGACGGCGAAACAACTCGACTGCCGGAAGAACCGCATTGACGACTCCGCCGACGTTCGTCGCAAAGGTGCGGCGCACGTTCGCCTCGTCCTCGATGCCGGTTCCGACTCCCGCGTTCGCGAAAACGCGGTCGAGAGGAGCGTCGGCGTCGCACGATACAATCCATTCGCGCATCGCCGCCTCGTCTGCGACATCGACCTTGTCAGCGCAGACCGTCGCGCCCGCCGCACGGCACGCGTCCGCCACGGCGTCGAGCCGAGAGCGGTCGCGCCCGCAGAGGAAAAGCCGGTCGCCGCGCTTCGCGCACTCAAGCGCGAGCGCCTCGCCGATTCCAGAGCTTGCCCCTGTGATGAGAACGTTCATGTTTGACGAGGATTATAACAAAAAAGCCCCGGCTTGTGGCCGAGGTTTTTTCTTCTTCGTGCATTGGTTGCCTCGCAGGGACTCGAACCCCAACAAGCAGAATCAGAATCTGCGGTGCTACCATTACACCACGAGGCAATCGCCTTTCTTTTCAGATTGGCGGGGTCGACGGGGCTCGAACCCGCAACCCCCGGATCGACAGTCCAGTGCGCTAACCAATTGCGCCACAACCCCGTTGCTCCGAAAAGTGATGAGTAGTATACCATATTACCCCGACAGCCCGCAAGGGGGGATTTTCAGATTTTTACAAATGGCGAGAAGGCCTCGTTAGAGCCCAGTAGCACCGCCGCCACACAGCTACTCCAACTTGCAAAAATCTGTGAAAACAAAAGGAGGCCGCGGCAGATGTGCCGCGGCCTCTTTTTGCCTTGTCGCCAGAAGCGTTACTTCGCGATGACGCGAGCCATCTCGAGAACCTTGTTCGAGTAGCCCCACTCGTTGTCGTACCACGAGCAGACCTTGACGAACGTCGGGTCGAGCTGGATGCCGGCCTTGACGTCGAAGATCGACGTGCGGGCGTCGCCGCGGAAGTCGGTCGAGACGACGGCCTCGTCGGTGTAGCCGAGGATGCCCTTGAGCTCGCCCTCGCTGGCCTTCTTCATCGCCGCGCAGATGTCCTCGTACGTAGCCGCCTTCTCGAGCTCGACCGTGAGGTCGACGAACGAGACGTCGGACGTGGGAACGCGGACGGACATGCCGGTGAGCTTGCCGTTGAGCGCCGGGAGAACCTTGCCGACGGCCTTCGCCGCGCCCGTCGAGGACGGGATCATGTTCTCGAGGATGCCGCGGCCGCCGCGCCAGTCCTTCTTGGACGGGCCGTCGACGGTCTTCTGCGTCGCGGTGGCGGCGTGGATCGTCGTCATGAGACCGCGCTTGATGCCGAAGGTGTCGTTGAGGACCTTCGAGATCGGCGCGAGGCAGTTCGTCGTGCAGGAGGCGTTGGAGATGATGTCCTGGCCGGCGTACGTCTTGTCGTTGACGCCGTAGACGAACATCGGGGTCGCGTCCTTGGAGGGAGCGGACATGATGACCTTCTTGGCGCCGGCGGTGATGTGGGCGCGGGCCTTCTCGTCCGTGAGGAAGAGGCCGGTGGACTCGACGACGATCTCGGCGCCGACTTCGTTCCACTTGAGGGCCGCAGGATCCTTCTCGGCGGTGAGGCGGATGGCCTTGCCGTCGACAGTCATCGTGGTGCCGTCAACCTTGATGTCGTGCTCGAACTTGCCGTGCACGGAGTCGTACTTGAGCATGTACGCGAGGTAGTCAGGATCGAGGAGGTCGTTGATGCCGACGATCTCGATGTCGCTGAAGTTCTCGACTGCCGCGCGGAAAACCATGCGGCCGATGCGGCCGAAGCCGTTGATGCCAACTTTGATTGCCATTTTGTTTGTTCCTTTTGTTGTTGTTTGTTAGATTTCAGTTTGAATTACTTCTTCGCAGCCTTGGTAGCCTTAACTACTTTGCCGGCCTTGATGCAGCGGGCGCAGACGGTCATGCGCTTCGTATTGCCCTTGCCATCCGTCGCGCGGACGGTCTGGAGGTTCGGGAGAAAGCGACGCTTCGTGATGCCGGTCGTGTGGAGACCGATGCCGCCCTTGTACTTCGGCGAACCCTTGCGGACGACGACATTGCCGACCGAAGGCCCCTTGCCGCAGATTTCACAGACTCTTGACATTTTCGTGTTCCTTTCGTCTGGGGGTTAGTTGGACTCGCCGGGCTGCCACTCGACGTTGGCGAAGGCGTTGTCGAACGCGGCGGAAAGACCGCCGAGCGATTCGCTGCCGGCCGTCTTGGTCGAGGTCGACGCGGGCGTCTCGCCTGCGGCCTCTGCCTCGAGGGCCTTGACTTCGTCCTCGGTCATCGACATCGCGCGGATGGAGAGGCCGATGCGGCGCTCTGCGCGGTCAACCTTGACGACCCTGGCCTCGACCTCCTGGCCGACGTCGAGAGCGTCCTTGACCTTCTCGACGCGCTGGTCGGAGATCTGGGAGATGTGGACGAGACCGTCGACGCCGTCCTCGAGCTCGACGAACGCGCCGAACGAGGCGACCTTGGAGACCTTGCCCTTGACGACCATGCCGACCGGGTACTTGGTGGCGATTTCCGTCCACGGATCGGTCTGGGCCTGCTTGAGGCCGAGAGAGATGCGCTGCTCCTTCGGGTTGACGTCGAGAACGACCGCCTCGACTTCCTGGCCCTTCTGGAGGCACTCCGACGGATGGTTGATCTTCCTGGTCCAGCTCATGTCGCTGACGTGGATCATGCCGTCGATGCCCTCTTCGAGCTCGACGAACGCACCGTACGCCGTGAAGTTGCGAACCTTGCCCTTGACCTTCGAGCCGACCGGGAAGCGGTCCTGGACCGTGTCCCAGGGGTTCGCCTGGGTCTGGCGGATGCCGAGGGCGATCTTCTGGTTCTCGACGTCGATCGAAAGGACGACGACCTGGACTTCATCGCCGACGTTGAGCATGTCGCTCGCGCGGGCGACGCGCTTGGTCCAGCTGAACTCGGAGATGTGGACGAGACCCTCGATGCCGGGGGCGATTTCGACGAACGCACCGTAGGCGGCGAGATTGACGACCTTGCCCTGCACGCGCGCGCCGACCGGGAACTGGTCCTGGATGGCGTCCCACGGATTGGGCATGGTCTGCTTGAGGCCGAGCGAAACGCGCTCGCGCTCGCGGTCGACGTCGAGCACCATGACGTCAAGCTCCTGGCCGACCTTGATGAGCTCGCTCGGGTGCTTGATGCGCGCCCAGCTCATGTCGGTGATGTGGAGGAGCCCGTCGATCGCGTCGTCGATGGAGACGAACGCGCCGAAGTCGGTGATGTTCTTCACGCGGCCCTTGCGGATCTCGCCCTTCTGGAGCGAGGCGAGGAGCTCGGCCTTCTTCTCGGCCTGGACGCCCTCGATGAGCTCGCGGCGGGAAACGATGAGGTTGCGCCTCTCGTTGGAAATCTTGATGACCTTGAAGTCGTAGGTCTGCCCGACGTAGGGCTCGAGGTCCTTGACGGGAGCGACTTCGATCTGGCTGCCGGGGAGGAACGCCTCCACGTCGTCGATCTGGACGAGGAGACCGCCCCTGACGGCGCTCTTGATCGTGCCCGTCACGACGCATCCCTCGACATAGCGCTCGAGGATCTTCTCCCAACGGATCTTCTCGTCCGCGGCGCGCTTGGAGAGGACGACCATGCCGGTCTTGTCGTTCTCGAGCTCGCGGAGCATAACCGTGACCTTGTCGCCGGGCTTGACCTCGGCGCCCTCTCCGAATTCGGAGATGTCGATCGTGCCAGCGCTCTTGTAACCGATGTCGACGATGACGTCGTCGCCCTTGACTGCGCTTATGGTGCCTTCTACGAGGCTACCGTTCTTGAACTTCGACTCCTGCCCTGCCTGGGCGAGAAGCTCCGCCATCGCGGCGGACTTTTCTCCCTTGGGAGTCGGCTTTCTGATTGCCATTTGTGCTTTGCTTTAGTTTGTTGATGTTCGCGGTTTTCTGCCGCGTCCGCCCCGTCTTTGGGCGCGGAGCTATATAGTATACCAAAAACCCATGGGCGGATGCAATCGGGCTTTTGGGCTGTTTTTAGCGCTTGCCGCCTGCGAGGGTCTCGGCGCAGTTGAGGTAGTAGGCGCGGATGCGCTCGTAAGCGTTGATGATGTCGAGCTCTCCGAGAACGCGCACGGACGAGCCGGGATCCTCGGGCCCGACGCGGCCGAGCTGGATGCGGCGGCACTCGCGGATGAAGGCGTGGAGCTCGGACGAGCGCTTCTGCAGGGATTCGAGGTCGAAGGCGATGCGCGGCGAGCGGATGAGCGGCGTTATGTCGGCCGCGAACGACGCCACCTTGTCGTGAACGTCGAGAAGAAGAGCGACGGACTGCTCGGACATCCTCTGGCCCTGCTTCCTGAGACGTTTCACTACCTTGAGGACCGTCGCGCACTCGTCGGAGACCGACTCCAGCTCGTCCGTGAGCCTAAGGAGCCGCTGCGCCCTCTCGGCGACGTCGCGCGCAAGACGCTTCGACATGATGCTCCCGAGGAACTCGGTGACCTCCTTCTGGACGTTGTCGAGAATGTCCTCGCGGTGGACGATGTGCCGCTCTGGGCCGTCGTCGTCTTCGGTCGCGCCGGAGATGACCTTGCGCGAGCAGTCGAGGAGCTCGAGATCCGAGCGCTTCATGAAGTCCACCTCCATCAGCGCCTGGTCGCATGCGATGACGGGCGAGAGCCGCGCGCCGAAGTGAAGCGCCGAAAGATGCGGCTTCTCGTCCGCGGGCTGCGGCACGATGCGCTCGACGAGGCGGCAGAACGGCTTCACGAACGGGAAGAAGATTATTCCGCGGCAGATGGCGAAGATCGTGTCGGTGACGGCTATCGGCGCCATCATGTGGGTGAACGCCTTCACCTCGTGGCCCGAAACGATGACCGTCTCGGCGACGCCCCACTTCGGGAACAGGGCCTGCCCCAGCTTCACGAAGAGCGGGAAGAACCAGATAAGCGCAATGGAGCCGAGCAGGTTTGAGAGCGTGTGGGAAAGCGCCGTGCGCTTTGCGTCGGCAGTGCCGCCGATCGCGGCTATCCAGCCCGTCGCCGTCGTGCCGACGTTCGCGCCGAAGAGGACGGC
The DNA here is from genome assembly GCA_017406465.1 of Kiritimatiellia bacterium. Taxonomy (GTDB): domain Bacteria; phylum Verrucomicrobiota; class Kiritimatiellia; order RFP12; family UBA1067; genus UBA1067. Next base: position 28,366 of record JAFQYM010000010.1, on the reverse strand, counting down.
TATCGCGACTTCGTAGGAGATGAGGCCCTGCGTCGCCAACGCCATCGCGATCGCGATCGTCGCGGCGGAAGACTGTATGACGGCAGTGAGGAGCATCGCGCAGAGGGCGATGAGGAAGACGCCCGACATGTGCTCGGCGCTCATGCGCGTGAAGATCGCGGACACCTCGGGGTTCTCGCGGATCGGCGAGACGCCCTTCGACATTATGTAGAGCCCGAGGAAGACGAGGCCGAGGCCTATCACCGTGAGCCCCAGGTTGTGGACGCGCTCGCCGCGCAGGAAGAAGTACAGGACTCCGCCCAAGGCGAGGCCAATGAAGCCGAGGAGCTGCGGATCGGGCGCATAGGCGATTATCCACACCGTCGCGGTCGTGCCGATGTTCGCGCCGATGAGAACCGCGAACGCCTGCGGGAGAGTCATGAGGGCGGTCGACACGAAGCCGACGAGCATCACTGTGATTATCGACGACGACTGGACGATCATCGTCGAGATGATGCCAGAGCCCACGCCGACGATGCGGTGGCTCGTCGCCTTCGCCATGAAGCTGCGCAATCCCCCGCCGGCCGTCGCCTGCAGGCCCTCGGACAGATGCTTCATCCCGAGCAGGAAGAGCCCGAGACCGCCGAGGAGTGGTGGGAGGATCGTCCAGAGCAGGCTCAAGTACCCCCCTCGTCCTCCCTGCCCGGCTTATGTTCCTTCCCGTCGCCGATGCCGAAAATCTTCTCGATCTTCCACGGATAGAACATCCCGTACATGCCGATCACGGCAAGGATGTACATGAAGCCGACGAGCAGATGGACCGGCGCGAAGCCGCTCTCGGGCACCATCAGCCGCGTGAAGCGGAACACCGTGGCGGGCAGGAGCATGAAGATGCCCATTATGGCGCGAGTGATGAGATGGGGACGCATCCAGAGGAACGTGAGAACGGTCAGCACCGCCGCAAGAATCCAGACGAAGAGACCGCCCGTACGCTCCTTCAGGAGAATCATGTCGAAGACGTCGATTCCTATCGTACTGCATTCGAACGCCGTCCAAAACCAGGCGACGGCGGTCAAAACCGCCGCCACGGCATCTGCACTCTTCTTGTTCAGCATCGGAGTTAATGGAGGTGGGAAGCGGAGTTGAACCGCTGTAAGCGGATTTGCAGTCCGCTACCTAACCGCTCGGCCATCCCACCTATGGTTTGAACCAAACTGGGAGTAGTATATCAGTTTTCGGCTCTACCTGTCAATTGGCCTGAGGCAAAAACCTGAAACAATCTTACTTGGCCGTCATTTCGAAGACGAGTTCGCCCCCGGCCATAAGATCGGCGTGCTCGATCGTCTTGTCGAGGGTCTTGCCGTTGAACGTCACAGACTTCACGTACTTGTTCTCGCAAGAGAGGTTCCTGGCTATGATTGTCAGCGTTTTTTCTCCGCCGGCAGGATGCCGGCTTTCCCAGTCAGAGTCGCCGTGACTGGGGGAGCCGCCGTCTCGGCGGCTTGCAAGCCTCACCGTCGCCTTGGGAATCTGCGGCGCACCGAGGACGTATGTTCCGCCGCACGGGTTGAACGGATAGAACCCGAGCGCAGAGAAGACGTACCACGCGCTCATCTGCCCGCAGTCGTCGTTTCCGCAGAGCCCGTCCGGCTTCGGGAGATAGAACCTGTCGAAGACGTCGCGGACGCGGCGCGCCGTTTTGTCGCGTTCGCCGACGAGCGTGTAGAAGTAGATGACATGGTGGCTCGGCTCGTTGCCGTGGACGTACTGGCCTATAAGCCCCGTGACATCGAGAACATCCCCTTTCACCTTCTCGGGCTGCTCGAAAAGCCCGTCAAGCCGCTTCACGAATGCCTCGCGCCCGCCCATCGCCTCGACGAGACCGTCTGGATCCTGCATCACGTGCCACGTATACTGGAAGGCGTTGCCCTCGGTGAAGTCGCTCTTGTCGCCATAGCCGAGTGCGTATGGGTCGAACGGCTCGCGCCACTTGCCCTTCGAGTCCTTGCCGCGCGCGAGGCTGACCGAGGGATCGAACACGTTCCGCCAGTTCCCGGCGCGCTTGAAGAAGAACGCCGCGTCGTCCGCACGGCCAAGCTTCTCAGCCATCTTCCCGGCGCACCAGTCGTCGTAGGCGCACTCCATCGTGCGAGAGACGGATTCTCCCTTGATTATGTCGAACGGATAGTAGCCGTACTTGTCGAGGAGATCCCACTGCTCCTTGTGGCGGCCTTCGTGTTTCTTAGTCAGCGTCTCCTTGATCTGCGCGTAGACGCTCTCCCATTCGCCGGGGAAGCCCTTGAGGTATGCGTCGACGAGAACAGGCACCGAGTGTGTGCCGATCATGCACTGGTTGTCGCGGCCCCAGAGCGTCCATATCGGGAGATACCCCGTGAACTCGCCTTGCCGCTGCATTGAACGCACCATGCCGGGAATGCGCTCGGGAACGAGGATCGTGTAGAGCGGATGCGCAGCACGGAACGTGTCCCACGTGGAAAGCGTGGAATAGTACGGCGACTGTCCTGCGTCGGAGATGTCGTTCGGCTGGATGAAGAGATGATAGAGGGATGTGTAGAAATTGCGCTTCTGCGCCTCGTCGCCCTCAACGGCAACGCACGAGAGCGCATTTTCCCACTTCTCGGCCGCGGCAGATGCGACGCGGTCGAAGTCCCAGCCCGGGATCTCCGCCTTCATGTTCCTCTCTGCATCCGTGACGCCGCCGAGCGCGGAGAACGCGACTTTGACGACAAGCGATGCGTCCGAGGGGGCAAAGTCGAACACGAGGTCCCGCTCCGAGACGAACGGGCGGTTGAACTCGACTTTAAAAGCATAGGTACGCTTTACCCAGTTGTTGACGACGACCTTGCCGGAGACGCCTGTCTTGCCGTCTGGCGCTACGTCGCACGAACGGATGCACTCGGCGGGCGCCCGGCCCCTTGTGATGCACCAACGAGGGTCAACGAGGAGACGGCTGCGCGCGCCCTTCGGATAGGAGATGCGGTAGATCGCGCAGCGTTCGGTCGCGGAGACCTCGACTTTTACGCCGCCGGCAAGCGTGACGGCATAGAGGCCGGGCTTCGCGCTCTCGCTCGCCTTGTCGTATGCGACGGAATCGGGAACTGCCGATCCGACGAACGGCAGGAGCCTGACGTCGCCGAGGTCTGGACAGCCGGTGCCGTTGAGGTGCGTCTGCGAAAAGCCGAGGATCGAGGTGTCGCCGAACCTGTAGCCAGAGCAGTGATCCCAGTCGCCGTTGCCGGTGTCTGGCCCCGCCTGAACAAGCCCGAAGGGAACGCATGCCGCGGGGAACGTGTGCCCCGTCCCTGCCGTCCCGACGAAGGGATCGACGTGGCTTACGGCGGAATCCGCCGCAACCGCAAGAATTGCCGCGCCGAACGCGGCCGCAACCATCTGTTTTCTCATTTCTTTCTCCTTTTCCTTACTGTTCCGTCAGCCGATCATCTTACGAAAGCGCTCCGGAGGCGGACAGGGCCGGAACGTGGCGAGATCGATGAAGGCGTGGCGCGTGAAGCCGCTTACAAGAACCTTGTCCTCGCCCTTCCGCCTGATTTCACAGGCGATCTCGAGACGAACGCCCTTCTGCTCCTTGATCCACGCGGAAATCTCGAGCAGGTCGTCGTAATGCGCGCTCCCGCGGTAGTCGCACTCCGCATGCGTCACGGGAAGGCCCCATCCTTCGGCCTCGCACTCCTTGTAGGTGTAGCCGCACGCGCGCATCAGCTCATTGCGCGCACGCTCGAACATCGTCAGGTAGTTGCCATAGTAGACTACACCCATCATGTCTGTGTCGGCATACGGCACGCGATACTCGATCGATATCCTCTTCGTTGCTTGTTCCATCTCTCTCCTTATGGACGACATTATACCACATTCCGGCAGCCGACGTCTGCGGCGTCCCCGCGCAAAGGTTGCCCGCGGCGGCGGGATTTTGGTAGAATGTGGGCATGAACTCGAAAATCTTTCTCGTCGCCTGCGGCCTCTTCGCCACGGGCGTTGCACTTGCGGGCGAATGCCCCGCGTCACTCGACTGGGACTCCGCGCAGACTGTCGCCCGCGGAATCAAATGCATCAACTTCAAAGTGGACCAGCCGCGACTAATGGAAAACTACATCGTGCGCGTGGACCTGCAGGAGCCCGGGCTCCACATCACCGGCACGCACCGCGCGAAGGAATGGGGCGAGCCGATGCCGGACTACACCAACATGGTTATGGCGATCGACACGCGCCGCCAGAAGACACAGGACTTCCTCGAGGAGCACCGCAGGAACGGGACGAACATGGTGTTCGCGGTGAACACGTCCGCCTGGGTTCCGTGGACAAAGCCCTTCACGCACAAATACGGCGCGGCCGTGAAGTTCCTCGTTTCCGACGGCGAGGTCGTCTCGCACGCGCAGCGGCGCGACCAGATGCTGGTAATCTTCACCAACAACGTCGCCATGATCACGAACCAGCTGGACGACGCCCTCGTCCCCTCCGTTGCCATCGCGCATCCCGGCCACGGACCGAGCGGCATCATGAAGAACGGCGAGCCGACGCTTGTCAGGAAAAAAGGCAGCAAGCCCGAGCTCGCGCCTCGCACCGCCCTCGGTCTTTCCGCCGACGGGCGCTGGCTCTACGCGCTCGTCGTCGACGGGCGCCAGAAGGGATACTCCGACGGCGCAGACATGGAGGACCTCATCGCCGTGATGAAGGCCGCAGGCGCGTCCGACGCCATCAACATGGACGGCGGCGGTTCCTCTACGCTCGTCTTCTGGGACGAGGAGAAGAAGTCTGCCGTCATACCGAACCGCCATGACGCGAAGCGCCAGAGCTACCGCCCCGTCGCGATAAACCTGGGCTTTTACTTCGAAAACTAACCCTCCCGGTCCTCACGACAATTGACTTTTGGGGGCGGAACCACTATAATTGCCATGTCATGGGTAATTCATTCGCCATATGTGGATTCCTCCTGCTCGCTGTGACAACCCTTCACGGCGCGACACGCATCTGGGTCGGCGCGCCCGGCACAAACTGGAGCGACCCGGCGAACTGGGCGGACAATGCGCTCCCGACGCCGGCCGACAAGGTCTCGATCACCAACGATGCGCATATTGTCGTGGACCGCGACTATTCGGCAGACGAGCCCGCCGCATCCAACCTCGTCACACAGTCTGGCTGCTCCGTCAAGATTTCCGGCGGACACACACTCTACCTCTACAACGGCGCGACAAATATGGACGTCTCGGCCGGCGGCAAGATTGTCAACAGCAAAGCGGCGCTTGAAGTAACGGGGAGCGGGACGAAAGTCTATGCCATGAGCTATCTGCCGAACAGCGAGAAGAACGACGCGACATGTCAAGGAGTCTTAAACGTGACGGGGGGCGCGTACTTCGAGTGCAATGCCTTTCGCCCAGACCCGTCGACGGCCATTTCCGCCATTGGGTCTGATGCGAACGGCGTCCGCTCGAAGATTGTCATCGGGGCAGGGAGCCAGCGTCTCATTCCGACAGACTCCCAGTTCGTCGCCGACGGCGGCGATGTCGTTTTGAAGAAGTACGAGGACGCAAGAAGGAAATGGGATCTTACCGCCGCAAACTACAAGCCGACGGTCGTCGCGCGCAATGGCGGCACGAACGACTGGACGGAGGTCAATTTCGGAAACAGGGGCGGAATGTACGCCACGGCCGAGAGCGGCGGCGCGATTGTCTTCGGCAACTTGCCCTGCCACAACATGTGGAGCGATGCGACACAGACAAACGAAACGTACTACGATACATTTCATCTGACGAATGGCGTGGTGTACGCCAACGCCATTCCGGGCTACTACGACTATTCGCGGGTCTACTTGACGTTCGCGGGCGACACGCCCCTCCTTTCGGTGAATGAGCTGAATCTCGGCAAGCCCGGCGCGAAGGAATACAAAGGAGGGGAGATCGGCTTCGCGGACGTCACACTCGCACCGACGCCGGCATGGACTAACAACGACTGCATCGTTGAAATGAGGGACGCCTCGAAGCAGCTGAACCTTGGCACGAACTTGATATTCCGGCTTGACGTCACGGGGCTGAAGAATTGGGCAGACCGCGACGGCGGCACGCTTGTCGTGCCCGTATTCAAGTGATCGCGGGACAAGAACACCCCCATCGTTGTCCCCTCCATCATGCTTGGCTCAGACGGGCGGTGGCACGTGACGGATATCGTCGGCTACAAGCCGGAGCGTTATACGGCATCATTCGGCTTCCGGGGCGACGGCGAGCTGAAGCGCTTCTACGACTTGACAATTACAAAAGCCCGCAAACCCCATTTCTCGCTGACGCTCAGGTAGAACATGCAGCCGAAAGGAACATACATGAAAACAATGCCCGCATCAATCCTGTCCGTGCTTGCGCTTGCGCCGTTTGTCTGCCGCGCAGAAGGCGGCGGCGCGCTCGGCGAGGCGGACGACAAAGGTAACTACGTCCTGAGCGAGCGTTCGCTGAACGAGCTCGCGAAGCAAGGTCCCGCCGCGACCGACGCAATGGCTCCCGGCTACGCCGCCGGGTGGGGGACCGTCCCGCTTGGACCGGACAAGCCGACGCTACATATCAAGGGCGGCGCGGACAAGGAGCCGGTCTTCGCCAAGCGCCCGGTCTACGGACGCGGACTCAAGATTGCAGGCAACGGCGTCAAGCTCGCAATCGTCTACCAGTGGACGAACACGAGCGACTGGGCGGCGCGTCAGGTCTACACGCGGCGCAAGAACCTCGCGAGCGAATTCGCCTGGCACGTACGCAAGATGTGCCCTTCCGCCGAAATCGAGCTACGCGAATGGAAGCCGGGGAAGACCGAGACGGAACCAAGGGCGGACGAGACCGCGGTCGTTTTCGCCGAAGCGGAAATGGCGAAGCGATTCTTCGACATCGACTTCGCGGCATATCCAATCGGCACGTCGTTCCTGCGCCGCAAGGGCAACTGGTTCCTGATTGGCGGCGACCGCTCCGGGCGTTCGCACGCGCTCACATACGTCCTCGAGACGATGGGTTGCCGATACCTCTGGCCAAGCGAGAACCACCACGGCAAGATCATACCCGCGCCAACGGACGAACTCTTCCTCCCCGACTTCGGCGAGTGGGCGTTCACGCCCGCGCTCAAGTCGCGCGGCGTGCGCGTCGGAGGCCGCCGCAAGTGGGACGCACGCAAGGGCCCGCAGCCCGACGTGGAGCCGTCGGGCCGCTGGAGCTTCAACAAGCGCTGCAAGGAATGGCTGGGGATCACCGAAGACGAATTCATAGACCGCTGGCAGAAGGGCCGCGCTGACGAAGGCGAGGGCAACCGCGACTTCTGGGCTTGGCACGGCGTCCTCGACGAGACCGACCTCCCCGGCGAATACAAGTGGGGCCACTACTTCGGCAACTACTGGGCGCGCTTCGGAAAGAACGGCAGCGAGGGCGAGCACCTCGAGTTCTTCGCGCTCCAGCCGAACGGCTCGCGCGACCAGGGCGAAATCCTCAAGAAGCACGGCTGCCCCGAACGCGCGACGCTGTGCCTCTCGAACCGCGGCCTCATCGAACAGGTCGCGAAGGACATCTGCACCACATTCCGCAATCCACGCACCAGCTACCATGCGCTCTCGCTCTCCCTACCCGACGCCGGGCCGACGTACCAGTGCATGTGCGAAGCCTGCCGCCGGCTCGACCCGAAGACGACATACGACGGCAAGATTTCCTCGATGTCGTTCGGGGCTCCCTTCGGGAAATCTGTCCCCTATCCGCGCCTCACGGACCGCGTGATCTGGTTTAACAACGAAGTCGCGCGGATCGTCCGCAAGGAGTTCCCCGGCAAGCGGCTTACCTTCCAGGGCTACAACAGCTACAACGGCTATCCGTCGTGCGTCGCGCCCGATCCGTGCTTCGCCGTCTTCGCAGTCGATGGCGACTACTCTGGCGGACTGAAGTCGCCGATTGGAAAGGTCGTCGGCTGGTCTCAGTTCGGGATCGAGGCGTTCTGGCGGCCGAACGTCCTCTGGGGCTTCCGCGGCGTCGCGCCGCAGAACTACGCACGCCGCATCTTCGAGGACATCGAGCTCGCAAAGGCAAACCACTGCGTAGGCACGGACTTCGACACCTACTACGACCGCTGGTCGCAGTTCGGCTTCTGCTACTACATGCTCGCCGTCGCACACTTGAACCCCGACCGCCTCTCGTTCGACGACGTCGCCGACGACTACTTCAGGCAGGGCTTCGGCCCGGCAGCGGCGGCGATGAGGGAATACTGGGACGCCGTCGAGAAAATGTTCAACGAGGCCGCCGCGACAAGCAAGGAAGCGCGCGAATCTCGCAAGTTCTACCACTACCACCGCCACCTCAGGTTCGAGCCGCTCGACGCCGCGATCGCCAAGGCGCGCGAACGCGCCGCAGGCGACGAACTGCTCCTCGCGCGCATCCGCTACTTCGCAAGTGCGCTCGACCTCGCGAAGATCGAGCACAGGATCGTCGAGGCCTTCGACCGCGACGACCTCGCTGCAGATGAAGCCGCCGTGCTCGAGTACTACAAGTGGGTGAAGGACGAAGCCCTCAAGGACATGCCGTCGAACAACCCGGACCATCTGATCCAGCCCTATTTTGTCCCGGCGGTCAACTGGCTCGAGTGGAGCAAGAAGGAGTCGACGAAAGTCCAGTGGGACCAGAAGCACTACGATGCATTCTACAGAAAGTGAGAAAGAGAGGAACGCAATGAAGGCAGCTGCAAAAAGGTATCTTTCCATAGCGGCGGCTTCTTTCGCCGCACTCGCCGCCACACCGGCTTCCGCAAGCAAGCCGGTCTTCCTCGTCGGCGACCCCGGCGAACTAGAGCTCGTCAAGGCAGACGTCTCGGATGTCATCCCCATCAGGACCGAACTCGAGAAGGACGGCAAGTGGATCGACCCCGCCCGCTATGGCGAAGCCGCCGCCGTGCTGTTCGGCGAAACGGTGAAAATGGGGAGCGGCCGCGCAGCATGGACCGACAAGGCCGGCGCCGCCGCTCTGACCAACTATCTCGCGAACGGTGGCTGCCTCGTATTCACCGGCGTCGCCTGGGAGCAGCTTTCAACCAACGCCACGCCAGAGGTCGCAGAGCTCCTCTCCTTCCCCGTGCCCCCGGGCGGCGAGACGTTCGCCGAGAAGAAGGCGCTTGCCGGGACGATCTTCTGCTGCACACAGTCGATTGCATCGATCCGCCGCTACTGCAGAGACAACAAGATTTCCCTTGGTGACGCCGACGGCGAAGGCAACTGGGTGCCCTCCAACGAGGGCGAGCGGCTGGCTGCGCTGACGCGCGAGTATGACCGCGTATTCCGGCGCATTCCCGGGACGGACGACAAGGTCGACCGCCGCGACTGGGGTATCAAGCCCCTCGGCCCGATCGCGAAAGGCAAGCCCGACGACACCCTCAGAAACAAGCCCGTCTTCGCCAAGTCCAGGCCCAACTACAGGCCAGGGCTCAAGGTCCTCTCGCCCGGTTCGAAGGCCTACATCGTCTGCGAGAAGACCATCAAGGTCAACGGCCGCGAGTCGGCCTCGCAGTATCTGGCAAATGAGCTCAACTGGTACTTGAAGGCAATGAGCGGACTCGAAGCGGAAGTCGTGCCGATCGACGAGAAGAAACGCGGCGCCTTCACGCCCCAGCCGGAGGACGTCTGTGTGTTCGTCTCGGACCGCTTCCTCGCGAAGGAGCTCTTCGGCATCGACTACGAAAAGCATCCGGTCGGCACGTCGTTCCTGCGGCGCAAGGGCAACTGGTTTCTAATCGCAGGCGAACGCTCCGGCGCGAGCCATGCGCTCACCTATCTGCTCGAGACGATGGGCTGCCGCTACCTCTGGCCCGGCGACGGCGGCTCGGGGAAGATCGTGCCAAAGAAGTCCGAGATCGTCTTCCCCGACTTCGGCGATTGGACCTACACGCCGGCCGTCAAGCACCGCGGCATCCGCACGCCGATTCCCAACGCCAAGCAGTTCCGCGAGGGGAACGGAAAGAGCGCCGCGAAGCATGGCCAGGACGCGGATGCGTTCCGCGAGGAGATCATCAAGTACCGCAGCGATTTCGACCTGCCGGGGACAAACCGCGACTTCTATGCGTGGCACGGAGTCTCGGACCGTGACTCACTTGACGGCGACTACGCCTGGGGGCACTACTTCAAGGACTACTACGACAAGTATTCAGCGGAGCATCCCGAGTTCTTCGCGCTCCAGCCGAACGGCTCGCGGGACCAGTCGAAGGTCCTGGGGAAGAAGCACGAACGCGCGACGCTCTGCCTCTCTTGCCCTGGCCTCGTCGAAGTGACTGCCTCCAACCTCGTGGCGCGCTTCGCGCAGCTGCCAACCTACAAGGCGCTCTCGATCTCGTTGCCCGACGCCGGCGGCGCCCAGCAGTGCATGTGCGAGAACTGCCGACGGCTCGATCCGCCCAACGCTCGCATCTACTCGGTCAAGGTGGGATCGGACGCAAAGGTTCCGTACCCGGCGATGACCGACCGCGTCATTTGGTTCGCCAACCAGGTCGCGGCCATCGTGAAGAAATCCTGCCCCGACAAGAAGCTCTGCTTCTACGCCTACAACTCCTACACGCCGCCGCCTTTCTACTACAAGCCAGATCCGATGCTCGTGGTGCTGACCGTGTGCGGCGACTATTCGCGCGCCGGCAACGCGACAGGCAACTTCGCCTCGTGGGCCAACTTCGGCATCCCGACCTACTGGCGGCCGAACCTGCTCTGGGGATTCAGAACCGTCTCGCCGCAGAACTTCGCGCGCCGCCTCTTCAATGACCTCGAAATGATGAAAGCCAACAACCTCGAAGGGACGGACTTCGACTGCTACTACGACCAGTGGGCGGAATTCGGCTACGTCTACTACATGCTCTCGAAGGCGCTGATGAACCCCGACCGACTCGACTTCGACACGATCTCGGACGACTACCTCGCGAGCGGCTTTGGCCCGGCGGCGAATGCGATGAAGAAATACTACGACCTGCTCGAGAAACACTTCGTCGCATGCGCAGAAACCCCATGGACGGAGCGCCACGGCTGGTACTCGTACACGCGCAAGCTCGACATCGACGCGCTGCAGCGGTGCTTCGACGAGGCCCGGTCGCTCGCCGCCGGCGATGACGCTGTCCTTAGGCGCATCGCTCACTTCGAGATCGGACTCGTCCCCGCGCGGTTCGAGAAGGCGATCGTCGCCGCCTACGACGCGGGAGACCGCGAAGGCGTCAAGGCGGCGCAGGCGAAGTTCCGCGAATGGATCGACGCCGAGGCGCCGAAGCACATCTCGGCGGTGAACCCCGTCCGCTACTGGGATTCCTACAAGACGCCCTGCTTCTCAGTGCGCTGGTGACAGGTCACTGGAGATTGCGTTCGCGCGGGCATTCCGCGCACGGATAGCCAGTCGGGGCCTTGTAGCCCGGCTTGTCGACCGGGCGTTTGTCCACATACATCATGTACACCGCGTTGTCGCGGATGTCGCCAAGCCCCTTCCTGAGCCCGGCTCCTGGCTCGGGGAACAGGCGCACAAGGCGCGTCGCATGCGCCGGCACGTCGGCGAAATACGCGCTTGAGAATACGCCGAGATACTTCTGCTCCCAGAGGTCGCGCACGCGCCAGCGGCCCTCGATGCCGAGAGATGCGAAGTCCACGGTAACGCGCGTAGACGCGACGAAGGTGTTGAAGAGGGCAAAGACGAGCGACCCGTCGCTCATCGGCTTCGCCCAGATCTCGGCGCGTGGACCTCTCGCGACACAGGCCGCCTGCGCACCGAGCTCGTCCTGGCTCGTCTCGAGGACCTCGTCGTTCGTCAGAAGCGACATCGTGAAGTCGTCGATCTTCGTGAGGTCGCAGCCAATCAAAAGCGGAGAGCAGAGGATCGCCCAGAGCGAAATGTGCGTGTACTGCTCGTTCGGCGTCAGGCGGGAAGGCCTGAGCTTCCCCCAGCCGAGACGCCCAACGACGAGCATATCTGGGTCATTCCATGCGCCAGGCCGCGCGTAAGGCCACGAATCCTGCTGCTTGTGCAGTATCTGCCACATCGAACTCCAAGTATCGGTAATGTCGCCCGTGGTGCGCCAGCAGTTGCCGCCGACGGACTCCCCCCACGTCGATACCGACCCCATGCCGTACTGGCACAGCGAAAACACGATGTCGCGGTCCTGCGCCCGCAGCGCCTCGCCCATAAGACGATACGGCAGCATGACGCGTCCGTGGTCGTTGCCAACCGCCACGCCGCCGTACGAGCACCAGTCGTACTTGAGGTAGTCGTAGCCCCAGTCCGCGTAGGTCTTAGCATCCTGCCATTCATGCCCCCAGCTGCCGACGCACCCACCGCACGTATAGGGACCAGGCGAGGAATAGAGCCCAATCTTGAGGCCCTTCGAATGGGCGTAGTCGGCAAGCTCCTTCATCGACGGGAAACGCTTGTTGACGGCTATAGACCCGTCTGGATTGCGCTCCGGACCCTGGAGGGTGGGGTCGTTCTTCGCCGAGGGCTTGTTCTGCCAATAGTCGTCGATGTTGATGTATGCCCAGCCGTGGTCCGCGAGACCCGACTTGTCGAAAGCGTCGATCGTGTCGCGGATGTTCTTGGCGGTGACCGCGCCGGCGAAGCAGTTCCACGAGTTCCACCCCATCGGCGGAGTAAGCGCGATCTTGTCGCCCACGACGAGCTTGAGCGTGCGCGAGTCCTCGCCCTTTGAGTTCTTCGCCGTAAACTTGACTATGTATGTGCCGGGATTCTCGACGGCACCGCCGAGGATGCCCTTCTCCGCGTCGAATGTCGCACCTGGGGGAAGGCCCTCCGCCTTAAGCACAAGAGGTCTCTCGCCCGTCACGGGGAGACGCCATACTATCGGATGCCCGGGCCTCACGCCGAAGATGCGCGCACCGTTGATGCGTGGCGTCGCAGGAGCTGGCGGCGTGAGTACGCCGAGCTGCGTGTCGTCCATCTTGCAGGGAACGGGGCGCTTCCCGTCCTTCATCGTGAAGAACGCGTTGGCCCAATCCGCATGGTCGAACCTGTCGCCATCATCAGCATCGTAGACGAAGAGCCACACTGTCTTTGCGCCCGCGAGGTCGGCGTGAACGTGGACGCTCTCGCGCCGCCCCTTCAGGACTCCGGAGGACGCGACTTCGCGACCGTCCGCAAGCACCGCGAACCTTACGCTCGCGTTGTCCTTACCGCTGGGAAATACCTCGGCGTCAATCCCCACGTCGGCGTCGAACGAAATCGCCTGGCCGCCGACGTCGAACAGCACATACGACGTCGAATGCGTCCCGACGCCGCGCTCGAAAGTCTTCGTACCTATGCGAAGCGCCTTGCCCTCGACGGACTTGTTCGGCTTTGGGGTCCCATACCCGCAAGCCATGTCGTCTATCGGAAGTTGGTCGAGCCACACGGTTTCGTCCGCCACCGCCGCTACCGCCGCGACGGCCACTCCAAGCAACATCATCACTTTAAGCTTCATTTTTCCTCCTTAAACGCCGACAAGGCGCAACATCATTTTTCACGCGAAACATTATACCACATTCCGCCCTTCTCCGCGGCACATTCGCCGCGCCAGCTACCCAGCGGCGTCAAGGGCTGTCCGCCCAATTAGGCGTCAGGCGCGGGCCGTAACGCCCTACAATTCACGCACCACTGCGATGCAAAAATCACGCTTCCCCTCGTCCGCGACCCAACCGTCCTTGCCCTGTCCATCATTCATCCGTCCTGCAACCGCTACTCAACTACAGCCAGACAGATCCACAAGTATTTCCCTATCCATCAAACAATCAAGCCCAAACCACTCAACCATCCTTCGTGTCGAATCCAAGAACGATTCCGACTCAACCATCCCGCATTCGCGATTTTCCAACCACAACTCAACCACTCGCAAAAGGATTCGTGAGGCGGCGGCCGAAAAGCTCCTCCTCATGGAGCCTCGGCGAATACGCCGTATCCATTCGCTCGGACTTTCGCTCCACCGCCTCACTGCCGCCGCGTCCACAATACGCTGCCGACGCCACAAGACGCTATCCGACTTTATTCCGCCACAGCCGTAACCATGTCGCGTCAGACTGTTATTTGCCATACTGTTCGCGGCGGAACGGCAAAATGACAACTGCGAGAACAGACGAATCAGAACCCGAACGGAATGCCGAGCTTGAACCAGAGAAGCATGACCGTCGTCGCCACGACGAGGAACACGCCTGCGTACGGCGTCATCATCAGGGCGAGGTCGCCGATGGTGAACTGCGGCCTATAGCGGCGGCAGAAGAGCAGTATGACGCCGGCGTAGGTCATCACGGGCGTCACGATGTTCGTGCAGGGATCGGCAGTGCGGTAGGCCGCGCACACCACCTCGGGCGTAAGCGACGGGTTCACGTGGTAGAGCATCGGAATGAATATCGGCCCGAGCATCAGCCACTTCGCGGAAAGGCTCGCCACGAACAGGTTGACGAACGACCCCATCAGGATGAACGCGACGAGGAGAAGGACGGGCGAGGACTCGATGTTGAGCGCGAGGATGGCCTGGACGCCTGCGTAGGTGATGTACGCGCCGACGCCGGAGTAGGTGAGCAGGGCGAGGAAGTTGAAGCAGAAGAACGTGAGGACGAACATGTAGGAAAGTTCCTTCACCTGCTTCGACATGGCCGCAACGACGTCCTGCGCCGAATGGTACCTGCCGCGCTTCACGCCGTAGAAAAGCCCCGCCATGAAAAACGCAAGCGATACGAATAGTATCACGTTTTTCGCGAAATGGCCCCTGAGCGGGCCAAGGCCAAGCGACAGCATGACGCACGCGGCGACGAGAAGCCCCAAAGCGGCCCACTTGAGGTCCCGAACCTCCTCGCGGGACACGGCGAACTTCTCGCCCGCCATCTCCTCGGGCACGCTCCACGACAGCTTCTCAAGCTTCGGCGCGACGAACCTGTTTGTGATCCATCCGCCAAGCAGCGTGAAGACGAACACAAGCGAGCAGGTGTAGAAATAGTCCATCGTAGCCTCGTTCAGCGGCGCGCCGAGGCGCGACATCCACGGGACACCCTGCGCAAGCGCGAAGTCCTTGGTGGGAAGGCCGACTAGGAGATCCGTCGTCGTTGCGGGGATGATGTTCGCGCCAAAGCCCGCGCTGACGCCTGTAAACGATGCCGCGACACCGATCAGCGGATTGCGCCCCATGGCGCAGTAGAGCGCCGCGGCAAGAGGTATCAGGACGACGTACCCGGCGTCTGCCGCGACGTTGGAAAGTACGCCCGCAAAGACAATCACGTAGGGGAGCAGCTTCTCGTTCACATGCCTACCCGCCAGTTTCAGGAGCACGGAGAAGAGCCCGCTCCCCTCGGCCGTCCCGATGCCGAGCATGGCGACCACGAGGATACCTATGAGCCCATGCGCATACGCGAGCCAGTTGCCGATGATCGCGTTGTCGAAGATCCACTGGACGTTGGCCGCCTCCGACATGTCGAGGATCGATCTCTTGACCTGAGCCGCGGCGCCGGTCGACGGGTCGATCCCAGGCAGGGCGAACGTCGTGCCACCGGCGAATATCGTCGCGACGAACAGCACCGCATACATCAGGATGAAAAGCACCACCGGATCCGGCACCTTCGCCGCTATCCGCTCAAGCCATGTCTTCTTTTCTTCCATTGTCTGGCTACGTGCGGGGTTATTTCAGGACGGCATCGACGACGCCGTCGTACGATTCGAGCACTACAGCGCCCTTCACCATCTTCGCGGCCTTGCGCTCCGCAGGCGTATCGGCGACGATAACCACCCGTCCGCCGCGCGCGATGTACTGCTCGAGCGTTGCGACAGAAGACTTCTTCACCTCGTCCGTCGTCACGTACACGTCAACGTGTGCCATGTCGCCCCAATCCTTGCCCGGCCACACGTCGATGCGCCGGTCGGGGATGAGCGTGTCAAACAAATACTGCGTGGATGCCTTGTCCGACGAGCGGTATCTCACGGACACCGTGCCGCGAACCCTGTCCATGCTCGGCGCCGCCGAAGGTTCGACACCCGTAAGGTACTTCATTCCGGCGCGCACTATGTCAAAGGTGCATTCCTCCTTCTCAGGGTGCGGGCAGGAGACAAACACCCTCCCCTTGCCGACGCGTCCGCCGAGGAACGCGCCCTTGCCCAGCATCTCCGCAACGGGTTCGGGCTGTTTCGTGTTGATCGTGCGGCCTGCGTACCTGCCGAAGACCTTTACGTCCGTGTCTTCGACCGGTTCCCCGGGGATGGCGGCGGGTCCGCCGAAGTAGATGACGGTGCGCGTCTTGTTCGTCGTGCCGAGCGCCTCCATGCCCTCCTCGGTGAACGCCACCTTTATCGGCGCGTCGCCGCGGTAGTGCTCGGGGTCGTCGCCCTTAAAGGGGATGAGCCCAAGGCGCGGATAGCCCTCGCGCGACTGCTGCATCGACAGGAAAGCCCCCGCGCAGACGCCGTAGTATTTCCCGCCCTCGCGGACGAACCGCTTCAGGGCCTCCGCGCCCTTCTCGCCAAGGGCCTTGTACTGCTTTGTGCATCCGCCGCCGGGCTGGATCACGAGGTCGAGCCCGTCAAGTCCGCCGTTCGCGTAGTCCTCCGGCGCAAGTATCTTCAGGTCGTACTCCGGCGACAGCGCGAGCGCACGCGCAATCAGGATGTTGGAGTTGTTCTCGTTCTGGAAGATGCCGGCGCGGATGGGCTTCTCGACCTTGTCCGGAATCGGCGCCGGCCCGGGAACCGGCTCCGCCGCGAAGGCGCGCAGCGCCGCGAGCGCGGCCTCCGCGTCCGCAACGCAAGTTACGCCGCTCTCGCGCTCCTTCGCCGCCTCTGCCGCGCTTCCCCACGCGAAAACACGTCCGCCGCGCGCAAGAAACGCCTTTGTGCGCCCCGCGTTGTCGGCGTAAAGCCCAGTCTCCGGCTTGGCGGAGCCCGCGCCGTCGGGTGCGAGCACGGCGTCGACGCGCCGGAGATACCCGTCCGCAACCTGCGCCTTGTTGAGCGGAATGATGTCGAACTCATCGCCGGTCACGAGCCGCTGCACGAGCTTGGCCGTCTCGACGCCGAACGAATCGTCGCACATGAAGCCGACGACAAGCTGTCCGCGCCTGCGCCGGAAGGTGTCCCATTCAAGCTCGCGCCCCGTCAGGAAGCGGAACGCGCCCTGCAGGATGTAGTGGTCGTCTTCGTCGCTCTCGGGATGGACGGCAAGCACGAACAGACGTCCCTTGCCGTACGTGCCCGCGATCGCGGCGGCCTGACCGGCCATCGACGGACGCTCCTTGTCGCCCTTCGCGTTGATGTCGCCGTTGTACGTCGCGACAACTTCTACGTCCGCGTCCTTTACCGGAATCGACGGCTGCGGCACAGGACCTTCCGAATAACGGACGGCCTGCGTTCCCTTCTTGATTCCGGCCAGCTCTTCCGCGCGGCGGTTGAACGCAATCGAAATCTCGGCCTTGCCGCCCGAAGGCCCGAACTTGAACGGTATCATGTTGAGCATGTCGGGATGGCCCTTCGACGGCTCCATGAGAAGGCAGCATCCCGCGCACGTGCCGACGTAGCAGCCGCCGTTCCTGACGAACGCCTTTACCTTCTCGCGCCCTTCGGGGCCAAGAGACTTCGCCTCTTCGACCGACGAGCCGCCGGGCATCACGAGGACGTCCGCCGCATCCAGCGCGCCGGCGCGCACCGCCTCGCCGTCCACTGGCGTTGCGACGACGTTCTTCGCCCGCGCAGTAAGCTCAAGCCAGCGGAATGCGCCGATGTTGCGCGCACCCCCGCCAACGAACACCGCCACACGAAGCGCCTTCTCCGGCGACGACGGCAGACAGGTGCCTGCCCGCCCGGCATGACCAGCCTCGCTGGAACTCGGCGCAACGCATCCGGCGAAAGCGGCCAGCGCCGCCACAACCACAACAACGGTCTTATTCATCTAACTTTGCTCCTGTGCTTGTTCGTTTCTGAAACGCGCATTCCATCCATGATGAGGATATATTACCATAACGCGTCGGCTGAGTCACGGACAATCTGCAACTCGCCCCCAATACCTGCCAATGCAGGTTTGAACGCCGCGAGGTCAATATCCGCGATACCTGAGTCAAGCCCTGAAGAACATGCTTGCAAACCTGTACTCGCCTCTGAACGGATAGATGTACCTAAGTTCGCAAAGCCGCGCCGCAGCCTTTCTTGCAGATGCCGCATTGCCGATGCCCGCCTCCTCGCGGGGAACGGCGTTCAGTCGCGCGGACGCAGGTAGAACCTGCCTATCACGCGAGACGTGCTCATCGTGTTTATGAACGCTTGCGGGTCGATCTTCTTGCAGATTGCGTATATGTACGGCGCGTCGTCCGCCGCCACGACGGAATAGACTACGCCCTCTGGCTTGCCGGAATACCCTCCGATCCCGCGCATGACCGTCGCCCCGTGGTGGCTGACACGGTAGATCGCCTCGCAGATGCGCTTCTGCTCGCTCGTCACGATTATGAGCGTCTGGTACTGGTAGGTCCGGTACATCAGGTGGACGACCTGCAGCGTGACGAACTGGTAGACGATCGAGTAAAGCGAACCGCTCCAGCCGAAGACGAAACCGCCTGCGAGAAGTATGCAGGCGTTGAGCGCAAGTATGATGTTCCACGTCTCGCGCCCCTTCTGCTCGGAGAGATAGATGGCTATGAAGTCCGTGCCGCCCGTCGTGGCGTTCCACCTGAGGCAGAGCGCCATGGCGAAGCCGAACACGATGCCCCCGAAGATGCTCGTCACGAACGGATCGGTCGCGAGGCGCGCCAAGTCGCCCTCGGACATGAACGAGGTGAGCGCATTAACTGGCAGGACGTCGGTCAGTACGCCAGTCATGAAGATGACGTAGAGCGACCACATCGTGAATCTGCGGCCGATGTAGCGGAAGCCGATCCAGACAGGCACTGCGTTCAGCGCGAGGTTTATCGGCGAGAACAGGACTGTCCATCCCCAGCCGTTTATGTCGACGACCTTCTGCAGGATTCGCTGGACAAGCATCGAAAGCCCCGTCGCCCCTGCGGGATACAGCCCTCCCCACGCAACGAACGTGCGGTAGTTGACGGCCATGACAAGCGACGCCAACGTCAACACGGCAAACGTCGCGAAATTCCTGCGGCGTTCCGCCTTGGGCGAATGCCACGCCATCAGTCCTGTTCTGTCCTTTGATGATGTCGCCATAGTTGTGGCTTTCGGGTCATCAGTTCGTCGATAACTCTGGCAACCTCGGCCTTGGGCATGCGCTCGGTAATACGCAGATGAGGGCCATTCTCCTCGTCAGGCGCCCATTCGTCGTCACCCTTGCTGCCGACCATTCGGTAGGTGCCGCGCTCCGTGTTGAAATAGGGGTCGATTCCCCGCACGGCGACAAGCACCGCCGTCTCGTCCCACGCGGCGCGCCCGCCCATTCCAAAGCACCGCTGGAGCCACTTGGCGGAGTCACTGCGAATCTCCTCGCGGGACGGGATGTTGCCCGCGAACACGTCCTTGACAGGGCTGCGCTCGACGTCCATCTCTGCGACGGCGCGCCCCGCGAAGCAGTCACGCCCGTACTTCGCGTCCGAGAATATCACAGGCGTTGGCCACTGGCTGAACGCTATGCGCGACGACTCCGCATCCCACTTCGAGTTGTATTCCCTGCCGCTTGGATACTGGCACGCCATCGCCACCCACAGCTTCACCTTCTTGGCGACGAGCGCCTTGCCGTCGAGCGGCGAAATGTCGTCGGGCTTCGTCTCAAGGAGGCGGCGCATGTTGGTGATGAAGCCTACGGAACATATCGTGACGCTGCCGTCAGGCTGGGCGGCGAGCACTCTGCGGTAGACTTCGTTCGCGTCGGGCGCGTCGTCGGAATCGGCGTATCGGTACCAGCCGGGGTAGTCCGCGAGCAGCTTGCGGTACTTGTAGTGCCCGCCGTCGTTTCCCGACTTCTCGCCAAGCGGGGCAGACGGGTCGACCTTTGTCTTCGCGCCGGGGTGCGCTCCCATGACGCCCATCCCCTTCGGCGCACCTACCGGAATGTCCGGCCTGCCGTAATAGTGATTGATCACCTCGACCGCGCCGACGGAAGCGTTGCCGCGAGTCGAGCTTATCGTCGCGAGGATCTCGCACTCACCAGCATCCGCAAGAGCATGCAGGCACGCGAGCGCGCCCACGTCGTCAAAGTCGGTGATCATGTCGGTGTCGAAGATGACCTTCACCGGCTCCGCGGACGACGACCACGCAAACGCGAGGGCAAGAAGTAGCGAACCGGCAAGCGCCATGCGGTGCTTCATGCATTCAGAAACTGTATTCACGGTTTCATATCTCCGTTTTGCACTTTATACTTTCAACTTTACACTCTCCCCCCTACTGCCCAGCAACGATCAGAAGCGCAATGCCCGCGAGGAATAGGACTATCATCGAGAAGTTCAGGATGCCGGCCGACTTGGGCGCGCCCTTGAACTCGCGCCATACGAGGATGCCCCAGAGGGCCGAGACGAGCGTCGCGCCCTGTCCGAGCGCATACGCGATCGCCGCGCCGGCGGTTCCCGCCGTAACGAACGACAGAAGCGTGCCCGTCGCCCAGATGCAGCCGCCGAGGACGCCTACGAGGTGGACGAGCGGATTGCCCTTGAACCACGCCGAGATATTGACGGGCTCGCCTGAAACTGGCTTCTTCATCATGATCGTGTTGAAGACGAAGTTGGATGCGAAGACGCCGAGCGTGAACACGAAGAACGCCGTGTAGGGCGTCATCTTGCCGGCTTCCGGCGCAGCGTTCGCAAAGCCCATGTCCACCACGCGGTTGACGAGCGGCGAGAACCAGCTCATAAGAAGACCGGCGCAGATGGCGAGCACAAGGCCCTTCTTCACCGTGGAGGAATCCGACGCGCCGCCGGATGCGTCCTGCTTCGCCTTGAACGCGAGCGCGTTGCAGACGATTGACACGACGATGATCGCAAGGCCAGTCCAGATCAGCCACGGATTTCCCTTCCCGTCAACAAACCAGTTGGCGACAGTGCCGCCGACAAGCGCAAGGCCCACGCCGACAGGGAATGCAACCGACATGCCGGCGACGGCAATCGCCGCAGAAAGGAGGATGTTGGAGGCATTGAACACGATTCCGCCGAGGAACGGCCAAACCCACTGCGACGGCGAACTGGATTTGATGTTCTCGACGAAGCTCCACGGTCCGCCGCCGAGCGAACCTGCGGTAAGGCCGGCGAGGACTGCAAAGAGGACGAGCCCGAGCACATAGTCCCAGTAGAAAAGCTCGAAGCGCCAGGTTTTGCCCGCGAGCTTCTGGGTGTTGCCCCAGCTGCCCCAGCAGAACATGGTTACGACACAGAGGAGAACGGCGGTTACGTAGTTGCTGCAGTAGTACATGGCTTTTGAAGTTGAAAGGTTGAAAAGTTGAAAAGTTGAAAGGTTAAAGTTCCTTTCGATACGGCACCGATGACTGTGCGCCGGGGCGCGTTACGGAAATCGCGGACGCCTTCTGCGCAAAGGCGATGGCGTCGGCGCACGTCCTGCCCTCGGCAAGCGCGACGGCAAACGCGCCATTGAACGTGTCGCCGGCCGCGACGCAGTCGACCGCCTTTACCTTGCGGCATGGATAGAGCCTTCCGCTCGGCTCTCGCTCCGCTCGGCCTGCTTGCTTCCCCATGGGTCGCAAGCGCCCGCAAGGGGCGGTTATGTCGCCGCAATAAGCGCCCTTCGAACCCATCGTGATGACAACGTGCCCGACGCCGCGCTTCTTGAGGACGGCAGTCGCCTTTGCCGCACTCGCGGCATCGACTACCTTTACGCCCGTAAGCAATTCCGCTTCCGTCTCGTTCGGGGTGATCCAGTCGACGAGCGGATATAGCGACTTGGGAAGCTTCTGCGCAGGAGCCGGATTGAGAATAACCGGAACGCCCGCGTCATGCGCAACCTTCGCCGCCCACTCGACCGTCTTGAGTGGCGTTTCGAGCTGCATGACGAGCGCCGCCGCACCTTCGATATCCTTCCTGAACGGCGTGACGTCCTTTGGCGAAAGCGTGCCGTTCGCGCCAAGTGCGACGGATATGACGTTCTGCCCCTTCGAATCGACGAGGATGAGCGCCGTTCCGGACGCTTCCTTCCTGTCGACGACAAGGCGCGGCAATATGCCGTCGCGCCTGAGCCGCGTCGCTGTCTCGCGCCCGAAGAGATCATCGCCGACTTTGGCGATGAAGATGCAAGCGCCCTTCTTCGCGGAGAGCCGCGCCACGGCGACCGCCTGGTTCGCACCCTTTCCGCCCGGGTTCATGAGGAAGCTCCCGCCGCACACTGTCTCGCCGGGCACGGGAATCTTCTTCCCCGCAATTACCATGTCGGTGTTGGTCGACCCAAGAACTACTATTTTTTTCATGATGCGGCAATTTTAGCATTATTCGCCATCCACTTCAATGCGCAAGCGCGATAAACCTGCTTTGGCAGGTTGATGAAGCAATTGCAAAATATGCTATAATGCCAGCATGGACAAGCCAGAAGCAAAGTACCTCTTGATAGCAGAAGCGCTCAAGCGCGACATCCTCGCCGGGAAGTACGAGTCGCAGGAACGGTTCCCAAGCGAAGAGTCTCTCGTGCGCCGATTCGGGGTGAGCCGTCCGACCATCGAACGCGCCCTCCGAGAGCTGAAGCGCGAAGGCCTTCTCGAATCTCGCTCCGGCTCGGGGTCGTATCTCACTTTCGCCGCGCGGAACGCGACCGGCGCACTCGGCGTGATCGCCCCCGACTACCACAAGATCGACTTCTTCACGGACCTCTGCGACGGCATCGCGTCCGCCGCGCGCGCCGCCGGATACGATACCCTCCTCGGCGACGTCTCCGCCCCAGAGGCGCGCGACCGCGGACGCTGGGCGCTCGACATCGCGAACGCCTACGCCTCACGGCGCACGGCAGGCGTGCTGCTGGAACCGGTGGACCTCATCCCCGGCTCGCACGAGGCGACGAAGAAAGTGCTGGACGTGCTCGCGGCGAGAAACATCCCCGTCGTCCTCATCGACCGCGACTACCTGCCGCCGCCGGCGAGAAGTCCGTACGACCTCGTGGGCATCGACAACATGCAGGCGGGCTACCGGCTCGCGAAGCACCTGATCGACGCGGGTGCGCGCAACATCCGCTTCCTCACCCAGCCCGACTACGCCAGCACCATCCGCGCGCGAATCCAAGGCGTGGCGCAGTCCGTGATCGACGCAGGACTCGTCTGGACGAACGACTTCATCGTGGAGACTTCCCCCAGCGACATCGCCGCGTTCAGACGGCTGATGCGCGGCAAGAGCCGTCCGGACGCCTTCGTCTGCCGCAACGATCCGCTCGCGGCGCAGCTTCTCCAGACGCTGGGGACGCTCGGCTTCAAGGTGCCGGACAAGGTACACGTGGCCGGATTCGACGACGCGAAGATCGCGAAATTGCTCAACCCGCCGCTCACCACCATCCGCCAGCCGGTGAAACTTCTCGCGGAAACCGCCGTCGAGTCACTCCTCCAGCGCATCCGCAACCCCGACCTCGCCCCGCGCGCAATCCTCCTCGACACGCAGATGGTCGTGCGGTCGTCAACTTGAACGATTCTTGCGGGGACTGTCCTCGGAGATTTACGGCCTTAGACAGCCAAGGGGTACGACATACACCCCGTCAGGTCTGCGGAACGCGAACTTCGTTCCGGTCAGAACCATCAGGAACGATGGTTTGCCCATGCGTTCTTCATCGATGCGCCTGGCAATTTTGGTGAGATTGCTCGCCGCCTCGTCAATCCTGCCGCTTCCAAGCTTCACCTCCACGCCGCCCCACTTTCCGTCCGGCAGCGACACGACGAGGTCGATTTCCAGCCCGTAGCGATCCCGGAAATGGGCGACCTTGCCATCCATCGTCTGCGCATAGACCCGAAGATCGCGGCAGCACATCGACTCGAATAGAAATCCCATCGTTATGATGTCGCGCATAAGGCCGTCTGGGTTTACGCCAAGTACCGCCGCAGGTATTGAAGGATCGGAGAACTGCCGTTTCGCCGCAGTCCTTACGGCCGTCCTTGACCGCAACGTTGGAGCCCACGCCGGCGTATCCTCTATCACGAATATCCTCCTTAGCGCATTCAGATAGTCGGCAACCGTTTTGTCAGACGCGGTGCAGTCATTGGCGCACATGTCGTCTATTATCGTCTGCTGCGTGGCGACCGACGAGACATTGCGGGCAAGAGACTTCAGCAGACACATGACGCGCTCCGGGTTGCGTTCCACGCCGTCAACCCGATGGACATCCTCCTCGACTATGGCTTTGACATAGTTGCGTGCAATCCTCAATGCGGGATTGCCGGAGAGGAATATCGACTCTGGCCACCCACCACGGCAGATAAGCCGCGCAATGTCTGGTATGGACAATTCGCATGAGGCAGGGGCGAATACCTTTCCATCAAAGAGGTCGCCAAGAGAGACCTTGCCGTTGGAATCGCCCGACTCCCAGAGCGACATCGGACGCATGAGCAATCGCGTGATGCGTCCAGTTCCCGTGTGACGACGTTTCAGTTTCGGATTTTCCTCGCTGTCATCGTCAGGCGGCACTGCTGAACCCGTCAGGACAAAGTGCCCCATCCCGCCCCGCTTGTCAACGGCGAACCTAACGGCATCCCATAGATTTGGCGCAACCTGCCACTCGTCAATCAAATGCGGCTCATCGCCTTCAAGAAGCATTGACGGCATCGTCTCGGCCATCTGAAGATAGTTGTCCGCCATGTCCTGGTCCTGCATATAGACGATGCTGTGGGCAACTTGCTCCGCCGTCCGCGTCTTGCCGCACCATTTGGCGCCTTCAACCAAAACCGCACCGGCCGACAGAAGCTCCATCTGCAGCAATTTATCCGCTATTCGCGGTCTATATTCATTTCTCGCCATCCAATCTCCTTATCCGACCTATTTTGGGCAAAGATGGCGATATTATATCACAATAACGTCAAGTCTGTCAACCCTACTCCGTCATTTGACCATCCTTTACTCCGTCATTTGACTACTTTTCACTCCGTCGTTTGACTGCTTTTCACTCCGTCGTTTGACTGTTTTTCACTCCGTCGTTTGACCAAGTTTCATTCGGCAGTTTTCCGTTTTCCATTCGGCAGTTCTTCCGTCTGCGGGGACTGTCCACGGAGAATTACCTGACGACGATGATTGTTCCCTGCTGTTTGGTGTAGCTCACGCCGTTCGCGCTCGCCTTAGCGGATGATAAGCATCGTGCCTCTGCGCTTGGTATACACGACACCTTCCCCATCCTTGCGCAACTCGCCAGAATGATTGCCAAAGAACTTGAAACGGACATCCAGCGGCGCATCCGTCCACGAGATGATCCTGTCGCCATACTGAAGCTCACGGCTCCCCACATCTACGAAAACTTCCTTTCCAGCGGAGAATGTCAACCAGTTCTTACCATCCACGTTAAACGTTCCGGTCTGCGCAGCGACGTCAATCACCGCCGTGCCGGGGAAAGCGGCAAGGGACGTACCGGAAGAGAGCGCCCCATTGCGCAGGACTAGCGTCCCGCCAAAGGTGGCAGGCTGTCCGATTGACGTTGTACCGCCGTCGAGCAGGATAGTCCCCTCGTACCCTGTGAAGTCGCCGGCGAGAACTGGCGAACCACCGAGAACCTCCAGCGTCCCCGTGCCAGTCATTGTGCTTTCCGCCTTGAAACAGAACTCTCCGCCGCTTGTGCGGATTGTGCCGTTGTTCTGCACGGCGCAAGATTCCGTCTCGCTATGATGCCCAAAATACAACTTGTCCGCAGTGTGATCTATAAGCCCGTCGTTCCAGACTCCGATGCGCGCATCAACCCAGCCGGTCACATTTATTGTCGCGCCAGTTTCGTTCGTTATCGTTCCCTTGTAGCTCCATCCGTTTGGCTCGCATGTGAGGGTGTTACCGCTTTCCACCGTCAATGGACTGTCGAGATGGAAGTATCTCAGCGAACTGCCGATATGTCCGCCGCCTTCGCCCACTACAACAGGCGCAAGAAACCGGTACGTATTGTTGCCCTGATTCGATGCGCTGTTGTTGGCAACGTAGAAATTGAGTCTGCCTCCATGTAGGCGTACGGAACCGGAGATGTCCATCATGCAGTTGTTGCAGGCTTCGAGCATGCCGTCACCCGTGACAATCACATCCGCGCACGCAAGATGCGAATCCGTGGTGAAGCAGAGCTCGTGCGTGTTTTTGACCGTCAGAATCCGCCCCACTCCGTCAATGCCGTCTCCGTTCCCTCTGAAGTCGATACGTGCATTACCTCCAACCGTAGCGTCACTACCCAGAACGACATGGCTAAAGTGGCACCCATAAGAATAGTCGAGTGGAGATCCGACAGTATTCACGATCGCGCCGGAGCCGTCTGGACCATCGCCCTCAATGTTGAATGTACGCCCATACACGGCGGACTGCATGTTTTTTGCATAGCTCCAGTGCAGGTCGAACTGGCCTTTGCAGCGGACTGTCGCCGTGCCTGATTCGCCAAAGAGGTTCGCCTGTGACGTTCCGAGGCGAAATACGCCATTCGTAATAAGAATTGGTGCGGTTTCAGCGACCGTCCCACCATTCCATATGAACGTCCCAGGACCATCCTTCACGAGCATGACGCCGCCAGCGACGGACCAGCCGTTGTTAGCGAGTTCTTCACCTTCGGGAACGACTACGCACAGTTCGCCGGGGCTGACGGTCTCATCGGTGAAGACGGGCGCAACTCCTCGCGCATTGGGGCGGACATCGCCGATTTTCAGCGTGTGACCGTCGAGATGGACTTCCGCCCCGGATGTGATATCCACCGTTTCGGCAGACCAGTCCTCGTTTGCCACAAGATGATATTCTCCGTTGATCGTCCTGTCGGCAGATGGCAGTCGTTCAAGAGAGCAGTAGTCGATCATCACGCATCTGTCAGTAGCCAAGCCACCAATACCATGCAGACGGAAGGTATATACGCGACCCGCCTCAATCGTGAAATACCAAGTTGTATTTAGATGGCGTATGTTGGTGGCGGAGAACGTAACTGCATCGCATTCGTTTGTCGCACCATCGCAGACGATGTTAAGCCCGAACGATCCAGTCCCTGCGCTTGCACCGTTTGACGTCGTACGCGTGGCGTACCGGCACGTGAAAGCGTATGTCCCGCCGATAAGCGGCCTCACCGTCTGCTCAAGCCAACTTGAATCGTCGGCATCGTAGCCGCCTGACGTATTATGGATGAATGCGCGGTATTCGTCCTTGTCGGATCCCCACGGCAGCCAAGTCGTGTCGTCCGTATTCTTCGCCACGCCCGCTTTGCCATGTCCTATCCAGCCAACAAGCGTAGGTGCTGTTGCGTCAAGGTACCGGCCCCAATTACCATTGTTACTGCCGGATGGGATTGTAGCATCCTCAAAGGCTGGGTTAACGAGCAGATTGAGCTGACCGAAGTATCCCTCTGTAGCCACACCCACGCGCTCGAGTGCACAGCTGTCAATGATAACCGTTCTGTCCGGATTCACACTTGAATGTACGCCATGAATCCGGAACGTGCAGGTTTGCCCGGCCGCAAGCGTGAAACGCCATTCAGCAGTATGCCACGTGGTGTCGTTTTTGCGAAAATTGGCCGGTTCGTATTCTGCGGACACGCCGTTCAACGTTATGCTAAAACCAAGCTGTCCGTCGTTTGAATAGTTCCCGCTACGTGTGACATACTTGCAGGAGAAGACATAGGAACCGCTCTCCTCCACCGTAACGGTCTGTTCCAGCCAACATGAATCATCATCATTCAACGTACCGTTGTTCTGGATGAATGCGCGGTAGTCGCGCGATGTCCGTGGTAGCCATGTGGTGTCCGCCTTCTTCGCCACGCCAGCCTTGCCGCAACCAGACCATCCCGGAATTGTCGGTAAAGTCGCATCAATGTACCTGCCAAAATTTCCTGACGGGATTGTTGCATTCTGGAAAGCAGGATTCTCAAGTAGGTTGGGGAATCCATTCGGCCCCGCTCCTTCTGCAAGGGCAGACATGGCCGCACCAAACACCAGCAGCCCAACGAGGAGATAACTTAAGGAATTACCCCACCCCTTGCGGTTTTTGCCGATTTTAATCATTTTTGTGTCTCCTTGTTTAGATTGTATGTCCTTACGGGGACAGTCCCCGCAAAAGTTATGCTTATTATAGCAAATTTCAATTCTAATTTTCTCGCCTGTCGCGTAGTTTTCAAAAGCGGAAAATTTGTAGTTAGCAAAAGCGGAATGGACTTCAGCCTCTTTTCACCCTCGGATTGGTCGTGAAGATCACCTGTGGAGTGGTCGACAAGTCCGGTTTGTTGAGGACGAGCGAGATAGAGCCGTCGATGTGGCGGCACGCCCAGACGCGCGTCCCGTTGGCGCACTCGGTCGGGCACAGGACCCCGTCGAC
>JAFQYM010000009.1 GCA_017406465.1 Kiritimatiellia bacterium | reverse complement strand
CTATGCGCATCATAGGGTTTCGCTTGACCACGACCATGTATTGGTGGATCTTAAAGAACGGTTTGACGCAATATTGGCGGATCTCGAATCTGTCGCCGGCTGGCAGACGGCGAGGGTCAAGCGCCCTGTTTTGATTTTAGGGTCGCTTGATGGCATCGAGACCGGCGTCCGTCAGCTTATACGAAGCGAGCCTCTTGAAACTGTGGAGATTGAGGCAGAAGGCGTGCGCTTGACTGTTCCAACCAAGGAGGAGATGTTCAGGGTCAAGTCTGTGTTGGCGTTGAAGCGCAATGCCACGCGCGATTATCTTGACATCGCGGCCATGAGTCGCATGCTGGGAGATGAGGGCGTCAGGAGCGCTCTTGTGAAGTTTGACGCATATTACCCTCAGCCGAACGGGGCGTCGCCTCTTCAGCAGCTTGCCAACCAACTTTCCAACCCATTGCCCTTTGACTTGGACGACACGGATTTGTCGCAGTATAAGCATCTTGACGAACAGTATCAAGATTGGGGCGTGGTGCGAGACATCTGCGCCCATATTGCTGTTGACGTGATTCATCCGATGCTTTGACAGCGCATTTGTGTCGCCCGACCCTACCCGACCCTACTCGCCCGACCCTACCCGACCCCAATCCTGTTCTGTGCGGGGTGCGGGCGGCGCGGCGAATCTGCCGCGGCTCCGCATTTTCTACACGTTCTACATGTTCTACACGGCTATAACCACCCCACTTCCACTCTCCAACTCCAACTCTTCGCTCCAACTTTTTCCTCCCCTCCACGAGATTTCGTCCGCACCATAATCCTACAAATTCAATTTTGATTTATGCGCCTTGAATTCTGGGGATGGATATGAGATAATACACAACATGCAAGTTGCACAAGAGGTTCTGCACGGTTTTTCTCCGGCCCAGTATGAGGTCGTGAACATGATGTCATGCATTCACAGCGATTCTGATATTGCGGAGTTAAAGTCGATTCTTGTAAAGTTTCTGGATGCCAGGATGCAACAAGAGCTTGATCGTCTTTACGATGACGGGACGCTGTCCAACGACAGAATGGACGAGTTGGCGGGGCGGCATTTGCGTACACCGTATAGGACAGTGCCGTGAACCGTCGTGTTGTTCTTGACACAAACTGCATTTTGCAGTCAATTTCGCGCAAGGGACGATATTATCGTGTTTGGCGCGCGTTCCTTGACGGGGAATATGACCTTTGCATTACTACGGACATTCTCGAAGAATACGAGGAGATTATTGGGCGCTACACTTCGCCACTTGTAGGTAGAATGCTTGTTGAGGCAATTCTCAGGGCGAGCAACACCCTGCGAGTGGATGCACATTTTCGATTCGGTCTCATCGTTTCCGATCCAGACGACAACAAGTTCGTGGATTGTGCAATTGTGGCGAATGCAGAGTGCATCGTTACTAATGATCTGCATTTCAATGAGCTGAATAGCATATCTTTTCCACGGGTCGTCGTAAAAAGCATCGATGAATTTCTCGCTGAGCTGCAAGCAAGCGCGAATCCATCATAGTATTTTAGTTTACGCTGTCAAAGGCGAAATGTTCCACATCTACTGACGCCCTGCGCCAGTCTCTCGCTTCGAGCCGCGGCAAATCCGCCGCGGCTCCGCGTTTTCTACACGTTCTACATGTTCTACACGGCTATAACCTCCCCACTCCAACTCATAACTCCAACTCTCTCCAACTCCTCCTGTATCTTGTCCTCTCTGTTCACTGGCACACTAACTCTGAAATATGCTATAATGAGCGCGTCAAGATAAAAGAGGGTCGGTATGCCAAGTGCTTTAATCAAAGACGGATATCATTTCTACGTCGCATTGCCGGATGGAACCGATCTCTCATTTCCCATTGCTGGGAATTGGCGACTGGAAGGCGCGACGCCGGATCAACTGTGCAACATTGAGGTCGATGAGGATGGTCTGCGTTGGCCGGATATTGACGAAGATCTTTCTTTTGAGGGCCTATTGCGTGGTGACCATGGCCAATATGTAAAGGTGGGACGCCCATCATGACATAAACGGCAGATTCTTCTGTTCTCAATGCTGAACTATGTTGCAGAGCCGCGGCAAATCTGCCGCGGCTCCGCATTTTCTACACGTTCTACATGTTCTACACGGCTATAACCACTCCATTCTCCGACTCCAACTCATCACTCCAACTATTTGGCACTTCGAAATTTTAGTGGAAATCTTGACCACAGAATGCTCTGAAACGCCTTTCGTTCGGCAGAGACGTCAGCGGCCGAACAGGTCGCTGTGTGTGCCGGTTCTCGCGAGCCGCACTTCCGTTTCGCTGGTCTCGTAAATGAGAAGCCAATCGGGAGCAATGTGGCATTCCCTCTTTGGAAGCCAGTTGCCGACGAGCGCATGATCGCGGTATTGATGCGGCAGGGCGATGCCTTGCGTCAGAAGGTCAAGCACACCCTGCAATTTGGCAATGTCGTAATGCCGTCTATTGCAAAGCTTGAGGTCGCGCTTGAACTGTGCCGTGACAACAAGCGTTTTCATGGAACGTCCTTGAGCATGGCGTCGACTGAATCATATCTCGAAAGATTCCTGTTGGCGTCAAGATCGCGGATCGCCGAAAGCGTGGTCTCATTGGGAATCTCTTCTTCGGGGCCAAGCATTACTGGCGCCGCGAAGCCGCGATGCTCCAAGGTCTGCATGAGGAGAATGTTCATGCCAGTTGACGTTGTCATGCCGAGACGCGCGAAAAGGGCATCTGCACGTTTCTTGATTTCAGGCTTGACGCGGAATGCTATTGTTGCTGAATTCATATACAAACCTCATCGTTTGTTTGCCAACTGCGAGCATTATAGCACATCCGTGCAACACGCGCAAGCGGGCAAGGAAATCGGCGGAATCGGCGGGAACCCCGCGAAGGCGAATCTGCCGCGGCTCGTTGTCTTTCTACACGTTCTACATGTTCTACATGGCTATAACCTCCCCACCTCCCAACCTCGCCCCGCGATTTCGTCCGCCATAGCTTCAGCGAAGAATGTCCCCGTGGCGTTTGTCACCGAAACATTGCAAGTCTGTCCGCAAAAATGCGGAGATATTCTTTCTTCGCCTCCTCGGAAAGCAACGAGCTGCCCACCATTGACTCAACCTGCGCCTGACGCATCCTGAATTCGTCCAGTATTTTGCAAACGGCATCTCCGTCCAGTCCGTAAGCCTTCCCAAGTGCGACGAAGTCCGAAGTTGAATAGTATCCAAGATTCTCAAACTCCGGCGTCATGAAGTCTGGATCCTTGAAAAAAGACAAGGCCATGAACGTCAGGTCTCCCGGATAGTGCAGCATTGTGCTCAGCAGGTCATACGCCGGCGTCATTACGTAGTCGCCCAGGGCGCTTTCATAGACGGAGAAGTTCTTGAGGTGGGCGTCGCCGTTCCCGAAAAGATAGTCGAACACGATTTGACGGAACACCTTTGGCAGCTCTACCCGATATGCCGGACAGACCATGCGAATCAAGTCCGCCATCTCTTCGTAGCTGAAGTCGTACTTGTAGGACTCTCCATGTGTCTCTTCGCTCCGTCCCGCTATCTGACAGAGATCCTCCTGCCTGACAGTCGCGCCATTTCTGCGGTCGAATCTTCGCGTGAGGTATGCAAGCTCTCCGTCCGCGAAGTGAACGCACTTGTTCTCGGCAGTTCGAATCCTGAAAAGCCGCGACGCAATTTCCATCGTCAAGTTTTCGTTGGCCGGGATGTCCGCGGCAAACCTCGAAAGCGAATCCTCCGGTACTGGCTTGAGAATGAAGTCGCCGCCTGACTCAACGACCGCAAACTCGCCGTCGACGAATGACAGCAGCACCTTCGACTGAACGCCGGAAATTGAATTGCGACGGCTCTTGCGCACTGCCATAGGCAATCGCAGGTCGGCTTTCGTGAACGGCAGCGTGTCTGGGAGCTTACCGAGGAAGGACATACACGGCTCCTATTGCCCCTTCGCGGCAGGTTTCCGCAAGGCGCGTGAAATGGTCGTCTTCGTCTATCCGCATGGTGCGGCACTGAATGCGCTTCTGTTCGCCTTCGGCAAGGAGCCCGTAGAAGAACGGGAATAGAACGTCTGAGCGATGCACCGCCTTGCGCTTGGGAATCGAAAACGCAACCGACGGGCGAGGACTCTCGCGGTACTGCCGCGTATAGCGAAATTCATACCCGCCACGCTTGAACTTGGCAAGCACTCCGGCTTCAACGCCCTTGACATACACGGTAACGCACTTCATGTCGCCTCCATGTCTTTGGCTTTGAGGTCCAGTTCAAGCCCCAATGCCTCTGCAACAGCCGTGACAAGCTTCAAGGTTGGATTGCCTGCGCCATGCTCAAGATTGCATAGCGCATGCTCGGAGACGCCGCAAAGCAAGGCCAATTCCCTCTGGTTGACCCCAAGTGCCTTGCGACGCTTTGAAACAAACAATCCTATGTCTCGTATTTTCATTATGATGAAGTTTATCATGTTTCGTGGCAATAGTCAAGCCGCCGCACTAATGATTCTTCATTTTAATGAAGATATTCGCGGCTCTGCGCTGGGCGCAACCGCGCCCAGGTATAAAATCCCTGCGCGGCAGATCTGCCGCAGCTCCGCATTTTCTACACGTTCTACATGTTCTACACGGTATAGCCACCCAACTCAACCATCCCTTGTCCAAGGCGTCTTCTTGTTCCGCAATGCGGAATTTGCTATAATACCGCCAGTAAAAAGCAAGCGTGGAGATATTTGAAGATGAAGGTAATGGAATCTGCAAAGAACGAATGCTCAAGTCTTAAGCGAGGCGCTCGCTTTCGCCTGGCCTTTCTGTGCCTTTTTGCCGTCGTTGCCTCGTCGCTCTTCGTCTTCGCGCCGGTCGCGCGGGCGGATGTACTGGACACGTCTCCCTTTGCCAAGAAGATTCATTTCACGGCGAGCGGCTATACCGGCAGGACAACGCTTGCGAACTTCCCTGTCCTCGTCCGTCTCTCGGATGTGTCCGAGTTTGATTTCGCGGACTTCTCGACGCCAGCCGACGAGTTGCGCTTCACGGATGCCGCCGGCAACAATCTCAACTACGAGATCGACACGTGGGATTCCACGGCCAACAAGGCGCTTGTCTGGGTTTCCGTCCCATCGCTCTCTGGGACGACGACGGAGATTCGTGCCTATTATGGCCCGTCCTCGACGAGCGATCTTCCCGCCGTCTCTTCTGATGCCGTCTGGACGTCCGCCGGATACGTCGGCGTGTGGCACTTCAACGAGCAGAACGCGGACGGCTCCTATCCGGACGCGACCGGGCGCGGCGCGACGGCGAGCCGCATCGCGGGCGACACGACCCCCAACGCCCCGACGTCCGCCACTCCCTCGCCCAACGGCACAACCTACCACATCGCCAATTCGGTCCTCGCCGTGGCGTCCGCCAACACCGCCTCCTGGACGTTCTCCTCAACCGGCTATTCGGTCGAGGCGTGGCTGATCCCGACCGGGAAGTACAACCGCATGTTCGTCCAGACGACCGGCATGAACACGGGCAACGCCTTTGCGTTCGGCCCAACGGAGGTCTACCAGATGTCCGACGAATTCGTTGGCTACGCCGGCGGATGGACGTCCGCCGTCGCCAGCCAGTCCGACTGGCGGTTCGTGACCGGGGTCTGGGCGAATTCCGGGAAGAGTTTCGCGACCCGCACATGCGTCAATGGATCGAACCAGGCTGGCACGAAGGACAAGGTCGCGGTCGACTTCGACTCCACCGGCATGGCGCTCACGGGACGCAACGGAACCGACCAGGGGAGCACGGTTATGAACTTCTCCGTCGACGAGATCCGCGTCCGCACGGGAGAGACTTCCTCTGACTGGATGGACGCCAACTACGCGACGCAGAACAATCCAGGTTTTCTGACGGCCAGTTCGGTGATGGATTGTCGCTCGGTGGGACTCTCCCTCTCGGTAAACGGCGGCACCTGCGTGGTTTTCTCGTCCCTTGTAGATGGCATTAGCCTTTCGGGAGGGCAGCCGGCCACCCTCAAGGTCCTTTATGGAACAGACGAAAATGCATTGAGCAAAGAGCTCGTCGTTTCCGACTCGGTCACCGCATCAGGAACATTCCCTGCGCAAGTCAAAGGTCTCATGCGCGGCACGACCTACTATTTCAAGTCCGTTCTGGTGTTGCCGGGAGATCAACTTGTCGAGTCCGAAGTCCTGCCTGTCACGACAATCTCCGACTACGTGACGGCTATGCGCCGCATCGAATACATCGAAGGCAACGGTACGCAGTACATCGACAGCGGCTACTATCCTGGGCCGAATACCCACGTCAAGGCGGACTACCAGTTCACGACCAAAGCGGTACAGTACCGCGTTTTCGGCATCGAGGGCGGCGACTTCTCGTACCAGTGCTATATCAACAGCGGCGGCAACTGGGCGTACACCTACGCGGATGTCGCGACCGGCAACTTTAATCCCGTGTCGGGCAACATCTCGGCCAACACCAAGCACCACCTCTTCGACTTCAACTATATCGACGGCGAAGGCAACCGCGCCTACACCATTTACGACACCAACGGCACGGTCTCGGCTACGCAGTCGCCGCTTGAGACAACCGGCGCCACGAAGAACGCCTCGCTATCCCTTGTGATTGGCGGTATGCGGTCATCCGCCACGGAGGTTAAGTGTATCGCCAAGCACCGCATCTACTCGGTACAACTTGACGAGGGCGCTGCGCTGACGGCGGCGCTTGCGCCGGCAGTCCGCGCCACCGACGGCGCTATCGGGCTTTACGATAGCGTCCTCAACAGGTTTCTGCCGAGCGAATCGTCGGAGGCGTATGTCGTCGGGCCGGCGATCTCGACCGTCGAGCGCTTCACTGGCGCGACTCTGACGGCGGTTGACTTGACTTTTCTCGGCGCTCCTTATGCGCGAACGCTCAAAATCGCCTACGGCTCGGGCTTTGGCGGCGACAACCCGGCGGACTGGGACGTGACGGAGACGGTCGCCGAGGTCGCGGCTGGCGCGACGTCGTGTACGGTCACTGCAATTCCCGAAAACTGGGGGAGCGACGACGCCTGCGTCCTCCGGTGCTATTTCGACGACGGGACATCCTTCCCGCTCTGGTCCGACACCGTCGTCTACCGCGGAACATCCGAGCCAATCATCACGGGCGTGGCGGTCGACGGAACAGGCGGCGACATGCTTGTTGTGAGCGGCAATCTCAGCTATTTCCCGGGCGACGACTGCGCGCTCTCGGTTCGCGTCGCAAAAGACGGCGGCTCGCCCGTCGTCTGGTCAAACCTTACCAACATCACGGAGACCGGAAACTTCGAGTTGACGCTCCTCGAAAGCGACACGACGGCGGTGCGCTACATCGAACCAGGCGCAACCTATTCGGTCGTGGTCGAGGCGACGTCGGGCGAGACGTCCGGCAGTTCGTCCGCCGTCGTCGCGACGACCAAGGGAGCGCCGGTATTCGCCTCGTCGAGTTCGTCCGTCAGCCGTCGCAAGGTGACGTTCAATGGAAACCTCTCCGACCTCGGCGCAGGCAACAGCGCGACCGTCACGCTCTATGTCGGCGAGACGCAAGACGCGCTTGTCGCGGTCGAGACGCCCAAAGAGCGCACGGCGACTGGTGAGTTTTCTATCGTTCACACCTTTGACACTGTCGATAAGACCTACTACTGGCAGCTCTGCGCCGTCTGCACCACGGCGGGCGGAAGCACGCTTGAAACCCTCACGGACGTCGCCCCTTGCAAGACTCTCGACACCACGACCTACACTTGGCAACCCGTCGACGGCGACTGGAACGGCAACTGGAACGATCCGGCGCACTGGGCGGACAATCAAAATGGCGACTGCCTCGGCTACCCGCAGACCTCGGACGCGACGGCCGATTTCAAGAACTGCACGACGGACAATCCCGTCGTCGTGACAGTTGACGGCAACTATACCTGCGGCACGTTCAAGTGCTACGGCAGCGCGGCGTCGGACATCACCTTCGTAGGTACGGGTACGAACACGAGTAGTCTTACAGGCGGCGGATACGGCCAGACCAAGATTGCCTCCGACTCGACCTTGGAGTTTCGCGATATGTCCCTTACGCTGAACGGCGACTGGGAGCTCCTGCGCAATACCGACAGGACGAACGTCACCTTCCGCCTCTCCGGCGTGACTGGCTCGACAACCGGCTACTTCGCGCTCGCGGCGGGCTATTGCCGCGCCGAGTTCCTGAACGGAACGGACTTTACCGGCGGCACGAAGTTCAATATCGGCGGCACGAACACGGTTGTCGTAATCGACGACTCGACCATTCGGGCGAATGGCGCCATGGGCTTTTTCTTCAACGCCGATAGCAAGAATGCGGGTGACATGAGGCATTATTTCCGCGGAAAGGCGCCGAGGATGCTCTCTTCGACCACATTCTACCCGTTTTCGCATAATCCTGACATCAACCACCAGCTTATTTTTGAGGTTCCCATCGGGGGTTATGCTGAGCCGCCGATCCAGCTTACACACGCCTCAACGAAAATGTTTCAGGGCGGCCACGCGACGGCGGACTACCATGTTATCATCTCCCCTGACTCGCCGGCTCTTAAACGCTCCGGCGAAAAACTCGAAAATGTGCCACTCATCTACGCCAAGGCCGGCTTCGACCTGACGGATACACGGACGATGACGCTCGAACCTGTGGAATACAAGGGCGAGCCGTCCGGGAAGCTTTCGTGGGGCAAGGACGGCGAACCGCTCGCGGATGGCGAGGAACTCTCCAAGGCGCGGCAGGTTCTCCTCGATCTTCAGGGCAAAAAGTCGCCCACGGTGATCAGGCTTCGTTGATCGGCGCACGGCGGAGAACTGCTCCAATCACGAGCCGCGGCAAATCTGCCGCGGCTCTGCGTTTTCTACATGTTCTACACGCTTCCATCATTATCTCATCCGCACCGTAATCTCATTTTTCCCTTGCCTTTCGCCAGGTCGTTATGGTATGCTGTCCCCATGAAGCAGGAAAAGACGTTTTCAGGGCAGTGCGACACCCCTCGTAGAGGGTCTGCCGCCCAAAAGGGAAATGCCGCGTCTCACGGCGTCGCGATCGCGCCCCACGGCGAATCCGCCGCATCGGCAGATGAGGCCGCTGCGCTCAACGGTGAATCTGCCGCGCTTGCCGCCTGGTGGGCCAAGTACGCCTCGGTCGAGAACGCCATCGTCTCCGCGCAGGAGCGCCGTCGCCGCCGGGCGAAGGCAAGGCGCCGCAGTCGTGCGAGAGAGTTTGGCGACATTTGCGAGATGAGCGATGGCCTTGCCGTCCGATGGCGGAGGGACGGCTTCTTCGAAGGCGAGGAGTTCGCCCTGATGGTCCTTCGCGATGCGGGCTACTATGCCTACCTCGACTTCATGCGCCGCGAGAGCGGACGAAACGTCTCGCGCCTGAAGGCCTGCGTCCGTCGGCCAAGCTACTACGCCGCCGAGAACGCCCGCCGCCGCGCCCTCGCGGCCGAGCGACGGAAAATCCGCGACCGGCGCACTGACAACGCCTGTCCTACGAAGGAGCAGATTCTCGACGCGTGGATCGCCCGACGCAGGTCGCACGAGGATGCGATTCGATTTGGAAGCCTCATCGAGGACCTCGAATGCTACGTCGACAATGCGCTGCGTCGCGACTGTGATGGGGTGATTGTCGGCCGCAATCCAGGGGTGAAGGGGTGGCTAAAGGAGAACATCCCCGCGCTTGCGCTCCAGTACACGACGGTGATGCGATATAAGGCCGCGACGAAGAAGCTGAAGCAAATTGCGGGGCTGGCTGACCCGACACCGATGGACGTTGTCCTGCCGCCTAAGGCCGTTGCCGAGGAAGGGATGAAACGAGATTACGGTGCGGACGAAGATGCAGAAGGGGAGAAGGTGGCGGTGCGGAAGGCAAAAGGCGGGATGCCATCGGATGGGTTCGCCAAGTTGACGCCGGCTTGGACCGCTAAGGTGCCGTCGGTGGAGGTCGTGAGGGCGAGGGCGATATGGGAGGAGGTCGTCAAGGGCGCTGGGCGGAGCGCAACGGCGCTTTTCGAACGGCTGGACGCGCTGACCGATCCAGCGCGGGTCGAGGACGCAAACATGCTCGCGGCGTGGAGGGAGAAGTATGCTAATGAGATTACAGAGCGGACGAAGAAGCGGTGGTGGTTGAGGCGGCTGTGGAAGAGCGCGGGGTGATGCTCCGTGTGCCCAATTGCCCTGCGCCTGAGCTAATCACGAGCCCCGCCTTGTCCAAGGGACAGGCAACGCGCACATAGAACTTTGCTTCCCAAATTCCGGTCGAATTGTGGTATAATCCTCACATCGAAAACACAATGAGGTCAATAACGCAATGAAATCAATTCGTTTTCCCCTCGCCGCGCTTCTTTTCGCAGCCATCGCGTCCGTTTCGGTCGTACGGGCAGATGTCTTGGACACGTCTCTCTTTGCCAAGAAGATTCATTTTACGGCGAGCGGTTATGCCGGCGCATCGACGCTCGCGAATTTCCCCGTCCTTGTCCGTCTCTCAGATGTATCCGGTTTTAATTTTGCGGACTTCACAACGCCCGTGGACGAATTGCGTTTCACGGATGCCGCCGGCAACAATCTCAACTACGAGATCGACACATGGGATTCCACGGCCAACAAGGCGCTCGTCTGGGTTTCCGTCCCTTCGCTCTCCGGGACGACGACGGAGATCCGTGCCTATTTTGCTCCGTCCTCGACAAGTGGTCTTCCCGCAGTTTCTTCTGCTGCCGTCTGGGCGGCGGCGGGTTATTACGGCGTCTGGCACATGAACGAGACGAACGCCAAGGACTCGTCGGCGAACCATCTCGACGGCACGGCCGATGCATCGATCACAGTCGTTGACGCCAAACTTGGAAAGGGCGCGAATTTTCCTTCAAATGCCAAGATTGCAACCACCAACACGCCCAACTCGGCGTTCACCTCCGCCATCTCCTTCGAGACGTGGGCTTGCCCCTCCGAGGTAACCGGGGAATATGCCCTTTTCGGCAAAGAGGCCCTGGCGACGTTCAAGATCAAGCAAGGTAAAACGCGGTTTACGACGCCTGGGAATACGGACTTTGATAAAGTCACCGCTTCGGTTAGCGCGAATGCGTGGTGCCACCTCGTTGTCTCCTTCCTTCCAAAGCAGGCGGCCAAGGTTTACGTCAACGGGACCTTGGACAAGTCCCAGACAGACACCAAGGGCTTTAACAATCTTGTCAACTCATGCCCCATTGTCTTCGGCAGCAATCAGTGGAATCAATACTACAAGGGAATCCTTGACGAGTGTCGTCTTGTGACGGCAGCACTTTCCGACGACTGGATTGCGGCCGACTACGCGACGCAGAACAATGCTGATTTCCTGACGGCCAGTTCGGTGACGGATTGCCGCTCAGTGGACATCTCCCTCACGCAAAACGGCGGCACGTGCGCGAAATTCTCGTCTGTCGTGGACGGCATCAGCCTTTCGGGAGGACAGTTGGCCACCCTCAAGATTCTTTACGGAACAGCCGACGACGCATTGAACGACGAGCTTGTCGTGTCCGGCACGGTCACCGCTTCGGGATTGTTCCCTGCGCAGGTCAAGGGTCTTTCGCGCGGCACGAACTATTTCTTCAAGGCTGTCTTGGTGCTGCCAAATAATACGACGATTGAATCGGCAGTTCTTCCCGTCACGATGATTGCGGACTATGCGACGGCGATGCGCCGCGTCGAGTATGTCGAAGGTACGGGCACGCAGTACATTGACAGCGGCTACTACCCCACGCCGAATACGCACGTCAGGGCCGATTACCAGTTCACCGCCGTTGCGTATAGTCACCGCGTGTTCGGTATTGAGATCGCCGGAAGCCTCTACTTCAATGCGTATATCAACAGTTCGGGGAAATTCGCCTACAATATGTCCGATGACAAAAACTGGCTTCCGGTTGGAAGCGGAACGCTAGGCAACACGAACCGTAACCTTCATGACTTCAACTATATTAACGGGGAGAGCCAGCGTGCCTATACGATCTACGGACCGGACGGGAGCGTGACGGTCACCCAAGCGCCTCTCGCCGGAACGGCGACGATATCCACGGAGGAGACATTGACCCTCGCCGCCAACCGCACCTCGGCAACAGGCGTCAATGCCAGCACGACGGCGAAGCATCGCATCTACTCGATGTTGTTTGACGAGGGTAGTGCGCTGACGGCGGCGCTTGCGCCGGCTGTTCGCACGTCCGATGGCGCCGTCGGGCTTTACGACAGCGCCCGGAATATGTTCCTGCAGAGCGCCTCGGCGGCGTCGTATGTCCTCGGGCCA
Source organism: Kiritimatiellia bacterium (assembly GCA_017406465.1). GTDB lineage: Bacteria > Verrucomicrobiota > Kiritimatiellia > RFP12 > UBA1067 > UBA1067. The sequence goes on along the minus strand of JAFQYM010000009.1, from coordinate 94,912 downwards.
TCGATGACGACTGTCGAGCATTATACGGGCTCTGCGCTGACGGCGATCGATTTGACCTTCCTCGGCGCGCCCATGGCGCGGACACTCAAAGTCGCCTACGGTTCGGGTTTCGGTGGCGACAACCCGGCGGACTGGGACGTGACGGCGGCGGTCGCCACGGTCGCGGCTGGCGCGACGTCGTATTCCGTTCCCGTCCCCGCCAACTGGGGAAGCGAGGATGCTTGCGTCCTTCGCTGCTACTTCGATGATGGGACAACTTTCCCGCTCTGGTCGGATACGGTTATCTACAGAGAAGCGACGGAACCTATTGTCACTGGCGTGACGATGGACGGGTCGGGCGGCGACGCGCTCGTCATCCGCGGCAACCTCTCCTACTTCCCGGGCAGCGACTGCACACTCGCGGTCCGTGTCACCAAGAGCGGCGGCTCGCCCGTCGTCTGGTCAAACCTTACCAATGTCACGGCGACCGGCGACTTTGAGTTGACGCTTCTCGAAAGCGACACAACGGCAGCGCGCTACATAGAGCCCGGCGCGACCTATTCGGTCGTGGTCGAGGCGACGTCGGGCGAGACGACCGGCAGCTCGTCACCTGCCTTCGTGACGACCAAGGGCGCGCCGGTATTCGTCTCGTCGGGTACGTCTGTCAGTCAGCGCAAGGTGACGTTCACCGGCAACCTCGGCGACCCTGGCGCGAACACGAACGCGACGGTGACGCTCTATGTTGGCACGCAAAACAATGCCAATAAGCTTGAACCGGTCGAGACGCCCGTCACGCGCACGGCGGCGGGCTCGTTCAGCATCGCTCACACCTTCGCGGACTTTGAACAGACCTATTATTGGCAGCTTCGCGCCGTCGCAACGACGGCGGGCGGGAACGCGATTACGACAGTAACGGCCGTCGCCTCGTGCAAAACGCAGGATAAGACAACCTACACCTGGCAGGCGGTGGACGGCGAGTGGAACGGCAACTGGAACGATACGGCGCATTGGGCGAACAACAAGAACGGCGACTGCCTCGGCTACCCGCAGTCCGAGAACGCGACGGCGGACTTCAAGGACTGCACGACCAACAATCCTGTTGTCGTCGCCGTCAACGGCAAATATAAAATCGGAGAACTTAAATACTATGGCTCAGGTGCCTCGGATATCACATTTGCCGGCACAAGCACGAACGAATCGAGCCTGACGGCATCCGTGACTTATTCAACCGGCATTCAGGCCAACTCCAAGGCGGAGTTCCGCGACATGACGGTCACGCGCACGGGCGACTGGGATTTCCAACGCAACAAGGCGGCGGCGACGAACATCCTTGTCCGGTTCTCGAATGTTTATTCGACCGGCGGCATGATGGGAATGTCGGCGGCGTTTTCGCGCCTGGAGTTCATCGACTCCGAAATCACCTGTTCGTCGCGGTTCAACTTCGGGAGCTCGAACAGCGTGCTTCTCGTCTCCAACTCGAAGATCATCTTGCCAAGTAATCAAGATTTTCACTTCGGGGCGGATGTTGGCATCAAAGGACCGGTCGAAATGATCATCAGCGGAAAAGATTCCAAGATCAGCGCGAACAAGTTTTATGTCTATGGACACAGCGACGGGTATGATGCCACGATTACGCTCATGGTGCCGGTGGGCGGCTTTGCCGAAGCCCCACTGCAGCAGACAGGCGACGTGAAGTTCCAGAACGGCGGCGGGGCGAATTCGAAGATCAAGTTTGCCGTCTCTCCAGCGTCGCCCGCCTTGCGGCGCAGCGAGCCCGTTCTCAGCAATCACGTGATTGTTGAGGCGCTGAAAAAAGGATTCGAGACGGCTCGTACGGGCGACGGCAACGGCGGGATCGGCGACAGTCAAGCCGGCGTTCCTGGGTGGGCGTTCAAGTGGGGCGTAAACGGGACGGCTACCAGCGACACGGCAGCGGCGCGGCAGATACTGCTTGATCTTGAGGGCCACGGCAAGCCGCCCACGATGTTCGTGATCTACTGACGCTTGAGGCGGCGCGACAAGACGGCGTCTCTTGACAGCGAAATTGCGGAACAGGCGAAGCGCAGGAACGACATCGCTCCGAACCAGCAGAGGAGCGTCGTCATGTCGGGCGCGTTGCCGCCCGAGAAGCGCAGCTTAAGCGCCACGGCATAGACGACATGCAACGGCACGAGCCACAGGAGAAAGCCGAAGCGCCCCGCCGACACTTCCGCGTTCGTGTGGAATACCTGGCACGTCGTCAGCGCCGCCATCGGCACGAGCCACGGCATGTATTTCGCATAGGCGGCGTATTCGCTTCCGTGCGGCATCAGCGACAGGAGCTCCTTCCCGAAGAAAAAGTACGCTGCGGACATGAGCGCAGCCGCGACAAGCGTCGCCGCCATGCACTTCAGCACATACGGGCTCGTCGAAGCCGACCTTCGCGCGGCGTCGGCCGTGTAGGGGAACATCACGAGCAGAAGGGGGAACGTGAGGTAGTACAGGAAGTCGGAAAAGCGCGAAATCATGTAGTATCCTGCCGAATCGGCGGCCGAAAGCCCCGTGCGAAGCGTCGTCTGCTCGACAAGCGCGGCGGCCATTGGCGCGACTTGGTAGGCGCACACGGCCAAGAACGCAAGCGTGACGCGGCGAACCGTCTCGCGGTTCCAGTATGGCTCGGCCGGCACCGAGAGGTCGCGGCGGAGCGCGATGACGCTGCCCGCGATTCGGAACGCCGGCAGCGCCGCCTGCCCTGCGAAGTAGCCGGCGAGCGCCCTGAACGGCATCGTCGCGAGCATCGCGAGGAACCTGACTATAGAACCGCAGATCTCGACTGCCGCAAGCGACTTGAACCGCTTCATCGACTGGAGCGCGTCGGTGTAGACTGGCGCGACGCAGCCGAGGAATGCCGCGGATACGACGAGGATCCCGGCGGACGCATCGGAGACGCGCATTTGCTTCAGGAAATGAGGAACCGCGATGCACGAGACGACGAGGACCAAGACGAGCGCAGCGCCTACCGCGGCAAACACTCCCGAAAGGAGCGACTTCACCTTCGCCCGCTCGCCCGCCGCATGCAGCACGGCCGACTCCTTCATCACCGTCATCGCGAACGCGAAGACGGGGAGCGACAGGAACGTCGCGAACGATGTGAGCGGGAGGACGGCGCCTATCTCCTCTGGAGAGACGTACTTGGGAACGAACCACATTCCCGCCGCCAGGTTCACCACGTCCCCGACGCGCAGGGCGAGGAACAGCAGAATCGCGCTCTTCGCGAAATTTCTCACAGACGTTGCCTTTTGGCGGGCAATTATACCATAACGCGCCTGCATTGTGCTATAATAGGCGCCATGAAGATTCGCGACATTCTTGCCGAGGGGCGGCCTTCGGTTTCGTTTGAGGTTTTCCCGCCGAGGAAGGACGCTCCGTTTGCGCCTGTGAAGGAAGCAGTCGAGCGACTTGCCGAGGAGCGGCCTTCGTTCATTTCCGTGACCTACGGGGCCTCTGGAAACGCCCAGGCGAACACGGCAGAGGTCGCGTCCTTCGTCCAGAAGTGCGGCGTTCCCGCGCTCGCCCACCTAACCTGCCTCACGGCAACGCGCGAGAGCATCGCGAGAGAGACGGCGGCACTTCGCGCCGCGGGAATCGAGAACATCCTCTGTTTGCGCGGCGATATTCCGAATGGCGTCGAGGCGCCCGCGCCCGGTGAGTTCGCGCATGCGGTGGATCTCGTTCGCGCGCTCAAGCCCGAGGGCTTTTGCCTCGGCGGCGCATGCTACCCTGAGCGCCATCCAGAGTGCGCCCACATGGAGGACGACATCGGATATCTTCGCGAGAAGGCGGAGGCCGGTCTCGACTTCGTGACGACGCAGATGTTCTTCGACAACAACATCTTCTACCGCTATCTCTCCAAGCTCCGCGACCGCGGCGTGACGGTACCGGTGATTGCAGGCATAATGCCCGTCACGAACGGTCGCCAGATCGACCGCATCTGCCGTCTCTCGGGAACGTACCTTCCGAGCCGCTTCAAGGCAATAGTCGACCGCTACGGCGACCGCCCGCCAGCGATGCAGGCCGCAGGCGTTGCCTACGCGACGGAGCAGATCATCGACCTCTTCGCAAACGGCGTCAATGCCGTTCACATCTATACGATGAACAAGCCCGAGGTGGCGGCGAGCATCATGGCCAACCTCCGCGGAATCCTTTGACGCGATTGCCCTGCATGACAATCGACGAGAGAGAGATATGCCGATACCTGCGCCTCCAAGGACGCGCCCCCGGCGCGGCCCTTGAAGAGCGCATCAAGGCGATGCGCGAAGCCGCGCTCAGGGCGATTCGCCCTGCGAGGGTATGGCGGCGGTTCGACGATCCCTTTGTCGTCGGTGGAGCGGACTCCAAGACGCTTAAGAGACACCTTGCGGAGTGCCATGCCGCATATCTCGTGTGCACTACGATCGGTGCTGAATTCGACACGCTCCAGCGGCGCACGGCAGCAACGTCTCCGGCTGACGCGTTCGTTTTGCAGGCCATCGGCGCGGCGGCCATAGAGGAGTGGACGGACGAAGCCGAGCGCGAGATTCGCCGCGAGCTTAAGGAAGGCGAGACGCTTGTCAGCCGCTATTCGCCGGGATACGGTGACTGGCCGCTTGAGGCGCAGCGCCGTCTTTTCGAGCTTCTTGACGCGCCGCGCAAGGTCGGCGTGTCGCTAACGGACTCGCTTCTTATGGTGCCGTCTAAATCGGTAAGCGCAATAATCGGAGTCAAGACGGAGGTCTCGCAATGACCAGCGGAATCTTTGAAAAAGGGCGGCTCGTCTTTCTCGACGGCGGAATGGGCACGCAGCTCCAGGAGCGCGGGCTTAAGCCCGGTGAGACGCCTGAGCTCTGGAACCTCTCGCGTCCAGATGACATCAGGGCCGTCCACTCGGCGTACCTCGCCGCTGGCGCCGACATCGTGTACGCGAACACGTTCGGGGCGAACGCGGCGAAATACCATGCTGACGCGCCTCTCGCGGATGTCGTTTCCGCAGGTGTTGCCCTTGCGCGGGAAGCGGTGCATGCCGCTGGCGGCAAGCGGTTCGTGGCGCTCGATGTCGGTCCAACTGGGCGTCTTCTCAAGCCGGCCGGAGATTTCGAGTTCGACGCCGCGTACGACGCGTTCGCCGAGGAAGTCCACCTCGGTGCAGAGGCCGGCGCCGATCTCGTCATCATTGAGACGATGGGTGATGCCTACGAGCTTAAGGCGGCGGTTCTTGCGGCGAAGGAGAATTCGTCTCTACCTGTTCTCGCGACCGTGGCTCTCGGCGAGGACGGCAAGCTCCTCACTGGCGCGGACGTTGAATGTGTTGCCGCAATCCTCGAGGGGCTGCATGTCGACGCCCTCGGGCTCAACTGCGGGTTTGGTCCTGACAAGATGCTTCCCTTCGTGAAGCGGCTCGCGGCGGCGACTTCGCTCCCGATAGCGGTGAAGCCGAACGCCGGACTTCCGAAAGTCGAGGGAGGCAAGACAATCTTTACAGTGGGCCCCGATGAATTCGCGGCCGATGTCATCGAGCTTGTAAAGGCGGGCGCTTCAATCGTCGGCGGATGCTGTGGCACCACTCCCGCGCACATTAGGAAAGTTGTAGAGTCATTGGGGGAATGGGGAACGTGGGAACGGGGGAATTCCTCGTTCGCTCATTCAAGAACCGTTGTTTGCTCTGGCTCATGTGTCGTGGAAATCTCAACGGACGATGCCATCATAATCGGCGAGCGCATCAATCCGACGGGGAAGAAAAAGCTTAAGGCAGCGCTTTCCGAAGGCGACGTCGCGTATGTCCTTCGGGAAGCCGTCTCGCAGGCAGAGGCCGGTGCGCACGTCTTGGATGTGAATGTCGGAGTTCCAGGGTTGGACGAACCGGCGCTTCTCGATTCGACAATCCAGGCGGTGCAGAGCGTCACGGCTCTTCCGCTCCAGATCGACACCTCCGACCCCAAGGCCCTCGAACGGGCTCTCCGACATTACAACGGCAAGGCGCTCGTCAACTCCGTGAACGGCAAGGAGGAGTCGATGTCGTCCGTCTTGCCGCTTGTCGCGAAGTACGGCGGGGCTGTTGTGGCTCTGACTCTCGACGAGAACGGCATTCCCCCTACGGCGGAAGGACGGCTTGCGATAGCGAAGCGAATCCTTGCCCGCGGCGCGGAATATGGGCTCAAGCCCTCTGACTTCGTCATCGATGTCCTCTGCCTTGCGGTAAGCGCCGACGCCAACAGCGCGAACGTGATACTCGAGGCGCTAAGGCGCGTTAGAGCAGAGCTTGGCTGCTGTACGTGCCTTGGTGTGTCCAACATTTCCTTTGGGCTTCCGGCGCGTCCGCTTCTAAATGCGTCGCTCTACACAATGGCGCTTGGCGCCGGGCTTTCCGCAGGGATCATCAATCCGCTCGCGTCGGACATGATGACCGCCTATCGTGCCTATCGCGCGCTCACAGGCAAGGACCGCACTTGCTGCGAATGGATCGACTTGTTCAAAGACTGGACTCCCGATGTCAGACGGCCGACATCAGGCGTCCGGCAGCCGTCGTCTGGTGGCCAACAGCCAGAGTCCGGAGCTACTGGTTCTCGGCTTTCTGATGCCATCCGGCATGGCCTCAAGGCCGATGCGGCGGTGGCAGCGAGGGAAGAGCTTGCTTCCGGTGTCGCGCCATTGGACGTGATCGACACAGGGATTGTGCCGGCCCTTGAGGTCGTCGGCAGGGGATTTGAGTCGGGGAGTGTTTTCCTCCCGCAGCTCCTCATGGCGGCGGAGGCGGCTGGCGCGGCGTTTGACGTCGTCCGCACGGCGCTTCCTTCGCGCGACGGCGCGAGCGTGAGGGGCCCGATCATCGTCGCGACGGTAAAGGGCGACATCCACGACATAGGCAAGAACATCTGCCGCGCTCTCCTCGAGAACTACGGTTTCAAGGTGATAGACCTCGGGCGCGACGTCCCGCCGGAAAAAATAGTCGAGACAGCGCGTCGTGAAAAGGCGCGGCTCATAGGGCTCTCTGCGCTGATGACGACGACCGTCTGCTTCATGGAGGAGACGGTGCGGCTCGTCCACGAGAATCTGCCGGACTGCAAGGTGACTGTCGGCGGTGCGGTGCTGACGGCCGACTACGCCGCGAAGATCGGCGCAGACCACTACTCGAAGGACGCGATGGGTCTCGTGCGCTACGCAGAAACAATGTTCCCAGCAAAAATGGTATAATACACACATGAAAAACGCGAAGAGTTTGCACTCCGCCCTCGCCGTGTCGCTTGTTTTTGCCGCCGCCTCGCTTTTCGGCAAGCCGACAGGCGAAGTCAAGATCACGGCCGACAGGATGGCGGCAGACAATGTAACAGGTGCCCTTGCGGCCTCGGGCCACGTGCAGGCGGTTTCCGCCCCTGTCGTGCTCCATTCCGATTCCGTGACGCGGGACGATGCCGGCGAGTTTGTCTTCGCTGATCCCACCCATGTCACGACGTGCACAAACGACTGGGACCATCTCCACTGGCGCATGTCAGGCGAGGTCCGCTTCAAGGATGGCCATTATATCCTGCTCCGCAACGCTTGGCTCAGGATGTGGGACATTCCCGTGCTGTGGTTTCCCTATTGGTACTATCCGATGGACACCGACTACGGCTTGCGCGTGATGCCGGGATACACGTCGAGATGGGGTGCGTCGCTGTTTACGAAGTACGTCTACGGCATCTGCGGCAGCATGTCCGAAGGTTCGTATGGTCTCGCCGGCAGCACGCGCTTTGACCTCCGCCAGAAGAACGGCGTCGCGCTCGGGCAGACCGTCAAATGGAACCTCGGCGACCTTGGCAAGGGCAAGTTCAAGGTCTACTATGCGTGGGACCGCGACGCAGACCGATACGACCGCCACTGGAATGACAAGAAGAAGTGGTACTACAGCCATTGGGGCAACACCGTTCCCGACGAGCGTTACGGGCTAAGCATAGATCATCGCGTGGAGCCGACGGAGCGTGATGCACTCTGGGTCAGCGCCGCGTACTACAGCGACTCTCACTTTCGCCAAGATTTCCTCAGGAAGACGAGGACGTACGAGGGCAACCTGTTTGCCTCCCACTATTCCAACGAGTTTGCGTGGGAGCACACCGAGAGCGCGTTGTCGGTGGGCGCGAGCGTGTCTGGCCCGTTGAACGACTTCTATCCAGGCGTCGCGCGGCTCCCAGAGGTCTATTTCGATGTCAACCCCATGCCGGTCTGGTCGCTTCCTGTCAACTACGAATCTCAGACAAGGGTCGGCTACCTTGACCGCGACTACGCTAAGTACGGCAACCGCCACACTGCGACGCAGTACCGCTTCTCGCCAGGGCCGTGGGCGAACTACAACGCCTTCCGGCTCGACACATACCACCGTCTCACGCTGCCGATGAAGTTCGCCGACGTCCTCTCGGTCGTTCCGCGCTTCGGACTGAGGGGCACGTACTGGAGCGACACTGGTTACATGGCCGCTCCCGACATGCGCGCAGGATCTACGGGAAACGACGCCTGGCGCACGATCGTCGAGGGTGGCGTGACGTTCGCCGCGCGCGGCACCGCCGACTTCGACAACGGGATCACGCACGTCGTGGAGCCGTACTTCGACATGCTCGCGCAGGAAGCCAACGTCACCGGCACAAAGAAAGACGAGAGGATCTACCGTTTCGACAGCCTTGACATGAGCAGCGACTGGCTCGACCAGTTTGCGGGCCGCTCGCGCAATCTGCCGTATTCGTGGTACGGCGTTACGCCCGGTATCCGCAACGCGCTGCGCAAGAACGAAGAGGGCGGTTTTTCGCGCACGCTCTTCGACTTCGACGTCTACTGCGCGGTGCAGTTCAACGACACCTCCTACACGCCGGGCAACAAATACCATCGGCTCGTGAAAAACCTCGAGGATCCGAACTACGGCGAGGATGCCCCGCTGTTCGTGCCTGGCATCCGCGTCCGCTGGTTGCCGACAGTGAACACCAAGCTTTCCGCCCGCCTCGAGTACGACACGGAAAACGACGAGTTCGCCTATGGTGATCTCAAGTGGAATCACCGTCTCTTCGATTCGTTTAGCTATCGTGCCACCTACTCTGGGCGCAGCCACCGCCGCTGGGACTACTCGTCTACCGCCTTCGACAAGGAGACGATGCGCAACGAAGACCTGAACTGGGCCAAGTTCCAGTTCCTCGAGGTCGGTTTCGAGCACGAGCTGTGCGACGCCATCGCATGGAGCCCCTATGTCCGCTGGGACTGCCGTGAAGGCGAGTTCGATGAGATCGGCACATGGATAGAGTTCCGCACCGACTGCCTCGGCTTCCGCTTCAGCGTCTCCTACGAGAACGACTTCAAGCGCGTAGACGGCTCGATAGAAGAGCACGACTGGAACTTCGAGTTCTTCGTCTATCTCCGCGCCCTCGGCCCCTCGTCTGGCAATCCCTTCCACGGCGACTGAGCGCGGCTTAGGTCGTCATTCCGCCGCTGAGAGGAGCAGCGAAAGTGCATGCTCGACGGTTGCGGCGCGTACTTTTGCACGATTGCCGGGGAAGACTTTTTTCCCGGTCTTTACGCCTGCTGGCGTTGCGATTCCAAACCACACGAGGCCGACCGGCTTCTCGGCGGTGCCGCCATCGGGACCGGCAATGCCGGTGACGGAAACCGCATAGTCTACTTTCAGCAGCTTGCGCGCGCCGACGGCCATCTGTTCGGCCGTCTCGGGGCTCACCGCGCCGACGGTCGCAAGAGTCTCGGGCGATACGCCGAGGACGCCTTGCTTCACGGAGTTGTCATAGCTGATGACGCCACCCATGAAAACCGCGCTCGAACCTGCGACCGACGTTATGGCGCTCCCGATGCCGCCGCCTGTGCACGATTCGGCCGTTCCGCAAGTCCGCCCGAGTTCTGCGAGCCGTTTTACAAGTTTTTCCGCAGTTGTCATTTTGCCGTTCCTCCAAGAACAGTATAGCAAATATCAGTCCTCCTCGCTTGACTTTCAGCAGTGGCCAAGTGTATAATCTCGGTATGAAAAAAATCATGATTTGCACTGCGCTTCTTGGCGTGGTGTTTGCGGCGCATGCCGAACTCGAGCGCATTTCGCTCAATGGAACATGGGACTTCTCGTTTGCGAGGGACGCAAAGCTCTCGTCGGCGTCGAGCGGCTTCAAGGCGACCGACAAGATGGTCGTGCCGGGATGCTTCGACTTGATGCCAAAGTGGTACGCCCAGCGCGGTCTCGCGCAATACCGTCGCACGTTCGCTCTCGACAAGCCGGCCAAGGACGCGTGGCTCGTCGTGAAGGGCATGGGGCTTCAGGCGAAGTTCTTCATCGACGGTCGCGAAGTCGCGGTGTCGAAGCTTCCCTATTCCACGCTCGAGATTCCGCTTGGAGCCCTCGCGGCGGGCGAGCACACGCTCGTCGTCGCTCTCGACAACCGGCTCCCCGGCTCGAAGGATCTCGTCTTCAAGGCGTTCTATGACTTCTTCCTCTCTGGTGGGTTCTACCACGGCGTTGAGCTCAAGCTCCAGCATGCGGAAGTGGAACTCGACCGCGTGGTGGTGAGGACGCGCGACTACAAGACTGGCACTGTCGAGCTTGCGCTTGAGGCGAAGGGTGCTCTTCCCGCATCGCTCGATGCGACAGTCTCGTTCGACGGCGGTGCGGCGAAACAGGTCCGCTTTGCCGACGGGCGTGCGCGTCTCGCGGTTCCGGCGTTCAAGCTCTGGAGCCCCGAGAGCCCGAATCTCCACCACGTGACCGTCGCGGCTGGCGCGCTCGGCTCCGTTTCTGCGCGGTTCGGCATACGCGAGTTCGCCGCGCACGACAAGGCGCTCTGGCTCAACGGCAACAAGGTGTGGCTCAAGGGCGTCAACCGCCACGAGTCTGATCCCGAGGACGGCTATGCGACTTCGCTTCCCACGATGCTCCGCGACGTCCAGCTCATAAAGTCCATCGGCTGCAACTACATCCGCGGCTCCCACTACACGCAGTGCGACGACTTCCTCTCGCTCTGCGACGAGATTGGGCTGATGGTCTGGGAGGAGTCGCTCGGCTGGGGCAACTACGGCGAGCTTGACGATCCTGGCTTTATGGCGGCACAGGTGGAGCAGACACGGCTTATGGTGAAGGAGTCGATCAACCATCCGTCAGTCGTGATCAACGGCTTCCTCAACGAGTTTGGGTCGAATCTTAAAAGCGGGATTGCCATCGCCAATCTGCTCATCGACACGATTCGCGCCGAGGACACGGGCCATCTCGTGACATACGCGAGCTCTCACCCGACCGACGGCATCTGCGCGTCGAACCTCGACTTCATCGCATTTAACACCTATCCCGGCTGGCACCAGGACTCCGCGCGAGCTTCCACCCCGGAGTCGCTCAACAAGACGATCAAGGACCGTTTCAACGCCTGCGTGAAGTATCTACGCAAGACCTACGGCGCCGACAAGCCGATCATCGTCGGCGAGACCGGGTGCTACTCGATCTATGGCTGCCACGATCCGATGGCGGCGCAGTGGACCGAGGAATACCAGAGCGAATTTCTCGACCACTGGCTGAAGATCGTTAAGCAATCGCCCGAGATCGCCGGGTTCACCGTCTGGCAGTTCTGCGACGCGCGCACCTACTTCCGCGGCGGCAGCGACATTCGCCTGAAGCCGCTTGCGTTCAACCTCGCGGGACTCTTCGACCGCCATCGCAATGCAAAGATGGCGGCCGAGACGGTCAAGCGGCACTACACCGAGAAGTAGCGCGTTTTTCAAAGCATGAGGACTATCGGATATCTTGCGGTTGCTGCGCTCTGCGCGACCGTGCCTGCATTGCACGCGAAGGGAGTTTTTGCCCTTGGCGAGACGGAGAGCTCGCTCATGATGCCGGAAGGCGCGTCGTTTGAAATCGGCGCGGACGGCAACTTCCTCGTCGGCGGGAAGCCGCGTTTTCTCATTGGCAACCTCTACTATGTCCACTACGGCTCCGACTCGCTCGTCCACGGCCCTGGCTATCCTGACGAATACGCATGGGTGTACGAGGGGACGCCTGATCGCGCGTATCTCCAGCGGCTTGGGTTCGACACGTCCGGCGGCGAGGTCTCGTCGTCGTGGCTCGCCAAGTACCGCGACCCAAGGCGCACCTACCAGGCGCGGAATGGCGTCCACTGGAACGTCGCGTCGAACTACTGGCACTCGGGGCTGCCGATGGTTGTCGACTTCACTTCCGCGACATGGTCGCACGGCGGGATGACATACCTAAAGGGCAAAAAGCCCGACGAGAGCGCGTTTGTAAAAGACTGCCATTTCATCTACTACAGTCTCATTACTCCCGAGGGTCGCGACCTCTGGCGCGACATGTGGCGCTCCGGCGCCGAAGAGCTTAAGGCCAACGGCGCTAAGCCCTACGTCTACGAGCTCTTCAACGAGCCGCGCTACGACGACAAGTCGCCCGCCGCGCGCGGCGCATTTGCCGCGTTCCTGTCGGAGATGTGGAAGGGCGATACCGCTGCGATGGACAAGGCGTGGGAGTCGTCGTACGGCTCGTTCGAGGCGGCTTCCGCGTTCAAGTCGTCGAACGAATGCGCGGGGCTCGGCGTCGCATGGGCCAAGTTCTGCGAGAGGGTTTTTGAGTCCGGCGTGCGCCTTGGCATAGAGACGATCCGCGAGGTAGATCCATCGGCGAAGTTCTGCATTCAGCCGCTTTCGCATCTGTGGAACTTCGATTCCGTCATGGGTGCATACGAGCTTTGCGAAGTCGCGATGACGCCGACAGGCGGCGGCAGTCTTTTCGAGGACATACTCATGATCGCACTCGCCGACGGCAAGCCCATTATCGACGGCGAGGCGTATCTCGGGCGCACGCGCACAAGTCACCGCGCTCGGATCCTTGCGCAGTGGGCGCGAGGGTTCAACGCCAGCTACTATTTCAAGTGGGAGCGCCGGCTGAACGAAATCGACATGGCGAACCCGATTGAGAGCATGCGGCGCCAGGGCGAGAGGTACCCTTGGCTCGGGCTCAACCCCGTGTTTCTCCCGCCTGCGGAACTCGTCGGCATCATGAACGCGAAGCGCGACATCTTCGCCATGCAGGATCTTTTCGCGCCTCGCGCGCGCGGCATATCCGCCGCGGAAAGGGCGGCCATCCTCTACTCCCTGCCGACGCGCCGGCTCGGTGTCGCGGCCGCGCACAAGTCGAGCGCGCATGTCGAGGCGAGCGCGTTGGCGCTCTTTGTCGACGCGCATGTTCCGCTCGACGCCGTCCTGGAGGAGCAGCTTAAATCGGGACGGCTTGACCGCTACAGCTTCCTCGTGGCATCGGGAGTCGATGCGGTGTACGACGAGACTCCGGCGCGGCTCGAGTCGTGGGTGAGGGCGGGCGGAACCCTCGCCATCGTGCAGGAGGCGATGCAGTTGGACGAGTGGGGCGGGCGGCGCGAAGAGTCGGAACGCGGTTTCCCCGGGATCGCTCTCGGCAGCGCCGTCTCCGGCGAGGCAGCGAAGTTCTCTTTAAATGGACTCGAGTACGAGGCCGTTCCTTATCGAGAGGTGAAGTTTCAAGAAGGCGCCGGGTGGGAGACGCTTGCATCTCTTCCAAACGGGCATGTCGCTGTTGCTCGGCGCAAGGTCGGGAAGGGCGAAGTCATCTATGTCGGCGTCAGGTTTCCGAGGCGTGGCGACGAAGGTCGGCTTCTTGCAGCGATTGCGGAGGGTCGCGGGATTCGCTCCACTTGCGAGACGCGCGATATCGTGTCGGGTGCAAACATAGACGACATAGAGGTGCATGCCGCGCGGCTTCTCGGCGGCGACACCGGCTTTGTCGTCATAAACGGCACTCTTGCGCCGAAGACCGTGTGGTTTGTCCCGGGCGAAAAGTTTGCGTCTCCAGTGCTCGTCGACGTGTCGAGGCGCGTAGTCCTCGGCCGAGGCAAGGGAGGCGCCGCTCTTCTCGTCCTGCCGCCGTTCGATCCCGTTGTCTTGCGCGGCGCGAAGTCTGAGAAGGCAATTGCGGCCGCGCTCGAAAGCGCGCCCGCGGCGTGGAATGCGGCGGCGAAGGACGGCCAGCTCTCGCATGAGACGCTGAAGGAGGCCTTCGCGCGAGCAGAGGCGCTTCTTAAGGAGAGCGCTTCTAATTCCGTCGCGCCGTTTTGCGTAGACCGCGCCCGCGTGAGGACGATAGACATCCGCGAGCAGGCGAACGTTCCCCTCGGCATCATCGTCAAGAGCCCACCGTGGGGCGCGACAGACTGCGCTGGCGTGCCGTTCGACTTCATCAGGCCCGACCAGAACGGCGATCGCTCGTGCGTGAAGCTCGGTGGCGATTTCCCGCGGGCGATTTCTGGAATCGGCGTCAATCTTCGCGCTTCGTCGCTCTACTTCCTCCATGCGGGAGATGGCGCAAAGTCTGGCGACGAGATTAAGTATTCTGTGCGCTATGCCGACGGGACGACGGCGGTCTTTGCGGCGAAGTCGTTTGGCGATTTCGGCGATCTCGACCTCGCCAAATGCTCGACGCCTCTCCCCGAGTCGTTCGAGTGTTGCCCAGGGTGGAGTGATCGGAAGCGCAGGGGCTTCTGGGTCTCGCGGTGGGAGAATCCGTATCCAGAAAAGACGATAGCGTCGCTCGATATTTCCTGCGGCGGCGGATTTGCCGCGCTCGTTGCCGCGATCACGGCGGAGACGTCCGTGGACGGATGCGGGGCGGTGGCTTTCGCGGCGGCGCCTAAGACGCGAATCTGGGGCGGCGTCCAGGCGACGATTTCTGACGATTCCGTAACGGTCGACTTTGGCAAGGCCCACGGCTGGCCGGGCGTAAACATCGATTGGAAGTCTGCCGTCGCCGCGGATGGCATGGCGCTTGCCGCGGACCTCGAGTTCGAGATTAAGACCGACGGCGCACCGCTTGCCCCGATGCAGATACGCATGGGGACCGGCGCCTATCACGTGCTTTCGCCGTTCTTGCGCAAGACAGGCGACGGGACTTGGCGGGCGTCCGTGCCGCTCGACTACGCGAAGGGGGAGTTGAATTCCATCGGAATCCAGCAGCGCGGCGACAAGAATCCGGGATGTGCAACGACGCTTGTTTTGCGGGGCTTCCGCGTGGCCTGGCGACGCGTGAAGGATAAGCCGTTTGAACTTAGGCGCTTCGATCCCGATGCACAGGACGGTGCGCGGGCGATCCGCCGCGATGGAGGAATAGAACTTGCCGTCGCCGACAACGAGAAGCATTGGGCCGCCTTGCAGATGCGCCTTGCGGAGCCGATTTCCATCGACGGGCCGTCGGCGGGGGTGCCCGGGGGGCTCAGGAATGGCTGCGATCTCGTCTTCGAGGTGAACTCCGGCCGGACGCCTCTCGGGACGCGTGGCGTTGGACGCCAGCGGCTGAGGGCGTCGGCTGTGTTCAAGAACGCCGACGGAAGTGAAGACCGCCCGAAGCTCGACAAGGTAAAGGTCATTGTGGACGGCGGAAAGATCGATGATGATCCGTGGACATGGCAGACGGTGCGGGTTCCGCTTTCGAAGCACATCCCTGAAAACGCCGTCGAGATCAAGCGGTTCATCTTCCAGATTCTCGACATGCCGCAGGACGGTCGGTCGGGCATTGTCTTCCGCAATTTGCGCTTTGAACCTGCGGCGAGCGGAAACTAATCGAGCTACATATTTCACGCCGAGGAAGTTAACGTCGAATATGGTATAATACCGAACGATATCACAAAACATGGGCAGGACTCTCGAAGTCGAAAGGAGCAAATGAAGATTGGATTTTTTGGCGCGGGCAAGATGGCGGAGGGTATTCTTTCCGCGATTGAGGACAAGAAGGGCGTCGTGATGGCCGAGAAGGTCGCGGAACGCGCGGCGGATCTGACGCGGAAGTACGGCGTTGCGACGACGGCAGACGTGAAGGAAGTCGCGAAGAAGGCGAAGTTCGTCTTTCTCGCCGTCCGTCCGCAGGACGTGGATGCAGTCGCCGCCGAAGTGAAGCCGCTCCTTACCGCGAAGCACACGATCGTCTCGATTGTCGCCGGAAAGACCCTTGCGAAGCTCAAGAAGGCGTTTGGCGCGAAAGTCAATCTCGTCCGCGTGATGCCCAACCTCGCGCTCCGCGCGAACGCCGGCATGTGCGCGATATGCCCTGCCGCGAAGACCCCCGCGAAGGACGTGAAGCTCGTTGAGAAGATTCTCGGCGGCGCTGGCGCGACTGTCGTTCTCAAGGAGAAGGACTTTGACGCGGTGACGGCGCTTTCCGGCTCGGGCCCCGCGTATTTCGCCTACATGGAGGAGGCGATGGTCGAGGGCGGCGTCAAGCTCGGGCTCAAGCCCGCCGTCGCCCGTCTTCTCGCCGAGCAGACGATGTTCGGAACGGCGAAGTTCCTCAGGGAAAGCGGCATGGCGCTTCGTCCGTTTATCGAGGGCGTCTGCACGAAGGGCGGCACAACTGCCGCGGGCATGGAGAAGATGGACGTTCCCGCGTTCAAGAGGATCGTCGCCGCGACGCTCGCCGCCGCCGCCAAAAGATCGAAGGAGCTGGCGTGAAGATCGGCATCTACGGCGGGAGTTTCAATCCAGTCCACTTCGGGCACGTCAATCTCGCGCGCGAGGCGGTTGCATCGCTCGCGCTTGACCGGCTCATTGTGATCCCAGCGAACATCAGTCCGTTCAAGACCGAGGCGGCGAAGGACATGTTGCCTCTCCCGTGGGATCGACTCGAGATGGTGAAGAACGCCTTTGCCGAGATTCCAGAGGCAATCGTTGACGATCGTGAGTTAATTCGCGGTGGCGTTTCCTATGCGATAGACACTGTGCGCGAGATTGCCGCGGAGAATCCCGGAGCGGAGCTTTTCTTCCTGATCGGTGAGGACTCCGTAGAGGGGCTGCCGCGCTGGAAGGACTACGATGAGTTGAAGAAGATCGTCACCTTCAAGTCGTTTCCGCGCACGAAGGAATCGTCTACAGAGATACGCGAGCTCTTTGAGAAGGGCAAGGTGGTGTTCAATGGCGACGAGAAAGTGGTCAAGGTCGTGAAGGACGGCCTTGTCCGCAAGCACGGCTTTTGCCCGTGCCGTCTGCCGAAGCTCCCCGAGTTCTTCTGCCCCTGCGACGAATTCAAGGGCCAGCTCGCCGATCCCGCGTATCACGGCCTCTGCCACTGCCGCCTCTACCTCAAGCCATAGGGGGTGTTCGGCGGCGTCCGAAGGCCGCGCGTCCGCGAAGGGGCGTGTTTCGGCTTAGGGCTTAAAATCGCCGCGCCGCCCGATGGCTCGCGGGGCTCTCGTTCGGCTCCAGGCTCGCGACGGCTCTCGCACATCAGACAATAAGCCGAGTTTAGCCTGCCGTGCCTCGGCGTCTATCACTGGCGGCGTACGCAAGTCTCTATTACGCCTGCGACCTTCCGCCTGCCTCACCCGCGACCATCGGCTCGGCTTGGCGATAGCCTTGCGGCTGAAAACGCATGCGTCGGTTATCCCGACCGTGACCGCGCAGTGCACTCTCGGGAGCTGGGGCAAGGCGACGCATGCTCGTCGCCTTGCCCCGACCTTCTATAAGGCGCGTTTTCTTCGTAGCATCTGCGCTCGTCGATGTTCCATCGACTCGCTTAACCTTGCCCGCGACAGATTTGCTGCGTTTTTCGAGCATGTCGCCGTTTGGCGCACTTACAACAACCGTCGGGCGTCGCGTTATGGGGGATTTGTGATATAATACGACGCATGAGGAAATTGCGAGAGAGCTTGTCTGAAAAATATGCGGCGGTTAGGGGCGCTGTGCCTGCAGCCTCCAAGACAGGCCTTTGGGGTGTTCTCGGCACACTCTGGCTGATTTCGCTTTTCACTTATCTGCTTTTAGGGACTATTACTTATGCTGGCGGGATGCCGCTCTTGATCATGGCCGTCTGCATAATTGCGATAGTGCTCTGGATTATTTCAAGCGTACTTCTCGTTGCCATCTTCGTGCGATCTATTTGGCGCACCAGATCAAAAGCGCCAGATGCATCCCGCCCGGCAATGCTTCGCTGGTTTGCGGCCGTTGTCAGCGGACTTTTGGGCGGCGTTGCGGCGCACCAGGTGAACCACCTGTTCCCAGGTAGCCATACTTACCATGGCGAATGGCTTCCGTGTCTGCTCCTCTTCAGTCTTATCGGCATGCTTGTCGGCACCGTCCCGCTCGCATTTACACTGAAGCCGCGCACAACCGCTTTTCTCGCATGGATCGTCTCGGCAGCCTTCTCTTGGTTTATTATCGTCAATAACTTTCGATAGCCCTACTGCAAAACCATTGGAATACGGGGGAGGGGTGATAGATAGCGCCGCCAAGATGGCATATCCATCGAGGCCGTAGGCTGAGCCGCGTAAGCGGGCGCTAGCGTGGTGCTTTCCCAACTAGAGTCGTTTAGAGTCGGATTTGCGTCAGGCAGAAGCGTGGTTGCAGCCGAAAGTGGTTAAGCGAGCCGACGATAAGTCGGCGAGCGCAAAGACTACGAAGAAAAACGCGCCATAGCGGAAGGTCGGGCTAACGGCGGATGTGTGAGGAGCAAGCGCAGGGGAACGGCGCGACGACAGTTCGCGTGATGCGCCAACGGACGCGCGCGAGACGAGAAGGCGGTATCCCGCCGACGAAGTATCGCGCTGCGGACGGTGGATGCAGCGCGTGGGAGGAGTCGCGCTTTTCCCCGAAGCGAGAGACGAACGCGTGCGCCGTTAGCCCAGTTCCCGAGGATGCCATGCGCGGCTTTGTTTTGGGCCGAAGCCGGGCGGAACCCTTGAAAACGAGGCGAGTCGCGCAGGACTGCGACCCGAAGGCGTATATGTATACGCCGAGCGGTCGCAAGGACGCGCGAATCGACCGTTTCTCAAGGGCGAGCACGGTTGCCCGAAACAAAGCCGCACGTCGGAAGGCAAATCAGCATAGGGTTTAGTTAAAATGCGATAAATTCAGCTCCCGGGCGTAGGAGCCGACAAAAAAATGATATAATATCCCGAAACAAAAAAGGAAGTAGGGAAAATGGCGGCTATTTACGAGTATACAGGCGTTGTCGAGAAGGTGCTTCAGCTCCAGACATTTGCGAGCGGATTCACTAAGCGCGATGTCGTTATGACAGATGATGTTGGGGCTGAGTCAAAGTGGCCCAACCACATCGCGTTCACCTTCAAGAAGGACGCCGCCTCCATGCTCGATACGGTGCGCGAAGGTCAGCGCGCCAAGATTCGCTTTGCCATCGACGGCCGCGAGTGGACGAATCCCCAGGGCCAGGTCAAGTACTTCACCGACTTGACAGGGCTCAAGATCGAGGTTCTCAATGCGGACGGCTCTTCCACCGAGCCCGTTCCCGCCCCGGCAGAGCCCGATTTCCCCGAGGACGCCGGCGCGATAGACGATATGCCGTTCTAAGATTTGGCGACAAGGGTGAGTGACAGAAAGCAGAAAAAGGGTAGACATGAAGCAGATAGGAGTTGGAATTCTTGGCTTTGGAACCGTCGGCGCGGGAGTCGCTGACGGCCTTCTGAAGCATCGTGACGTCATGGCGAAGCGCCTCGGCGTCGACATCGTCTTGAAGAAGATCGCGGACCTCGACATCACGACGGACCGCGGCATCAATGTCCCGAGCGACATCCTCACGACAGACGCCAAGAGCGTCCTCGCCGATCCCGAGATCGACATCATCGTCGAGACAATCGGCGGCACCGGCATTGCGAAGACATTTGTCCTCGAAGCACTCAACGGCGGCAAGTGCGTCGTCACCGCGAACAAGAAGCTGCTCGCGGAATACGGGCACGAGATCTTCGAGACGGCGGCGAAGAACGACGTCGACATCTACTTCGGCGCATCGGTTGGCGGCGGCATTCCGATCATCCGCGTCTTGCGCGAAGGGCTCGCGGGCAACGAGATCGAGTCGATCCACGGCATTCTCAACGGCACTTGCAACTACATTCTCACGAGGATGGAGAACGAGGGACTTCCCTTCGATGTCGTCCTCAAGGACGCGCAGAAACTCGGTTACGCCGAGGCCAATCCCTCGCTCGATGTCGACGGTTTCGACACTGCCCACAAGGCGTGCATCCTTGCGGCGCTCGCATATGGTTTTCAGCCGACGCTCGACCAGGTTCAGGTCGAAGGCATCCGCAACCTCGCTGGCGCTGACGTGAAGTACGCCGCGGACCTCGGCTATCGCATCAAGCTCCTCGCGTGCGTCGCGAAGGATGGCGATGAAGTCGAGGTCGGCGTGCATCCGACGCTGATTCCCTTTTCGCACATGCTCGCCAACGTGAACGACGCGTTCAACGCCGCGTATGTCAAAGGCGACATGTCTGACTACACGATGTACTATGGGCGCGGCGCGGGCCGTGCGCCTACGGCCTCTACTGTCGTCGGCGACATCGGCGATATCGCGCGCAACCTTGCTTACGACGAGACGCGCTACATGAGGGGCGTTCCGAACTATGGCGAGGGCAAGGTGCGTCTTCGCTCCGCCGGAGAGATCGCCTCGAAATTCTACCTCCGCTTCATGCTCGCGGACAGACCAGGCGCGATGGGCGTCGTCGCTTCCGCGCTCGGTCGCCACGGCGTTTCGATCTCTGCGCTCTCGCAGAAGGGCTCGACCGAGGGGAATCTCCCCGTCCCGGTCGTTGCGATGACTCGCAAGGCGCGTTCGGCCGATCTCGATGCGGCGCTCTCGGAAATCAAGGCATCGGGTGTAATCGGCGAAGATCCTGTAAAGCTCCGCGTCCTCTGACGCCTCAACCCCTTCAACCCTTTAACCCTTTAGCTTTTAATTCTCTCAATGAAAGTATGTAAATTCGGCGGCAGCTCCCTTGCGGACGCGACGCAGCTAAACAAGGTAATTGACATCGTCCTCGCGGATCCCGCGCGGCGCATCGTGGTCGTCTCGGCTCCTGGCAAGCGCGACAAGGGCGACACGAAGGTGACAGACCTCCTTATCGCGCTCGCGAAGGCTGCGCTCGCAGGCGAGAACATCGACCGCCAGCTTGGTGCGGTAGTCGAGCGCTACGCTCTCATCGCCGACGAGCTCAAGCTCGGCGAGGACATTGTGTCCGACATCACGCGCGACTTGAGGTCGCGTGTTGCCCAGGTCAAGGACCTCCGTCCCGAGGAGTTTCTCGATCTCGTCAAGGCGGCCGGCGAGGACAACAACGCGAAGCTCGTCGCAGTCGCGTTCGCGGCGCGCGGCAGGAAGGCGCGGTACGCGAGCCCCAAGGACACGGGAATGGTGCTGAAGGGCGACTTCGGCGACGCTACGCTTGATCCCGACAGCTACGCGACGCTTTCGCGCGCGTTCTCGAACTTCGAAGGAATAGTGATATACCCTGGCTTCTTCGGCTATACGAAGGACGGCAAGGTCGCGACGTTCCCGCGCGGCGGCTCCGACATCACGGGCTCGATCCTCGCTGCGGCCGTTTGCGCTGACGTCTACGAGAACTTCACCGACGTCGACTCTGTCTACCCCGTCGACCCGCGCATCGTTCCCGATGTGAAAGAGGGTATCCCGACGATGACGTACCGCGAGATGCGCGAGCTTGCCTACGCGGGCTTCGGCGTCTTCGCCGACGACGCTGTCATTCCTGCGGTCAGGGCGCGAATCCCGATCAACATCCGCAACACAAACCACCCCGGCGAGCCCGGCACGATGATCCAGCAGTCGCGGCGCGTCGTTCCCGGCACTGTCGTCGGCATCGCGAGCGCGGACGGCTTCTGCAACATCGTTGTCGAGAAGTACCTGATGAACCGCGAGATCGGCTTCGGAAGGCGGCTTCTCCAGATCCTCGAGGACGAGCACGTCCCCTACGAACACATGCCCTCGGGCGTCGACTCGCAGTGCATTGTCATCAAGGAGCAGTATCTCCCGCGTGAGGTCGAGCGCCGCGTCGTGGCGATAATCCGCCGCGAGCTCGAGCCCGATTTCGTGACGGTTGAGCGCGACATCACGACGCTTATGGTTGTGGGCGAGGGCATGTGCTACACGCCCGGTATGCTCGCTAAGGCCTGCCTTGCGCTTGCGTCCGCCGGGATATCGCTCTCCATGGTGAACCAGGGCTCATCCGAGGTCTCATTCATGATCGCCGTCAGGAAGCAGGACCGCGATAACGCCGTCCGGTCGCTTTACAAGGCATTTTTCGGTTGACGGGCGAGCGAAAATTGCATAAAATATTCGACAAAATCGGATAATTAGGATTACGAAATGTTCCGCATACCAAAGTTGAAGTCACTCTTCTCGACAGACATCGGCATCGACCTCGGCACGGCGAACTCGCTTGTGTACGCGAAGGATCGCGGAGTTGTCCTTCGCGAGCCCTCGGTCGTGGCGATTCAGGCCGGCTCCAAACGTGTCCTCGCCGTGGGCGAGGAGGCCAAGCGCATGTTGGGCCGTACGCCGGGCAACATCATCGCAATCCGGCCGATGAAGTCGGGCGTGATAGCCGATTTCGACATCACCGAGGCGATGATTGCCTATTTCATCAACAAGGTCTGCCCGAAGCGCTTCTGGTCGAAGTACGCGAAGCCGCGCATGGTCATCGCGGTTCCTTCGGGAATCACCGAGGTCGAGAAGCGCGCGGTCGAAGACGCGGCCCACGCGGCAGGCGCGGGTGAAGTTTTTCTGATCGAAGAGCCGATGGCCGCGGCAATCGGCGTCGGGCTTCCGGTGAGCGAGCCAGCGGGTTCGATGATCGTAGATATCGGCGGCGGCACTTGCGAGGTGGCGATCATCTCGCTCGCTGGCATCGTCCACAGCTACTCCGCGCGCCAGGCGGGCGGCGACGCGATGGACGAGTGCATAATGAAGTACATCCAGCGGGTCTACAACCTGCTGATCGGCGAGCGCATGGCCGAGATGATAAAGATTGAGATAGGGAGTGCCTTCCCGACTGGTGAGGAGAAGACGCTCGAAATCAAGGGCAGAGACATAGTGGCGGGGTTGCCGAAGACTTTGACGATAACCTCCGAGGAAATCAGGGGAGCCCTGAAGGAGCCGGTCGGCCAGATCGTGGACGCAGTGAGGTCCACTCTGGACAAGTGCGAACCGGAACTTGCGGCTGACCTTGTGGACAGGGGCCTTGTGCTGTCGGGCGGAAGCTCGCAGCTTCGCGGCCTCGACAAGCTTCTCGCGCAGCAGACGGGGCTTCCCGTCACGGTGGCGGACGATCCGCTTTCGGCTGTTGCTGAGGGCACGGGCGTCGTGATGAACGAGCTCGACTTCCTCTCGAAGAATAAGCGTGCGTAGAGTCTTCGGCAAGTCCGCTTTTAGGAGGACTTGCCAGAATGAAAGCAAGAACGACCGGTGCATACGTGCTCATCGCCCTCGGGGCGATGGCCGTGGCGGTCGTCGCTTTTTCTCGGGGAACGGCCCTTGAGGTGGTTTTCCCGATCGAGCGCGCGCGCCGCGCGTTTTCCGACAATGTCTGGTCTCGCGTGAAAGGCGCCTGCAGGGGAGCGGCGGCCTCTGCGGAAAACGTGGCCCTAAGGCGCGAGGTCGCGGCGCTCGCGCTGGCGCGCGAGGACGTAGCGCGGCTCGAGGCCGAGAACGCACGGCTTAGGCGTGTTCTTGAATACAGGGATAGGGAGCCGGAAACGTGGCTCGCTGCCGCAGTGCTTGTCGGCGGCGGCTCGGGGCCGCGCGGAGCGCTCAGGGTCGACAGGGGCTCTCTTGCCGGTGTGCGAGAAGGGGCGATAGTCGTCGTTCCCGAAGGACTTGTCGGGCGGGTCGAGTCCGTGACGCCCCACACATCGGAAATCCGTCTCGTCACCGATCCGTCGCTCGGCGTCGGCTGCGAAGTGTCGCTTCCGGGAGGCGGGGTTCTTCGTGGTACTCTCGCCGGCGGCACTGACGAGCGGCTTGTCATGAAACACATCTTGTCCGCGGCGGAGGTCCCGCCGCGCAGTTCGGTTTTTACGTCGGGTCTCGGAGGGATATATCCCAAGGGGATCGCCGTTGGCACTTTGCTCGAAGTCAGAAACGACTCTGATTCGCCGAGAAGAGAGGGTGAAGTGCTGCCGGCTGTCGACTTTGCGACGCTGAGGGACGTCTTCATCCGCCGTGAAAAATAATATCGTCCAGTTTGTGTTCATCGTCGTCGCCATCGTCCTCGGAGGGGCGCTGGAGGACATGTTGCCGTCGATTGGTTCGCTTGGGTTCCCGATACTTCTGTCGCTCGCCGTGTTCTTTGCAGTCGAGACGCGGATGCCGATATGGATCATGGCGGCAGTGGCCGCAGGCGCTTTCGAGGAGGCGATATGCTCGCTGCCCCCCGGCTCTGCTATGGTGTTCTTTGCCGCAATCGCCGTGGCGATAAGGTTCTTCCGCGAGCCGGTTGTCTGGATTGCCGTCGCCTATCCGTCGTACCAGGTATGGCTCGCGCTCGTGTCGGACGTTGCCGGCGCATCTGGTCGCATCCTCCTTTCTGTGCCGGTCGGCGCCGTGTGCCTGGCAATGGCGTTTGCGATTCTGCCGCGACTCTGGAGAAAGGCGGGCGCCGATGCGTAGCGAAGCATCCATCGCGAGCGATCTCTCCGTCCTCGCAGTCGGCGTCATCTTCGTTGCCGGGCTCGTGGCGCTCGGCTTCCGTCTCGCGCAGGTCCAGCTTGTCGACGCCGCGAAGCACTCGTACGACGGCGCGAGGCAGGCGATACGCGCCGTCCAGACCGCCGGTCCGCGCGGGCGAATCCTCGCGCGCGACGGGACGGTGCTTGCCGACAACCGCGCGTCGGTGTCCATCGCCGTGAACCCCGAGGGCTTCCAGCGCCGTTCGTGGAACGACACGGTGCTCGCGATCTCGAACGCCGTGGACGCCGTGGCGGCGACAATCGACATTCCTTCCTCCCTCACGACGAACGCGATAGCGCGCCATGTCCGCCAGCAGCTCGCGAGGCCTCTTATCGTCTGGCGCGACGTCGGCGACGAGCCAATAGCCCGCTTCGCGGAGCGCGCGGCGGAGTTCCCCGGCTTCACCTGTATCGAGACGGAAGAGCGCGTCTATCCCGAGGGACGTCTTGCAGCGCACGTGATTGGCTTCGTAGGCCGCCGCGAGACGGAGTCTGCGGGTAGCGAGAAGTTCAACTTCCGCGACAAGGAGATGTGCGGACGCGAAGGGCTCGAGGCGTTCTACGACAGCTATCTGCGCGGCTCTTCGGGAGAGCTTCAGGTAACGGTCGATGCGCGCGGCTTCGCCGTCGAGAAGACGGTGCTCGTCGAGGCGAGGCGAGGCCCGGATCTCCGGCTTTCGCTTGATGTCGCGATGCAGCGTGCGGTCGAGCGCCAGCTTCGCGGAGAGCGCGGCGCATGCGCTGTCATCGATCCGCGCAATGGCGCGGTGCTTGCGCTTGCGAGCGCTCCCGCATACGACCTGAACCTCCTCGTCCCGCAGCTAACGCCAGAGATAAACGACCGGCTCTTCAGGAATCCAAGGAATGACTACCGCAACCGTGCCTGCTTCGAGACGTATGCGCCGGGATCGACGTTCAAGCCAGTGACAGCTCTCGCGGGGCTTGCGGCTGGTGTCCCGCCAGAGGTTTCCTACGAATGCACTGGAGTTTTCGAGCTTGGCGGCATGAAGCTTCACTGCGCGCGCCGCTGGGGGCACGGCCCGATAGACATGAAGCACGCGATCAAGGAGAGCTGCAATACGTATTTCAGTAACCTTGGTTGCGACATCGGCACGAATGCGCTTTTCTCCGCCGCGCGCGCGATGGGGCTCGGCGCGAAGACGGGGATTGACTTCCCGCAGGATTCCGCGGGCGTAGTACCGTCGGAGGAATACAAGCGCAGCCACTACGACCTGCCGTGGTATGCGAGCGATCTGGCGCATGCATCGATTGGCCAGGGGCAGCTGCTCGTGACGCCTCTCCAGATGGCGCGTCTCGCGGGTGCGATAGGAACAGGCTTCCTCACGAGGCCGCGACTGAGGGCAGATTCGCCGGTCGAGCGTACTCCGCTGCCGTTTTCCGCGAAGAATCTCGCCGTCATTAGGGAGGGCATGAGGATGGTGGTGGACGGCGGCACCGGGCGTCTTGCCGGAGACGGTGTCGCAGTCGCAGTCGCGGGCAAGACGGGAACGGCCGAGGTCGGCCTTGGCGCGACGAGGCGCAAGAACACGTGGTTCATCGCCTACGCGCCGGCAGAGAAACCGACGGTGGCGATTGCGATGGTGATCGAGAATGGAGAGTCGGGCGGCACAACTACCGCGCCGAAGGTGAACGCCGTGCTCAAGGCGATATTCGGGGAACGGGAAACGGGGAACGGGAATAGGTGATGATCGATAAGCTCAAGAGGTTCAACTGGCTGATGTTCGTGGCGATGCTGGCGCTCGTGGCGCTCGGCACGGCCGCGATATACTCGGCTGGCAACGCCAGGACGGAGGAGCTGTTCCACTCAATGTGGAAAGCGAACCTCTCGACGGCGGTGTTTGGGCTCGCCATCTATTTCGTGCTTGCCTTCTTCGACTACCGCCGTTACCTGAACCTTCTCGCCGCGCCGTCGTATCTCTTCTCGCTCGTCCTTCTCGTAGCCGTCCTTATCGTCGGAACCTCGACCTACGGCGGGCGGCGGTGGCTCTGGTTCTTCCAGCCGAGCGAGGTGGCGAAGCTTTGCGTTATCGCGGCGCTCGCGTGGATATACGGATCTGCCGACGAGCGGCCGTGGCTGCGGAAGTTCTACGGTTTCCTCGTCGCGCTGGCGGTGATAGGAGTTCCTGCGCTGCTCATACTTCTCGAGCCGGACCTCGGCACTATGCTCGCGCTCCTTCCCGCGACGCTCGTGATGCTCTTTGTCGCGCGCGTCTGGCGGCGTGGGATTCTTACGGCGGCATGCATCGCGGCAATCGTCGTGTCGGCCGTTCTCGCGGCGGTATACGAGGCGGAGAGGCCTGGCGTCACCGAGGCAAGGAAGGCGACGATACTGAAGTTCGTGCCCCTAAGGCCGCACCAGGTGAAGCGGGTCAAGATTTTCCTGTTCCCCGACGAGGATCCTCACGCCGCGGGATACACTTTAAGGCAGGCGATGATATCGATCGGCTCCGGCGGTTTCTCCGGCAAGGGGTTCCGCAAGGGCGAGACGAACCACCTGAAGTACCTGCCGCAGTCAATTTCGATGAACGACTTCATCTTCTGCGTGTACGCGGAGGAGGCGGGGTTCGTCGGATCGGTCGTGCTGCTCGCACTTTTCGGAACGCTTCTCGTTCCGTGCGTGTGGACGGCGTATGTCGCCGCGGATGGAAGGGGACGGTTGGTTTCGATCGGCGTCTCGACCCTTGTGTTCGCGCACGTTTTCATAAACATAGCGATGTCGATAGGGCTCGTCCCGATCACGGGGCTGCCGCTGCCGTTCATATCGGCAGGGCGGACGTTCCTCGTGACGGTGATGGCCGGCCTCGGCATCGTACAAAGCGTATCAATACATAGAAGGGAGAATGACAGATGAACCTGTTCGGATGGCTAAAGCGCTCAAAGCTGAAGCGCGAGATAATAGTAAACGTGGAAAAACTTGAAACCCGCGTCGCGGTCCTTGAAAACGGCCGCCTCGAGGAGTTCATGGTCGAGCATCCCGAGGCCGAGCGCCTCGTAGGGAGCATATTCAAGGGGCGCGTCCAGAACCTCGAGAACGACCTTCAGGCGGCGTTCGTCGACATCGGGCTCAAGAAGAACGCGTTTCTGCACTACTGGGACATGACGCCCGATGCGGATGCGCTCCTGGACGAAGACGACGAGCCGAAGAAGGGGCAGAAGGGCGGCAGGAAGTCGAACCGCCTCTCGGATGCCGAGATTGCGAAGCGCTTCCCTCCCGGGAGCGAGATCATCGTCCAGGTTACGAAGGGCCCGATCTCGACTAAGGGCCCTCGCGTCACCGCGAACCTCTCGATCCCCGGGCGGTATCTCGTCATGATGCCTGGTACGCGTATCCGCGGCGTCTCAAAGAAGATCGGCGACGCGAAGGAGCGTCTGCGCCTAAAGAAGATACTCGACAAGCTTCCGCTTCCCGAGAACGTCGGCCTCGTCGTTCGCACCGTCGGCGCAGGCGCGAGTTCCCGCGCGTTCGCTCGCGACCTCAGGAACCTGCTCTCCGTCTGGAGCGAGATGCAGTCGAACACGAAGCGCCTTAGGACGCCGTGCTGCATCTTCCAGGAGCCAGACCTCTGCGAGCGCGTCGTCCGCGACTGGCTTACAGAGGATGTCGACGCGATCGTCATCGACGACGAGGCGAGCTACGAGTCTATGCGCGAGGTGACGGGTCGCATATCGCGCCGCGCCAAGGGAAAGATTCGCCGCTACGACGGCGTCACCAACGTCTTTGAGCACTACGGTCTCGAGCGTCAGCTTGCCGAGGCGTTCTCGCGCCAGGTGCCGCTTAAGTCGGGCGGGTATCTTGTCATCGACGAGACCGAGGCGCTTATCGCAGTCGACGTCAACACCGGCCACCACAAGGGCAAGGGCAGCCAGGAGGAAGCGATTCTCGAAGTGAACCTCGAGGCCGTCGAGGAAGTCGCGCGCCAGCTCCGGCTCAGGAATATCGGCGGGCTCGTAGTCCTCGACCTCATCGACATGAAGTCCCGTAAGCACCAAAAGCAGGTGTACCGCGCGCTAAAGGATGCGCTTAAGCGCGACCGCGCCCGCACGAACGTCCTCGAGATTTCCGAGCTCGGACTTCTCGAGATGTCGCGCCAGCGCCAGGACCGCTCGATCCTCTCGATGCTCACGTCGAAGTGCCCCTACTGCTCGGGCCACGGGCTCGTCAAGTCTCCGATGTCCGTCTCGATAGAGCTTCAGCGTAAGCTCGTCTCGCTTCTCCGCAAGGCCGAGGCCGACAAGAAGCCGTTCGAGCCGAAGATCGTCATCGCGCCGCAGGTGATGCAGCGCCTCAGGACCGAGGACGCCGACATCCTCGCGCAGATGCAGAAGCAGTTCAACACGCGGCTCACCTTCGTTTCGGAGCTTCACCGCCATCCAGAGGCGTTCTCGATTTTGGACGCGGCCACTTCGCAGGTACTGTACTCGCAGACGTGAGTGCATAGACGACGGGTGTCGTGGCGAACGGAGAATATGGTATAATACAGCAGAAAGGGCTTTAAAATGGCAGAACTGATTGTTGCGCTTGACGTGCAGACGAGAGAAGAGGCGGTCGCCAAGGTGAAGGCCATCGGCGACGGCGTCGGCTTCTACAAAATCGGGCTTGAGCTTTACACGGCCGAGGGTCCCGATGTCGTGAAGGCAGTGAAGGATCTTGGCAAGAAGGTCTTTCTCGACCTCAAGTTTCACGATATCCCTCGTACAGTCGAACGCGCTGTCCGCTCGGGCGGAAAGCTCGGCGTAGACCTCATGACGATTCACTCCGTCGGTGGCAAGGCGATGATTCGCGCCGCAGCGGACGCCGCAGCCGAGTTCGGCGCGGCCGCGCCGAAGATCCTCGCCGTTACTGTGCTCACCTCGATGGACGGCGCCGATCTCGCTGACGTCGGAATCGTTGGCCGCACTCCAGCCGAGCAAGTCGCAGCGATGGCGAAGTTCGCCGTCGAGAATGGTGCGAACGGGCTCGTGTGCAGCCCGAAGGAAGTCGGCTCGCTTTCGAAGTCTCTCGCCGCTGGAACCATTTTCGTGACTCCTGGGGTCAGGCCCGCTGGCGCCGCGGTCGGCGACCAGAAGCGCGTTGCGACGCCCGCAGACGCGGTGCGCGACGGCGCGACCCATCTTGTCGTTGGGCGCCCGATCCTCGCTGCTGACGATCCTGTGGCGGCGGCCGCGGCGATTCTCGCGGAGATGGCGCTGTGATTTTGGCTCTGGCAGCATTTTTGCTTGCCGCGACCGAGCCGGCGATGACCGACGGCGAGGTCTGGAACGAGGGTGTGTCGTTCTACCGCGATGGCGATGTGACGAACGCCCTTAAGACGCTGCGTCCACTGCTTCTTTCCAAGACGCACGGCGCGCGCGCGGCCGAGGTCATCGCCAAGCTCGAATACGAAAAGGGGAATCTTGAAGAGGCGGCGAACGCAGCGCAGATCGCACTTAGGGCCGCACCCGAGGACGCGAAGGCGAATCGCAATTTCACGCGTGCGACCGACCGCCTGCCTGCGATCCGCGAGGAGGAGCATTTAAAGTCGGTCCTCAAGGCAGCGGAAGGGAAGGATCCCGGTTCCTTGCTCCTCGCCGCGACGAAGGATTGCCGCGCTCTTATGTCAGAGTCGGGCGTTTACCGCACGAACCGCGCTGAAAAGGCGGTCGCGCTCGCAGACGCTCTTTCGAAGCGAGCGGAGCGGCTTTCCGATTCGTGGATTCCCGTCCGCGAACTGATTGCGCAGTCTGTCACGAACGAGGAGCAGGCGGCGACAATCTCCGCGCAGATCGACGCCGCGCGGAAGAAGACGAAGGACGCGGCGACGAAGCTCTCCGACTTCGACGCCGAGGCATATCCGCTTCTCTCTGACGTGGAGCACGACTTCACGAGATTTGTGAAACTCACGGTTATGCCGCCCGCGGCGATGGACGAAGACCTTGTCGCGCAGTCGAACGCGTGGATGGACGTCGAGCAGTTCAACGGTCGCAGCTGGCAGCAGGACGCGCTCGACTACACGCGCGCCTTCCGTGCGAAGTTCCCGGCGTGGGCGCGGGCCTACGAGCAGCAGGCGCAGAGCGACACCAACAAGCCGCCGTTCACGGCCGAGGACCAGGCGAAGATATCGGCTCTCGCGACGGAGCTTGAAAAGCTTCAGATGGAGTGCGTGGAGAAGTCGCTTCCGCCGAGCCAGGAAGAGGCGGTCCGCATCATAAACGAGATACGCGAGCTTCTGCCGAAGGATCAGAACGGCGGCGGGCAGCAACAGCAGAAAAACGACCAGCAGCAGAAGAACGACCAGAACCAACAGCAGAATCAGCAAAATCAGGACCAACAGCAGAACCAGGATCAGCAGCAACAGAATCAGGACCAGCAACAGCCCGAGGGCGAGGATGACAAGGCCAAGGAAGAGCCCGACGAGGGCGACCAGCAGGACGCCGAGGATCAGGAGGTCGAAGCCGTTTTGAAAAAAGCGCAGGAACGCAGCGACGAGCACGAGGCGGAGAAGAAGGCGCGGATGAGAAAAGCCCCATTGCCACCCAATGAAAGGGACTGGTGATGGCGGCTGTAACCCTGTTTGGCTTGCGTGACGCATATTTGATTCTTGCAGTCGCAGCAATCCTGCTTGTGGCGTGGCTTGCGGTGCTTGCATTTGAGTATGATTTCATTCCGGTTCGCAGATACCTGTCCGTCCTTCGCCGCCCAATCTGCGAGATTGCTGTTCTTGCGGTAATTGTGTTTGGTTTTGTCCGTGCAGGAGCCACTAAGAACACGAATGGCCTTGACCGCACTGGTGTGCAGATTGGAGTTGGGCAATGGGAGGCGGGAAGTGGGTCGCGCAGCGTTGCCGAAGCCCTGCATCCTCATCTACGCAGTTCTCCCGTCCTGCAGCCCGATGTCTGCGACGTTGGCGATGGCGAGGGCTTCGGCGGAATGCCCATTGCCACGAATCTGATGGTCGCCGCGATTCTGCGTGGTAGCAACGCGACGTATTCCGTCGTCGCGTGGCCGCCGTCTGTTCGCCCGGCAAGCGACCTTGTTGACCTCTACGCGGGGACTAACCTTCTTGAGCTCTCGAAACTGTTTACGCTCGACGTATCGCAGTGCGTCAGCAACGCATTTGTGGCGATAGCCGACGAATCCGTCTCCGGCACAAACGGAAACGCGCAGGCATTCTTCTCTGTCGGCGATGCGACCGACTCTGACGGCGACGGGCTCCCTGACTCCGACGAGCGCTTTGTATACGGGACGGATCCTTGCGCCTACGACACGGACGGGGATTTGCTTTCCGATGGTGAGGAGGTCGCGCAATGTACAAGCCCTCTTTCGGCGGACACGGACGGCGATGCACTTTGCGATGGCGACGAGGTGGGCTGGATTCGAAAAACCGATGGCTTTGAGTGGTATGACAGCACGGGCTGGACGACGGCGTATGGCGTTGATCCATACGCATGGCTTGGCGGCAATGGAATCGGATCGCCGATGTACCCTTCGATCTATCGTTCCTTGTCCCCGACAGTTTCATTTTACGATACGAGCCTCACATGGCTTTTTGCCTATCATTGTGGATACGCATCCTTTTTTAGCGCTGGTAGCTCTGCATACAATTTTGATCCCCTGGACCCTAGCCCTCTGAGCGGATGGGCGAGCAACTGCGGTACATTTCTCGTAGTCCCGTATTGGATGGCTTCCGAACTGGAGATAGGCAACACGAACTCCTTCATGCGTGTAGGATACGTCGCGAGCAATGGCGTCCACGTGGTCGAATACCGCAACTTGAAGAAGTACGGCACCGATCTTGGCGTCACGATGCAGGTCATCGTGCCGACGGACAGCAACCGGACGGTGAGGATAAGCTATCTCTGCTCTGATTTCTGGTTGGATGGAGACGGTGCAGTCGTGGGAGTCCAGAACAAGGACATCGTGACGACAAATGGCTACTACAACTTGACGTTTGACTTCGCGAAGTTCGGTCCGATTCTGCCGCAGACGACATGGGAGTATCGTCTTGGCTATGCTACAAATCCGATATCGTCGGACACCGATGGTGACGGATTGTCGGATGATTTTGAAATAGGTTTGTCGCATAGCGATCCGCTGAGCATAGACGGTGACGGGGATGGCCTGACGGATGTACAGGAATATGCCATTGGCACGAATCCAAAGCTATCCGACAGCGACGGCGACCTCCTGCCAGATGGATGGGAGATTCTATATGCGCTCAACCCGCTCTCGGCCGAAGGCGACAACGGGCGGCTCGGCGACATCGACAACGATGGGCTGGCGAACTGGCAGGAATACAGGAATGGCACAAATCCGCGCCTCGCCGACACCGACGGTGATGGACTTTCCGATTCGGAGGAACTCTCGCTCGGGACGAATCCTTGTCTCGCGGATACCGACGATGATGGGGTTGAAGACGAGGATGAGATCGTTTCCGGCACAGACCCTTGCAACTCAGACTCGGACTATGACGGGATTTCGGATGGGGAAGAGAATGTTATTCACACGAATCCGCTTCAGCCTGATACGGATATGGATGGAATGAACGACGGATGGGAGTATCGGCATTTTCCCGCAGGATTCAATCCTCTGGTTGACAATGCTACGGACGCTAACGCTGACAACGACATAAATGCCGATCCAGATGGCGACGGGCTCACGAACGGACAGGAGTGCGACTGGAATACGAATCCGAGTGGGCAGGACGGGGATAACGATGGCATTGCGGATGGTTACGATACGGATGGTGATGATGTGAGCGATGGTGCAGAGGTCACGCAGAATAGCGATCCGAACGATGCCGAAGATGGTGGTTTGCCGAACAGCCGCATTCCCGTGCCGTTCACCTTTGGTGATCCAAGCGGCAGTGTTTCAGAGAAATACCAGCTTGAGATACGCCCCGTCAATGGCGTCGGTGGCGCATCGAGGACATTTTCGTGGGTCAACGAGCGTTACGGCGAGTGCGAGACGAAAACCGGGATGCTGAAGCCTGGTTGGAAGTACGAAGTCCGACTTCGCCATGCAGGGACGAGTCCGAATTATGGCGATACGCCAAGGCCAGACTACGACTACGAACTGGCGATTGCCGCCCCCATGCCCGATAATGTCATTTTAGACGATCCATCGTCGCTCTTCGGAACACACACGGAAAGCACATACTTTGCTGGGGCTGGGAAGGTCGCTGACCTATATGTCCTTGGCGACCCTGTCCTCGTATTCGACTACGACCGCGACGGGTCGATTACCGACGCCGAAGCTGCAATCGCACGGGCGGGCACGAAAACCTTCCGGTTCTGGGTGAATGACGATAGCGACTCTGGAAACATCAATGGCCCGGATGACGACATCCCGGGCGCTGGGACAGATTATGCCGACAATCATGTAAACGGGAAAGGGGACATCCTTGACTTCACACCAGTCTGGATTGACACGACAACCGTCTTCCCGCCGACAACTCCACTTGCTATCCGCGAAGCGGTGACTTGGAAGGTGCGTTCAGATTGTGCGAATGTCATGTGGACGGACATATCGAGAACTCAAGCTGGTTTGTTCCACCGCACATCTCTCGGTTTTCATTTTGGAACCTACGCCGTGTTAGAGATGGTAAACGCAACGGTGACGAATGCATCTGACGGAGCTGCGATGCCTGCGCAAATTCTTTCCGCGATTCGTGGTTCGCAGGATTGCGGTGTGTTTCTGATTGAGGGATGCGCGGCGGGGGACAATCTCGTAGTCGAAGGTTGGACGGCGGGCAACGAGGGTCGGAAGATCGTCTCTGGCGAGGCGAATATCAGCGTTTCCAGTGTCGAGGACATGTATCGCCATCTGAATATGCGTGGGTTGTCCGGCGAGACGGTGACATGGAATCCATCAGTCGGCGATCCAATGAACAGGCCAGACCTGGAGACGTCAGACAAGCATCTTGTTTTCCTCCATGGAGCGAACGTGACGCAGTCGCGTGCGCGGGGATGGTCGGCGGAGGTGTTCAAGCGGATGTGGCAGTCTGGCATGACGGCGAAGTTTACTGGCGTGACGTGGAGGAGCGACATCGGTAGCGACGCAAACTACCATGAGAACGTGTCGAATGCTTTCTTCACGGCAAGCGTGCTGGCCCCACAGGTTTCGGCTCTCCCTGGCACAAAGGTCCTGATGGCCCACTCGCTTGGCAACATGGTTTGCTCGTCGATGATTCAAGACTACGAGCTGAATGTTGATTGCTATCTAATGTGCAACTCCGCAGTTCCAGCTGAGGCGTATGACACCGACGAGGCGCTACGGGTTCCACAGCTTGTTCATCCAGAGTGGGCGGAGTACCCAACAAATTCATGGGCCTCGACATGGCATTGGCTCTTCCGTAACGATTCCAACGATGACCGGAAGTTCCTTGGTTGGCCGGGGCGTTTCGCCAATGTCTCGCAGTATGCGGTTAACTTCTACTCGACTGGTGACGAGATTTTGGAGCTTGCTGCAAACAATAATGTGCATACTTGGACTGGCGTCGGGAGTTCATGGGGCCACTACAGTTGGCACAAGCAGGAGCTGTTTAAAGGTCGGGGCGGGGTCGGTGGCACAAATTGGTCGGGTTGGAATATTGAAGAAAATATATTGGGTATAAACAAGATTTCCGTTGCGCAAGCTTTGCAGATGTCCGAAGCGGACCTCAAGACCAACACCGTGTTTTATTGCTATCCGTCAAGCATGAATCAGTCGACAATCCCATTGCTTGTGCGCGGCGCACACCTTGCTCAAGGAATCCCTGCGTTGTCGCCGGCGGCAGGACGAGTGGCATTTGGAGGAGAACCGATGGAACAGAAATCTTGCAATTGTCATGTTCAAATAGAGCGTCCAAATGGCTGGCCGACACGATCGGACTATCAAGGACAATGGTGTCATTCTGATTTGAAGGATGTCGCGTATTTTTACGCGTTCAAGTTTTATGAGAAAGCAATTGAGAAAGGAAATCTGAAATGAAAACAAAGAGCGCTTTTGTTTTTCTGCTGTTGACGCTGCCATCTGCCGTGTTCGCGCGAAAACTTGCGCCCGAAGTTGAACACGCCATGGCGTATGGCGCGGAGGCAAAGATTTGCTTGAAAGTCTGCGATGACGTGGGGCAGCCGGTTACAAATGCGAGTGTGGCGGTCGTTTTTGACATGTTGCCAAGGCCACACTCGGTCTATGTGAAGACCGACTCGAATGGCATCTGTGTCGCCGAAGGGAAGACAAATGGGAACAAGATTAGGTTTCTCGTCGGGAAAGAAGGATACTATGGTTCCCAAAAGGAATTGTCGTATGTTCCCATGAATGAGGAGCATGACGTCAAGGACGGGAAATGGCAGCCATACGGTGCTATAGAGAACATTGAATTACGGAAGATACGCAACCCTGCTCATTTGGCAGTCGCATATATGCGCGAATTCAACAGTACAAAGGCCATTAACGCTTGGGTAGGGTTTGATTTAGAGAAACGCGATTTCGTTCAACCGCATGGAAAAGGGGAAATAGTGGATTTTGAAATATTCTTCGACTGGGATGGGAAATGGTTGCCCGATTATACTGGGATGGGAAAGAAGATTAGATTTGCCGATAAGTATTCCGGCTATTATCAATGCGCGGTCAACGCAGTTAGTGAATTCAAAGGGCCATATTCTGCATTGCCTGATGCTACATACCAGCAAGCTGCCGATTTCTATGAACGTGTTATAATTGACCCTGATGCATATGGGCGACGATATGAACGAAAGGTTTTTGACAAGAACAAGTGTTGGGTTGTTCGCAGTCGATGCAAAGTGGATGCTGAAGGCAACCTTGTGTCTGCACATTATTCAGTTATCAATAATATTGCGTTCGGCTGTGACAAAGGTGGTATCGCATGTATTTGCGTTACAGGTGCTTTCAATCCCTCGCCCAACGACACGAACCTCGAAGACGAGGAGATCGCCAAGCAGTCGCGGCATTTCATTCGTCACTGCGAGCCGCCGGGGAAAGGCAATCTGAAATGAATCGCAAGTTAAAAACATTGTTGACTGTTGCTGTTGTGATCCCGGGCTCCTTGTTCGCGGGGCGGATTAAACCTGAGGTAGAGCACGCAATGGCGTATGGTGCAGAAGCAAAAATCTGCCTGAAAGTCCACGATGACCTTGGACAGCCTGTTTCAAATGCGAGCGTGGCGGTAGTTTTTGACATGTTGCCAAGTCCGCACTCGGTCTATGGGAAGACTGATGCAAATGGCGTATGTGTCGCCATAGGTAAGACAAATGGAAACAAGGTAAGGTTTCTCGTCGGGAAAGAAGGATATTATGGTTCCCAAAAGGAATTGTCGTATGTTCCCATGAATGCAGAGCATGACGTTAAGGACGGAAAATGGCAACCGTACGGGGCAGAGGAGGCCGTGGAACTTCGGAAGATACACAATCCTAAGAATCTGGTGTCATGCGGAACATTCTTTAAAATCCCCTCGACAAATTCTTGGGTTGGATTTGATATGGAGAAAAAGTCATTTGTCCAGCCATTTGGGGAAGGGGACACTTCTGACATTGAGATATATGTCGAATGGGATGGACTACCACCATGGAAGAGTTGTTTTTGTCTAGGGGAAATGCGGGTGAGAGGTGTTCCTTGCGGCGGTTATTATGTTGACAATGTTTCTGGCAGCGAATTTCCATATCCGTATGAGGCAGAAATCACTTCTGCATATACGGAGACAAATGTTCGCATAGTCAATAGAAATGGGAAGCCGCCGAATTTGTCGGCGACAAAAATACCGTTTCGCCCTAATTCGTCATTTGTAATCCGCACTCGCTGCGTGCTTGATGAGTCCGGGGAACTGAAACAAGCGAACTATGCAAGGATAAATGACTTCCGAATTAGTCCAGCCAGTCGAGGACAGGCAACATTGAGCATTTCATATGTGTTTAACCCCACGCCCAACGACACGAATCTCGAAGACGCGGAGATTGCCAAGCAATCGCGGCATTTCATTCGCAACTGCGAGCCTCAGAGGGAGTAAAGGCCGAGGCCAGACACTGACATGAAGGACGTCGCGTATTTCTACAACTTCAAATTCTACGACAAGGCGGTGGAGAAAGGAAACCTTAAATGAAAAAGTATATCATGGCTGTTATGATTTCGCTGTCTGCATTGCAGGTCGTGGCCCTGGTGACGTTGAAGAAAGACCCTGTCTATCGTGACGCGCGTCGCAACGGTGCGCAGACGAAGATAGAGTTGCACATCCAGGATGATGACGGGACGCCTGTGCCGGACGCCAAGATAAAGGCGTACCTCGGCATGAATTTCCGTCCGCTGGGAACCTGGATCAATGGAACGACCGACACAAATGGCGTGTTTGTTTTGGAGGGGAAGACCTGCGGCGACGAGATTGAGGTTTTCGTCGCAAAAGATGGATACTATGGTTCGCATGTGATGTACCGCTATGCCAAGATGGGCGAGGAGCGCGACGTGAAGGACGGCAAGTGGCAGCCGTATGACGTGGAAGAGAAAATCAGGCTACGGAAGATAAAGCATCAGATGGACGTTGCAATAGATGGGCGATTTGTTAATACGAAATGTTTGAACGAATGGATAGGGTACGATGTCGAAAAGAATGACTTTGTTGCTCCATACGGGAAAGGAAAAGAAACGGATTTTCAAGTGGCAATAGATTGGAATGGAAAATGGCTGCCGGAGTACAGGGGGATGGGGTTGCGCATACGGTTTGTTGAGCCTTATTCTGGGTATTATATCAGTGCTATTAATACAGAAAGCGAGTTCAAGGGACCTTACAAAGCCAATCCACAAGCAGAATTCCAGAAGGAAGCAAGATTCTATGAAGAGGTATCAAGCGACAATAAACGGATTCGACATTGGTTTGACAAGTGCAAGTGCTGGGTTGTCAGAAGCAGATGCAAAGTTAATTCAGATGGTTTGCTTGTAGAAGCTAATTATTCAATAGTGCATAATGTCGATTTTGCCTGTGAACCTGATGGTGCTGGATGTTTTCGTCTAACGGGTGCGATGAACCCTACTCCGAATGATACGAATCTCGAGCCAAAACATATTGGAGGGGCAAAGTAATTGCTGCCCAATGGTTGGCCCGACCATCCTAACTATTCTGGGCGTTGGTGCCATTCGGATATGAAAGATGTAGCGTATTTCTATAACTTCAAGTTCTACGACAAGGCAATTGAGAAAGGAAACCTAAAATGAAACGCAAGATAAAACTGTTGTTGATTGTTGTTGCCGTGATTCCTGGTGCCGTGTTCGCGCGAAAACTTGCTCCCGAAGTCGAACGTGCCATGGCATATGGCGCGGAGACAAAGATTTGCCTGAAAGTTCACGATGACGCGGGAGCTCCGGTGCCAGATGCGAGTGTGGCGGCCGTTTTGTGGACAAATACAATACGATATATTCAGTCATGACACCTTAGTGATACTTGAAAAAATAAAGGAGCAAACAGTAAATGAAGATCGTAGTAGCTTGTGGTGGAACCGGTGGACATGCGTTTCCGGGGCTCGCGGTGGCGGAGGAGCTCAAGAATCGCGGACACGACGTGACGGTGTGGGACTCGGGGCGCGACATAGAGTCGAGCGTCATGCGTAACTGGAAGGGGGCGGTCTTCTCGACTGGCGCGAAGCAGCTCGCCGCGCGCAACGCCTTTTCCATCCTGCGCTCGATTCTGCGCTGCCGAAAGGAGATGAGGCGCGCGAAGCCGGATGTCTTGCTTGCGATGGGGAGCTATTCGTCGCTTCCGCCGGTTCTCGCGGCGAAAGGGTGCGGCGTGCCAGTCGTCCTTCACGAGGCGAACACCATTCCTGGTCGCGCGGTCGAGTTTCTTTCCCGCTTTGCGAAGAAAGTCGCGATCAGCTTCGACGTGACTGCCAAGCACTTGCCGGGCTGCGACACCGTGAAGACGGGGCTCCCCGTCCGCGCCGACATCGCGTCTGGAACTCGCTTCGGTTTCATACCCGCGGGCTCTTTTGTCGTGTTTGTCACCGGTGGCTCGCAGGGTGCGCACATGGTGAACCGTCTCGCGAGCGAGGCGATTTCGATGATGAAGGGCGAGATAGACCGCAGGGCGGCTTCCGGGCGGGAAGTCCGTCCGCTTTACGTCATTCACCAGACCGGCGCAGCCGACGAGGGGGCGGTGATGGCGGCCTACGCGCATGCGGCGCTTCAGTCGCGCGTCCAGGCGTTTGAGCGCGAGATGGCGAACGCCTTTGCCTCCGCGGATGTTGTGATTGCCCGCGCGGGAGCGTCGACGTGCTTCGAGCTTGCGGCTTGCGGCAAGGCGGCGATGCTGATACCGCTTCCCTCGGCGATGCGCAACCACCAGCACTTCAATGCCGAGGCATTTGTCGCGAAGGGCGCTGCCGACGAGGGCATCCAGTCCAGTCTGACGGCGAAGCAGCTTTACCTCTATCTCATGGGCTGCTACGACCGCCCTGAGCGCCTTGCGGAGATGTCCACGAAGATGCGCACCCTCGCGACCCCCGACGCCGCCTCCCGCGTCGCCGACCTCGTCGAACTCGCAGCAAAGTAAGGTGACGCATTCAATCCGCCATAGGCGCGCGGATTTATGGTATAATTTCCTCTTTAAGCGAGGAAATGTCCAGATGACAATAGACAGGAAATGGCTCAAGAAACAGGCGGAAAAGGCGCGTGCGGCCGACTACATCGACCCTGCGCTCTACGCTAAGTATGGCGTCAAGCGGGGGCTTAGAAACGACAATGGTTCGGGCGTGCTCGTCGGACTCACGACGATAGGCAACGTCCACGGCTACGTCATGGACGAAGGCGAGCGCAAGGCCATCCCTGGCGAACTCTACTACCGCGGCATCAACGTCAAGGACATCGTGCAGGCCGACAAGCGCGAGCACCGCTTCGGATACGAGGAGACGGCTTACCTCCTTCTTTTCGGAGAACTACCCACCGCGCGGCAGCTCGTTGACTGGAAGCAGCGCATCGGCGCGTACAGGAAGCTTTCCGACGGGTTCAAGGAAAACGCGATCATGAAGCATCCCTCGAAGGACATCATGAACGCTCTCGCCCGCGC
Source organism: Kiritimatiellia bacterium (assembly GCA_017406465.1). Classification (GTDB taxonomy): domain Bacteria; phylum Verrucomicrobiota; class Kiritimatiellia; order RFP12; family UBA1067; genus UBA1067. The sequence goes on along the minus strand of JAFQYM010000009.1, from coordinate 54,377 downwards.
CGTCCTCTTCGCCTACGCGTACGATCCCGAGGGGACTCCCGACGACCTGTCCTTGGACAAGTGCCTCGAGCAGTCGATGGATCTCATCGGCTCGATCCCGACGATTGCCGCCTACGCCTACCAGGCGAAAGCCCACTACCACGACGGCGGGTCGCTGATGATCCGCAACCCCGACCCCGCCAAGTCGACGGCCGAGACGCTGCTCATGCTCATGCGCGAGGATGGGAGGTACACGAAGCTCGAGGCCGAGACGCTTGACCTCTCTCTCATCATCCACGCCGAGCACGGCGGCGGCAACAACTCGTCGTTCACGACGCACGTCGTCACCTCTTCCCACTCCGACATCTATTCGTCTGTCGCGGCGTCGATCCTCTCGCTGAAGGGCTCGCGTCACGGCGGCGCCAACCTGCGCGTCATGCGCCAGATGGAGGAGATCAAGGCGAACGTCAAGGACTGGACAAAGACCGAGCAGGTCGCCCGCTACCTGGAGCGCATCGCCGACAAGAAGGCCGGCGACGGAACGGGGCTCATCTACGGCCTCGGCCATGCGGTCTACACGATCTCCGACCCGCGTGCGCAACTCCTTAAGGAGAAAGCGAGAGCGCTCGCGAAGGAGGCCGGGCGCACGGAGGACATGAAGCTATTCGAGACCGTCGAGGAAGTCGGCCCCGCGATAATCAAGGCGCGCCATCCGCGCGCCGAGGACATCTGCGCCAACGTCGACCTCTACTCGGGGCTCGTCTACGACATGCTCGGCATCCCGAAGGACCTCTACACGCCAATCTTCGCCGTCGCGCGCTGCGTGAGCTGGTGCGCGCACCGGATGGAGGAACTCGTGAACGAAGGTCCGATCATCCGTCCCGCCTACAAGCCGATCTACAGGCCGCGCAAGTACGTGAAGCTTTCCGACAGGAAGGGCTTTCTCGGTCTTCTAAGCAAGTGAGTTTTTGATATAATAGCACCAATGGCAGTTTGCAGGAAAGTAAAGGGCGGCGTATGTTCCGCAAAGGGATTCCGCGCGGCGGGTGTCGCGGCGGAGATCAAGTACAAGGGGCGCAACGACGTCGCGCTGATCGTAGCCGACGCGCCGTGCTCGGCGGCCGCAGTCTTCACGACGAACAAGGTCGCTGCTGCGCCAGTCGTCTACGACCGCTCGGTCGTGAAGGGCGGCAAGGTGCAGGCGATCCTCGCCAATTCCGGTTGTGCGAACGCATGCACCGGCGAGCAGGGGCTCGAGGACGCGCGTCTCTCTGCGCTCGTCACCGCGGGCGAACTCGGGCTTGACCCGCACCACGTGCTCGTCGCGTCTACCGGCGTTATCGGCCGTCGTCTTCCAGTCGATCGGCTTCTTGCTGGCATGAAAGCGGCTACCAAAGCGCTCGGACGCACCGGCGCTCATGGGCTCGCGGCGGCGAAAGCAATCATGACTACCGACACGCGCTCGAAAGAGGCGTGCGCGACTGTAACTATTGGCGGCAAGAAGGTGACTGTCGGCGGCATGTCGAAGGGCTCCGGGATGATCGAGCCCAATATGGCGACGATGCTCGGCTTTCTCACGACCGATGCGGCAGTTTCGCCGCGGATGCTGAAGCGCGCCCTCCAGCTCGCCGTTGGGCGCAGTTTCAACCGCCTCGTCGTCGACGGCGACGAATCGACGAACGACTCTCTTTTCATCCTCGCGTCGGGTAAGGCGGGGAACCGCGAAATCGACGCGCCTGGCAAGGACTTTGATGCTTTCCGCGCCGCGCTCGAGACGGTATGTGTCTCGCTCGCCCGCCAGATGGCGACGGACGGCGAGGGCGCGACGAAATTCGTGACCGTCACCGTGAAGGGCGCGAAGACGGAGCGCGACGCCGAGCGCGCCGCTCGTGCCGTCGCGAAGTCGCCGCTTGCAAAGACGAGCTGGTTCGGCAAGGATCCCAACTGGGGCCGCGTCCTCGCGGCCGTCGGCTACTCGGGCGCGGAAGTCGTAGATATGAAGTCGGAAGTCTTCTACGACGGCGTATGGGCGTTCCGCTTCGGGAAGGTCGCGGACGAGAAGCAACTTGCACGGCTCGCGAAGGTCATGGAGAAGGACGCCTTCTCGGTCGTCGTAGATCTGCACCTCGGTTCGGCCGAGAGCACGATCTACACTTGCGACTTCTCGCTCGACTATGTACACATCAACGCCGACTATACGACGTGAGAAGTTGGTGAGTTGTAAGTTTGTGAGTTAACTTTAAGGAGGACAATAAAATGAAGAACTGGATATTTGCATGCGCGGTCGCGGCGGCGATTGCGGGGAACTGCGCTACCGTCGTCGACGTCACCGGCATAGGTGCGCACGACAAGAAGTCCGTCTCGGTCAACGTCGGCGGCAATGGCGCCGATACTTATATGAAGACGCTTAAGCGCAACCTCGAGCTCTCCGGATGCTTCAAGATCGAGAACGGCGGTGCGATCAAGGTGTCTGGCACGATTGGCGGCACCGTCACGGCGTCCGGCGCCGGCAAGTCTCTGAGCGCGCCGACCCCGGCGGGCGACGCAAAGGCGATAAGGATGGCCGCGCGCAGGATGAGTGACGCCATGGTCGCCGCGATGTCCGAGAACGGGCAGAAGGGCTTTGCGTGCGACCGCGTCGTGTGCGTGTTGCGCAAGAGTCCGCAGTCATCCGAACTCTGCATGTGCTATCCAGACGGACAGGACGTCCGCCAGCTTACGAGCGACGGCAAGGCGGCGGTCGGCCCTCGCTGGAAAGACGCGAAGACCGTCTACTACATCGGCTACCTGAACGGCGGCCAGCAGATTTTCGAGCACAACGTCGAGACCGGGGATCGCAAGGTTGCGTTCAACCTGAAGGGGATATCGTCCCCCGCGGCGATTTCGCCTGACGGCACCAAGGTAGCGATTGCGGCGTCCTTCCAGGGCAATCCCGAGCTTTACATCCTATCCGGCGGGCGCTACACTCGGCTCACGAACACCAAGACCGCGAGCGAGGGCCAGCCGACGTGGAGCCCCGACGGCACGCAGATAGCGTACGTCTCTGACGAAACCCGCCATCCGCAGATCTACGTCGTCGATGTCGCGACGAAGGCCAAGCGCCGCCTCACGGCGAAGGGCTCGCAGAACGTCGACCCCGACTGGGGCGCCGACGGCCGCATCGCGTACATCACTAAGCGCGGCGGGCTTGCCCAGGTGGCTGTCATGGATCCCAAGACGGGCGACTCCACTGCGAAGCTCGTGACGTCGCCAGGCAGCTGGGAGCATCCCGTGTGGTCGCGCGACAGCCGCCACCTCGTCGCGGGACGCGACAAGGCGCTTTTCGTCGTTGACTCCGTAGAGCCCTCGGAGGGCGGCGACGAGCCGCGGCAGATGTTCCGCGCCGATGGAAACTGGATCACTCCGACATGGATTAGGTAGGAGTTAGGGGTCAGGAGTTAGGGGTCAGGAGTCAGTACTCAGGAGTCAGGGGTCAGTAGTCAGGAGTCAGGAATGAAAATCGATGTGGGATATGTAGCGGAGCTGGCGCGGCTCGAGCTCACCGACGAGGAAAAGTCGGTGTTCCAGCCGCAGCTTGAGAACATCGTCAAGTACGTCGAGAAGATTTCGGAGGTCGATGTCGAGGGCGTGGAGCCGATGATGCACGGCCGTACGCTCGTCAACGCGTTCCGCGAAGACGTGGTGCGCCCGTCGCTTGCGGTCGAAACCGCGCTAGCCAACGCGCCCAAGCGCGTGGGCGACGAATTCCTCCTCCCCAAGATCGTCGAAGGAGCGGAGAGCTGACATGGAACTCTACGAACTTGGAATCAAGGCGGCGCAGGACGGAATCGCGAAGGGCGAGTTCTCGTCGGTCGAGCTGACGCAGGCGATCATCGACCGCTACCACGCGAAGAACGCCGAGATTGGCGCGTACCTTACGTTCGACGAGGACCAGGCGCTTGCGCTCGCGCGCGAGAACCCGAAGTCGGTGCCGATCGCGGTTAAGGACTTGATCAACGTCGCAGGTCAGCCCTGCACGTGCGCGTCGAAGATATTGAAAGGGTATGTATCGCCCTATGATGCGACCGTTATCAAGAACATGAAGGCGCATGGGTTCATTCCCGCTGGGCGCGTCAACATGGACGAATTCGCGATGGGCTCGTCGACCGAGAACTCCGGTCTTGGCGTGACGCGCAATCCCTATGACCTCGGGCGAGTCCCCGGCGGTAGCTCCGGCGGCAGCGCGGCGGCGGTGGGCGGGAATCTCTGCATCGCGGCGCTTGGCACCGATACGGGCGGCTCCATTCGCCAGCCGGCGAGCTTCTGCAACTGCGTTGGCGTCAAGCCAAGCTACGGTCGCGTGAGCCGCTATGGCGTCACGGCGTTCGCGAGCTCGCTCGACCAGGTGGGCCCGATGACGAAGTCCGTCGAGGATGCGGCGATACTCCTTGGCGCGCTCGCAGGCCACGACGAGATGGACGGTACGACGCCAAAGGATCCCGTCCCGGACTACGCATCTGCGCTTGAGGGTGCGTCGATGAAGGGTGTCCGGCTCGGCGTCGCGAAGGAGTATTTCGACGTCAAGGGGCTCGATCCCGAGGTGAAGCGCATTACCGAAGAGGCGATTTCGAAGTGCGAGAAGGCGGGCGCGGAGCTCGTCGAGGTGTCGCTCCCGCACACCGAGTACGCGATGGCCGTCTACTACATCATCGCGCCGGCCGAGGCGAGCGCAAACCTCGCAAGGTTCGACGGCGTCCGCTACGGGCACCGTTCCGCCGAGGCGAAGGATGTCTTTTCCCTCTACACGAAGAGCCGCGCCGAGGGCTTCGGTCCCGAGGTGAAGCGTCGTATAATCATGGGAACGTATGTTCTTTCGAGCGGTTATTACGACGCCTACTACGGGCGCGCCCAGAAGGTCCGTACGCTCATAACGCGCGACTTTGCCGAGGCCTTCGGGAAGTGCGACGCGCTTCTCTCGCCCTGCGCCCCGACGCCGGCGTTCAAGTTCAAGGAGCTCCAAGACCCGCTTACGATGTACCTTAACGACCTCTTCACGATTCCGTCGGCGCTCGCGGGCGTCTGCGCCTCGTCGATCCCCGCCGGCTTCTCTCGCGATACGAAGATGCCGGTCGGCGTCCAGTTCATCTGCGGCGCGTTCGAGGAGGCGAAGCTCCTGAAAATATCAAAAGCATTTGAAGAACTGCGGGGAAGTTTGGTATAATCTCGGCCATGAAAGCTACTATCGAGACTTCAAAGGGCACGATAACCCTTGAACTTGACGGTGAGAAGGCCCCGGCGACTGTGGCGAACTTCGCGGAATACGCGAAAAGCGGTTTCTACGATGGGACCATCTTCCACCGCGTCATTGACGGGTTCATGATCCAGGGCGGCGGCTTCACCCGCGACATGAACCAGAAGGAGACGCGCGAGCCGATAATGATCGAGTCGATGAACGGGCTTTCAAACGTGCGCGGTACGATTGCCATGGCCCGCACGATGAACCCGAACTCTGCGACGAGCCAGTTCTTCATCAACCTCGTGGACAACGGCTTCCTCGACTTCACGGCGCCCACCGCACAGGGGTACGGATACGCCGTGTTTGGCCGCGTGACCGACGGGCTCGACGTGGTCGACGCCATCGCGAAGTCGCGCACGAGATCGGTAGGCCCCTATGAGAATGTGCCGGAGGAAGCCGTCGTGATACGCAAGGTTGTCGTAGATTGACGGTTGCCAAGTCGGCTGGGAAAGTTTATAATAACCACCATACCACCAATATCCAGGAGTGACAAATGAAGAAACTTATCGCAATAGCGGCAATCGCCGTTTTCGCGCTTCCCTTATGTGCTGCGACTGCGTCGTCTGACATGGTTACTGTCGACGACGTCGCCGACGACCTCTCGGTCGACGAGGACAACGGGCTCGAAGTCAAGGTCGACGCGCCGCGCAAGAACGTCGCGCTGTGGCCGGCTTTCATCGCGATCTGGGACTTCCCCGAGACGCCCGATCTCGTGGGCCTGCGCATTACCGTCCCCTACTCCACCAAGCAGGAGAACGTGACGGGCGTCGACTTCGGCCTCTGGGGCAGGTCTGAGTATTTCGAGGGCGTCCAGTTCAACGTGCTCAGGAACGACGTCAGGGATTCCTGCGCCGGCATCCAGTTTGGCTGCTACAACTCGGTCGCCCGCGGGGACCTCTTCGGTATCCAGGTCGGCCTGTGGAACGAGTCTCAGAGCCATCGTGGCGCCCAGTTCGGCGCGATCAACGTCTCTGGCGACTCGCAGGGAGTCCAGATCGGCCTCATCAACCGCAGTGAGACGATGTATGGTTTCCAGATCGGCCTCATCAACATAATCCGCGACGCGGAATTCCAGTTCATGCCGATTGTCAACATCGGCTTCTGATACAAAATGAAGATACAGCCATTTGCGGCCGTCAGGCCGAACAGGGAGGACGCGGCTCTTGTCGCGTCCGTTCCTTATGATGTAGTCGATACGGCCGAGGCGAAGGCCCTCGCCACGGGCAACCCCAAGAGCTTCCTGCACGTCTCGCGCCCCGAGATAGACCTCCCCGAGGGAACGGACTGCTCGTCTCCCGAGGCGTACGCGCAGGCGCGCAAGGCCCTCGACAAGCTTATCGCCGACGGTGTCCTCGTGCGCGACGCGGAGCCGAAGTTCTACGCCTACCGGCAGACGATGGGCTCGCACTCGCAGACGGGCATCGTTGCGACGTTCGACACCCAGGACTATCTCGCCGGCGTCCTGAAGCAGCACGAGAAGACGCGCAAGGACAAGGAAGACGACCGCACGCGCCACATCGAGACGCTTTCTGCGCACACGGGTCCGGCGTTTCTCACATACCGCGACGACAAGGCGATAGACCTCATCGTCGCCGATGCCTGTCGCCGCGAGCCCCTGTACGACTTCGTCGCGCCCGACGGCATTGGGCACACGGTCTGGGAGATCGCGGCCGCTTCTTCATGCGCGGCCGATGAGCTTCAGGAGCTCTTTGCGCGCATCCCCGTCGCCTACATCGCCGACGGACACCACCGCAGCGCGGCGGCGTCGCGCTACGCGAAGGAGCACGGCTTCGAGGGCGAGAGCCGCTGGTTCCTCGCCGTCGCCTTCCCCGCGAGCCAGCTCAAGATCCTCGCCTACAACCGCCTCGTCGCCGACTTGAACGGACTCTCGCCGTATGAATTCATGTCGCGCATCAGCGAGAACTTCACTATTGGGCAGAAGGGCTCGCGCAACTGCCGCATGTACATCAACGGCAGCTGGACCGATCTTTCGTGGGACATTCCGTCCGGCGCGGACGTTGTCTCGTCGCTCGACGTGAGTTATTTGCAGGACAAGCTTCTCGCGCCGGTTCTCGGAATCGGGGATCCGCGCACCGACAAGAGGATTTCCTTCATGGGCGGGATCCGCGGCGACGCGGCGCTTGCGGCGAAGGTCGACTCGGGCGAAGCCGCTGTCGCTTTCGCGATGGAGCCGGTCACGGTCGAGGAGATGATGGCGATAGCCGACGCGGGGGCGATAATGCCGCCAAAGTCCACGTGGTTCGAGCCGAAGCTCCGTTCGGGGCTCTTCGTGCACACCGTCTGACGATGGACGTCCGCGGCTATTTCCGGCGACTTCGCGAGAAGATGGTCCGCGACCCTCTTCCGCCTGAGGACATAGCCGCCGGATGGGCCCTTGGCGTTTTCGTCGGGTGCGCGATTCCGTTTGGGCTACAGCTCATCATCTCGATTCCGCTCGCCATGATGATGCGTGTCTCGAAGATAGGCGCGACGCTCGGCACGTTCATCACGAACCCGGTTACCATCTTCTTCATCTATCCCGCGCAGACGTTCGTCGTGAACAAGCTTCTGTTTGACGGCTCGCTCACGTATTCTCGGCTTGCGGAGACAGAGTGGACGTGGGCGGCCGTTCGGCGTCTTGGCGCAGAGGCGATGGCGTCGTTCTTCCTTGGGGGCTTTCTCCTTGCAATCGTTATGACGCCGATTGCGTACTTCATAGTCAGGCGCCTTGTGGTTCGCGCCCGCGCGTTCCGTGCCAGACGTGCCGCGCGCAGGGCGGAGAAGGCTGCTGCTGCGCCTTCGGGGACTGCCGCGCCATGATCTCCCCTGAGACGATAGAGCGCATCAAGGCGCTGATGGAAGAGGCATCGGTCTTTGAGGAAGACCTTGCGGAGAGCTTCATCCTCGGCGGCGGTCCGGGAGGGCAGAAGACGAACAAGACGTCGAACGTCGTGCGGCTTTCGCACGAGCCGAGCGGCCTCATGGTGCGCTGTGGTGAGACGAGGAGCCGCGAAACTAACCGCTGGCTCGCGCGGCGCATGCTCGCCGAGCTCATTCTCGAGCGCGAGAAAGGCCGCAAGTCCGCCGCGCGGCAGGCCGCCGAGAAAATTCGTCGCCAGAAGCGCCGCAGGAGCCGTCGCCAGAAGCAGAAGATGCTCGACGACAAGCACGCACATTCGGAAGTCAAGCGTCTTCGCAGGACAATTCCGAGCGACGACTGAATTTATGGTATAATATCACCCGTCTTTTCGACACGGGGCGTTGCACAGCCTGGTAGTGCGTCTGCTTTGGGAGCAGAATGTCGGAGGTTCAAATCCTCTCGCCCCGACCATTCCCGTGGCAATATTAGGTTTTTCGTTTACTACCATCGGAAACTATATATATGGTATAATGTCACCACATTGGCATTATGAATCTTTTTGCCCAGCTACTAGGAAACGGGATCGTGCAGGGCGCGGTTGCGATGCTCTACGCAGCCGGGTTCGGTTTCGTCTATAGGTCGTTCCGAGTGTTTCACATCGCGATGGGGGCACAGTTCGTCTTTTCATGCTACGCCTTCTATCTGTGCGCAACAATGCTGAGACTGCCGCTGGCGCTCGCCGTATGCGGAACGCTGGCGCTCTCGGTCCTGTTTGCGGCGGCGATTGAATGGGCGGTGTACCGTCCGTTCTTCCACAAGGGCTGTTCGTCAGGCGTGGTGATGATTGCTTCGCTTGGCGTGATGATCGTCGTGGAAAACTTAATTGCTCTTGCTTTCGGAAACGAGGTGAAGACGATCTCCAACCAGTTGGAACCGTCCATCGTATTTTCGGGGCTCAGATTTACGCGCATCCAGCTCTTGCAGTTCTTCGTCGGGATCGGTGTGTTCGCTGCCGTGGGTGTGGCTGTACGCTTTGGCAAGTGGTTCAAGGCGTTGTGGGCAATGGGCGACCAGCCCGAGTTGCTGCCCGTCCTTGGTTTGCCGCTTATGCGGCTTCGTCTTCTTGTGATGTCCATTGGCGGAATTCTGGTCGCGATTGCCGCGATGTTGATCTCTTGGGACATCGGCATGGATCCGCATGTCGGCATGCACTATCTTCTGCTTGGTTCGGTCGCCGTGTTCTTTGGCGGAACCGATCGCTATTGGGCGTGGGGCGCAGGGGCGATGCTACTCTCGGTGTTGCAGAGTCTTGCCGTATGGAAGTTCTCGGCTCGCTGGACTGATCTCGTCACATTTGGTGTTCTGATCTTTGTGCTACTCTTTCGTCCGCAGGGGCTCTTTGGTGTCAGCAAGCGATTGGAGGAGGCGAAATGAACTATCTTCTCCACATCGGCGTGATGCTGGGTATCTACGGGATGCTGGCCCTCTCGGCAAATCTGCTCATTGGATTCGGTGGGCTCCTCACGATGGCACAGGCGGCGTTTTATGGACTTGGTGCTTACACATACGCACTTCTGTCGCTTAAGCTTGGTTTGCCATTTTTCGTGACGCTTCCTGCGGCCATCGCGCTTTGTGCGCTTGTCGGCTGGCTATTCGGTCATGCTGCGCTCCGCTTCAGAAACGAAGCGTTCGTACTGGCGACCATCGGTTTCCAGATGATCGTTTATGTCACGCTCTACAACTGGACAGACCTAACGCGTGGGCCGTATGGTATTTCTGGCATTCCGCGTCCGTTGTTCTTTGGTATTGGTATAGAGTCGGTGCCTGCCTACTTCCTTTTTACGCTCGTTCTCTTCGTGCTTGTGCTGGGTTTCATGCACCTCGTCTGCAATAGCCCGTTCGCGCTTTCTCTCAAGGCGCTCCGCGACGATGAGGCGGCGGCGCAGACGCTGGCGATATGCCCGAAGGGGCAGTACATCCGCGCAATGGTCTTTTCGGCGGCGGTGGCGGCCGTGCCTGGCGTGTGCTTTGCAAGCTACATCACTTATATCGACCCGACGAGCTTTACGCTCACAGAGTCCATCTTTATTGCCTGTATTCTGCTCGTAGGCGGATCTGGCAACTTGAAAGGGCCGATGGCGGGCGTTGCGTTCATGGTCATCCTGCCCGAGCTTTTGCGGTTTGTGGGGCTGCCGGACGCCATTGCGGCGAATCTTCGCGAGATCATCTACGGCGTGTTGCTGATCGTTCTCATCTACATGAAACCCAAAGGACTGGCAGGTGCGTATGCAATCAAATAGCGATCCGCGCATCATCCAGCCCGTCGAACTGCGGGTCGAGAACGTGGCGAAGAGCTTTGGCTCTTTTGTCGCGCTTCAAAACGTCAATCTGACGTGCAAGGTCGGACAGGTCACAGCGCTCGTTGGCCCGAACGGTGCGGGCAAGACAACGCTTTTCCATGTAATCGGCGGGAACCTCGCGCCGGATTCCGGCAGGGTTTTTCTGAACGGTATGGACGTCACGGGCTTGCCGCCTTACAAGATTGCGCGGAGGCATGTCGGGCGGCTATTCCAGGACGTGCGTGTGTTTCCCGCACTCTCCGTCGCCGAGAACATTGAAGTCGCGTTCCTGCACCGTAGCGACTACTCGCTTGCGACGACGCTTGCGTGGTGGCGTGCAGAGGCGCGCGAGAAGGATCGCCGTGAACGCGCGATGAAGTGGCTGGAGTTCGTGGGGCTTGCGGACAAGGCGGACGAGCCGGCTGGCGAGCTTTCCTACGGACAGCAGAAGCTTCTCGCGCTTGCGCGTATCGTCGCGCTGCGCCCTGCGCTTCTTCTCTTGGACGAGCCGACGGCGGCGCTTTCGCCGGCGATGACGAAGAAGATGGTTGATTTGATCCGCAGCCTTGTCGCGGAGCAGAAGCTGACTATTGCACTTATCGAGCACAACATGGGCGTGGTGCGCGATCTCGCGGATTACATCTACTTTTTGCACGAGGGAACCGTCCATACGCACGGCACGCAGAAGGAGGTTCTGGAGAACCCTGCCGTGCGTGAACTCTACATGGGCTTGTCGGGAGGGATGGCGATATGAGTGAACTGCTCAAGATAGACCATCTCTCCTGCGGCTATGGCGAGAGGCCGGTGCTGAATGACGTGAGTCTTACGGTGCGCGAGGGGGACGCTGTGCTGATCGCGGGACCGAACGGTTGCGGGAAATCGACGCTCCTCAAGGCGACGGTAGGTGCGTTGCCGCTTACGGCGGGCGATATTGCATTGGGCGGTGAATCGCTGATGGGCAAGTCGGTAGAGGAGCGTGTACGCCTTGGACTCGGCTATCTGCGCCAGACGGACAACATCTTTCCTGGACAGACTGTAGAGGAAAATTTGCAGCTTGCTGGGATGTCACTTCCTAAGACGGTATACGCCGCTGCAAGGGACGAGATGCTCGCGCTATTCGACTTCCTTGTGCCGAAGCTCGGACAGCGTGCAGGTTCTCTTTCTGGCGGGCAGCGTCAGGCGCTTGCGCTCGCGATGGTGTTCATGCGTCCACAACGACTCTACCTCTTGGACGAGCCGTCCGCAGGGCTTTCGCCCAAGTCTGCGCAGGACATCATCGAGCGCGTCCGCCGCTTCGCGAAGGAGGATGCGAAACGCGCGATTGTGATGGTTGAGCACCGCCTTGACCTGCTTTCATGGATTGATCGTGCCGTGTTCCTGTCGCAGGGCGAGGTCAAGGCCGAGACATCCGATTCCCGCCAGTTCCTCGATCCGAACTGGCTGTCAAAGAACTATTTCGAGTGAGGAGACCGAAGCGATGGGTGAATTGATTGCAATGGATGACGCATATCGAACTTGGATAGCAGATTTGAAATCTTGCTATCGGCAGCTGCAGATTCGTGCGGCAGTTTCTGTTAATGGTGCTTTGATGGAGTTTTATTGGAGGTTGGGGAAGGATATTCGTGAGCGTTATGTCGGCACGGCGTACTATGGGTCGCGTTTCTTTGTTACGTTAAGCAGGGATTTGCAATCGGAACTTCAGAATGCAAGCGGACTTTCGCCTATAAACCTGCGATATTGCCAGCGGTTTTATGAATTGTATTTCGAGCAGCCAAATCTTCCACAAGTTGTGGAAATTTTGATTAAGGTTCCGTGGGGGCATCATAGATTCATAATCGACAGATGCGGTGGGAATAGCGCAAAGGCGTTGTTTTACGTTCAAAAGACGCTTGAACACGGGTGGAGTCGCAATGCGCTTTTGAACCATTTGGACACGAATCTTTTCGAACGGTATGGGCGAGGGATAAACAACTTTGCATTGACGATGCCGCCTAACGACAGTGACTTGATACGCGAAACCATACGAGACCCATATCATTTTGCATTTGCGGAGATAGCGGAGACCGCACAGGAGCGCGACATTGAGCGGGCGCTAATCTCACATATCTCGGAAACATTAATGGAGCTTGGTCAAGGTTTTGCCTATGTGGGCCATCAAGTCCGATTCCAGGTGGGAGAGCGCGAGTTTTATCCCGACCTGATTTTCTATCATTTGGGGTTGCGTCGTTATCTTGTTATTGAATTGAAGGTTGGCGAGTTCCAGCCAGAAAACTTGAGTCAGTTGCGTTTTTACATGACGGCTGTGGACAACCAGTTGAAGCATGAGTGGGATGGGCAGACGATAGGGCTGTTGCTATGCAAGGAGCGCGATGCTGTCGTGGCAAAATATGCTTTGCAAGGCGAAAGCGCACCAATAGGGATTGCTCGCTATACGACGCGACGTCTTCCTGTGGAGTTTAGAGACATGGTTCAATCTGTGGAAAAAGTCTGCAATACGGTGCGGGAGCGTTTTTTTGATGGCGACAAGAAAATCCAGCCTGGGGACTTTACTTGCGACATTTCCGGTGCTAAGGCGCGAGGGCGGATTAGCGAGTCTGGATTCATCGTTGTCGCAGGATCGCGAGTGTCTATCAGGGCTGTGCCATCGTTGAGGAATCATACGCCCAGCTATTATCGGTTACGCAAGCAATTGGAGGCGGAGGGTGTGATTGTTGATAGAATTTTTGCGCGAGATTATGAATTCGCATCCCCGTCTGCGGCATCCTCGGTTGTTTCGGGCCGTCCGTCTAACGGGCGTCTCGATTGGAAGACGGCGGAGGGTCGATGCCTTAAGGAGGTTCAGGAAGAATGGCGGACGTAAGGGGAAAAGGATATAATGCCTTGTGATGAAATACCGAATCTTCATATCAAGCGTGCTGGGTGAGTTCATGGCTGAGTGCCGTGGACTTAAGGCCTGTCTGACCTCCAAAAAGAGGGAGGCCTCCAATGGGTGATACGAACTGGGTTAAGAACTTCACGCCCAAAACCGATGGAGATGCCGAATGGGCGGCGGGTATGCGATACCTGTTTGATGACGCCAACGAGAATGTCGTCGACGTGCAGAAGGCCATTGAGTGCTTCATGCGTGGTGCGCAATTGGGAAACGCGAACTGCATGCGACAGCTTGCATCCTGCTATGAATCTGGTTGCGGCGTCCCGCAGGATCTGTCCAAAGCCCGCGAGTGGCGCGCAAAGGCGCTGGGAATCATTTGAACACAAGAAAGGAAAACAAAAAATGAAGAAAAATAAGTTGCTGATTGCGATTGGCGCAGTCGTGCTGATTGGCATTGTGTCGTTACTGGCGTACAAGGCAACGAATAAGTCCGCACCAGATGATGTAATTCGGATTGGAGCGATCCTGCCATTGACGGGTTCTGTTTCTGTAATGGGGCAGGAAATATTTAATTCCATAAAGATAGCAGAGCAGAAATTAGAAGGACGGTTTGGTAATGAACAACCGTTTGAGCTGATTGTAGAGGATGGAAGATACACCTCCAAAGATACTGTGTTGGCATTTGCTCGCCTTTTGCAAATGAAGCGGCTAAAGGGGGTTCTGGCTTTCGGGAATACGCCTGTATCGCAGTTTATTCCACGGTTGAATGAGGAGCATATGCCGTTGGTTGCCTTTGGTACTGGTGCGTCTGATGTAACGAAATTAAGTGATTTGGTTTTTCGTGCGTGGATTCCTGTAGCTCTTCAGGCAAAAGTTATGGCTAAATATGCACATGACATATTGAAAATTAATAGAATTGCAGTCTTCGCAATCAATGATCAAAGTGGAGATGATGCGATTTCAATATTTAAATCTCAATATGGGAAAGATGGTGTTGTGTATCCCATAGAACGCTTTGATATTAGTGATGTTGATGTCAAGGCTCAAATTATGAAATTGGTAGATTCAAAGCCTGATGCCATTTTTATAACAGGTTTTGGTCCAGCTTATATATCTTCTTTGAACTATTTAAAGGAGTGTCGGTTTAGTGGTAAGATCTTGACAGAAATATCATTGGTTGCTTCTGATCAGCGTTCTCATGTAAAAGATTTATCTAATATCATCTTTCTTGATACAGAATTTGGCGTGAAAATAAATACTCCGGAGCGGATAGCGTTTGTAAATGAATATTCCCGTGCTTATGGGAGAGAACCTACAATTGTTGGCGCTTTTGCATATGAAGCACTGATGTTGTATAATGAGGCGTATAAAAATGCCAAATCTAGTGATAAATTGATAGAAGGATTTCGGCGTATAAGCAAATATCATTCTATCGTGGGTGAAATTTCATATGATTCTCAGGGAGAGATTTTCTTTCCATTAATAGTTGTTGGATTTGATTCTAATGGACAAGAAGTTGTTTTGGATGAAGAAATTGGCCAAAATATCAAATAAGTAAGCGTGGATGATTTACTATGAATAAGATTTTGGTTTACAGGGGAATGGCTGATGATGAGTTGGATAATTCATCTAAAGTAATAATTGGCAAATACAAGGGGGAGAGTTTCGTTGATGCTTCACTGCGCAGTGATATCTTAGGTGAATCTTGGTCTGGCATTCTTTCAATTGGCACGCCGAGTGAAGCACTCTTGAAGATTGCAAAAGCGCAGAGAATCCCTCTTTTCTGCACGGGGACTGTTCAGACAAACGAGGACATCATTCTTTCCGCTGGGATAAAGTATTATCGCTGGTGGATATCGGCAACGGATCAAACGTATTTAGTTGCACGAAGAATGATTGGCGAAATACATAGGATGTATACGAGTGGTAATAATGATGAGAATGAAATTACTGTGAGGATATTTTACAGTTCGTCTCAGGTAGATATGCAGAATGCTTTTAAGTTGCATTTTGAAACCTTGTCCAGGGAATTGATACCGCATATTGCGTATAAATATAAGCCCTGCGCATATCAGGACACCTCGGTAAACACATCTATAAAAAGTATACTTAGCAAAGGAGATTTTGTATATGTAACAGGATACGGTGACAATTACGAATATATATTAAAATACGCGGTAAGCAATTCGGCAGTTGTGTTTACTGATATTGCATTGCCAATTCTTTGTACAGACATGGGTAATAATGAGGTTCATTTCCCACCTGAATTTAAAAGTGTTCGCTATTTGTCTCTTGTCAATGATATTGACTCGAAGAATTTATTTCAAGTATTTGTTAAGTTTTCGAGAGATAGGATTGCTGATTGTTTTTCTGCGGGTGTCTTTTGTGAAGAGCCGTTGCACAAAGGCGTTTATTTGTTGGGAGAAAAGGATTCAATAGTTTTGCGAAAAGGTGGGTCGCTAGCACCGTGTCTAGTAGGTAAAATCGTTAATGAATTTGGCTATCCGGCCATAGATGAGAATTGGAGGGCGGGAGTTGATAATCTAGTTTGCCGTTTAACGCCAATTGCGCAAGTTAATTTCATGAAAGATACTGAAGCACTTGTTGATAAATGCGCGAAGATCCAAGTTGTTGATATTTCAGATTGTTCTCTTCGTTCTTTCGTTTGGGAAGTTTTGAGGCATTCACTTTTAGGTCAGTACTTTGATCTTAATCATGTAATGATATTTTCGGGAGAGAAGGCTCTTTTTTCTGACACGTCTGCTGAAGTCGATATATTTCAGAAGGGGCTACTAAGTGCGTTAGAGGATAAGCCTATTCAAGTGAATTTGCGAGAATATGATTTATGTGACAATGATTCGTATAGGTTATTTCTTAAGTGCTCAGACGACTCCAATCTCAGGAAGTTCGCGGTACCATATTGCCAATCAATCGAGAAAAGATTTCCAGTAGTAGCGGCATGGTCGCAGGAAGATGCTGCTATTAAGTTTAAAAATAGTAGTAGAGAAGCGATTTCCAAAATGCGTAAGCGAGGAGAGGCGTTGACTAATTGGACAAAAGATTATTTAAAGGGGGACGATAGATGGGTGTATCTTGTTCCAGAGACTTCTAATGCGTTGGATAAGGGCTGCATTGTCTTTAGTTGTAAAAGGAAATTGGATTTAATAGCATTGCAACTAGTGTCGAATTCAGTTAATCGGGTATTTGATGGAGTTCGAAATGCAATAGCGACGAATAAGCTTAAGATAGCAAATACAAAGTCTGCCATTGGCTCAATAATGTCTCGCAATGGTTCCCATAATATTGGTAGTCATGTATTGGCGGCGTTGTCTCATAATATAGGGACGATGCCGGATGACAGAGTTTTGTATCAGTACATACAGCACAGAATGGATTATACTGCGACGGCAACAACAGATTTCCCTACATGGGCTGGCAGCGCAAAACTAGTAAATGATTTGACACGTCGCTTTCTTTCTCAACGACATCTCTTGGAATATATAGCAAGTAGCGAAGGCCTTCACGCATTTAAGTTCCAAGACCCTAATGTCTCAGGTCCTGCTAGGTGGAGCCAAGAAAACACTATAAAGCTGCATGTCTCAAGGCGATTCAATGATGGACGCAAGTCTGTTGAATTTATTACCTATAGCGATGATCCTATTGTTGAAAATGCATCCAATGTCGCGAATGCTAAAAAGAGTGTGAGAGACAATGATAAATTTTCAAGCGATTTAGCAGTTGCATTGCCGGGTGGCATTGTCGGCTCTCATGCATTCTTTACTATTCTTGAGAATGTAATTCGAAACGCAGCAAAGCATGGTTGGTCAAAGTTTAAAGGAGAAAAGACAAATCTGGATGTTTATGTCGATTTCGCCGCAGACGATGACGGAAGGGCGGTTTTGGTTGATGTTTATGATGGTATATCAAATGTGTTTGCGACGTTCGATGACTATTGGATGGTTGATAAAGATCTTTTGAAGTGGTTCGAGGAGTGTAGAGATGTCCTGCAGAGATTGACGCGAGATGAAAGGATGCAGATTTCAAAGTTTCTCTCTGGGAAGGGGGCGGTGGACTCCTTGCCTGAATGTTACAAGAAACAGTATTTATTGCTAAAGAATCGGGACAAGGATGCCATTGAGAAGATTGAGCGTTGGCTTGTGGGCGAGGCGTCAAGCGATGGCGGCATAGGCAAACGACTTTGGACTTCACATACAACTGATGAGTCGCTTAAAAGATGGTATGAGACGTATAAAGAAGCCTTGCAGACTTCTTTACTACCGTCGGAGCAAGAATGCATTGCAGAGTTTTTATCGGGGAAATGCTCTGTGGCTCAGTTGCCAGTCTTTTATCAAGAGCAATATGCATGTCTGTTAAAATATAATGAAAATGAATTGAAGCGGATTGCGGGACGACTTATTGGTGATGTGCCTGGCGATGGACGTTTAGGCAATCGCCTTTGGATGCCATTGCACCATTGTCAGCAGATTAGGATAGAGAAGCCATTTATAGATGAGACAGGGTCTTTGCGGCGAGAGAACTGGGGGCTTGCTGAGATGAAGATATCGGCTGGTTATCTTAATAAGCGCTCTATCTCCGATATAGGAGGGATGTCGAAAGGGATTCCTATAATAACACCAATACGTGCTAATGAAGATCATCTTGGGTATCATTTCACGATTCCTCGTCCAAGAGATATTGCCTTTGTCTGTGATACGACTGGTGTCAATGTGGACATAATTAAAGAGCTGCGGACATTAGGCGTGTTCGTTGTGCCACCACCAAAAGACGGTCGATTTGTTAAGCCAAAGAATGACAGCGAAGAGGATTGGAACTATTCGTTCGTTGTTTTGCCGAAGTTCCCTTCACAGGCAGACCCTCATTTGCCATTCCGCGTCTTGGCAAATGATAATAGTGGCAAAGTTGATATGGTTCCGAATGCGTCTGGATTTTATGATGATGTGTTGAAAGACTTGCAGAATGGGACGATTTCGGCAGAGGCTGTCGCAAAGAAATTGAAAGTCAAGGCGATTAAAGCGTGGATAACTTATTGGAGTGAGACGAGAAGGAGATTTGATTCTGGCTTGCCTGCGTTGAGAGTGTTGACGACGGAAGTAGGTTCGTCGGGGAATCCTGGGCAGGGGTTGGTGAGCAATCTGGATGTGTGGAATTTCGTTTTTAAGGAAATGTTCCGTTCTATTGTGGGTAATTTACTGAAAGATGGAGAGCTTCGCCCAAATATAATTGCAGATGAGGTTTATTGGTATTTGGCGTTGATAGTTGCTATGCCGAAAACGCTTGATATAAATGGGAATGTGTTTGGTTTTGTTGGTGAAAATGAGATATTACGGAAAAAAATTAATGATGTCAAAGCTGATGCTGATTATTCAGAACGGGAATTGATTTTTAAGGTATTGGATGGATGGTTTTCTGTGTTGCAGGGCATTTTAAGAGACACGCCGGATGGTCTTTTACAAGGGTTCGCGGCCTTTGCTGAAAAATACAAATTGAGAAGAATGGCGGCAGTTGACAATAAAAAGGGATTGGAAGCAGTTTACGCAATTGCATTGAAATACCACGCGAAAGTTTCAGAAGCACTTGGAAACAATGCATCAGATTTTAAGATAAGGCAGGGCAATCCTTTGTATCAAGGCAATGCAGTGAATAAATCAAATGGGATGCCTATGTTTGTTAAG
Source organism: Kiritimatiellia bacterium (assembly GCA_017406465.1). Classification (GTDB taxonomy): domain Bacteria; phylum Verrucomicrobiota; class Kiritimatiellia; order RFP12; family UBA1067; genus UBA1067. Next base: position 35,359 of record JAFQYM010000009.1, on the reverse strand, counting down.
GATCTATGCTCGGCATACAGAGAATCTGATGTCATGTTGCGGAAGTATGAAGAGAGAATCATAACGCTTCCTTGTTGTTTTGGAGAAGATTTGAATGATGAAATAAAAGGGAATAGCGGCGGGGAGGGCGTAGATGGTGTAGATAATAAGATTGTGCAAGAACTGGGAATATCTTTGGTATATAATGAAAAAGACGCGGAATGGAATGAAGGGAAATCCATTGCGTTTATGCGGCATGCAACATCCGATGATTTTAATCAAGACAAAATGTTGTATTTGGAGCCTTTGAGCGGAACACAATCATATCTTAATGATATGATGATGCTTGGACAGAATGAATCCGTCTATCAACGACTAACCAATTACCATCTTATTGCTAAGATGTATGAGACGGGGCTCTCGCGTATTTTAATAGTTGACGAACGGGTTTCAAAGTTTTTGCGAAATCGGTCCGATGAGATCAAGACATTTTGTCGCATGGGTATTTGGTGCGTTGACGAGACCAAGTTTGGCGAAGAGAAGATTGGGTTGGATTCGCTCATAACATTAGACAAAGGGAGATTCGACGCCTTCCTGAGATATGCGATAGTCAATGGGTCTTCGGCGACCAATTGTGAGGAGCTCCCATTGCGCGACTGGCGTTTTGATATCTTGATTATCCACCAAGGATTGATAGATAAGTGGTTGCCGCACGTGGGGACGGATTGTGGCAAGGTTGAGTCTTTTATCAAGAGGCTTAAAGAGTTCGTCCCGTATGTTGTGATTACGACAGGTCGTGGCACTCCTGCGAACATTCCAGATTCAGCGCGGATACTGCCATTTTCCGTAGTGGAGACTGCGCTCTTTAAGAAATACCCAGAGAAAATGGTGCTGGTCGATACGATTATGAACATTTTACCAATAGGAGAACACAAATGACAATCGCCGTTTTTATTGCCAAAGATCAAGATGAGTTTGACGCTTATGATGGCATGCCATATGATGCGTCATCGGGTTTTGATTCTGATAGTAGTGATGATGGTGCTGATGATCTCATAGACAGCATAGGGGACACTGCTTCTATTAAGGTGGAATGGAGTGATGATATTGATAGTGTTTGTATCATTCTTAAGAGGAGTACTGACGTTGATGAGCTAAAAGATGTAATTCGCACTGGAAGAGTTGCTGATAATTGTCTGACAACCTTTGTCAAAGATTATATCGAAAAGAATATCACGGAAGTTGTCGTTGGCGAGCCCACGCATGACAATGTTGTCCATGTTTTTTGCCACTGGGGAGATGGGGGTGATGCTGGCGGCGTCTCTGATATGGACAATGCTTTTCAAGAAGTTTTCGCTAGGTGGAAACAAGCTAATAATGATTACGTCAAATGGGATGTTCAAGCAATTAGTTCAATGCGTAAGGAAATCTTCAATGTGACGGATGTTGAGACGGGGGCGAAATGGAGATTGAAGAAATTACCAAGTAGTGAAGCTGAAGTTAAGGAGTTGTCTGATAAATTGGCTGCGGAAAGTAAAAAACATAGCAACCGAGTGTATCAGTACTCATATGATGCACAAGATTTTGCAAGCCTTACGAATGATGGACAGGTGGCTACTATAGTGCCATTGTTAATTATTCCAGTTACGGCGGCATCAACTGTTGGTAAGCTTGCTGAAGTTATTAAAGAGGCCTGTCGTGGCCTTGGGTACGGCCCTCTTGAAATAGATAAGCTTTCTGGCGTTGAGAAATTTTATCCGCTCTTCGTTGATTTTGAATATGCGATGGGCAATGGAAAGCGAGTCCGTGTCATAGATGGGGCTGGTTTCTCGATTCCTAATGAATTTGTCCTGCGGTTTGAGAAGGGAAAAGCGAATAAAACGGATGGCGCATTGACTGTCGACCTTGTGCGGGATATGCTATTGCGCATGAAAGCGTGGAGGTCGGATGAGAAATTGAAAGAAGGATTGTCAGCTGAAGACATAAAAGACTGGATGGCTGGTGCATTTAGGCGGTTTTGCATGCTGGATGAAGATGTTCATGGAACGGACGGGACAATCGATGTTAAGAATCTGAAGGATGATCCGGGTGGTGTTTGGAAAAAGTACAAGGAACAGTTGAGAAGACGCTATGAAAGTAAGTCGTTGTTCAAGCGACTTAGGGAAGTCGTTTTCGAGAGTGAAATGGCGTCATTATCAAGTCTATTCGTCAAAGGCAACAACTTGAACGACGAGGACTGTGGTAAGAAATTCAGCGAGGAAGTGATTTATGAACCGGGCGGTTCGCAAGTCGCGTATTTCTCGCCAGTAATCAGATTCTCAGGATTGTTAATTGATGATGATGCGGAGAATGCAAAGAAAGATATTGAGGCCAGGACAAAACCTGTGATGGCTATTGAGCCAATCTCCGTTCGGGCGGATATACCTGGTGACAATACCGTTGTTCGACAGGCTATATCTCAGTTCAGGCAAATAAGTGATTCACATAAATCTTATGATTTTGTATTGTTGGATCTAAGACTTGCCGATCACCCGGGCCACGATCCTTCTGGGTATCAATTGATAAAATATATTAAGCAGTTCTTTCCGCAAATCCCTGTTGTCATCTATTCGAGATATGATGATATGGGGCATATTTCACGTGCGTTTGCAGCTGGGGCAGATTGGTTTATTAGGAAAGAGGATGTTGAAAAGTTGCCCCGTCATATGATTTCATTGCTTTCGTTTCAGAAATGGGGAAAGGAATGGGATTCATTGGGACGGCTTGGATTGTGTGATCGAGACATGTTTTCCATTGAGACTGGACGGAGTGCAAGTTTTTGTAGCGAACATGAGCAGGAACGCATGTATCTCACTTATAAAGTACTAGAGAAACTGCCCGGAAAGAGAATACATATCAAGCCAATGGGCGGCGGCATGAGTTCCGCTGTGACATTCAAGGCATGGAAAACAATTGAGGGCCATGAAAAACCATTGCAAAGTCCTGTAATCGTTAAGATTGATTCGGCATTTAATACTATGACCGAGTTCGAACGGTACTTCCGTTTTATTCGGCCATATATAGCAAATGAATGTGGAAGAATCGAGACGAAGAACAAAGTCGTCGATAAAGACAATTCGGCTATCGTGTACTCCTTCGCGGGGAAGAACGACCCTTCGCATAATTTGTCAACGATGAAAGAAAAGCTTTCTAATGACATAAAGTTTTTCGCGCGTTGCGACTATGAAAAGTATGCGAGTGTATTTGATTCAATATTTGACGATATATTGCCAAAGATACATGGCATTTCATTTGATCTTGAGATTGAGAAAGCCATGTCGTCTTTCCCCAACCATATATTAGGGGAAAAGGTGCTGTCGAAAAATGGTTTTGTCGGCAACTATTTGTCTCGAATGCCAATCGCAAAGTATTATGATGTAGAGTGCTTTGTTTCGCAGGAAGAGGCTTGTGTTCGTAGGGCCCCAAAGATTAAGGCCTTTGAATTTCATGGTTTGTGCAAGGATGATGTTGGCCGCCATGCAATTGAGGCATACGAGATACAGAATAAACAAGGAGTGAATGATTATTCCAAGATTACAGTTGTTTTAAAAGGTGTAGTAGCCGAGCATGTGGCTAAATATCGACATCCGATGCCAGGGCAAACGCTATATGCGATTGTCAAGAATAGCGAGGTGGAGCCTAAATTAGATGGTGCAATCTTGAAGTCAATTAAAGAACGACTCTATCCCGATAGTAAAAGTATCGTTGTGTTTTATAACGGAGATGAACAGAATAGGACGAGCGATGATAATAAATTTAAATATTCATCCGACAATAGAGATCCTGATAATCGATGTAAACAATGCATAATTACGTTAATCGAGAATCTGTTGAAAGGAGGTCGGAATGGAGTTGTCAACATCTCTGGGTATGGAAAATTAGTGCTTGATGAAAAAGGTCGGATTGATAAATTGGTACAAGCGGATACCACAGGAGAACGATTTAATTGTCAGCAGGGTATTATTCACGGAGATATGAATTATGCCAATATAATGCTTGATGAGAAGAATGGCAACCCTGAGAAGGATGTGTGGTTGATTGATTTTGCAAGGACAAGACGCGACTATATCGCACATGATTTTAATGTCATGTTTTCTGCGACGATCAGTTTGTTGTTTGATAATGACCTATGGAATGATGAAGGTGTTGGTGGTAGTGCGCGATATGCGGCACGCCTTGTGCGCATATTCAGAAAATACATATGCGACGCGATGTTTTCTGTTAATGAAGATGAGCCTGATTACATTGCCAACGATAGACGGTTTACGTTGGTTTATAAGATATTGAGACGAATACGGAGGGCGGCGCTCAAAGACAAACAAATGACACCGGACATGTATACTCTTACGACGGCGCTTTGTTGTCTATATACTTTTAAAATATATTTAAAGCATGATCATAATATCCAAGCAGCGGCGTGTTTCTTGGCTATTGCTCACATTTGTATAGAGCGCCTTGAATCAGGTGGAGACAACCCCTCATGACCCCTAAGCGCATCATACTTCTCCGGCACGGCGAGTCGGAAGCGAACGTAGATCATGAGGTCTATGCGAAGATTCCGGATTGGAAGATTGCGTTGACGGACACGGGCGTTGCGCAGGCGCGAGAGGCGGGGCGGCGTATTGCGGGGTTGATTGGCGATGGGGCGTTCGGGGTGTTCAGTTCGCCGTATGTGCGGGCGGAGCAGACCAAGAATGCGATGTTGGAGGGAATAGGGCGAGAGCCGGTATTTGACTATCAAGATCCAGAATTGCGCGAGCAGGAATACGGCAATATGCCACCGACGGACGAGAACGATGCGAATCGAGCTTTCCGTGAGCAGTTCGGATATTTCTTCTACCGCTTCCCCGACGGCGAATCGTGTGCGGATGTCTATGATCGCATGGCGCTGTTCATGGATTCGTTGTTTCGCCGCTTCGATCGCGCCGACTGCCCTGAAAACATCATTATCGTTTCCCACGGCACGGCGATCAAGTGCTTCTTGGCAAGGTGGTATCACTGGGATGTCAGGTGGTTTGACGTGATGGGACAGTTGCCGAACTGCCATATTTCACTAATGTTGAACAGCTGTAGCGGGCAAATGTCTTGCGACAACGATTTTGTTCTCACGGAACCTTATACGGAAAGGAGCATCTATGAGTAAGAAAATGTCTTTGCTGCGTCTGCCGCCAAGTGTCAACGTGTGGGGTGGTTTAGTTGATCTGTGCGCCTTGATCAAGGTGCTGGGGCATGCGGCATTCAGCCGGTTGGGATGGCTCTGTCTCGCGATTGTCGCGCCGCTTCTGTGGGGGCTTCTCCCATTGGGGTATGATGTTCTGAACAGCAATCCCATCATTGATGCCGAACGGATATTCACGGTCTTCATGCGAACGCTGCTAGCGTCTATAGTGTCACTTGGGTTGCTGGGTGTTTGGCTGTTAGTGCTTTTCCTTTGGGGTGCGATGAAGGGGGATGCGAAATGGATTTGGATAATGCTAAAGGTGACGTGTCGCAAGATTTGGAAATATAAGTGGTGGTTGATTGCTTTGCCGACTGGATATTTTTTTGCCAGATTCTTTGAGATGAAGTTCATCTTGCATTACGCGCAAGATGCCGTTGACAATAGCGTGATATCCGAAACAGCGGCAAAAGCGCTTCGCAGCTATGGCTATTATATGGGGTTGCTTTTGATTATTCTTTTTCCGAAGAAATCTCCGAAGGATTTCTCGTTAGTGGAAGCGCTCGTCTGGATTTGCTCGCTCCTCATGGTGTTTGCAAGTGGCATATTGAATTTGTCTGCCCGTTGTCCAGTTGGGGTTTGGGAGCATCTTGGCGGAATAACCGTTTGGGCTGCATTAGTCGCCTTCATTTGTGCCGTGTACACTTTTGCAAAGATAAACGGCAATCTGCTTGTGTCGGCCGAGGATGATAAAATCATGGCAGGAAGGCAATTCCGGGCCGCGCTTACTGCTGCTCTTGTCATGAATTTGATTATGTGCTCAGGGGCTGCGGCCTTGGCATATCTGTTTTGGTCTGGCTCTCATTGGCTTGCTGGGCATGTGGGCACTGCGACAGGGAAGGTTCTAGAGTTTGACGATCTATGGGTTTTGTATATGGATGGTTGGCTTGGGAAGGCCGAGGGATTCAGGGCGTTTTTCTTGTCGAACGGTTTTTGGCTGGTTTGGATTGTCGTTGTGTTAGGCACCATTGTCGCGCCAGTTTGTCAATTGGCTGGCGTTTCGCTACATGATGCAGTGATGAAGAAGAAGCACATGGAGAAATTTGGCCTCTCCGGTGGAGACTGGCTTGTCGTATGCGGGGGATTTGAGCCGATGTTTGTCGTGATTGTCGGCTGTACGCTGGTGCCATATCTCGCCGCCAAAAGTGCCAAGTTGAATAGTGCTTTCGGCCAGACTAGTTTTGTAAGCATACTATCGATTGTCATGGCTTTTGCGCTTGTCATTGGAATCGCGCTCTTGCGGATCATAAAGATATGGAGCGCGAAAAATTCGGCATTGCGCAATGCCATCTTTGCCGACAAGAGGGGGAGTTCGCGTGGCCCCGCGCCGGGGACGAACGAATCTGCCCTGCTTGCGAGGGCGGAGGAACTGGCATTTCTCAAGTTCTATGACAAGCGGCGCGAGTTGGAGAACAAGGAACTGTCATTGAGTGAAGATGGAAATGGGAACGATTGGGCACGAGAATTGAAGGGGCTTAACTCGAATGCCGTCGTTGCGGCTTTCATTCAAGATTATGCGCAATTTACAGGCAATTCCAGCCCTATGCGCAAAGATTGCAGGCTTTCGCCAGGATTGAATTTGTTCTATGTGTTTTTGAAGGGTGGGGAAGATTTCTTCACGCAAGACGATCCATTTACAAGCAATGTGCTGTCCGCGCAGTTTGATTGGCTGCGCAAGAGGCATTCGGATGTGGAAGTGACGTCATTCAGCTATAGTATCAAGAAGTACTGCAACAATAGCGATGAGTGGAAAGACCTTAAGCTGTTTGCCTGTGATAATGACAAAACGGCGACGCCATTTTTGCTCCTTGCCAAGACGCGGCAGGAGGCGAATGCATTCTGCGAGGATTGGGCAAATCTTCTTTACACGCTAAAGCATGTTGCGTCAAATGGCAACATTTCGCAGTACGTTGCACAAATGATACTCACATATAAAGAAACCTAAGAAGATAGTGCATGTGCGATAGGGGTCGTTATGCGTTTCAAATTAAATGATTTTATTAAGGAAATGCCCAGGATAAGGAATCTCCGTAGGTTCCTTGGATTCTTGGTGGCTGGTGAGAGGAATCCTGTCAAATATCTCTGGTGGGTCTTGGCGGGCATTGCCATATTGGCGGTCATTTTAGGGTTTGCCTTTGGCAGAAATGGTCAACAGGGGGTGTTCAAATGGATATTCACCAGCTTGTTTGACATAAACACGGTGATTGCGACTGGCGGAGTGTCGGCTTTTGCGAGTGCGTTGCTGTTTGCCTTTACGTGGTTTCTCGGCAGCGGCGCGCTGTTTTCGGCGCTTGTGACGCGATGCCTGGACTACAGCAGACGGAGAAGGAACGGGCTGATACATCACGACTTTCGAAGCGAGGGCGGGCATACGATCATACTGGGATGGGATGACAATGTCCCCACGTTGATAAAGGAAATCAGCGAGTACGACAAATTCATGGGGCGGCTTGGCTTGGAGCGCCGAGTGGCCGTCGTGACCGTGCAGGACGTGCCGGAAATCCGAAAGCTAATAAGGGCCTGCGGCAAGGACGAAAAGCTCTATGTTTCCGTCTGCCGCGGTCATTACGATGATGTGGACGACATCATTGCCAATTATTCCCTTGATGCGGCGCGAGAGATATATCTGGTAGGCGAGTCGGAGGAGTCTGGGCATGATGCCCGCATGTTGAACCTCGTGGCGAGGCTCAACAAGCGGCTCGGAGGCAAATGCACGGATCCGAATTCTCAGATTGTTGCCCATGTGAAGATTGCATCCTTCCTTTTATTCAGTCGTCTCAAGCGAAGCCGCAAGGCGAGCAACAGTTATCCGTTGCTGCTTGACTACTTCAACTTCTATGACAATTGGAGCAAGCGGCTGTGGGCGATGTTGCCGACAAAAGACCGCGCGGCATATCCTGCATTGCGGTTTATGCATCATGACTGCAAGAAAACAGTGCGTGTCGTGATTGTCGGCTTCTCGCAGATGGGGCAGGCATTGGCTGTCGAAGCGGCCAGGGTCGCCCACTACGGCGACGAAGTGAAAACGGAAATCCGCGTCATTGGAGAAAACACGGAGGCCCCAAGCCGTGCGTTCTTGCGCGAGTATCCGGAGATTAAGGCGCCCACCACACATCTCGAGCTGTCAATCGAGGATGTGAAAGAAGGATATTACAGTTCCGCCTTCTTGGACAAAATAAAGGCCCTGGTATCGGATGACGCACAGACAAGCGTCGTGATCTCGATTACGGATGCGACGGCCGCATTGGAGATAATGAAAGACCTCCTTGACCTCCTTGACGGGAGCAAGGCGGATTTCAGGATATATGTCAGGCAGGATATCGAGACATTCGGCGTGAACCGCCCCAACGAAGACTTCCTTGATTTGCCGGAATGCGACAGCGTGTATTATTTCGGCTTTAAGAATGGCGCCGCATACAATGCCTGGCGCAGGGAAAGGCTTGCAAGGGCAATTTTCAAGAATCGCGAGGAGTGGGATGTCGGCAACAATGAATATACGTCGATTTACCGCAAAGAGAAATTCAAACAGAGGGTCGATTCATTCAAAGAGCTTTTCCATTCAGTTGGGTTGGAATTTGTAGATGTCGCCGATGGATGCGGAATGGGGCTTGGCGTGCCAATCGGGAGCGCTGTCGGCGAGATTCTTGCAAAGGCTACGCATCGCCGTTGGATCGCCGAGGTGAAGATGAACTGCAATTCAAATCCGATACGTCCCGAGTTGGCGAACTATAACAACCGTTTCAACGATGAAGCGCAGGAGAAAGACAGGGCGCAGATTGCCGAGGCTCCGACATTCCTAGAACAAATAGCATATAAGATAACTATGACACCTGAAGAATTCTACAAGAAGTATGCGGTTGCCGATCCGGCGGGGATGGCGGTGAAGTTCCGCAACCCGAAGACGCCGGCGCTGCTGGCGCTTGCACGGGAGGAGGGCGAACGGCTCGTGAAGGACTGCGGCATCGCGGGAGCGGAGTATTTCGTCGGCGGGTCGCTTGGCTACGATGCCGTGCTGAAAGGTGGGTTCGACATCGACCTGCGCCTCCTTGTCCCCGGAGATTGGGACGACGGGGCGACAAGACGGAATATCGATGCGGCGCAGAAGGTGCTTGTCGACCGCGCGACGGCGAATGGCGAGGAGATCAAGTGCAAGTTCATCGATGAGGGCGGAACAAACTACATCCAGCACACGAAGCAGATCGTTCATAAATCATGGGCCGAAGGCGAAATCGAGCTTACGTGGAACATCCAGGCGGAGAATTCATACAAAAGCATCGCCGGAATGTCTGCGAAGCTGCCGCAGATCGTCAAGGATCGCTATGTTGCCGCCAAGGGGCTTGCCAAAGACGAGTCCAAAGAAGCCTATGATGCCCTGAAGGTGCATTGGCGCGATTTCATCGATTGGCTTGTCGATCATGGAGCAAAGGATATGAACGGCAAGGCATTGGACGATTTGCTCCTGAAAGCACGTGACTTGTTCCCGCTGTTCTTGACATAGATATTCTACGTAAATGCGAGAGTCATGGGAAAAACTTTGAAATCGCGTAGCAGACCGCATCTTCGCTTCCAGGAGATTGTCGACAGCATCCCTGACGAGGTCGCGGCGTTCTTCCAGAAGTTTGAGTCCTCTCGTGGCCGATTGGCGCTCGCGCAGGAGGTGGAGGTGCTCAATGAGGTTGCGCATGAAGAATATATTGCATGTGTGGGCAAAGGCGGGAGGTCGGTCGGGCGGCCAACCGCGTTGATGCGGTGGTATGAAGTCTTTCGCGACATCTACATTCTGAGTCGGGCGAAGAAGTCGAACGACGGCGAGATAAGGAAGAACCCCAACGGATTCACGACGTTCGCGCGCACTTTCGAACCACTTGCGTTTCTGCCAGATTTCTGGTTTGCGGCGAAGAGGAATGTGTCGTCGAGAGACATCCGCAGCCGTGGTCATGGGCTGCGGCTAGCGTTCGAGAGGTTCCTCTACGAACGCGCTGGGGGTGGCGTCTGGGGGGCAATGGACTGGGAAATGAACCGCTTTCTCCAGTTGCGCATCTACGAGGCGCTCAAGTCTGATGAACAGGGCGCTCTCCGCCGAATTGCCGCGCTAGCGCTTGCCGCCCGAGCGGTAGCCGCAGGCGAGCTTGGGCTGTACGTCGAGGAACGCGACGACGTCACGCTCCCGCTCTCGGGGTTCTCCAATGTCCATAACGACTATCGAAAGCGCAATCCGCTCCTGAAGTACTACCACTACGACCGCTTTACGCAGCTCTCATTCGCCCGTGAACACGAATTCGCGATGGATCCGAACGTGACTGGGACGCATATGCGCTTCGAGCGCCAGTGGGTCGCGATGGCGGTTCTCTCTGACGTTATACTCAAGGAGTCGGATGCACATTCGACAAATGCCGCCGCGACGCGCGTTATGCTGGAGTCCGTGGCCCAGTGCATGGTGCGGATCAAGAACAAGCTTCGCAAGCTGGGGACGCACAAGAAGATACTCAAGGCGGCAAATGTGATTTACGACTGGGTCGTTTCGCGCCCTGATGAATTCGCACAAGTCGAGGAGGAGAAGTTGCTAAAGGAGATCGGCGTCTGCGAACGCCCTGTTGAAAGCCGCTTCTACCTTGACAAGAGCGGCTTCGCCAACGCTTCTGCATTTTGGGAGGCGGTTATGCCGATTTTCCGTGAACTTGTCTATGCTTGTGATGTCAACCGCGACTGTGTCGTTGCAAAGTACACGGAACAGCAGCGCCGCGAAGCCTTCAATGACGCGAGCTCGACTGTGCAGTTCGTGCGTGGCGTGCTCGACAGGGGCAACATCTCCGATCTGCCCGGATCGGTCGGCAAGACAGGTGTGCGCGATGCGCTGATGACCCTTATGCTGGAGGGGGCTGCGTCACTCCAGTACGCGGTGATGGACAAGGTGCTTACGGGGAACAAAAAGGCCTCGATGTCTCGAGTTTCATTCTTGAACGAGGAACGCTGTGCTGTGCGCGTCTTGCCGGAACGGATGCCTTTCTCCGGCGAAGAGACGCCGCAGTTCCGCGACTGGATAGTGCGATATCTTGCAGGCCTTTCAGCAAAATGCGCTGAAGAAAGGAACTCTGGACTTCAGGTGGAACGCGAAGAATGGCTGCAGAACTGGCGGAAGAAGAACGGTGCTCTTGCGGCGCCGAAGCGAACCCCATTCCCGTCCGTAAGCTCGATTTCGTACAAGGGCATTGATTTCAAGGAAGTCTGCGACAAGGCAGACGTGCTCTGGGATCTCTACTTTACGAGAGATGATATCTGCCTCGGACGCTGGATCATGTCTATGGCCAAGGCGCTTGAAATCCTGCACGACATGGACGCCAATCGCTATGTCAAGCATGCCTTCGCCGCCAATCTCACCTGGACGTGTGCGCCAGAGATGCGCAGCGGATTGATTGCCCGACTTGAGGCCGAAAAGGCGGAGCTCGTAGAGCGTGAACTCTGGCCGGACAACCTGGACGAACTCAAGGCGAAGCTCAAATCTGAGCCCCCATGCACGATAGACAACCAGCTTTCCGGCGAGTCGCGGATTCTTGTCATGATTGCCGTGTTCGCGCGCCTCATGGTGCATACTGCCGTGGCGCACGCCGCGCTCTGGGAGAGGAAAGCAGACCTCTTCGCATTCTTCACGCACATCCTCATCGCCTCTAATCACGATTTTGACTTCCCGTTCCCCTGGCATCTGGATATTGCGTCCGCGAGCTATCTTCGCACCGGGCGCACCCATGCGCGACAGACGAACGTTGTCGACGACATCGTCGGCGGGGCGTTTTTCGACGAGTCTGAAAGGGCGCTTTTCATCGCCTTCGTCGCCCACTATCTCGCTGGGCGGGCGGATGCGAGCGGTATTCTCGAAGCGATCCTCTCGAGCCCCCATATGACGGCTTATTTCGCGGATCACGATACGGATTTGGCCAAGCGCCGCGTCAAATTCCTTAAAACCCACTTCGACGGAATTCCTTGATGGGCGACAGAACGACAGTTTCGACCACTCCGCTGGAATGGCGTTCGCGTGTTCGCGCTGCCGCGCAGGCTCGCCCTGTCGTGTTTAACGAGCGAGACATTGGACGAAGGATCCTTCTCTTGCGCAAAAGCATCCTAAGGGATTTCGCCGTCTCCCGGCGACGAAATAAAGTCAAGGTCGAGCTGGATCGCCTCGAGTCCGGCTGAGGCGTCACTTTCCTCCTGCCCGAACAGCTCTTTGGGGAGTCTGTCGATGTGATAGACCTTTACTGCGTGGTGCTTGATTGACGAGGTTGTGCATAGGAGAAGCGTCGCGGAGGTCCTTTTGCAGAGGTTGGCGCAGTTGTCCGGGTCGTCGTTGGAAATCTTGTACCACAGACCCCAGTCATAGCGGAGATAGAGGTGCATTTCGTCTATCCAGAATATCGCGGCATCCACTGGATACGGATTGTCGTCCGTTCCCACCTGCATCATGACGCCGTATTCGTTCCGCGCCGAGCATTGCGTCGACAGTTCGCATGACGACAGGAAGACCCTGCCCTCTGACCAGTCCTCGAATTCTGGTTCCCACATTTTATTCATTGCCGTGACTTCCTTTCCCTTTGACGACGGTGCCTCTCCTGCGGTGAAGTGCAGCTTCAACGTCTTCCTGGAAGAGAGTCCCGCACTGGACGAGGTCGTTGGCGACGATCTTCAGCGCGGTCTTGTGCTTTGTGAGAAGAGAGGACACGATCTTCATCCGGTCTGCGAGGATTGCGTTTACCTTGGGGCGTATGCGCTCCCAGTAACGGCCTCCTTCGGCGAAGTTTGGCGTCACGGCAAGTTCGTCGCCTTCGCAGAAGCCGCCGCAGACGATCCTCCTTGCGTAGCCGGTCGCGGACACGAAGTCGCTTTTGCTCCCCTCTGAGACCGTTCCGAGAATTCGTTCTGCGGCGTTCCCCGCAAGAGCGACGTCAATCTTCTCCTTGAGTTTCTCCATGGATTTTCCGATGCAACCGTCGTCCAGGTGCTCGAGGAATCCGAGGGTGTCTGCAAAGCCGTTTATCGTTACCTGAAACCAGTTTTGCTTGCGGAGGGTGGCGACGAGCGCGTGGCCCGCCTCATGGGTTGCCACATGCAGCTTTTCCTCGTCCGTCAGCTGCGGGCGCTGCGTTTCCTCGCCTGCAAATTCCGTGTTCCTGGCCTGCGCGAACATGCGGCGCGTTGGCGTTTCGTCGCCCGCGATGTCGAACATCTCGCGCAGGACGCTCAGGATGTTTGCCGGCGCCCATCCGTCCGTGGCCAGCGCGATAAGGGTCTTTAGCTTTTCTGGCATAGTGCGCTTTGCCTTTCGACAGAAGATGTCGATGAGCTTCAGGCGGTCGTCGGGGCTGCGCAGGACATCAACCTTGATTCGGGTATGGAGGCGTCCTGGGCGCGTCAGGGCGGGGTCGAGCATGTCGGGCCGATTGGTTGCGCCGATTACGAGTACATTGCTGTCCTCAAACCCGTCCAGCAGAGTTAGAAGCGTGTTGATGACAGGGGCCTGCGAGGCATTTGAATGTTCCCGCGAGCCAATGGCGTCGCATTCATCTATGAAGATTATGGACTGCGTTCTTTCCGCCGTTGCGAAAAGGTTCTGTATCCACCTGACGGCACGGTTGTCGTTGCGGGATGTCGTGAACTTTGCCGCATTGACGCAGATGAAGCTGCGGTTGAGCGTGTGGGCGATTGCCTTGGCAAAGGCGGTCTTGCCTGTGCCTGGGGGGCCATACAGGAGAATGTGGTCGGGCTTGAAACCCTCGGCTTTGTTGTTGTGTGTGCTTGCCAGGAACTTCCGTACGCGCGCCCATGCGGCTTCCAGCCCTACGAGGTCTTCTGGCCGTGTGTTTGGCGGACAGACGCTGAACCAGCCGGCATCTTCAATGGCCGGCATGACAGTGTGCCTGAGGTTTGTGATGCGCAATGTAGTTGCGCCGTCGGCGAAGGTCACTTTGATGTCGTATTCGAGCTGCAGTGCTTGCCGAAGTCTGGCCCACGTGCGCTTCTCCAGCGTCGAGAGCGCGCCATTGGATTTCAGCGCGGGCGGGATGTCGAGCTCGGGAAGGTCGTCAACGACAATGGAGATTCGCGCACCGTCGAGGTCTTTTGGGTCTGACGTGTCCAGCAGTTCCCTTTCAAGGCGCGTGACGAGGGTGTCCTCTATCACCTGTGCAATGCCGTGCGCCGAATCAAGATTCTGGAGCGTCTCGATGAAGAAGGCGATGAGCTTCTCTCGGTCGGCCTCGATTTCCGCCTTGAACAGTGACTTCACTTGCGCGAGCGTATTGTCGATGGCGTCGCCGATGATTGCAGACATCGAACGGACGTCATGGCGCTTGAAGAGGATGGGGACGTCCGCCTTCTTGAGGATTTCGGCGAGGATGCCGGCCTTCTCGGGCGTTTCCGTCTCAAGCGCGGCGGTTATGCCCTCGACGAGCTTTTCCCGTGGAATCGTCCCGCCATTGCGCGAGCAGAGATGGGCGAACTTCCCAGATTCGATGTAGGTTGTTCCCTGATTGGTTGTCAGGATTACGATGTTCCTTGCAAACGAGACCTCCTTTGCTGTAAATTCATCAACAAGCCTTCCCGTGGTTAGCATGTTCGCTATTGGCACGAGGGCTCCTGGATGGGCCTTGTCTATGTTTTCGAGGATGATGACGCCATGCGGGAACTTAGCGGCGAGCCTGGTGACTTGTCCTTCCTTCCCGCCGTCTTTCCAGCAGGGGTCGCGTCCGCATATCTCAGTTATGAGCTGTTCGACAGAGAAGCGGCTCATATCGACGATGTCTGGCTTTCCGCCGCCGAACGCATGCGCCCATGCGTCGCGGAAGGCCGTGGCCATCATGGACTTGCCCGTTCCCGAGCCGCCAATAAAGGCCGCAGAGATGGGGCGGAAGCCTCGTGCCGACGGCGGTTCGATCATCGCTGTTGCGACATGGGCAATAAGCGCCTCGATGGCCTTGTCCTGCCCGCGGCAAGTTTTGGAGAGATCGGTCTTTATCTGCTTGAGCGTCCTCATCCTGTCTGCGCGTTCCTTTGCGCAGGACTTCTGAAACTCCGTGTCGGCGAGTTCTTGTGCCCTGGCCATTACGGCGTCAACGTACGAAGCGTTGTCCGACACTATGGCATTTAGCTGGAGAAGTTCGAGTACGGGGCCGCGGGGTTTGATCAGCATTGCCGCCGCGAGGTGCGGGAGCCCCAGCTCGATTACGGGTCCGAGCGCGTCTGAGACGTCGTCCATTCTCCCGCCGTGCAGCGAGAGGATGCGGTTGACTTGAGAAGAGAGAAAGATCTCACCGTCTTGCTCTCTCGGTTCGAATAAAAGGCTCTCCGGGCGTATAAGCCGCTTGACGCCGAGTATCTCGCGAAAGATGTCCGCATCAGTGTCGAGAAATGCCGCAAGAAGGTGCTTGAGGCGGAGGACGTTGTCGTCAGTCCCCGCTGCATAGCGAGTCGCGAGAGCGAGGATTTTTGAGTAGGCCTCTGAATACAATGGTTGCACTTCGCACATGATTTTTCTCATTTCTGTCTTTTATTCTTTCTCGGGTGTTTTGTCGTCTATTGATTCTCTATTGCAGATTCCTTTTCGATGACGAGGCGCCAAAAGCGTCGGTTTCGCCTTGCGCAAGCTACCTCGTCAGGGTCGGATGTTATTTTCAGCTTTATGTAGCGAGAGTCGGCTCGTGACATCGCATTGCTGACAAAGCCGTAGTCGAGGTTTAGTTTTTTGGAGATGGCTTGCGTGACGCGGGCGGCTGTCCAGAGATTTGTGCACCCAAGGTGCCCTTGCGGATCGAGGGAGATTCTCCATCGCTCGCCAGTAACTGATGATTCTGGTGTGGTGCTGCCGCCAGTCGGTGGCTTGAAGACAAGTGTGAATTCGTCTTCATAAAGGTCGCGGCAGTCTAGCGCCATGCAACCATCAGGGCGGATTCTGCATCTGGCATTGACTATGGGCGGCTCGTGGCTGATGTCTTCATTCCAAATCCGCTTGCCGTCACGAAAGGTCGCGAGTGCAGTGACGATTGATGGTTCTCCAATGCCAGTGGACTTCTTGACAGGGACAATTGCGAGGTCGTCTGTCAGTATGCCGTTTTTGACATCGAATGAGAAACCGGACGCGCTTTCCGGTAGCCTGCGGGCAATTTTTGTCTGGGGAAGTGACTCGTTGTGAATAAGCAGCATTGCCCCGGCCATGGTGATTGCCACAAGGATCGTCCCGAATGCGATAGCGTCGAATCTGCGTTTGTGCCTGATTCGCTCGGAGCTGCCCAAATCCTTGCGCAATGTCGCGAGGACAAGGCCAAGCAGCGCGAAACACGCGACTGTATAGCTGTTGTCCGGGGATACGAAAGGCACATAGCTCGTGTGGCGTGGGATGAGGAAGAAGAAGTGAAGAGCGCCCAAGATCATTTCCGCAATAAGAGCAACCGCTCCGCCGACGGCAAGGATCTTTTGCGAGGATGTGCGTGCGCGACGAACTGCGACAATGAGGCAAATCGCAAGAAGTGGTAGGATACAGGCGAGAGTAACGAGCGTCCACTTTCCGCAATAATACGATGCGAAGCCGAGAACATTTCCGTTAATGCTGCCAATAGGAGGAAGTGTACGTGAAAGCTCCGATGTCCTAATCCACGGGGAATTGGCAACCATGTACCACGAAAATTCGGTGTAGCTGCCAATAAGCGAATTGGGGCTGAACCAACTGCGCCCAGACATCTGCATCTGAACCTCGCGGACCACAAACGGCGAGAGAGCGATTGCGGCAGCAATCAGGCAACGAACGCGCTTGTGTCTCTGGATGCGGACAACGAAGCCATACACGGTGGCGGCGAGGACAAGCACGAGCGTCGCTTCGGAAAGTCTCGGCATGTATACCGCGAGGAGAAGGGCCGCGATTGTGGTGGTGGCAAAGAAAATCGTCCCCTGATGGCTGCGCCGCGCCCATGCGAATAGCAATACGAGTGACGGCGTTATAAAGAACGACGGTTCCATCACTTGCCATCCGAACGCCACGAGTTTCCGGTTGAAGCCGTAATCGGATTCCTCGATGAAGCAACAGAGGCAGAGCACGGCTACGCACAGTGCTGCAGTAAGTCCCACTGAAGAGAGCCGCCTCTGCCCCACTGTAATTATCAAGGCAAGTATCGCCACGCCTGCCGTCAATGCGATGGCGTGGCTCGTCGTCAGTGCGGGCGCTGCAGCATGGATTGTTGTCATTCCGATAAGACCGCACATCCCGGCCAGCGCGATCATAGCAGCCATCAGCTTTGTGTTAGTGTTCATAGACTCTCCTTATCTGTGCGTTTCGTGTTATATTTTCCCATGAGTTTTTCACAAAGGCAATACGGATAACCTCTACACGGTCTTGCACGTTTTAAAGGACCAATTTTTTGCCGTGCGTGCATGGAAGTGCGAGCGCGAGACGCATTGTTGTCGGGCTTGTTATATTGTATAATAGCGGCGTTCAAGGAACCGAGGTGTCGAAATGAAATATGCAGTCATGTCTGATGTGCACGCCAACCCGTTGGCGCTCGCAAAGGCGGTTGACGACGCACAAGCGTGCGGCGTCGATGCCTATTTCTGCCTTGGCGACATCGTCGGCTACGGACCATCTCCGGACGAGGCGATAATGCTTTCAAGAAAGGTGTTCGGAAATCACGTCGTACTCGGGAACCATGATGCTGCGCTGCTGCGTGAAATGTCTATGGACTCTTTTTCGCATCGTGCTCGGAAGTCTATTATCGCGCAACGTTGCATGGTCGGGGAGGAGAACTTTGATTGGCTTGGAGCGTGTCCGTCTTTGCTAAGGGAAGGTTCGATGTTGTTCGCGCATGGAGACGTGTGTTGCGATGGAGGTGCAATTAAGCCAGGATTCGGATACATGTTCCGCCCGGACGATGTGAAGCGTGCGCTGTCGGCCGTGGATGGCGCAGGGGTGAACATCGTGTTCGTAGGCCATACGCATGAGCCTGCTTTTTGGCGGCTTGGCAACGATGGCAGTGTTGAGATGATCAAGGAGAACCGAATGAGCGCGACGGAATCCGATAGGTGCGTCATAAACGTCGGGACAGTCGGCTGTCCTAGGAGTGTGTCGTTCGCCTCGTATGCCGTCGTGGATGTAAAAGAAGATGGTGCTGTTGATGTTGAACTGCGCAAGCTCTCATTCGACTATCTTGGCTATAGGGACTCACTTTGGGCTGCGAATGCAGACGTGCCGATATGGCTTGAGGATTTTGTAACTCGCAAAAGATAAGGAGGGTAACTATGAAAGGAAGGACATCGCTAAAGATTCGTATTGGCAGGATTTGTTCCTGTGTTATTCTGCTGTTGTGTGCCGCGTGTTCGCGAGAGCAGGAAGAAATCGATCAGGCACTATGCGCAGATCAGGAAGATGCGGTCGCGCAGGCATCGGGAAACTCCGATTCCGTTGACCAGCAAGATGGACAGGATTCTGAGGGACCAGACGACCTCTATAAAGACCCATACGCCAATCCGAATGACAAGATAGGACAGCAAATCGCCGAGAGTTTCGAGCCGGATGTTCTGCATGAGGGTCGGTATTCTGTGTATTCTTATGAGTTCAATGGCAAAGGGCCGGCGCATAAGATGTCAGACGTCAGGAAATACGGGCTGGATCATACTGGGAGTCGCGGATCTGATGTGTCTGTCAAAGTACACATCGAATGGCCAGAAGAGCGTTCTGGCCTGACAAAGGATGCGCTCGCCAAGGTGCGGAAAGCAATTCTTTGGATGAATTTTGTACTCGTGCCAATGCCATGCCCGTATGTCAGTCCGGAGGCACTTGGCGAAACTCAGGAGACGCTTGAAAAGCGCAACAAGGAATTATGGGCAGAGGAAGGCGAGGACAGGGATTTGGAAGGTTTTGGCCTCCAGCCTGCCGACTGGGCAACATTGTGTTGTGGTGCGCTGTCGTATGAAACGGGGCGGCTCCCGGCAAAAGATGACGGACGCGTTACAACTAAGTCGCTTGAATTGGGACTTGCTGATATTAAGGCGCATGCGCAGGCATGCTACAAATGCGAGCTCCCGGAAAAGATGGATGACAGTTGGTGGCATTGTTGCAGCCAATGGTCTTACGATGTAGATCAGCATATTGACATGCCGTTTGGTCTTACAACCAAGGAGAATTCCAAGTGGTACGAGCACCCGGTCCTCAGCGTCTGGGTCGATGGATACGACAATGACGGCGGTAATGGATGCCATTCAAAATACTGCTCAAAGGTGTACAGTCTGCCAGATGGCATTGAACTGGATTTGAAGGACTATTTTGCGGCTAGAAAGTTGAAGAAGCTGTCGGCGTTTGTCACGAAGCGGCTTTGCAAGGAACTGCTGGAAGGGGACGAAGCGAAAGAGATGTCTAAACATCCGCTTGATCTTGATGAAGCGTACATGCTGGTATCCAAGGATGGCGTAAAGTGGACTTGGGGTGCATATTCGATTCTTCCGGGATGCTACGGTACGCCGTCGGTATTTATCAAGTGGGAAGAACTCGAATCCTTCAAATGAGGGGGTAAACCTGTGGGCGATGTAATCGACAGACCAAGGCCAACCTGTCTTCTGAAGATCCATCAAAAGTATTGCGACAAGATACTGTCAGGAGAGAAGACGTACGAATACCGCAAGCGTTGCCCAGAATGGATTGTGCCTGGAAGCGAAATGGTGTTGTGCAGTTCAGACGAGCCCGCCGTATTGCTGGCCGTGTTTGAAGTCGGCAAAATCATCACTGGTACGCCCGAAGAGGTATGGGAACAGACGTGCAAGGCAGATGGTGTGAAGCGCGACGCCTTTCTCACGGGTTACTATGAGAGCGAGCCGCAGGCGGTCGCGTTTGAGGTTCTGAATCCTCGGCCTCTGTCTGTTGACAAAACGGTCGCATCGGTATTCGGGGAGGACTATGTTCCTCATTCGTTCAAGCGCCTGTCCGACGAGGAAATCGTCAAAGTACAGGAACTTGCGAAAGGAGGGTGACGCTATGAGTAAGACCTACGAGCGAATAAAAAGCGTGGCCGTACACTGCGGATCCAGGCCACATCTTATAGGCGCAATAGTTGGCGACATCGCCGGCTCGCGGTTTGAGTGGCGCAACTGCAAGTCAAAGGACTTCACGTTGCTGGTGGAGCAGCACGAGGGGGCGAAGCCATGCTGCTTTACTGACGACACCGTGATGACGCTTGCGATTCGCAACGCAATCTCGATTGGCGGCGATTCTGATACCATTGGCGCAATCTGCGGAGCTGTGGCTGGGGCTTACTACGGCGTTCCACAGGATATCTGCGCTAAGGCTCATGCATTCCTTGTCCCCGATTTCATCGAAACACTTGATGCATTTGAACGTTGTATGGGAGAAACCATGAGTTGACCGTCGCTTTCTCGCGGGCCGTATTGGCGGGAGTGCACGATTTTGGTAAAATATCGCCAATGAGCACGATGCGGATTTTTCAGGTCCTTGCGCTTGCCGCCGTTTTTGCGGGATGCGGCACATTCCATGCCGTTCGAGAGGCGCGGAGCGCCCAGAAGACGTATGCCGCCCGCGGCATGGGGGTCGAAACCAAAGCCGAGAAGGTCGATCTCAAGGGGTGCAATCTCGCGCAGCTTGTCGACTTTGCGCTCGCAAACCGTCCTTCTATGGTTCGTGCGCGTCTCGCGGTAGAGGATGCACGCATAGCCCTAAGGCAAGTCGCGGCAGATGCGCCGCTTCTTTCATCTACGCCGTGGGGCGCACTGGATGCCGCGGCCTCTATTGGTCGCTCGGAGGCGTCCAAGTCCGGACGCAGTCTTCACGGGAGGACCGATGGCTCCGCATCGGGGTCGCTCTCTCTCGATATTCTCATCTACGACTTCGGTCGCAACGCTGCGGAAGCACGAGCTCTCTCGGAGGAAGTCATTGCCGCCGAAACGACGCTTATCAGCACTGGATATTCAGTCTTCGAGGAAGTGGCGAGCGGGTATTTCACTCTCCTAAGGAACGAGGCGCTTTTCGAAGTCGCGCTCACGAACGAAGCCGAGTACGCCGAGCATCTCGAACAGGCGGAGCTAAGGAAGGAGCATGGCGAGGCAAAGGAACTCGACGTCCTCAAGGCGAAACTCGACCTCGCAAAGGCCGTGCAGAACGTCGTCGCGGCGTCGAACGACGTCGTGACCGCCGGTGCCGAGCTTATGGCGGCGCTTGGGGTTGACGCCGCGTCTGGCGACTTCAGGACTGTTCTCGGCTCGCGCGACGCCGGTCTTGCGCAGATGTTCCGCTCGCTTGCGGACACTTCCGTCGGCGCCTCGGAGCTCTATGGCACTGCATGCACGAACGCGCCGTCGGTGCAGGCCGCCCGTGCGCACCTCAAGGCCGCATCGCATGAGGTTGACGCGGCGGTGGCAAATCTCTACCCGACTCTCAGCGCAAGTCTCGCGCTTAACTGGACCGATCCCCTTTGGTATTGGCGCTGGGGCGTGAACGGCGCGATGTCGCTCTTCACTGGTTGGCGCAAGACTGCCGCAGTCGAGCGCGCGACAGTCGCGCTTGATGCCGCCGCGTACGGCGTAGATGCCGCCGAACTCGAGCTCTCGCGTGACATAGAGCTCGCCGTCGCCGAGCGCGACAACGCCCTTGAAGCGCTTGAGGCCGCCCGCTCGAGCGTCAGGAGCGGCAAGGAGAATCTCGACACGGTGCGCGAGCAGTACCAGGTTGGCGACGTGAGCCGCATCGAATTCGCCGACGCCGTGGCGGGCTACGCCTCGTCGCTTGGCGATCGCGTACGCGCGTTCTACCGCGGCCAGATTGCCGAGGCAAAGCTTTTCAGGGTTGTGGGCCGCTGGCCCGAATACACGGAGGAGACGATCAGTGAAGACGAAAAATGAGGCGGCTTGCGCCGCGTTGCTGCTTGGTTGCCTTGCGCTCGTCGCGGGCTGCGGCGAAGGCAAGTCGCTCGTCCCGAGCCGCAAGGCGCCGTCCTACCGCACCGCCTCCATAGCACGCACGGATATCGTTCGCACGGTCTCTGCGACTGGCTCCGTCACGCCTCGCAATTCCTCGAAGGGAATTCCCGTGGGTGCGCAGGTCAACGGCAAGTTGATAAAGCTTTACGTTGACTACAACGACATCGTGACCAACGGGCAGGTCGTCGCGCTCATCGACCCGCAGGTCTATGACGCCAACTACAAAAGCGCCGTCGCGCAGCTGCACGTGAACAAGGCGAACGTCGCCGTTCGAGAAGCGGCCGTCCGCTCGTCCGAGGCCGAGCTCGCCCTTGCGCAGAAGACATACGACCGCAAGAAGGCGCTTGTGGAGAAGAAGGTGGCTCCCGTCGCCGACCTCGACAGCGCCGAGGAGGCGCTTGAACGTGCAAAGGCCGGGCTCGAAAGCGCGAAAGCGAGTCTGAACAGCGCCAACGCCTCGGTCGAGCAGTCCGAGGCCTCGGCCAGCAAGGCGAAAGCCGACCTCGACTACTGCACGATCGTCTCTCCTGTCGATGGCATCGTGATCGACCGCAAGGTCGAGGAGGGAGAGACTGTCGTCTCGTCGATGAACGCTGTGCCTGTCCTTACAATCGCAGAGGACCTCGACACGATATGGGTCGCGGCCGACATTCCCGAGGCCGACATCGGCGGCATTCAGGTTGGCCAGGATGTCACGTTCACCGTCGACGCGTACCGCACGCGGTTCAAGGGCAAGGTGAAGCAGATTAGGAAGGCGTCGACGACGACAAGCAACGTCGTGACGTTCCCAGTAATCGTCGAGGCCGAGAACCCAGACCAAAAGCTTTTCCCCGGGATGACAGCAACGCTCTCCATTGAGACGGCGCGCGCCGAGAACGTGCTTGCCGTCGCGGCGGCAGCGTTCAGGTTTCGCCCGAAGGACGAGGATCGCGACCGCATCGCCGGCGAAATTCCGCGTGGGCGCAAGATATGGCTTAAGCCGCAAAAGGAGGGCGATCCGCTTGAGTATATCCGAGTTGAAGAAGGCGTCACGGACGATTCGTTCACGTCCATCGTCTGCGAGGGCGTGGATGCGCTCGAGGGCCGCGAGGCGGTCGTTGGCTACCAGACGGCGAACATGGCCGCGATGGACGGCAAGGACTCGACGAATCCCTTCATGCCGAAGTTCCCGAAGCGCAACAACAACAAAGGAACCGCGCCCGAACCAAAGAAGTAGCCCATGGCCCATCTTATCGAGATTCGCGACATGTACAAGATCTACGCCATCGGCGACGAGCCGGTGCATGCGCTCGACGGCGTGTCGCTCTCGGTGGACGACGGCGAGTTTGTCGCGATAATGGGTTCGTCGGGATCGGGCAAGTCCACGATGCTCAACATCCTCGGCTGCCTCGACGTGCCGACGAAGGGCTCGTACCTCCTCGACGGAATCGAGGTCGCGGCGCGTTCGCGCGCGGAGCTTGCGCGCATCCGCTGCATGAAGCTCGGCTTCGTCTTCCAGAACTTCAACCTCCTGCCTCGGACGAGCGCGCTCGAGAACGTGGAGCTTCCGGACCTCTACATGGGCCGCCTCTCCCGCCGCGAGCGCAGGTCGCGCGCGATGCAGCTCCTTGAGCGCGTCGGACTGAAGGGGCGCGAGTCGCACACTCCCGCGCAGCTGTCGGGCGGACAGCAGCAGCGCGTCGCGATAGCGCGGGCGCTCATGAACAATCCGCCGGTTGTGTTCGCAGACGAGCCCACCGGCAACCTCGACACGAAGAGCTCGATCGAGATAATGAACCTCTTCACCGAGCTTTCCGAGGAGGGCATCACGATCGTCATGGTGACGCACGAGGACGACATAGCGGCGTACGCGAAGCGGCATGTCGTGATGCGCGACGGAAAGATCATGCGCGACGACCACGGCGAGGGCGGCAGAAAGACAACCGAGCAGGTGTCGCAGCTCGTGAAAGAGGCACTGTCATGAAGTATACAGGGTATGTCGGCAAGGTGGCAATTTTGCTATAATATTTGACATGGGACACCCAAGCGCATATCCTATGTCGCTCCGCGAGGAGGAGCTGAAGAACAAGGTCGCGGCCGACTGGTTCGGCGCGTTCGACTGCACGCGCATAATCGGGGACATCGACTTCTGCGTCGATATCCCGGCGACGGAACTCGCTCTTGGATTCGAGGCGGAGCCGGTATTGTGGGCCGAGGCGAAGGCGGGGAACAAGAAGGACATCGTCGCGAGTTTTGTACAGCTTATTCTGACAATCGGAGGTCAGCGCGCAGCCGACAAGAACCTTCCTCCTCACTTCCTCGGCGCATTTGACGCGGAGAAGATCGCATTTCTCCCGTACAATGCCGTGCTGGGCGTCCTCGGAAAGAACGACTTCGACTGGACCGTCACGCCGAGCGACCACGAAACCAAGGAGTTCAAGGAGCTCTACACGCTTGCAAAGGGCGTCATCGAACGCGAGAAGCTTCTCTTCAGATATGCAGAGGACGGCGATATTCTGCGTCGGTTCATAAAGGCCAACTTCAAGTCGGGACGCCGCGACATCTCGAAGATACTCATCAACAAGAACAACTTCACGCACATCTACCGTCAGTGGCGAGAGATCGTCATGCCGCATATCGACGCGCCGTGGGACGTCCTCAAGAAGAAGTACAACATCTACGACCGGGACTTCTATCTCGCCGAGATGAACATCGAGGACAACGGGACGACCAACATCGCCGACGACCGCGTTGCCAATGACTTCTACATCACGTTCGAAAGGACGCGAAATACACCGAACTCATCGGCAGTCTCCGCGCCGCGATGAAGCGTCTCGCCAAGGAAATCGAGCCGAAGGTCTACGAATATGGTTTTTTGAGGAAGTGAAATGACTTTGTTCGACATACACGATGCTTGCGTTATCTTGTCCGCAGTCGGCGCACTTACGGCGGTTCTTGTCGTCGTTGGATTGTGGCGCATCGCGGCAGCTGAAGTCCGACGGCGCGGCATCGCGAAGACACTGCTGTTCGTCGCCCTGTCGGCGCCTGTCGCCTTCTGGGCGGGAGGAAAGGGCGGCAGAGAGAATGTAAAGTCAAAGGACGTCGATTCAAGCAATCAAACAATTCAAACAATCAAACAATCAAACAATCGACTCTCCTCGCTTCACCGCTACTTCGCGCCGACGAACTTCGCCGCTGGCGCGGACGTCTTCATTCGTCCTACGAACGCCGTCACGCCGTCCATGTGGACCCGTCACAACGTCTCGGACGACTTTCAGGTCGCCGTGCCTGGATGGGTCGCCGGAATCTGCGGCGTCGTCACGACACAGCCGTGGGGAATCGACTCGCCCGAGACGATAGAGGACGGGCACACGACGCTCGCGCCGCTCTACGCCACGAATTCGTTCCTACTGGGTACGAGCGACTTCTGGGCCGTCACGAACGAAAGCTCGAAGACGTTCGTGTGGAAGGATCTCGCCTTCAACCGCGATCCGTCCAACCTCGTTTCGTTCGCGGCGACGATATACGAGTGGGGCGATGTAGAGTTCACATACGGTAACATCCCCGAAGAGGGCTTCTCTTCTTTTGTCAAGATTGGTTCCGAAACGCAGGACATGACGCCGTTCGTCGCGGAGGGGCAGTCGGTAAAACTTGAGAAGAATCTCGAGCAGGACGCGGAATGGTGGCTTGAGAACTATCCCGAAATCTGCCACCTCGACGCATCGGGCGATCTCGTCTTCGAGTACGACACGAACGAGTGGTGCTTCGTCGAATGCTTTTTCAGGGACGATGCCTATGAGCGGGCGCATGATGAATATTGGGAAAAGGTAGAGAATCTGTCAAACGACGTTGTGAGAATTGAAAAGTATTCAATAATGGTTGAAAAAAAACGGAATCCGCTGTCAGAATACGATGATGACGATTTCAACCTCGTGCATAAATTTATAGATATGCAGGAAGCGCAATATGGTCCGTACATAGGCATGCAGGGTGGCGCTATCGACGAATTGCCGGAAGGGGTCTTGCCGGAAGATGTCGTATTTCTTGCGGATGAAAACGGGACGGTCACGAATATAACTCATTGGATCATTCATGACGATTCGCGTGTTGTCGCCAAGATTGGACCGCCACCGGAATCGGGCGATTTTGGCTTGGATGAATATGACTTCCCTCTGCCGGTTCGCAATTATTCTTCAGGACGCTTTAATATCTACTTGCGGTTTGCTTTTGCAGTGCCGCGCGGGTCAACAGTGGAATTCAAGGAAAACAACAAATTAATCAATACATGGGCGCAGAGAGGAAATACAACAGGCTCGTATACCGTTCCCTGCCGCAGCGGTTTTGTGTACGATGCCCATGCTGACAGGGGGTTCGCAACCGTTAAAATTACCAATGGCGAAGAGAAGGTCGTCTGGGATTATGCCGACGAACAGCACACTGTGAATTTTCACCGCAAGCTCTATCTTGCCGTGGAGGGTGTCGCGTTCACGAACGCGAGTTTCGCGACGGCGCGCGCTGTGATGACGCCACCAGTGAGAAACGGAAGTTATTCATGGGAGGCAAGCGATAATATAAACGTCGTGCCGATCGCCAACGGCAGCCGAGCCGGAGTGTTCTTGCAGGATGGAAACTCCGGGCACGTTAGGTGCTTGTGGGGCAACGGCCAGAGCGGGAAGTGGAATCTTTGCGCGACGGGCGAGGTTTCCGTCGCGGCGAATACGGAATATACCAACCTCACGCAGTTTGTCGAATTCGGCGCCGCGCCGCGCGTTCTCGTGTTCGAGGACGCTCATCTCGGGACGGACGGAATCTGGGTTCCGGCCTCTTCGAATCTCGCCTCGACACTTTCGTGCGCCTACAATGGAAACCGGCCGGGGGCGTTGGAACTCAGCAAGGTTTCCGGTCCGGATTGCACATTGTCTGAAAATGGATCGGCTGTTTCGCTTCCGTATTCGTGGGAAGTTTCGGGCGGCGGGAATGACGCCGTTCGCAGTTTCGCTGTGGGCGGGCTCTCCCCGGGCGACGTCGCGACGTTCAAACTGCGCTTCACAAGCGCGGCGGCGCCTGGCGGCATTGACTATTTTGCGACCATTCGCGCCGTTGGTCTTGAGGTGATTGCTCAACGCACCTGGCCGGAAGAAAGGCATCGGCGTGTTTTCGGGCCGCATGAGCCATTCCTTCTGAGGGTTGCAGGCGGCGATCCAAGCGGAACATGGGAATACTTAAACACTAACGGGACAGGCAATTCGTTCGGCTGGGTCACGACTCAATGCCCGACAAATGTCGCTGCGAGGCTTGTCATCGACGGGGAGGCAATATATGTTCCCCTTTCTGTAATCGGCCCATCCGCGTGCGTCGGGACGAGCGCGGCGGCGATGACGGATGCAGACTGGCTTGATGTAACGACGAACGCGCTTGCCGTCGGCGAAGTCGGCGCAGGTCTTCGCATTGACGTAAAGCTGATTCCGGACTATGTGTCGTTCGAAGGTCTTCGCACGATGGAAGGCTTCGCCCCCGCGTCTGACATGCAGGGATATTTTACCCACGTCAATATGTCCGCTGTCAATCACGACGCGCAGAACGGAGCGGGACGGGTCAATGTAGTTCAGGAGGGCAATGTCGCCGGCGTCGACCGCGCAGGCGCGGCGTACCGTGTCGACGAGCTTCCCCAGCCGTGGTCTGACGGCAGCTACGCCTTCAACATACCGTACTACTGGTGGGTCGACGGATCGTCCCAGACAAACCAGTTCGCGACTAATGTGCAGACGGTCAGGCTATTCGCCAGCGGCGACGCCGAGGTGTCGAAGTTCGGCTGGACTGCTCATCGTGGAACCAACGGTGTCCAGACCGTGACGAGGGAGGCGCAGCCATGAAGTCGCTTCTACCTTCGATATTCATGCCGATTTGCGCATGGGCTGGAGTGACTGCCGTGATGGAGCCGTCGGTTCCTGAGTTTGCCGATGGTGAATCTTACGTGCGGTCTGCGGTAGAGCCTGTTGTGGCATCGGCATCTGAACTCATGACCATTTCAGCGGCGTTTCCAAATGCGGTGACCAATCAACTTGAGGTCTGGCTTTGTGCCGACGATGCCGCGTCGCGAGCTTGCAGGGACGTTGTGCTCGGCATCGACGGAGGGCGGTTGTTCGTCGCCGGGCGTGACGCTGGCAGCGAGATGTTCGACAGCGTGTTGCTGCCGTCAGGTCAAATCATGCTGTCTATCACTGCAAGGAGCAGTCAAGTGTCAGGGAATGCGGTTGTGGGAGTTTCGATCAATGGAGCCGACAATTCCTTTGCAAGATCGTCTATTGTCTCGGCAAATCCATTTGAATGGAGGTCTGTCCGGGTGGTTTCTCGGGGACTGTCGGACGATATGCCGGTGATGACTGTTGCAAAGAATCGAATAGGCACTACGCTGAAAATGAGGTAAGTCACAATTGCACATTTCCAGACTAATCCTTAGAGGAGGCAAAATGAGTTTTACAACAATATTCAAGGTCTCCCTGAGGTCGCTCGGGCGGAATCCGATACGCTCGTTCCTCTCGTGCCTCGGCATCGGCATCGGAATCGTCGCCGTCATCCTCGCGATGGCGATAGGCGAGGGCGCGAAGACGATGATGGTCAAGGAGATCTCGTCGATGGGCAACAACCTCATGATGGTGTTCCCCGAGCGGCGCAACCGCGGGCCGGTGTCGGGCGGAATGGGGCAGGGCCAGACGATGACGGCCGAGGACGCCGAGGCGATCAAGCGCGAGCTCGGGCACCTCGTGAAGAGCGTGAGCCCCCAGGTCAGGACCACGGTGCAGATGATGTACGGCG
Organism: Kiritimatiellia bacterium; assembly: GCA_017406465.1. Classification (GTDB taxonomy): domain Bacteria; phylum Verrucomicrobiota; class Kiritimatiellia; order RFP12; family UBA1067; genus UBA1067. Next base: position 6,375 of record JAFQYM010000009.1, on the reverse strand, counting down.
CGAAGAACTGGGCCGGCAACGTGCAGGGGGTGGCGACCGATGTCCTCGACATCAGCAACTGGACTGTGACCGAGGGGAGGTTCTTCACGGACGACGAGACGAAGCTTGCCGCGCGCGTGTGCGTAATCGGCACGACGGTCCAGTCGAATCTCTTCGGCGACGATGAAAGTCCGATTGGAAAGATAATACGGCTCAAGAACATGACGTTCCGCGTGATCGGCGTTCTTGGCTCAAAGGGCGCGAACAACTGGGGCCAGGACCAGGACGACGTCATAATGGCGCCTTATACGTCGGTGCATCGCTATCTCCAGCGCTCGAAGTTCAACACCGTCAACATGATGAACCTCTCGCTCGTGTCGATGGACGATCTCGACGAGGCGAAGCGCGAAGTCGCGGCGCTTCTTCGCCAACGCCACCATCTCGCAGATTGGCAGGACAACGACTTCGAGACGCGCGACACGACCGAAATCATGAATACGATCGGCTCGGTGACGGGGATAGTCGGGATGCTGCTTCTCATCTTCTCCGTCATCACGCTCGTCGTTGGCGGCATCGGGATCATGAACATCATGCTTGTCTCGGTCACCGAGCGAATCAGGGAGATCGGCCTCAGGATGTCGATTGGCGCGACGCCGCGCAACATCCTCGTGCAGTTCATCCTCGAGGCGATGGTTCTCTCGACCGTCGGCGGCGCTGCGGGGGTGGGGGTCGGCATAGGCGCGTCGCACATCGTCGGCGCGGCGGCCGGGTGGCCCGTCCTCATCGAGCCGGCGTCCGCGGTCTACGCGTTCATCATTTCGTCGGTCGTCGGGCTTTTCTTCGGCTTCTACCCCGCGTGGCGCGCGTCGAAGCTCAACCCGATCGACTGCCTCCGCTACGAATAGGGGTGCAAATTACCGTTGCCTAATTCGTGCGCGGGGTGGTATAATGGCGTCGATTTCAAACAACCAAAAAGGAGAAAAACAAAATGGCTCACAAGATTGCTGCCGACAAGTGCGTTGCGTGCGGTTGCTGCAAGGACGCCTGCCCCGCCGAGGCTATCAGCGAGGGTACGCCCTACGTGATCGACGCCGACAAGTGCGTTGACTGCGGTGCCTGCGCCGCGACCTGCCCGAACGAGGCGATCGCCCCGGCCTAAGGCGAGAGACCGTTCGGTAGCGGCCGAAGGCTCCGTGCCGCAGCTGTTCGGCGGCGGAGCGAAGGTCCGAGCGAGGGGATACGGCGTATTCGCCGAGGGTTCCCCGAGGAGGAGCCTTCGGACGTCGCCGAACAGATGTCTCTGAAGACAACGCGAAAATGGCGCGCCCGTGCGGGCGCGTCCTTTTATTTGGTATAATATTGCCGACATGATCGACTTCGTAAAAGAGACGCTTCTGCTACTGCCGTTTCTCTTCGTAACCTACCTCGTGCTCGAGGCGGTCGAGGCCCATGCTGGCGGCGCCCTCGAACGCTGGCTTGAGCGGGCGAAGTCCGTAGGCCCGCTTGCCGGCGCTCTCGCGGGCGCGATCCCGCAGTGCGGCGTATCTGCCGCGGCCGCGTCGCTTTATGCTGGTGGCGTCGTGACGGTCGGCACACTCGTCGCCGTGTTTCTCTCGACTTCCGACGAGCTCATTCCCGTCCTTATCTCGAAGCAAGTGCCTGCTGCGTTTATGGTGAAGATTGTCGCCATCAAGGTGGCGGCGGCGATTGCCGTCGGATTTTCTCTCAACGCCATCCTCGCTTTTGCGCGGCACATTCGCCGACCTGTCGCAGTCCACGATCTCTGCGCACACAGCCATTGCGGATGTCATGAGCACAAGGGAATCCTCGTTCCCGCGCTGATTCACACGGCGGAGATCTTCATCTTCATCGTCGTCGTCTCTGGCGCAATAGAACTTGCAATGCACTATTTTGGCGAGGACTGCCTCAATTCGCTGCGGCTCAACACCCCTGTCTTCGGCGAGCTTGCCGCGGGGCTTGTAGGGCTAATACCGAACTGCGCCGTGTCGGTCGCTGGCGCGGAGCTATATTGCAAGGGCGCGATGAGCGCGGGTGCCCTTATGTCCTCGTCATTCGCCGGCTCCGGGCTCGGACTGCTCGTTCTCTTTCGTACTAATCGCAACCTAAAGGAGAACCTTGCCATTCTCGCCGTCGTCTACGTCGTTGGCGTCGCGCTCGGGTGGCTTACGGGGCATCTGATATGAAGAAGAAAATCGTCAACTGGTTCAAGACCGTAATCAATGACTTCAATACGAGCCACTGCGCGATGCATGCGGCGGGACTCACGTACTTCGCGATGCTTTCGCTCGTGCCGCTTCTGTGCGTGCTCCTTTCGGTCGCAAAGCTCTGCGGTGCCGACGACTTCGCACGCGATCAGATCAACGCGCATATTGACGCGATGATCACGAACGTCGAGCGTGCACAGGACGACGATCTCGCCAAGGTCGCGCCAATCAGCGAGGAGGAACGCGAGCGCAAGCGCATCGCCGCCGAGGAGTTCGCCGCGCAGGCGCGCGAGATTTCCAACAAGCTTTTCGAGCGCATTGCGCAGTTCGACGTGTGGACGTTCGGCTGGATCGGCTTCGGATTTCTCGTGTGGACGGTCATCAGTGCGATAAGCATGGTCGAGACAAGTTTCAACGAGGTCTTCCATGTGGAGAAGCCACGGCCCATTTGGAAGCGTGCCTACCTGAATATCTTTACGGCGGTGATTCTTCCGATTTTCGCGGCACTCGCGCTTTCGGTGCCTATCCTCGCCCTCGCAAAGCAGATTCTCGTTGCGACGATGGGCTCGATATGGCTCACCAAGTGGGTCTCTGACGGACTTATCTGGTTCCTTGACTCTACGATCTTCCGCCTTGCCATAACGCTTACCATCGCGTCGCTTGCGTTCGCGTATGCGTTCGCGGTTCTTCCAAACCGCAAGGTGCCGTTCAAGGATGCTGTCTTCGGCGGATTTGTTACTGCGTTCTTCTTTGGCGCATGGGTAAAGATATGCGCCGTCGCGCAGGTCGGTATCGCTAAGGCGTCTGCGCTCTACGGCTCGTTTGCGTTTCTCCCGATTGTCCTCGCCTGGCTCTACATGAGCTGGCAGATAGTGCTTCTTGGTGCATGTATCACACACGCAAGCCTCGTTGCAAGTGAGAAAGAGGAGGCGAGATGAAGATTCTTATAACCGGCGGAAAGGGAATGCTCGGCAGAACCCTGCAGAAGGAACTGGTCAGCGATAATGAGCTCATTATCGCTGACTTGCCGGAATGGGACATCACCGACGCGGATGCGTTCACCGAGAAGACAATCGCCGCAGCGCCTGACATCGTTATCCACTGCGCGGCGATGACGAAGGTCGACGACTGCGAGACGAAGCGCGACCTCGCGTTCAAGCTCAACGAAGAGGGCTCGCGCAATGTCGCACTTGCATGCAAGGCGGCAGGTGCGCGGCTTATCGCGATCTCCACCGACTATGTCTTCTCTGGCGAGCCGCCGCGCGAGCCATGGGCGTGGAGCGAGACTGACATCCCGCGCCCTCGCACCGTCTACGGCGCGTCAAAGTTCGCAGGCGAGCAGATGATCCACATGATCGTGCCAGACGCGACCATTCTCCGCATCGCGTGGCTATACGGCGCCGGCGGGCCGAGCTTTGTCCACACGATGGCCAAGCTTGGCGCCCAGGAGGGGCCTGCGCTCAAGGTCGTCAACGACCAGCGAGGCAACCCGACGTCGACAAAAGTCGTTGCGGACGTGATTCGCTTTCTCATCTCTCACCCCGACGTAAGCGGTATAGTACACGGGACGTGCGAAGACCAGTGCACTTGGTACGACCTGACGGTTGAACTTTTCCGCCTCATGGGGCTCAAGCGCGAAGTCGTCCCCTGCACGACCGAGGAATTTCCACGCCCTGCACCGCGTCCGCGCAATTCGGCGCTGAAGAAGAGCGTCTTGAACGTTCTTGGCTACCGCACTCCGCGCTGGCAAGACGCGCTCCGCGACTTTGTCGCCTCGCCCGACTCTGGACTTTAAGTGTTTTTTTGGATAATGTTTAACGCAGAGACGCAGAGTAGCAGAGAATAATTCTCAGCGCACTTCGCGTCTCTGCGCCTCTGCGTTAAAAAACCAAAAATAAATTCGCCCTCTCATCCGTCTAAATAACTGTAGGCGTCGCTGTGGCGCCGTTCAAGTCGGCCAAAGGCCGCGAAAGGAAAAAAGAACATGAAGAGTCTCATTGTGGTTGCTGTTGCTGCGCTCAGCTGCGTGGCGTTTGCTGATGGTCCTGAAGGCGGTCAGCGTCCTGAAGGCCCGCACCGTGGCTTTGGTCCGCGCGACGGGTTCGGTCCGATGATGGGCGGCGATCCCATTGTTCGTATGGTGTCTAATCCTGCGGTTGCCGAGAAGATCGGTCTCAGCGACGAGCAGAAAGCCAAGCTCAAGGAGTTGAAGGGCAATGGCGAGGCGAACCGCGAATCGCAGAAGAAGGTGCGCGAGGCGATGATGAAGCAGGCCGAGCTGATGAAGGCTGAGAAGGTTGACGAAGCTGCAGTTATGGCGACGATCGACGAGGTGTTCGAACTCCGCAAGGCGATGGCCAAGGAGCAGGCGAAGCGCGTCATCGCGGTGAAGTCCGTCCTTACTCCCGAGCAGGTCAAGATGGCCCACGAGGAAATGAAGAAGATGTTCGAAGCTCGTGGCGATCGCGGTCCTCGTCGTGAAGGCAAGGGTCCGCGTGAGTTCAAGGGTCCGCGCAAGGGGCCGCACGGCGACAAGGGACCAAAGGAAGGTCCCAAGGAGGGCTGCGACGCCCCCGCTCCGGCGCCTGAAGCCAAGTAAGGCCTTGTGGAAGAGGATAGCGAGCTCCTCCTTGCCTATTCGCGCCGAGGGGACGTTGAGTCCCTTTCGGCGCTTGTTAGGCGACACGCCGTCTGGATGCAGGCGTTTCTCCGCGGGCTTTTGCCAACGGCGGAAGATGCGGAGGACGCCTTTCAGGAGACGTGGGTTCGCGTAGTAAAGTCCGCGGGTAAGTATCGCGGCGGCAAGGTCAAGCCCTATCTCGCCGTTGTCGCGCGGTCTGCGGCGATAGATCGCCTGCGGCAGATGGGGCGGCTCGTTAGCTTGGACGCGGAAGATGGGGAAGGTGCGTCTGCGGCAGAGCGACTTCCAGACGAGTCGCCGTCGCCGGACGAGCGGTTTGAGTCCAAGGCCACGGCCGAGGATGTGAGGGAAGCGGTTCGTGCGTTGCCAGACGGCCCGCGGCAGGTGCTGCTGATGCGAATAGAGGGCGAGCTTTCCTTCAAGGAAATCGCGTCTGAGCTTGGCGTGCCGCTCGGCACTGCGCTCACGTGGATGCGTACTGCGACGCTAAAATTGAAAGAGATGTTGGGGGAGTCGAAATGAACGAATACCGTGATATCGAAGATTTCGTGAAAGGACGGCTTGAAGAGGGCATCGCCCTGTCGCCGCCTCGTCTTGCGGAAATCGAACGCGCGGCTGCGGCAGAATCGTTTGCCCATGTTGCCGAGCATCGTTCGCGGCGCCGTTGCACGGCTGCTATGCTTGTTGCGGCCTCGCTTGCCATTGTCTTTTCGTTTGCTGTTTTGCATGTTGATCCTTCTCCCAAGCCAGAGAACACGGTTGCCTGCGTGATTGATCTTCTCCGCACGGCAGACGGCGCAGAGACGTTGTCAGGGGCCGCTGCCGACAGTGAGTCAGAGGAGACGGCCGTCGCAGAAATGCTCCTTGCTTGGCAAGACGCTCCATACGAATCGGCGATAGCAGATTTATAATGGCCGATCGCTCGTTGGCGGCTCGTGCGGGGTGCGTTTTTGGACACCGCTCGCGCCCGTGTTCCGCTTTGCGGAATATAGCCAAGGCGCTCGCTTCGGATTCCGTCGCCCATGTTAATGCCGCAGTTCAGACTGCACATCCGGGCGACTGCATCAGATGCCAAAAACGCACTCCGCTCTCGCCGCTAACTTCGTTCTCCAACTCCAACCCTCCAACTCCCTCTGCGACTCTCGGCACTCGCGTCGCTCGGCTTGGCTCGCTACAATCTGCGTCTCTGCGTTAAAATATATTGCAGTTTTATGTCAAATCGTTGTATTTTTTGCTTGTTAAAACACTTTTTTGAAAAAAGTTCATTTTCCCCCTTGCGCGGGCAAGCGCGCTTTGGTAAACTATTCACCCGTTCGCCCCGAAAGGGGCTGACAATCGATCTTTGAAAGTTGGCGCTTGAGAAAACAGCAAATGCTTGTGCAACATAACACATAAGCTCAAATTCTTTTTCTGAGAGTTTGATTCTGGCTCAGAACGAACGCTGGTAGCGTGGATTAGGCATGCAAGTCGAACGGGATCCGGGAGGTAGCAATACTTCCTGGTGAGAGTGGCGGATTGGGGAGGAACACG
>JAFQYM010000008.1 GCA_017406465.1 Kiritimatiellia bacterium | reverse complement strand
GGCCGGGCGGTCGCCCTGACGACGTGATGAGCGACCTAAGCGCGGCCCGCACCACGACGCGCTTCGGGCAGTGTCGCGAATCCCGAGCGCGAAGAACTCATGAGTTCGCGCGTTCGGCAGGACGAGCCGCCCGGACGAAGCAGACAACGCCAGATTGCCAACCTTAACAAAACGACAAGCCCCAACTTCCGGCTAAACTTTCGTTTAGCCTTTCTAAGTTTCGTTTATTTTGGCAAACAGCCGGAAAATCTGGAGAAATTGCGATAAACGGCGACAATGAGTGAAATCGGCACTGAAAAGCAAAACGAAAATGGGGTGTCTCCCTAATGTTAGTAGTAGGTCGCTGCCGAAGGCAGTGGTGCCGCAAGGCTCCGAGCAGGGGTGCAAATATGATGCGATGAGGATGGCGGCACTTAACTACACACTACAGCCATTTCCAGCGGCTACAATCTTGGCGAATGGAAATGAGGAGGGATTGTGCGTCGGAGACTATTTCGACCGTCTGGATGCCATCTGACCATCTCCCCTTGCAGGGCGAGCCATCATCTGTGAGCTGGAAGTTGATGTCAGAGGCGCTCCAGAAGCGCTTCCCGACGGCGTCAAACATATTCGACACGGCTTCGTAGCCAATGGGGGCGCGTCTTGCGGACACGACTTCAACGCATCCGTTGGTCGTGTTGATCTGCTCCGTCACTTCCCATGGCCCCGGAACCCCGAACGAGACTGAATCTTCAGACACGAAAGTGCGACTGCAATGAGGCTCTTCGACACGCTCTATGCCATACATCTTCGCCCAGATGCGGACATTGACTCTTGTGTCCAATGGAATTCCGAAAAAGCCAGTTATCGTAAGGTCTTCATCTAGAAATTCATCCTCATAACAAGCAATCTCACAAGGTTCGCGGTCGCCCCTACTCCATATTGACGTGTCCAACTCAAGGCAAACTCCAAACGCCAGCAAAAGGACATCGACGATCAGCACCGTCCACACGCCGCGTTTAATCTTCTCTGCAAGACCGCTCCCCTGCTCGATTGCAGTGCCCGAGAACCATTTCAGGGCGCTTTTCGTCTGCACAAGGAAGAGCGCCATTACCCCCATTAGCAACACGGCGACTAACATTGACAAGATCAGCATGAAATTCCATGCACTTCCGCAAGAGATTCCCTCTATGACAATCCACCCGACGACAAGCATCAGGCACCCTTGAAACACGAACGGAAATGCGAAACGCCTCTTTGCCAGCAACATGGACGAAACGATGCAGCATAGGGCAATGCCTCCAGATATCCAAAGCTCAAGACCCTCCGAGTTCGAATGCCACGCAATGGCGCCAACCGCCACCCCTTGCGCCAACAGGAGCAATACAGCCGCAATCACGGCTTTCGAAAGACCGTGCCTCGGCAGCGTGACGGCATTAAGGACATTCGCTGGCATGGATACGCCATATTATATCACAAATCTCCATGACGCGAAGCGCGGCGGATCAAATGGGGAGACACCCCTTTGGTGTTGCTCTTTTTATCGCCCATTCCGATGTTTTCTTTCACATTCCTCATTTCAAGGTGGTGCGTGTATTATAGCGAAACTGCCGCTTGCCTTTCAACAAAATCGACGCGGCCAGTCGGGGTCAGGAAATAGGTGTCGGGGCCGGGCTTTGGTATGCCGTCATTGAATATCAAACTTGGACGCACATACTTATTCTTAAAAATTTGCGAGGCTCCTCCTTTGTAGACAATCACGCCCGCCTTCTCGCAAAACTTGAAGCAGGAGCCGCCCCACTCCTTCGGACATGTCAGCTTCAAGGGCCGGTCCGCGTTCGACGGTCGCAGCAGTTCGCGCGGATCGATGTTCGCCGTGACCATTACAGGGAATTTGTCATTGTCAGGAGGATTTACGACGACACACCAACTGTCCGGATATGGGCACGACCCTTTGTCATCGCTAAACTTCGCCCAAAGCGCCTTGACATACTGCGTCGAGTTCGTGAATGACGAGGGGGCTATCCAATCTTCGTCCGATTCATGCTCCTGATAGTCTTGCATCATGAAGGCATATAAATTCCGACCACGCATAGCCATTCTATGTGATTGGGCATTAATCTTCGCTCCCCGGCAGCAAATGATGTTCGGGAGAATAAGGCCAGCACCAATGAACAACACGAACAAGAGGAACACACCCAAACAGCCCAACGAGTCTGGGCGTCCATTCTCCGCTTTCGCCTTGAACCATCTCGTCGAAGTTGGCATATAAAGCAAAACAAGGGGACCGACAAAAAGCAATAGCGCAACCAGTCCAAGAAACAGCGCTACGGCCGACATGGATTCACACAGAACAATAGCCGAGCCAAACAAACAAAGCAACGTGACTATCGTATTCGGCACGACAAACCATGCACGACATCCGCGTCGCAACGAGAGAACCATGCCAAAGAACAGGGCGAGAGGGAAACTACCAGCCAGCAAAGTATCACGCAGAGCCGTCGCCGCGCCACCGTTGCCACGGCACTCAGCCACCATGACTCCCAACACTCCGACAAGCGACAGCGCGACATACGTCCAGGCGATCGCCTCGACAATCGTGACCGGCAATGGCTTTTTCAAATCATTCATAGCACTGGCACTCATAGACACACTACGGCGCACTTTCCGCAGAACCGCGCCGTGACACATAAAACTGGCGACCTCTGGATCAAATGGGGAGACACCCCTTTGGCGTTGCTCTTTTTATCGCCCATTCCGATGTTTTCTTTCACATTCCTCATTTCAAGGTGGTGCGTGTATTATAGCGAAACTGCCGCTTGCCTTTCAACAAAGTCGACGCGGCCTATCGGCGTCAGATAATAGGTGTCGGGGCGAGGAACGGGGATGTCGTCGCGTGACGAATCGACGCTTCGGAACATCAGGCGCGGACGCGCCCACTTGCGCTTCAGGGTCTGGGAGACGCCGTTCCTGAAGACAACCACCGCGCCCTTCTCGCAGAAGTCGCCACAAGCACCGCCCCACGCCTTCTTCGGACAAATCAGATTCAGCCGCGCGTCAGTGCCTGGCGGATTCAGCAGTTCGCGCGGATCGACGTTCGCCGTGACGAGGATGGGGAATCTGTCGTCGTCCGGCGGATTTACCGCCACGCACCAGAAATCCGCATAGCCGATGTCGAGCCCCGCCTTCTCCATGAGCGCACGAACAAACTGTGTCGAATTCGTGCAGACTGCCGGATCGATCCATTCCGCGCCCGACTTGCCTGCCCCTTCATTCTCGGCCATCATCTTCGACAACTCTCTTGCACGGAAGGACATGGCGTGAAGCCGGGCCAGTCGCGTGTAGTTGTGGGTTTGATAATCCGAGACAAAGCAGCCGCCGATGCTGCCGAGAAAGACTAAAAGCATGCCAAGCGCGCAGCCGACAGGTCCCGGCGAATCGTCGCCAGACATCGTATTGAACCATCTGGACGCAGAGGGGCACCAAAGCAAGACAATGGGGGCGACCAGCAGAAGTGCAATCACACCTGCAATAACAGCGCCCTCAAGCGACGTCAGTGACACAATCGCGCCCAGCAAAAAGAGCGAAAAGACGACCGTGTTCGGAACGAGGAACCATCCGCTCCGTCCGCGCCGCAGCAACAAAACCATTCCAAGCGACAGCAGAAGCGGAAACGAGCCGCACAGAACCAATGGCCAGACTTCGCCCTCTTGGTCTATCCCGAAAACCTGCGCTACGATCAGCACGATGATCCACACGACCGACAGCGCGACATACGTCCACCCGAGGGCTTCGACTATCTTGACTGGCAGCGGCTTTTTCATTTCAGGAACAGTTTACCAAAAATCCGTGAGTAGCAGAGCGAGGAAATGATGAAATGCGATCTATTTTGAATACGCCGCGATAATTAAGATCACGACAATTAGGGCAATATACAATAAACAGCCAATGTTAAACGACTTCTCCGCACTGGCTAAATGCTTTTTCGCCGATTCAATGTCACCACGCTCCAATGCCTCGCGGGCGGCCTGTCTGTCGAGCATGGAGAACCAATTGCCGCCCCTAAACCAAAAATGCTCGGTGGCGCTTTGCTCTTCTATTTCAGCCTTGACCTTCATACGCGCAAGTTCGCGCTCCAGCCTTTGGCAACGCTTCTCCAGCGATTCTTCTTGCCCTCCTTCTGCCGCACCCCCGGGACCTTCTACTTCCGCCCCGCAAAAGGGACAGCGAAACCGCTCTTCGCCGTTGTCGTAGAGCTCTTTCCCGCAAGTTGGACAGTTCATGCTACCACTTCTTTCATAATCTTTTAAACCTGAATCTTTTAAATCTGTTCAGGATTAAATGGGGAGACACCCCTTTGGCGTTGCTCTTTTTATCGCCCATTTCGATGTTTTCTTTCACATTCCTCATTCTCAACGGTGTTTGGGGTATTATACCGAAACTGCCGCGGCAAAATCAAGCACAGCGAAATGCGATTATGGTGCGGACGAAATCGCGACGGATTTGCCGAGAGGAAATGGCAGGGGCGAATTAGGGACACATAGCGTCAGTTAGGGTCAGTGGCGGTGTAGCGTCAGTTAGCGTTAGGTCGCGGGAACGGAGGGGGCGTTTCGGCGCAATGCGAAGCGACGGTTAAAAAGACGGAAGCGACCCGATTTCGACGCGCCGCCATTTTGCCGAGAGGCTTGGCGGCACTGGCAAAATGTAAAAGGCCGCGAAATCGATGTCGCCACCGGCTTTTTAACCGGAGCTTTGCCGCGTATTCGCGGCAAAGCTAGCGAGCCTTAAGCCGAAACGTGCCGCTCCGTTCCCGCGCCACCACTATACATCACGGCGCTTCGCAAAACAAAGAGCAAGGCATCACGCCATTGCGGCGGCACAGTCGCGCGCAATTTGCGCTTTAAGCGCATCGGGAGAATCAAACTTTTGCTCTGGGCGCAGAAAGCGCAGAAGCTTCACTTCCGCGAAGCCACCGCCCTGCACATCAGGCGCCGACCGCAGAAAATGAACCTCCACGACCGGCTCTTCCCACGCACGCTCGCCAAACGTCGGCGCAAAGCCGTAGTTCGCGACTGCGCGTACACCGCCCGCCTCGGCCGCATAGACGCCGAGCGGAAGCCGAATGTTGAGCGAACTCGGCTTTAAGTTCACCGTTGGATAGCCAAGACGCGAACCCTCGCCCTTCCCCGCGAAAACCTCGCCTCGCACCACGAACGGACGCCCAAGCATGGCACATGCGTCCACGACCTCGCCACGCTCAAGCGCGGCGCGGATGCGCGTCGAGGAAACGGCTTCGCCGCGATACTCCACGGCAGGGATGACTTCGACCGAATACCCGTGCGCGCGAAGCCAAGTCGCGTCGGCAGCTCCGCCGCGCCCGAAGCGCCAGTTGTCGCCGCACCTGACTTTTACCTTGCGCGTGATCCCCGCCATCGCAAGAAACTCCTCTGGAGAAAGCCGAGCGAACTCCGGCGTGAAATTGAGCGCAACGACTTCGCCCACGCCGCACGAGCGAATCGCGGCAAGACGTTCCTCGGCGTCCATCAAAAGCCGCGGCGCCCTGTCGGGCGAAAGGACGGCCATCGGGTGGTTGCGGAAAGTAAGCGCCGCCTCGGCGCCCTTCAAGATGGCCTGGTGCCCCAAGTGGACGCCGTCGAAGAAGCCTACCGCAACGCTCTGGAAATCGGCACTACGCATGACGGGAGGTTCCCGACGTCTGTTTCGAGGAGCTTGTCAAACGGTATCGCGTCGTCAACGGAAAGCTTGCCGATCTTCGTGCGCCTGAGCGACATGAGCGTCGCGCCGAGGTCCTGCGCGAGCGCGCGCACTATCACGCCCTTCGAGGCGACGAGCGAAAAGCCAGACTCTCCCGAAGACGCATCCTTCTCGCCGACCTCGAAGCGGTAGACATGCGCGAGAAACTGGGTGTGCTCGCCGGTGTCGGCGATGTCGTACTGCGCAGACCCCTCGCGGCGGACGGCGCAGAAGCGCGGCTCGGTCTGAAAGAGATCGCCCTTTGCCTCTTCCGGCTTCATCACGCGTCCAGGAAGAGGAATCGGCCTTCCATAGCGGTCGCCCGTATCTGTCGTCTCTCCGAACTTCATCGTCCCGGTATACGAGCGGTCTGCGCCCATTATGTCGCCGGCAAACTTGTTCGCGCTGCCGAGGAGAACCACGAAAAGCCCGCTCGCCATCGCGTCCAAGGAGGCGCCGTGACCGACCTTCACGAGGTTGAACTTGCGCTTCACCGTCTTTACGACGGACGAGAACGCGATCCCGGCGGGCTTGTCGACGAGAAGAAGCCCGTCGAGATCCTCGAGCATCCTTAGCTGCGTGAGGTTAGCCATTTCCGAGCTTGTCCAGGATCGCCAGCACCTCGTCGCCCTTCTCAAGCGAACGGTCGAGCTGGAAGAGAAGACGCGGAGTGAACTTTAGCCGCACTTCGCGGTTTATGATCTGCTGGAAGCGCCTCGCGTTGTGCTTAAGGTGCTGTAGCGCAGTCTCCTTCAGGGCGTCGTCGCCGAACACCGACACCTTGACGGTTGCGTCGCGGAGATCCTTCCCGCAGTGGACGTCCGTCACAGTGATTAGCCCGGGAGCGACCGTGTCGCCCTGCATCACGGAGAACATCGCCTCGGCGATGACCCGCTTGAGGAGGCTGTCTACCCTTTCTATCCTGTCGACCGCCATATCAGACGTTGAGCGCGGTTTTGCTCCAGGGCTCCTTGCCGGCGAGAAGCGACGGCGTCGTCATTTCGCTCGGAACCGGGATCCCGAGCATCTGCAGCGCTGTCGGCGCGACGGCCGAGAGCTTCGCAAGCGGGGTGAGCCGCACGCCCGCCGCATCGTTCGCGACGTAGAAGCAGTCAACGAGGTTCAGCGTGTGCGAAGTCTTCGTAAGCCCAGACTTGTAGTCGACCATCTGCTCGGCGTTGCCGTGGTCGGCGAAAATGAGAACGTGCGCGTCGAGCTCGAGGAGGCGGGGAAGGATCTTCCCGATGCACTCGTCAGTCACCTCGACCGCCTTTGTCGCGGCCTTCTCGTCTCCCGTATGCCCGACCATGTCGCAGTTCGCGTAGTTGACGACGATGAATCCGTAGGGGTTGTTCTCGAGGCGCTTCAGAAGCTCGTCGGTGACGTTGTATGCGTCCATCTCAGGGTGCGACGCGAACGTCGCGGGGTCGAAGCGCGACTTCACCTCGACCTGGTCCTCGCCATCCGAAGGAGTCGTGGACTTGCCGTTGAAGAAGCTCGTGACGTGGCGGAACTTCTGCGTCTCCGCGAGACGGAGCTGCTTGATGCCGGCCTTAGAGACGACCTCTCCGAGAAGGTTGTCCATTCCACCGCCCGCGCCCATCGCGCCGAGGAGGTAGTCCTCGAACTCGTCCCAGTAGCGCGTGAAGCCGAGGTACGTCACCTTCGGACGCGCGCAGCGCTCGCCAGCGTAGTCGTCGCAGACAAACGCCTGGGTGAGCTGGATCGCGCGGTCCTGGCGGTAGTTGGTGTGCATCACGACGTCGCCGTCCTTCATGCCGGCGTAGTCGCCGATGACGTAGCACGGGATGTACTCGTCGGTCATGGGCGTCCCGTCGGGCGTCTTGCCGCTCTCGTACTCCGCCTTGACGCACTCCTCGATCGTCGCGGCCTTCTTGCCCTTGCAGCCGACGATGCAGTCGTACGCCTCGCTCGTGAGCTTCCAGTTCTTCACGCGGTCCATGCCGTAGTAGCGGCCCATCGCGGTGCCGATCGTCGCGTTGCCGACTGCGGCGAGCTCGGTCTTGAGGCGGGCGATGTACTCCAGGGTCGAACGAGGCGGCGTGTCGCGGCCGTCGAGGAACGGATGAACGACGATGCGCCCTTCGGGGAACTCCTGGCGCGCACGCTTCATCAACTTGAAGAGATGCTCCTGGTGGGCGTGAACTCCCTCGTCCTGGAGAAGCCCGAAGAAATGGAACGTTGAGTTGTTCTTCTTCCAGTTCGCGACGAGGTTATGCCACTTCGGGCTCTTGAAGAGCTCGCCCGAGGAAAGCCCGTCGTCGATGCGCTTAAGCTCCTGGACGACGATACGCCCGGCGCCCATGTTGAGGTGGCCGACCTCGGACGATCCCTGGTAGCCGTCGGGAAGTCCTACCGCCTCGCCGCAGCAGTCGAGAAGGCAGTGCGGGTAGCGCGCCCTTATCTGGTCGATGACAGGCGTCTTTGCGCCATAAACAGAATTGCCGTCCTGACGCGGGTTGACTCCCCAGCCGTCGCGGATGATGAAAACTACTGGTCTCATTTTTCCTCCTTGGAGATGGATATTATACCAAAAATCAGCGGAGGTTGATTATGCGCTGGTTGGAGCTGCCGCGAAATTGGAGCGAAATGTCCTTAAGCTCCTCGACAAAGCGCCCGTCGACGAGGACGTCTGTCATCGCGAGGATCTCGTCGGTCACTTCCGTGCGCCAGCGCGACTCGGCCTTCAGCTCTTTCTCGAGGATGCAGCCAGTATATATCCAGATGGTCTTGGAGAGCCCGAACCTGTCGCGCACACGCCTGAGGAAAGGCACGAGGGCTCGCTGGTTCTCCGGCTCCATCGGCTCCCCGCCGAGGATCGTAAGCCCTGCGATGTGTGAAGGAGCGAGCGCGACGAGCAACTTGTCCTCGATCTCGCGCGTAAACGGCTCGCCGTAGGCGAAATCCCACGCCTCTTCGTTGAAGCAGCCCTTGCAGCGGTGGGTGCAACCGGAAACGAAGAGGGAGACTCTCACTCCCTCTCCGTTTGCGATGTCGCAGGTCCTGATGGACGCGTAGTTCACGAGACGTGCAGCACGCGTTCCTTGATTTCCTGCGTACGGCCCTGGTTCCAGAACTGGGAGCCGATGTAGCCGCAGGTGCGGCGGGCGACGTTGAGCTTGGACTCGTCGGTGTTGCCGCACTTCGGGCACTTCCAGATGAGCTTGCCGCTCTCGTCCTTGACGATCTCAATCTCGCCGTCGAAGCCGCACACCTGGCAGTAGTCGCTCTTGGTGTTCAGCTCGGCGTACATGATGTTCTCGTAGATGAACTTCATGATCGAGAGGACCGCCGGCAGGTTGTTCTGCATGTTCGGCACCTCGACGTAGGAGATGGCGCCTCCGGGCGAGAGCTTCTGGAACTTCGCCTCGAGCGCGAGCTTGTCGAACGCGTCGATCTTCTCCGTCACGTGCACGTGGTAGGAGTTCGTGATGTAGTTCTTGTCAGTGACACCCTTCACGACGCCGAAGCGCTTCTGCAGGCACTTCGCGAACTTGTAGGTCGTCGACTCGAGCGGGGTGCCGTAGAGCGAGTAGTCGATGTCCTCGGCCTTCTTCCACTTCGCGGTGTATTCGTTGAGCTTCTCCATTACCTCGAGGCCGAACTTCTCGCCTTCCGGCTCGGTGAGCTTCTTGCCGATCATCGCGAAGACGCATTCCCAAAGGCCCGCATACCCGAGCGAGATCGTCGAGTAGCCGCCGTAGAGGAGCTTGTCGATCTTCTCGCCCTTGTCGAGGCGCGCAAGGGCGCCGTACTGCCAGAGGATCGGCGCCGCGTCGGAGGGCGTCCCTTTCAGGCGCTCGTGGCGGCAGCGGAGGGCGCGGTGGCAAAGCTCGCAGCGCTCCTCGAAGAGGTCCCAGAACTTCTTCATGTCGCCGTGCGCGGAAAGCGCGATGTCGACGAGGTTGATCGTGACTACGCCCTGGTTGAAGCGGCCGTAGTACTTGGGCTTGCCGGGCTCGTAGTTCTTCGCGCGCGCCACGTTGCCATAGCCGTCGCCCGAGCGATCGGGCGTGAGGAACGAGCGGCAGCCCATGCAGGTGTACGTGTCGCCGTGGCCGACGGTCTCGCCCTTGGAGAGCTTGTACTCGCGCATCTTCTTCTCGCTGATGTAGTCGGGAACCATGCGCTTCGCCGTGCACTTCGCCGCGAGCTCGGTCAGGTACCAGTAGGGCGACTTCTCGGTGACGTTCTGCTCCTCGAGGACGTAGATGAGCTTCGGGAACGCGGGCGTGATGTAGACGCCCTGCTCGTTCTTGACGCCCTTGATGCGTTCGTTGAGGACTTCCTCGATGATCATGGCGAGGTCGTCGCGCTCGCGCTCGCTCCTCGCCTCGCCGAGGTACATGTAAACGGTGACGAACGGGGCCTGGCCGTTTGTCGTCATGAGCGTGACGACCTGGTACTGGATCGTCTGCACGCCCTTCTGGATCTCCTTGCGGACGCGACGCTCTACTATCTTTTCGAAGTCGGCCTTCGACATCTTGACGCCCGCGAGCTCGCACTCGCTCTTCACCTCTTCCTGAATCGACTTGCGCGAGACGTCGACAAAGGGCGCGAGGTGCGTGAGGGAGATGGACTGGCCGCCGTACTGGTTCGAGGCGACCTGGGCGATGATCTGCGTCGCGATGTTGCAGGCAGTGGAGAAGCTCCTGGGCTTCTCGATCATCGTCTCGGAGATGACGGTGCCGTTCTGCAGCATGTCCTCGAGGTTCACGAGGTCGCAGTTGTGCATGTGCTGCGCGTAGTAGTCCATGTCGTGGAAGTGGATGATGCCTTCCTTGTGCGCCTGCACGACGTCCGTCGGGAGAAGGAGGCGCGCGGAGACGTCCTTGGAGACCTCGCCCGCCATGTAGTCGCGCTGCACGGCGTTGATCGTCGGGTTCTTGTTGGAGTTCTCCTGCTTGACGTCTTCGTTGTTGCACTCGATGAGGGAGAGGATCTGGTCGTCGGTCGTGTTGGACTTGCGCTTGAGCTCCTGCTTGTAGCGGTAGACGATGTAGCGCTTCGCGATCTCCCTCGCTCCAAACTCCATCAGTTTCGTCTCGACGATATCCTGGATCTCCTCGACGTGCATCGCGCGATCGCGGGCCGCGCACACGCCCGCGACCTCCTCCGCGATGAGCTTGATGCGACCTTCCGAAAGCGCGTCCTTGTAGTCAACCGCTTGCGACGCCTTGCGAATCGCATTCTCAATCTTCGTGATGTCGAACGGGACTTCCTGTCCGCTGCGCTTGGTGATCTTCATCTCTTTCATCTTCATCGTCTGATCGCCTCTCTTTGTTTTGGACGTGGTTAATAAATGGGTTTTATCTACTTTTGGTAGTTCGATTGGATATGATACACTAAATCTTGTGCCATGACAAGGGTGAAATTATAAAATCTTATCAACAGGTTGTAGACAGCCCGTAAACGAAACACAATTCCTTGGGGTTTTAGGCGCTTTTTCAGAATCTTGGCAGCTTCGCAAGCGATTCTACGCGTCCTTCAGGCTCAAAGCGCATGCGCCAGATGTGCCCGTGGAGGTCACGGAGCTCGCGAAGACGCCGCTCGTCGCGCCTATGGCACGAACATTCGAGGAGAAGCGCCGCGTAGGAAATCTCCTTCGCCCAGTCGTTGCGGTCGACCCAGCGCTCGAGCGCGATCCTCACGCCACGCGCAACGCCAGAGACGTCATCGAGAACGAACTGCGTAAGCCCAGGGTGACGCGAATAGCCAACGTCACCCGACAGGATGTTGAAATACTCCGAAGAGTCCGGCTTCACCGCGCCACCGCGGAGATAGAGCGTGCCGAGCTTCTGGAGAAGCCCGCCAACGGGGAGGTCCATCACCGAACAAAGGTCTTTCTCTAAATCCATCTTCGCCGCAACGCGACCCGCGGTCATCATGTTGCCAGCCAAGATGATCGCAGGAAGCGATACGCAGAGCGGATGCCACGCATAGCCGTCGGAGAAGTCCGTCACGACGAAGCGCGTCGCCTTGCGTTCGGAGCCAACGGCCTCGGCGCGTTCCATCGCCTCGCGCATTTCCTCAATGCGCCCGCAAAGCGAACGCGCGGCAAACGTCGGCGCGACTACTGTCTTCGCATCTGCCTCGATCTCGCGGCGATAATCCTCGCCCACGACCTTGAAGCCGATCCCCTGCATGCGGCAGTAGGCCTCGGTCTTCGCCGTATCAAGAGCTTCCTCCCGTTCCTTCGCCGTATCGTATAGACGGAATTCATTGTAGCCGAAGCGCGCGAGCACGTCCACGAGCTCCTGCATCGACCGGCGGTTTGGGCACCGGTCGGTCACGTCCAGGAGGTAAACCCTCGTCTCGAATCCGTGCCCGCCTTTCATGACGGCAGAAACCAGTTACTTCGCAGCGTCGTAGTGGCGGGCAATGGCCTCGTAGCCCTCGATCATCGCGCTCGGGAGCTTGCCGTAGAGCTTATAGTAGTCACAGACGACCGGGAGGCACCGCGTCTTCCATTTCGCGATCGTGTTGAGCGCGATGGACTTGAGCTGGTGGTGGGCGAAGGGATTGGCGAAGCGTTCGAGGACGCTCTCGGCGTATTCCTTCTTCTCCGCATCGGGAAGGTTCACCGTCGGGAAGATTTCGTCGAAGATCACCTGGCGGACGAACTTGTTGAACTCGGGGTCTGCGATGCACTGCGCGACCTCGGTGAAGCCCTTCTCGAGCCCGCGGTACACCATCGTCGTGTGGGTCGCGTTGAGGAAGCGCACCTTGCGCGTGCGGTAGGGCTGCATGTCGGGCGTATAGACGACGTTGACACCGGCCGCCTTGAGCGGAAGCTCGCTTTCAAGGTCGAAGCCGACGGGCGTTTCGACGACGAAGAAGTGGAACGGCTCGCCGCAGACGAGGACATCGTCCTTCTCGCCAAGCTGCTCGGCGTAACGCGCAGAGGACTCGGGATCGGGACGGCCCGCGACGATGCGGTCGACAAGCGTGGAGCAGAAGACGCATTCCTTCTCAATCCACTCGCCAAGCGCGGCATCCGGCTCGTCGGCAAGATGCTGGAGCACGCACTTCTTGAGGTTGTCGCCGTTGTGCTCGATAAGTTCGCACGGAATGAAGACGAGGCCGGGAAGCTTCGCCGCGAAGCGCGCCTTGAGAAGCCTGAGAACCTTTGCAGGGAATGTATTCTGGTCCTTTACGTACTGAATGCCCGCCTCTGTCGTGTTGGAGACGACGAAGCGGAGCGAGGGGAGAGTCGCGTACTTGTCGAGATTTTGCCACATGTCTACGCCCTTGACGCAGGAAATCTCCTCGATCTCCTCGACCGTCTTCCCGCCAATGACGCCGCGCAGGCACGTGTGATACTTTCCGCCGCGGTCGTTCAGGATCTTGGACGGCATGCAAAGCTCGTCGCCGATCGGCTGGATTATCTGGACCGCGCCGTCGAAGCCGGCCTTGTCATTCATCTTCTGCACCATCCAGTCGATGAAGCACCTGAGGAAGTTCCCCTCTCCAAACTGCAGTATCTTGGTTTCCATCTTATTCCTTTTTTGCTGCGTGAAAAGATTGTAGTAGATTCTCGCTCCGCGTCATTTGCGCTTTGCAAGCGCTTCGTGGTACTCCGAGTAGCTTCCCTCGAACCAGGTAGTCTTGCCCTTCCCTTCGAACGCGAGGATGTGCGTCGCGATTCGGTCGAGGAACCAGCGGTCGTGCGAAACAACCATCACGCAGCCGCCGAAGTCCTGAAGACCCTCTTCCAAGGAGCGAAGAGTCGCGACATCGAGGTCGTTTGTTGGTTCGTCGAGGAGAAGGAGGTTTCCGCCCGACGTGAGGAGTTTCGCGAGGTGGACGCGGTTCCTTTCGCCGCCAGAAAGTACGCCGACTTTCTTCTGCTGCTCGGGGCCGCGGAAGTTGAAGCGGCTGCAGTAGGCGCGGCCGTTCATCATGGTGGTGCCTGCGAGCTTGACGAATTCGCCTCCGCCCGTTATCGCCTCGTATACCGTCTCGTCGGGCTTTAGCTCGCTTCTCGTCTGGTCGACATACGAGAGCTTCACCGTGTCGCCGACCTTGAAAGAGCCCTCCACCGGCTTGAGCTGCCCCGTGATGAGCTTGAAGAGCGTCGTCTTGCCCGCGCCGTTCGCGCCGATAACGCCGACTATGCCGCCGCGCGGCAGGTCGAAGTTGAGATCAGAGTAAAGCACCTGGTCGCCGAACGCCATCTTGACGTGCTCTGCGCGGACGACGAGGTCGCCGAGACGTGGGCCCGGCGGGATGCGGATGACGAGATCGTCCTCGCGCGTCGACACCTCCTGCTTCTGCAGTTCCTCATAGCGCTCAACACGAGCCTTGGCCTTCGCGTGGCGGCCCGAAGGGTTCGTCTGGATCCACTTGAGTTCGTTTTCGAGAAGCTTCTGCCTCGACTTCTCGACCTTCGCCTCGCGCGCGAGCATCGCCTCTTTCTGCTTGAGCCATTCTTCGTAGTTGCCCTTGTAGGGGTAGCAGATGCCGTGGTCGAGCTCGAGGATCCACTCGGTGACGTCGGAGAGGAAGTAGCGGTCGTGAGTGACGACGATAAGCGTTCCCTTGAACTCCTTCAAGTACGCCTCGAGGCGGAAGGTAGTCTCGGCGTCGAGGTGGTTCGTCGGCTCGTCGAGAAGAAGGACGTCGGGGTTCGAGAGGAGAAGCCGCGTAATCGCGACACGACGGCGCTCACCGCCCGAGAGGACGCCGACTTGCTTCGACCCATCGGGGCAGCCGAGATCCGCCATGCGCCGTTCGACGAGGTTCTCAAGGTTCCAGTAGTCGTTCGCGTCGATGATCGCCTGAAGCCGCTCCATCTCGGCGGCGGCCTTCGGGTCGTCGAGCTCGCAGCAAAGATCCTCGTAGCGCGTCACCATCGCCTGCGCGTCCGCGACGCCTTCCATAACCGTTTCAAGGACGGTCTTTGAGTCATCGAGCTCCGGCTCCTGCGGGAGATAACCGACCTTCGTCCCCTTCGCGACCTGCACCGTCCCCATGAGATCGGTGTCGAGACCCGCGAGTATCTTGAGGAGCGACGACTTGCCCGCGCCGTTTGCGCCGATGACGCCGATGTGCGCACCATAGAAGAATGAGAGGTTGACATCCTTCAGAATCGTCTTGGTGCCGACCTGCTTCGTGACGTCGATTAAACTGAACTGGTATTCGCCTGCCATAAAAAGTTGAAAAGTTGAAAGGTTGAAATGTTGAAATGTTGAAAAGTTGCGGGAATTATACACTATTTCATCGGTGAAAGGCAATGCGCTTAACGGGCGATTGCTACTGGCCCGACGAGCCCCGATTTCAGCACCGGGCGCTTGGAAGCGTCGAGTTTCTGGTAGTTCATGTCTACCATGTTTATGTCGGTGAAGTATTTCCAGTCGACCTTGTTCAAGTCGTTCCACCTGAGCCGGTTGGAGCCGAGGTTCGTGACCTCGACCTCGAGGACGTTGCCCTTCTCCTTGAGGACTCCCGCCGGAATGGGAAAGTCGTAGGGCGGCATAAACCTGACGCCGAGATCGCGCCCGTTGAGCTTCACGCGCGCGATTTCACGCACTTCGCCAAGGGATAGCGAAGTTCCCTCTGACGCGTCGAACTCCGTCTTGTAGAGCATCGTCCCCGAGAAGAACTCGTCGAACGTCTCCCAACCGACAAGCGCATCGAGCTTGCGCGGCGCAGGAAGCGCGGGCCCTCCGCAGATCGGGGAAACCTCCCATGGCCCGGCGATTGGCGAGTTGTGGAGTGAGGGAGTGGAGGAGTGGGGGAGTGGGGGAGTTGCGAAGAAGTTGTGGTCAGGCGAATAGGCAACAATGAATAACGAGTGACCGGGTGCGATTTCGACGGGCTCGCACCGATTGGGTTCGATATCGCCCGACATTGGGTTCATAACGCCATACGGCTTGCCGCCTGTCGCAACGACGCGAGCGACCGTTCCTGTGTTTACGACGAAGTACGCCGTCTCGCCGTCCTTCTTCCACCGCGTCGCCAACAGCCCCGACTTCGCATCAAACGGCATTCGTCTAACCCCCTTCAGGACCTCTTCTCCGTGTCTCAGCGTCTCTGCGCGAGAATCACTCCACTTTTCTGGATCAACCACCGCCGCATACTTCTTCGCAAGTCCATCCTTCACCATTCGCGGCGAAACATAGTCAAACGCATAGCCCGCCTCGTACAGCTCCGTCGCTACCTTGCCGATCTTCTCGCCGTAGAACCATTCGCGATTATGGACAGTCATTTGCGCGACTTCACCCTTGTGCTTCTCGCGGAAACTCGTCGGATCCCACAGGATCGCAAGATCGTTGTCGGGCGTCCACGTCTGGAAGAGAGACTGGCACCGCGTCACATACTTGTTCATCGCCCCCATTTCGCGCCATATCGGGTTCCTTGGGTTCATCTCTATAGACGCGTAGAAGCACCAGCCAGGCCAGACGGCTTCTACAGGCGAGTAGCAACAGCCGTGGAAGAATACATGGTTCACGCCAGAGAGGAAAAGCCGGTCGAGGAACATCTTGATTTCCTGCGGACGCTCGGAGAAGTGCTCGTCGATCCATGTGCAACTTTCGGATGAAACAAGCTTCGTCCCCTTCACATGCGCGGCGGACGAGGCGAATTTCGAGATCAGGATGTCACGGTCGTTCTTGCCGAACATCTCGGTCTCCGGGATGTCGGCAAGCGCATAGAAGTCAAGCCAGTTAGAGGGCGCACCGTGCGCCTCGTTGCGCGTCAAGTACCCGTTCTCACAGCACCAGTCCGTCCAAACCTTGAAGCACGCAAGCTGCGACTCGTCAACATCGCCACCATTCTTCGGCTTTGCGCCGTAGTATTCGTAGCTGTCATGGTAGAAGGCACGCGGAGGCATCGCGACGAGGATGTCCGCGTCCGCAGAAGCAAGGCCGTCGCACGTCACGCTCTGCGCCGCCTTGCCAAACCACTTGTCGTACTGCGCGACATGAAGCTTCATTGCCTCTGGGTCGAACGGATCGAGCATGTAGCCCTCGCCGCCAAGCCCGGCGCGCTTCACCTTCATCCCCGAGCTCGCCGCGTGCTCCTTGTCGATCCACGGCCCCCCGAAGCACCACCCAGCCCCCATCGTGAGGTCGATGCCAAGCCCGTAATGACCTGCAAGCCCTGCCGCCAAGTTCCACGCCTCGATCCACTGAGGGGAAAGAAGCGGTTTCCAATTTTTCTCGTAGCCACCCTTCGCGCCATAGATCGGAATCACGTGGAAGCCGCCAAAGCCCTTGTCGGCAAGCTCGCGGCACTGATACTCAAGCCCGGCCTTGTCGACCGCGGAGCCCATCCACCAATTGTAGGCCCAGGGTTTCATCTCCCTTGTCGGCTCAGGCCAGAAGAAAGACAGTGTGCGATTCGGCGCTGACTTCACCTTACCTACGCCAAGACCGTTGAAGCAGTTTGCCGTTTGGCCATCGGAAACGATCTTGGTGTCGACTTCCTTGACAAACGCTCCATTCTTGTAACACTTCACGGAAAGGCCGTCCTCTGACACCATGCGCAATTCGCCTGGGCCAGCGAGCTGGATGTTGCCCTCCTTGCCTCGCCAGAGAATCATCGACTCACCCTCGCCGGCGACAACGGTTTCGTCAAAGGCAAGGCCAGTCACGCGGCGGACGAAAACGCCATCGGCCACCACGCAAGTTCCCTTGCTTTCAACGACGTTTCCCGCAATCAACTGTTCGTGCAGAAACACGAGGTCGCCGTCGCGCCACCTAGCGGGGCAGGCAAACGTCTCACGGCCAAGCAACACGCGACGATCCTCACCAAGAGGCCGCTTGCCGAGAAACACGGCGTAGTAGTCATCATCGCCGCCGTCTTTCATCTTGACGATGTCTGCGTGGCCGGTCGCCTGCAGGGGGCTTCCCGCACCGCGATCGCGGCGCGTGACGAGCGGATTGGTGCGCATGGGCTCGTAAGGTCCCCACACGCTCTTTGACTTCTTGGCTGTCTCCGCATGGTAGAAACCCGTGCCGCCTTCGGCATGTAGCAGCACATATTCGCCGTGGATCTTGTAGATGTGAGGGCCCTCCGTATATTCCGCCTTCGGGAAGACACCGCAGGATATGTACTCCCTGCGCCCGACAAGCTTGCAAGCCGCGAGGTCGATCTCCTGCACAAATATCTCATTGTGGCCGACCCACTTTCCCTCCCTTGCGGGCACGTTCTGGGTCCAGTACGCCTTGCCGTCATCGTCGAAGAAGATGCTCGGGTCAATGCCTCCGTCCGCACCTTCGACGTGGACTGGTTCCGTCCACGGTCCGGCGGGGTCCTTCGCCGTGGTCAGGTAGTTCCTGAAGCCGTTCCCGGAATACGTGAACGCGATATAGTATGTTCCATGGCGAAACCTGATCGTCGGCGCCCAGACCCCGTCGTCGCCGCTGAGCGGCCCGCAGCCCTCCGCATTGGAGTCAACGCTCGTGTATTGCGGCCCGAGGGCATGGCCTGCGAACGACCAATCGCGGAAGTTCTCACTGCGGTAGATAGGCAGCCCCGGCCGCCACATGAAAGTCGACGTAACGAGGTAATACGCGCCGTCGTGCCCAAGGCACACGCTGGGATCGGGATGGAAGCCCGGCAAAAGCGGCTTTGGCGCCTCCGTGCAGACACCCGCAAGTGCCGCGATCATGGTGAATGACAAGACACAAAGTTTCATATGACTGTTTTTCATAGGCACACCTATTATATCATTATATGCGCACCTATGCAGCACCCGCTATCGAATTATCAAGGGAAGTTGTACAATCTCATGGGTCAAATTGGAAAGGCAAGCTGTCAAGGTGGAGGATCTTGTCGTGGGCCGCGTCCGTCTTCTACTCGTCGATCTTGGCCGTGACGATGCCTGGCTCATAGCGCCTGACGCGAAGACGAGCTCCCAGACGTGTTGCAATGGCCCTGCAACGCTCCTGCTTCTCCACAGAAGTGACGGGCTCGCCAACCACCGTCATGACCACCTCAGGGACATATCGTGCGGCCTCCTCCGCAAAGCGAAGCATGGCCGGATATGCGGCCTCTCCGAAATGCGGCCTGCATACGGCAAGATACTCGGCGGGATCGTCCGTGTTTAGCGATATCGAGATGCAGTCAACCTTGCCCGCGAAACGCCGCGCCGTGGGTTCGCCCGCGATAAGATCGGAAAGTCCATTGGTATTGACGCGGATACGGACATTCGGATGAGCGGCTTTCATGTGCGCAGCGGCGGCGAGAAGCACATCAAGACGTTCGGTCGGCTCACCGTAGCCGCAGAACACGCACTCGCCAAAGCGCTCCCAGTCCCAGGACTCAAGGGAGGCGACGACCTCGTCTATTGTCGGCTCGCGCTCAAGCCACAGCGACGGCGAGCCGTACACCGAGTCCGCATTGTTGCGCAAACAGAATGTGCAAGCGCAGGGACAGCGGTTAGTGAGGTTTACGTATACCGAATCCTTGACCTGATATGTGATCGTCATGCCGTTACCTTATGAAGTGCATGGGCTGCCAAGGTTCATCCACGGGACGAGGAATGGCGTCGCCACGTTTGAGGTTTTTGAGAAGCCACGCCATGTTGCGGCCGAGCGTACGCATAGTCTGCATCCCCTCAGTGTCGCGTTCGCACTCGCCCTCGTCGCGTCCAAACACGACGTTCCAGTACTGCGACGTGACGACCGGGCAGTTCAACATCTCAAAGGGCATGTTCATGCACTGAAACGCCGCTGTCGAGCCACCGCGCCGGCACACCGCGACGGAGGCGGCGGGCTTCGTCTTGACGTGCGCCCCACCCGCGAAGCAGACACGCTGCCACACGGCAAGGAATGCGCCGTTGGGTTGGCCGTAGTAGGTGGGCGCACCTACCACGAAAGCATCAGCCGTCGGAAGCTTCTCGATGATACGGTTGGCGATGTCGTCGTCGAAGATGCAGTGTCCGAGCGACTTCTGGATGCACTGGTAGCAAGCGCAGCAGCCGCGCACCGGCTTCTTGCCGATCCAGACGGTCTCGGTCTCGATTCCCTCGGCAGCGAGGATGTCGGCGACTTCCTTGAGCGCTCGCGCCGTGTTGCCGTTTTCACGCGGACTACCGTTGATGAGCAGTACTTTCATTTCGTTCCTTTCTGGCATTTTTATCTCACGCAGAGGATATCAGAGCTCCCACCCTTCCGCGGCGAGGACGAGATTATCAATACTTTCTTGTTCATGGTTTGAATGTGTCCTCCCTGAGAGTCGTGCATGATTCTTTTCAGCGCTGCCAACCCTCTATCTTACAGATGCGTTCTGTAAGCTTGCGTTCGGGCTTGCCAGTGTCTGGCCTGAACCACACTTCTATTCGCGCAGCATACGGCTTGCCCCAATCGCCTTCATAAATCGTGAACTCGTTTTCATAGAGGAATTTTTCTTCAGGATCTTGCGACCATCCAATACGCTCGTTGGAACGGTCGTAAAGGCGCCCTTCAGACAAACGTGTTTCCTTTGTCACCTCGTACGCCTTCAAATAGGTCACGCCAGGCTCGCCAGGATTGAGCCGTAACGTCAAATTGTAGATGCCAGGTTGCATGCCGTCACGCAGAACAAATTCCTCAGGACCGCGTTTGACCGCATCCTCTGGCAACTTGAATGCGGCAAACTCAGCCTGCAAAAACGACAGAGAGGCATTCGTAATGCGCCTCGCGCGTACCGTAGTTCGTTCGAACACATCTACGCAGAAGTCTTTATCGCCAAAACTCATGCAGCTGGTAAAATTGGCCGAGGGCGAAACAGAATCTTCCCACTCGCGGAGACTCGCCTTCTCAGTTGCCGTTACTGGATGTTCTGCGCCTCTCTTACGAGTGAACGGCGAATACGGAAAACCGATCGTCGTTCGTGTCTGATAATGAGTCTGTTTGTCATAGGATCCATAGTCTTCGTTTTCATGCACCTTGCGCGAGTTGCCTGAATAATACCCATGCATAGGATGGTTCCAGACACCTCGCACGCGCGAACGGCGCGTCGCACAAAGGCATCCATGGTCTTCATGTAGCCACCAGCCAGGATGACGAGCGAGATATGCCATCAATTCATCACGCCGATTATGGACGAGAGCCGCCAGTCCCGAAAGATCACATGTCACCATATCATCGTCGCAACCATCATTCGTCAGGCACTTGAAAACACTCAGCGCAAAATCATCATCATATACGTCGATTGTGCCAAAGTGACTGCCTTCGAATCCGCTCTCGGGTTCGATTATGTTCTCTGCGACTTCCGGGGGAATCGTTAGCTCGTCGGCAAAATGGTCCTCGCTGGGGCCAAACATCGATGCGAACAACAACATTGCAGTTGCATATAGAAGGCCTGCCGTCCATATCACCCCAAGCGCAAGCTGCACTATGGCTTGTTTCCACCGCCGCTTAACTAGCGAAACGATCCAAGCGGCAATGAACACAATTCCCGCGATCAGCAATAGCAACAACAACGCATACCCGACATAAGGCGCGATAGACGACCACCATATCCTCCCAGCGAAAGGGAGATCAAGTAAGAGCATGGCAACCAGTAAAGCCGAAGCGCCACACCACACAGTGAGCGCGCCATACCACGTGTCAAATAAGAACTCCTTCGCGGGAATGATGACGTTTGCCAGTTTCATTACTTTCTTACGCCTTTCATTTTCCAGTCTCTTGCGGCATTACATGTTCGCGGATCCAGGCGAGGAGTTCGTCGTAGCCCATGGAGCCATCGGCGAGCGACAGTCCGGCGTGGACGATCTCCTCGTCGGTGCATTGGAGCCTAATCCCGTTCACTTCAAGAAACGTCAGCATCACATACATGCCGATTCTCTTGTTGCCGTCAAGGAATGCATGGTTCGAGACTAGCGACGCGCCGATGCGAGCAGCCTTTTCCTCCTTTGTCGGATAGAGCTCACGTCCTCCATAGGTGGCGAAAGCGCCCTCAAGCGCCGATTCGAGAAGACCCTCGTCGCGAAGTCCAACGCTGCCACCTGTTTCCGAAGCTATGTACTGGTGAAGCAGGAGAACCTTATCTTTGGAGAACTTCGTCATTTCGCAAGCTCCAGAAACGCGGCCTTGTGTTGCTTCATGATGCGCCTTGCGACAACGTCAATTCTCTCGTCCTCGGTGAGGTCGAGATACTCGCCGCCATCAAGGTCGATTAGAATGTATTTGGGGCGGTTGTTCTTAAATATCACGGACTTGCCGTCTCTTTCCGTCTGCCGAGCGACAGCAGAGAAGTTTTGATTCGCCGCTGTCATAGTGACAATCTTGTCGGTGTCAATGAACATTAGAAATATCCTATCTATGTGTCTCGGCAAGTATTATAGGATATTTTAATCCTACTTGTCAATGCTCACGA
Organism: Kiritimatiellia bacterium; assembly: GCA_017406465.1. Lineage (GTDB taxonomy): Bacteria > Verrucomicrobiota > Kiritimatiellia > RFP12 > UBA1067 > UBA1067. Next base: position 20,756 of record JAFQYM010000008.1, on the reverse strand, counting down.
TGATGATTGTAGGGCTGGAATTAGCTTTTTATCGAACCACCATCAGCTCGTCCCAGCGGGTGGAAGCGCGTTTGGAGAGCTTCGACCGCTTCATCTTCCACGACTTATCGCCAATGCCCTCGGAAGCGGAGAACACCTTGCCTTTGCCGTAGCGGGCGTTGATTGCATCGATTGCCTTGTAGAGAGGTGATTGGGAACGGGGAACGGGGAATGAGGAACGGAGGTCGGCCGAGAAGAGGTCGAGCTGCCTTGGGGCATTTGCCTTTTCAAGTCCGAAGAAAACGACGCCCGTCTTGCGGTAGCGTGTTCCGGGCAGGAAGAGCGCAGGCACTTCCGGGCGGATTGCGTCGAGCATTGCGTTCGTCGCATCTGTCGGCTCGGGGAACATGACCGTCCGCTCGATGCACTCCCCTCCTCCACCCGAACGGAAAATCTGCGCGTAGATGTTGCACCCCGCTGCAAGCATACTGTGCTTGCGGAGCTTCGTCGCTGCCTGTGCAGTAAACGAGGCGAGAGATTCCGATATGCCGTCGAGCGTAGTCACTGGCTCGCCGAAGGAGCGCGAACACGAAACGCTGTCTGGGTCGGCGTCGTAATCCCTTTCCTCGTTGCACGGCTTGCCGCGAAGCTCGGTCGCGGTGCGGAGAAGCACCACGCCGCCGATGGATCGAATCACGTCGTCGCTGGCATCGCGGAGGTCTTTTGCCGAGAAGATGCGCTCGGCGCGAAGCTTCAGCGCAAGGCGGCGTCCAACGCCCCACACCTCGCCAGCGGGAAGCGAGGCGAGAATTTCAGTCGGATCGTCCGGAAGTAAGAAGACGCCGCACGGTTGTCTTCTCCTCCTCGGTCGGTTGTCCATGTAGCGGCTGCTCCCGTCCAGTCATATCCGTTGCCGCTGGAATCGGCGATGTCACCATCAAACTTGTAATATGCAACAAGCCCGTCATCCAACGTGGTTCCTGCCCTTGTGCCGATGCAGAGCAGAGTTGCCGCAGCCGCGGCGAGCATGAGTTTTGTCATCGGTGTTTTCATGGTTGGGTGTCCTTGGGCTCGGTTGTGTGGTGGTTAGGTCTGCGCAAACTCGCGTCACGCGCAATCCTGCCGCGCTTTACTGCGATGCTCTGGAGGGTGGGTGTCATCATGCTGCTAAGATTTCTCCGGCGCGGTAGCACTCCGCAATGTAGCCGCGCGGCTGGTAGAAGAGGTCGGAGTTGAAGCGGGAGAGTGCGTCGCTCATCCAAGAGGCGTAAACCTCGAAAAGCTTAGCTATCGGATCGGCGCCGTCTGACACGTCTTCGATTAGCCTTGCATAGACGGCTCCAATGTCCCAATAGCTCGGCACCGCGTAGCGGCAGGAGGCGACATTGTCAAAGTCGCCCGTTGGCAGCGTGCGCATCGTGATAAAATCGTCGGCGACCTTGGCAATCTGCTCGCAGTGAAACGTGTCGGCATAGCGGTAGATCCGCCTTATGGCTTCCTCGCCAAGGCCGGCTACGACTTCCGCCCTGCGCAGCTTCCGTTCGCGCCCGATAAACTCGATTAGGCTGCACACGTAGAAGAGATTGTTGTATTCAGCCATCGACCACCTCCTCCGCATTCAGAAACGAAAGAGTCTTCAACGCACGTTCCGTGCAGAAGCAAATCTGGTGCGTGGGATGCTTGAACTTCGCCAGTTCCCAGAACGCAGCCCGTGATATCTTGCCGTCGATAAAATCCTGAACATAGTTGTATATCGTGTCGTTCGCCATCGGCCCCTCAACGATGTCATGGGGATGCGCATCTCCATGACGACACGCGACGACAAAGTCTAACCAGTCCTCGGACATCTGTGGAAACATCCGCACATCAAGACCTGCATTGGGCGTGTATGTAAAATGGGAGAGCCACCCTCGCCCAGAAAACCGCACCGCCCATCTTACAGCCTGCTCGCGCAGCACCGTGCAATAAAATCCAGGCCCAAAGTCCTTCGTGTAGCGCGTACCGACTATTCGCGGATTGTCAACGACCACGCGACTGCCATGGCAGACCGAGCGAACTGCCGTGTCGAGCTGCGCAGGAACGAGCATGAGTTTTGACATCGGTGTTTTCATGGTTGGTTTCTCTTAAAATCTTGTAAATACTGTTAATCCTGTCCAAAAAACACGAACCGCCCGAGCGGATATTTCCCACACTTCAAACGTGTCTCGTTCCTTGTAGGTGTCGATGGTGACATTGTACTTAACCTCGCACATGTCACGCTCGCGGATGTAGCCGGTGACGTCTTCGATAAGCGCATTGACCCCATCGAATGAAGAACATCATAATGCGGAATGAGATATTTGTCCATCGCACCGGAACACTTGCAAAGAGCATATGCCTCGGACGGCGCCATGCTCCAGGCCGCCGCGAGGAGATGCATCATAAAGACCACAAACGTCAACTCTCTACCTGCGGACATCGATTCGTTACTTCGATTGTACGGGGACATTATAACAAATTTTCGGCGTGATGGGTACTGTCGAGGCAAAAACCTTCCTCCAGGAGAGTTTCGACAACTACTTCGTAACGCCCTTCCACGCTTAGTAGTAGCGGTCGCCATAGTTGCGTTTCGAGTGCCCAATCTCGCCGACGACAACTAGCACTTTCGCATCAAGGCGCAAACCGTTAATTGCCGAGACTACTTGAACGGGTTGACGACGGCCATGCCTCGATAGGTCTGATTAGGATTGAGGTCTTCGGTGACGATTTCGTGGCAGCCAAGCTTTTCCGCCGTTGCAACGATCAGTGCATCGTAGAACTGAATGCCGTATTCCTCCTTAATATAAAGCGCATCCCTAACGACATCCATCGTCACCTCGGTCACCAACAGCGGATAGAACTGCGAGACCCATTCGTCGATTTCGGTCGCCGCAGCATTGAAGCGGGTCTTCATCACGTTGGCGAACTCCGTCATCACCTGAACGGAAATGACTCCGTCATGGTTCACCTCCAGCGCATGCTGAATCAGTTCGCGCGCGATGTCTGCCTTATGCGGCTCCTGGTTTGTTGCTGCATAGACGAGTATGTTAGTATCGAAAAACCTCATGCCAGACACCTCATCTTCCTTTCGGTCGCCTCCTCGCGGCTCCACTTCCACCCTTTAGGCACCTTCACCTGGTGCTCCTTCGCGAACTCGAGGAACTGCTGCGCGCGCGTTTTACGAGACTTTGCAAGTTCCGCGCACTTCGCCTCGAGGCAGTCGCGCACGTACTGATTCAGACTTGTGCCGTTTGCCTCGGCCCACTCGCGCACTTCCTGCACGATTTCGGGCGGTATAGACAATGTAATGCTCATTTTCGCCTCCCTGACGGAATACCCGTCCTACGTTCGCACGTATTATAGCAAACCCGTGTGCAATGCGTCAACGGACTGGTCGGCTATATATATACGAAGAGCCGGCGGCCAACATTCATGACCGCCAACCCATTGTAATTTACAGTATAAATACCGCTATTGGAAAATCAGATGTCGCGGCGACCCGCGATGGCGCGCTTTATGGTAAGGGGGTCAGAATAGGCGATGCCGGAGTCGGCGGGAAGCCCAAACGCAAGACGCGTGACCTTGACGCCTGCCCCTTTAAGCACCTCGGCGATGTAGCCGGCCGTTGCGTCGCCGTCCATGTCGGTCGAAAGCGCGAGAAGAACCTCGGAGACGCCCTCTTCACGCACGCGCGCGACAAGCTCGGAAATCCTAAGCCGCTCGGGGCCCATGCGGTGCGCGGGCGAGAGTTTGCCGCCAAGCGCGTGGTATCTGCCGCGGAACGCGCCCGACGCCTCGATAGACACGATGTCCGCCGGCTCCTCAACGACGCAGATGACAGTTCCGTCACGCGTCGCGTCGGTGCACATGTCGCAAGGATCGCGGTCTATCGTAGTGAACGCGCCGCAACGCGAGCAGCAACGCACGGAATCGTGGGCCGCCCTCAGCGCCGCGGCGAGAGGTTCCGCGAGACGTGCCGGCTCGCGGACGAGCGCAAGCGCGGCGCGGGAAGCCGAGCGCCGGCCGAACCCCGGAAGCTTCGCGAGGCACTTCTCCAGCTCGGCGACAGGGGCTATCATTTCCCGAAGAGGCCGCCTGCGCCGCCCGCCTGCATCATCTTCTGCATTTCGGCCTGCGTCGCATCCTTCGCCTTCTTGAGCGCACCGTTGACGACGTTGAAGAGCATCGTCTCAAAGCGCTGGGGCTTGCCCGCCTTGACCTCGTCGTAGGCCTCGGGAGTAATCGCGATCTTGTCGATCGTCATGTCGCCCTTCGCGATGACGGTAATGCCGCCGTTCGAGTACTCGGCCTTGATCTTCTGGATTTCATTCTGGATGCGCTTAGCTTCGCTGCGCATCTGCATTGCCTCTTTTATCTGGTCGAACATTCCCATGATGTGGTTCCTTGTGAAATGGTGAAATAGTGAAATGAAATTAGACTAGCGCCTTTCCTGTCAGGTCCTTGTAGGCCTTCAGGTAGATTTCGCGTGTGCGCGAGATGACGTCGTCGGGAAGGACCGGCCCCGGCGGCTGGTGGTTGAAGTTGATGGAATCAAGCCAATCGCGCACATACTGCTTGTCCAAGGATGGCGGGTTCTTGCCGACGGCGTAGCTCGAGACGGGCCAGAAGCGCGACGAATCGGGCGTAAGCACCTCGTCCGCGAGGATGAGCGAGCCGTCTGCGTCAAGACCGAACTCGAATTTCGTGTCGGCGATGATGATGCCGCGCTCGCGCGCGTAGTCGGCCGCCTTCGAATAGAGCGAGACTGTCGTGTCGCGGAGAAGCGTCGCCGTCTTTTCGCCGACGAGCTTGACTGTCTCGTCGAAGTTGATCGCCTCGTCATGGTCGCCGATCGCGGCCTTCGTCGTCGGGGTGAAGAGGACTTCGTCGAGCTTCGAGGCGTTCTCGTAGCCCTCGCGCAGCTTCATGCCGTTTACGGTGCCGGACTTCTGGTATTCCTTCCAGCCCGAGCCAGTGAGGTAGCCGCGGGCGATGCATTCGACCTCGACCATCTTGACTTTCTTGACGAGCATGGAGCGGCCGCGAAGGTCCTCCTTGTAGGGCTGGAGCTCGGCCGGGTACTCGTCGACGTTCGCCGTCACGAGGTGGTTCTTCATGCCGAAGAACTCCATCCAGAAGAGGGAGAGCTGGTTGAGGACCTTGCCCTTGTCGGGAACTCCGCAGGGAAGGATTACGTCGAAGGCGCTGATGCGGTCTGTCACGACCATCAGAAGCTTGTCGCCTAGATCGAAAACATCGCGGACCTTGCCGCTCTTCTGCGGGAGCCCCGGTATGGCGCATTCGAGGAGCGCATGATTCTTGTCGTATTTCATAGTATGCATATTATAGCAAAATCGCCGCGCGACTGCGCGGCGGAAATCAAAAGGCGCATCGCAGTTTGCGAGGCAGTGGAGCGAAGGTCCGAGCGAGGGGATTCGGCGTCCTCGCCGAGGGCTCCCCGAGGAGGAGCCTTCGGCCACCGCCTCGCAGCAGATTAGAAGCGGTAGGTGAGGGTGCAGCCGGCCGCGTGGGAGAGGCCGTGGCGGCACTCCATGCGGTACCTGGCTCCGTCCGGCCCGGTCATGTGCATGCCCTTCGCACCCATGACGACTATCCCGTAGGTGACGTCGATCTGGAGGTTCTGCGTCATGCGCCAGCTGATGCCGCCGCTGAAGATCTGGCGGTCGCCGGGCGGAAGCATCGTGGACTGCTGGTCGTACGAGCACACGTTCGAGTCGTAGACGTAGGAGACGACGGCCGTCCAGTTCTCAGCGAAGTCCCAGGACGGGGCGATGCCGACGCGCCAGCTGTCCTTCCAGCGGAGCTTCGTCGTCTTATCCCCGGGAATCCTTGGAAGCTTGAAGGATATCTTGTCAAGCTCGGACCAGTCAGTCCACGACACCATCGCGCCGAGATGCCAGTCCTTGGTGATGTCCCAGTTTAATCCGACGGCAACGGACTGCGGGATGTCGAGGTTGGCTGAGGCTCCCCCGCCGTAGATGCCGGGAGGGAGAACACCGGCAGCCGTGGGGACATACGCATTGCGCGGCACCCTGAAGTTGGAGTGACCCTTGACGCGCGTGTCGATCTTGGACTTGTACACGATGCCTGCGGAAAGATTGTCCAGGATCTTGTACCGCGTGCCGAGCTGGAAACCGCAGGAGGAAAGGCCGTTGTTGCCATGAAGGTGATTGCGCACGAACGCATTGCCTGGCACCTGGGATGCTGAATACGATGCAGGGTAAGAATACTGCTCGAAGTCGAAATAGAGAAGACGCGCGCCTGCGCCAATTGACCAGTCGTCGGTGATGCGGTAGGAGACGTTCGGGTTGATGACAAATCCCTCGATCGTCGTCTGCTTCGAACTCCAGGTCATCAAACTGTCATGGGAGTAGCGCGTACCGAGGCCGTATTCGGGCGTAATGCCGAGACCGAAGGTGAAGCCCCAGAGCGACGGCGCGACGAGCTGCACGTGGGGCAGGACGAAGAAGCCGGGATCCATCGGCGAACACTTGTAGGTTCTGCCATCCCTGGAAATCTTGATGCGGCCGCGCGGGTGCTCGGTGACGAAGCCAACCTGGAGCGTGATGTTGGTGATGTCGTCCAATGTCGCCGGGTTGATTGTATTGGCGGAGCCGTCAAGACCCTTGCCAAGCAGCGCACCGCCGTAGGAGGTGCCGATGGCCGTGGGCTCGTAAAGCCCGAAACCAGACGCAAATGCCGCTGTCGCCGTGAGAGCAGCAATTGTCATTGCCAACAACTTTTTCATATGTTTTCCTTGTTGATAAGGTGTTTATCACCTGTTGAGATGTAACAGTGTGACATTATATGCTTTTCTGTCGCAAAGGTCAATGGGGTAAATTAAGATTCTTACAATGCTAAGGGTTTTAGTCAGATTATCAGTATTTATACGGAAATTGAGCGAATCATGTCAGAGACGCGCACCTTAACGTTCGCGGAATTCGACTCGGTGCCGAGCACAATCCTGAGAACGCAGGACTCGAGGATCGCGTAAAGCCCCTCGGCCGTGCGCTCCGGGTTCACTTCGGGAAGGAACTCTCCCTTCATGACGCCTTCCGTCACGAGCTTCACGAAAACCGACTTGATGCCGCCGGTGAAGCGCGTTATGCGCGCGCCCATGTCTTCGCCCGAGCGGACCATCGACAGCACGAAGTCGAAGATCGCGGACATGAACTCCTTCTTGTCGAACAGCACGTCCGCGACGTGGAAGCACACCATCGAGAGGCGATCCGCCGCCTTGCCGCGCTTCGCGATCTCCTGGCTGCATTCCTGCATTATCTGCCGCGTTGTCGCGAGGATCGCCGCGTCGAGGACTTCGCGCTTCGAGCGGAAATAGCGGTAGAGGACCGTCCGCGCGACGCCTGCGGAAGACGCTATCATGATGAGCGTCACGTTGTCGTAGCCCACCTGCGAGAAGAGCTTCATCGCCTTGTATGCGATTTCAAGCCTGCGCGATTCGTGATCTATTCTTGCGGACATATTCGAGCTCGTTCCTTGCGAAATTCGATTTCAGCGGTTTCACGATTATACCAAATTTCTCCGGCTCGCGGGCGATTGGCGAGTGGACGGTGAGCGCAAAACGGTGCCAGAAGCACGACTGTATGAGCCCTTTCTTCGCGAGCGACTTGACGTACCGCTCGGCGCCCTTCTGCTCCTCATTCGTCTCGGTCGGGAAGTCGTACATAAGGTAGGCGTGGACGAATATCTTCGCCGCCCTGAAGCCCCTTAGCACCTTCTCGGCCGATGCGCACGTAATGCCCTTGTTCATCAGTTTGAGAAGCCGGTCGTTCGCGCACTCGAGCCCGCCAGTCACCGCGATGCACCCCGCCCTCGCCATCTTCTTCGCGAGCGCGGGCGTAAAGGCGTTGTCGAAGCGGATGTTGCCCCACCACGGGACTTCGAGCTTTCTCCGCAGTATCTCGTCGCACACCGACGAGACGAGGGCGGGAGGCATCGCCTCGTCTACGAAGTGGACGCCCGAGAGAAGCGGCGCCGCGCCGCGGCCGAAGAACCCCTCCATCGCGTCCACGATCTCCGCCGCCTTTGGCATCTTGAAACACCCGATGTAGGGAAGCTTCACGTCGCAGAACGCGCACTTCCGCCAGTAGCAGCCGCGGGCCATCACAAGCTTCACCCACTTTCCGCAGTTCCACAGGTTCGTAACGAAGTTGTCGGTCTCGGCGATGTCGAAATACTCGCTCCAGTCGATGCCGGTGTAGTCTGGCTTCACGAACAGCGGCACATCTGCCGCGCTCGCCTTGCGGTCGCCAAGCAGCTTCGCAAATGGCGCATATCCCTCGTCGAGCTGGAATTCGTCGAAGTACTTGTAAGGCCGCCTGTCCGTCATCTCGCGGAGTTCCGTCGAGACATAGCCGCCGCCAAGCACGAGCCGAACGCCAGGATAGCGACGCTTGATGTAGCGCGCGATCTTGAACGCCGCGACAAGAGTCCCCGGGAACGGACAGGTTATGCCGACGATCGCTGGTTTCGTCTCTTCCATCGCCGCCTTGAGGTGGCGTTCGAGGGGCTTGTCGATCACTCCGCGACGGCGTATCCTGCGCTCGAGTTCGCCAAAGTCGGTGACGGCGCGGCACAGGTGCTCGGCGTAGCGCGAAAAGCCGAAGTCGGGGTCGATCTGGTCGCGTATCGAAAGCGCGAGATCCTCTATGGCCTCGCTCGCCCCGCGCTTCGCCTCGACTGGCGCGAGGCCGCCGAGGAACTCGAGAAGTTCACCCGTTGTCTCGTCGCCGTATTCGAGGAGAACGTCACGCACGACCTTTATCGAGAGGTCGCGCTGGGCGACGTCAAACCCGCGCGACTTCAGGAACCCCGCCAGGTGCATCGTAGCCGGATAGGGCGTATTCGGCTGCAGCAGCGGCGGGATCAGCAGGAGAAGCTTACATCGCCTTCGCGAGGGCATTGCCGAACTCGGAGCACTTGATTTCGGTAGCGCCCTCCATCTGGCGGGCGAAGTCGTAAGTGACGGTCTTCGCGGCGATCACCTTGTCCATCGCGGCGATGATCTTGTCAGCGGCCTCGGTCCAGCCCATGTAGCGGAGCATCATCTCGCCGGAGAGGATGAGCGAACCGGGGTTGACCTTGTCGAGACCTGCGTACTTCGGCGCAGTGCCGTGTGTCGCCTCGAACACTGCGACACCGGTCTGATAGTTGATATTCGCGCCGGGCGCGATGCCGATACCGCCGACCGTCGCGGCGAGGGCGTCGGAGACGTAGTCGCCGTTCAGGTTCAACGTCGCAATCACGTCGTACTCGGCGGGGCGCGTCAGGATCTGCTGGAGGAACGCGTCGCAGATGCAGTCCTTCACCGTGATCATGCGGCCGGTCTTAGGATTCTTGAACTCGCACCACGGCCCCTTGTCGATCAAGGTAGCGCCATACTCGCGCTGAGCGAGCTTGTAGCCCCAGTCGCGGAAAGCGCCCTCGGTGAACTTCTGGATATTGCCCTTGTGGACGAGCGTAACCGACTTGCGGTCATTGTCGATCGCGTAGTCGAGAGCCGCCTTGACGAGGCGCTCAGTGCCTTCGAGCGAGACGGGCTTGATGCCGATCGACGCCGTCTTCGGGAAGCGGATCTTCTGGACGCCCATCTCGCCGAGGAGAAACGCCTTCACCTTCTCGACCTCGGGAGTCCCGTTCATCCACTCGATGCCGGCGTAGATGTCCTCGGTGTTCTCGCGGAAGATCACCATGTCGGTAAGCTCGGGGCGCTTCACGGGGGATGGAACCCCCTTGAACCAGCGGACAGGCCTAAGGCACACATAGAGGTCAAGTTCCTGGCGCATCGCGACGTTGATCGACCTGATTCCGCCGCCAACTGGAGTCGTGAGCGGGCCCTTGATGGAGACGAGGTTCTCGCGGCATGCGTCAAGCGTCGCCTGCGGAAGCCACTCGCCAGTCTGCTTAAACGCCTTCTCGCCGGCGAGGACTTCCTTCCACTCGATCTTGCGCTTGCCACCGTATGCCTTTTCGACCGCGGCGTTCCACACAGTCATCGCGGCGCGCGTAATGTCAGGGCCTGTGCCGTCGCCCTCGATGTAGGGAATAACAGGGTTCTCGGGGACGCAAAGCTTCCCGTCCTTCATTGTGATCTTTTCGCTCATGATAGTCAGATGGTTGATTTATCAGATGTTCAAGTTGATTTTTAACGCAGAGCCGCAGAGACGCAGAGAACGCGGAGTCGCTACTTGCCGAGGGCCTTTTTGAGTGTGCTGGCGCCGCCCGATGGCGCTGCACCAGTGAGGTCCGCCTCGTCGACCTCCACCTGTTCGGAGTCGATCCAGAAGCGGATGCGCTTGCCGCGCACGATCTGCGGTTGCGCCTTCGACTCATCACGCACCTCGGCCGTGATGCCGTCGCCCGAATATAGGACGACAAGGCCGTTCTTCTTCGAATAAGTCGCCTTCGCGCCATACGCGCGGTGCGCGTCGTTCGTCATCGCGACATGCCCGATCGCCACAATACGGCGGACATCGCCCGCTGCGCGGCGCATATCGCCCGTGCCTTTTGCGGCTTTATGAACGTCGTTTGTTCCCTTTGCAACGTGATGAACGTCGTTAGTGCCTTTTGAACGGCGTACAGCGTTTGTCGAGTTGGAGTCCTTGTCGATGTCGAAAAAGAGGAACACGCGGTCGGCATGCATCTGATACTGCTCGTCGTCGACGTGAACATGGCCCTCGAAGCTTGCGATGCCCTCCTTGCGATTGTAGACAGTGGTGTCCGAAGTGATCTTCGCAGGGCGACCAGTCAGCTTCTTTTCCTTGGTTTTCTTTGGGAGAGGTTCCTCGACTTGCGACTCGGCATTGGTGACCGAGGTGTCTGCCGGCACTGTGGGCGTCTCAGTCTCCACGGCGGCTTGCGACACAGGTGGCTCGACTTGTGGCTCGGTAGCTACGGCCTGCGATTGCTCAACTTGCGGCGCAACGGGCTCGGCTGGCTGCTCCGCGGCTTGCGGCGGCTCCGCTTCTGGCGCGGGGGTTACGGCCTGCGATTGCTCAACTTGCGGCGCAACGGGCTCGGCTGGCTGCTCGACTGGCGTTTCCAATGAAAGTTCGCCGAGCAGCGACGCAACCTCATCTACCGACTGTTTGGCTAGCGGCTTGTAGCCCTTTTCCAATACGCACGGCTCGGCCATGGTGGCAAGCCAAGCGGAAACGGCAAACATCGAAAAAAGAAACTTGTTCATGTTGTTACCTTTCGCTTCGGAGCGCTGGGTCGAGACGATCGCGCAAGAAGTCTGCGAGATGGTTGAAGACGAGGACAAGCACGAAAATCGCAAGCGTCGTGAACGTCATCTCCCACCAGACGCCCTGCCAGAGACGCGCGCGCGCGTTGTTGATCATAACTCCCCATGACGGTTCGCCCTGCACGCCGATGCCGAGGAACGAGATGAACACCTCCGTCGCGACGGCCGACGGGAAGCGTATCGAGAACTGGATGAGGACGATATGCGCGACATTCGGCAAGATGTGGCGGAACATTATCCTGAGATGCGAATACCCGAGCACCTTCGCCGCCTGGACGTAGGCGCGGTCGCGGTGCTTCATCACCTCGGCGCGGATCGTTCGGCATACGCCGACCCACGTCGTGAAGCCGATACCGAGGTATAGGCCAAGAAGTCCCTGTCCGACGACGAGCGAAATCGCAAGAATGAAGAGAAGTCCCGGCATAGATGCGACGGTCGCACATAGCCAAACGACGACCGAGTCGACCTTCCCGCCGAAGTAGCCGCCGAGAAGCCCGAGGCACACGCCGAGTGGAATCGCGATGAGCGATGTCATAATGCCGACGTGGAACGCGATGCGCGTGCCCTGCACGAGACGAAGCCCCACGTCGCGACCGAGGTTGTCGGTGCCAAGCCAGTGCTCGGCCGACGGCGGCTGGTAGCGCTCCTTTGTGTTGACGACGTTGTAGGCCGGCGTCACGTCGCGCGCAAGGGCGACGCGATACTGCACCTCGCCGTAGACGGCGGCAGCGAAATACGCGGCAAGAATGATTAGGCAGATCTTAATTGAAAGCTTCATTGACCTTCTCCACCACTATGTCGACCACCTGCTCCAGTGTCAGGTCGGAAGAGTCGATTTCGATTGCACCGTCCGCCTTCCTGAGCGGAGCATACTTTCTCGTAGAATCTATCGCGTCGCGTGCGAGGAGCGACGCCTTTACTGCCGCGGCAGACTGGTTGGCGATCCCCTTCTCGACCTCCTCTTTCTGGCGGCGCCTGGCGCGCGCCTCGGCTGACGCCGTGAGATAGAAGCGGGCAGGCGAGTCGGGAAACACGGCAGTCGTTATGTCGCGACCTTCGACCACGAGGTCGCCGAAACGCGTCAAGTCGCGCAAGATAGCGGTGACTTTGTCGCGGACGGCTTTCACCGTCGCAACCTGCGAAGCGTGGGCATTGATCTCGGGTGTGCGAATGCGGTCGCCCGGCAGCTCGCCGCCGACATAGTAGGCGATTGCGCCATTCTCTGGACGGCACTCGATTTCGACAGTCGGCGCAAAGGCCGCGACCGCGTCGGGATTGTCGGTATCGACCTTCCTGACAAGCGCCTGCCACGTCATGATGCGGTAGAGTGCACCCGAGTCAACGTGGAGGAAGCCGAGCTTCTTGCCGACAATACGCGACACGGAGCTCTTGCCAGCGCCGCTCGGTCCGTCTATTGCTATTACTCTTGACATGGTCTATCCGTTGTTTGTTGCCAAAGGCCTACAGCCGCCCCGTCTCCTGCAGGAACATGAGGACTGTGTAGCCGACGAAGACGAGAAGCCAGACCGCAGCCTCGCGGCGGCGAATCCTTCCGGGCTCCCTTGGGTTTCGACAGTTGAGACCGAAGAGGAGGATGGAGAGCGAAAGAAGCGCATTTAGCGGAAGGTCGCGCCTGAGAATGTATGGCGAGAATTCCTCAACAGGCGAGATAACGCAAGCGAGCCCAACGACCGCGAGCATGTTGAACAGGTTCGAGCCGATTATGTTGCCAAGCACGAACTCGTGCTCTCCGCGACGCGCCGAGGCGATGGCGCTCGCGAGCTCCGGGAGCGAAGTGCCCGCAGCGATGATGGTGAGCCCGATCATCAGGTCTGAAACGCCAAGCGTCTTGGCGAGATCGACAGAACCCCACACGAGGATATGCGAAGAGCCGACAAGAACGGCAAGCCCGACAAGCACCTTGACGACGGCGAGCGGAAGACCCTTCTTGCCCGCTTCTGACGAGGAAGCGACATCACTATCCGCCGACGCACCCTTTGTACGCTGGTCGTACCAGCAGTAAAGGGGCAAAAGGACGGCAAAGGCGACGAGGAGGATCCCCGCGTCGAGCCGAGTGCAACGGCCATCGCGGAGAACGAACATCGAAAAGAGCGATATGGCGACAAGCCCAGGGCCCGCGACAAGTGTTGCCGAAGGCCGCGCGACAAGCGGGCAGATGAACGCCGAGACGCCGAGAATCACTGCGACATTGAAAATACAGCTGCCATAGGCGTTGCCGAGCGAGAGATTAGCATGACCCGAAAGCCCCGACAAGGCGCTCACGCAAAGCTCAGGCGCGCTCGTCCCGAAACCGATGACTACCATGCCAACTACGAACGGAGAAATGCCGAGCGCCTTGGCTACTTGAGCCGCGCCGTCGACAAACACACCGCTTGACCATGCGAGGGCAACAAGCCCCCCGATGATCATCACAATCGAGAGCCAAAGCGGTATGTCGGAATACATTGTGCTTATTATACCAAAAAAACGCAGGCCCTATGCGTCAGGCGTGGTCTTTGCCGATGAATTCGCAGGGCGCCTTCCTGGCGAGGAGCCCGCCGAGGAAGCGGACGCCGTAGGTCACATGCGTGGCAAGGACGCCGCAGAGAGTCACAATCCAGACTGCGGGATTGAGCGAGAAGGAAGTCAGCAAGGCAAGGAGAATGTACGCAAGCATCGGCATCGAGATAATCCCCTGCCAAATGCAGAACAGCTCAACCGACATGATGTCCGGCTGCGGAATCGCGACGAGAATCGCCCAGAGGAAGAGATACGCGACGAAAAGCGTCGGGATGAAATACGAGAGCCGAAGCGAATTGGACGGATAGCGCTTGCAGAAATAGCCGCGGTGGAACGCATAGCGGCCAAGCTGCCGCAGATGCGCCCCGAAGAGCGGGCGGCGGTGGTGGCACACGACGACCCAGGGGTCGTAGACTATGCGCTTCCCGGCGTCGACTATGTCCTTGCAGAGAAGTGTGTCCTCGCCCGGCCAGAAGTCGGTGCGGTAGCCGCCGAAGGAATCAAGGAGCGATTTCCTGACGAAGAGGTTGCAGCTCGGGTAGTCGTCGACGTCTCGCCTGACGCCGCCCGCCTTGTAGCGGTAGCGGTAGTTGCCCGAGACGAGCAGATTGTCGTATACGCGCCCGCCCATGCGCGCGAGGAACGAGTCGCCCGGCGGCGTCACGCCCGGGCCGCCGACGGCGCCAATCGTCTCGTCGCCGAAATAGCGGACGGCGTATTCGAGCCAGTGCGCGTCTGGATAGGCGTCGTCGTCGATGAAAGCGATGATCTCGCCCTTCGCCGCCTTGATGCCGAGATTCCTTTTCTCAGCAGGCCTCACCTTGCCGGTAGGGAGAATGGAGAGCTTAACGTCCTTTGGCAGGGGTTCGGGGGTATCTGAACCCCCGTCCATTCCATCCGGCAACACTATCACCTCAAAATTTCTGTACGACTGGTTCGCAAGCGCTCCGAGGCACTCGTCTAGCATCCAGCTGCGGCGCGGGCAGGCGATCACCACCGAGACAAGCGGATCGTGGTCGAGCTTCGGCGGGACCTCGGCCTTCGCGTAGTAGCGGAGGACGCGCAGGCGGTAGAAGACGGCGAGCGAATCTATAGCCATCGTCTTTACCGTGTTCGCCTTGAGCGCGCCGAACTTGTTGCCGAAGCGTATCACGACAGGCGCCTCGGCGATCTTCGCGCCGCGCTGGTGGGCGATGGCGAGAAGCTCCAGGTCGAACGCGTACGTCTTGACGAGCATGCGGCCGAGCGACTCGCCGAGCACATCGCGGCGGAAGAGCTTCATGCCTGTCTGCGTGTCGGTTATCGGAAGCCCGACAAACATTCTGACGAGCGTGAAGTAGACCCAGCTCACGAACCTGCGGTGCCACGGATACTGGACCACGCTCTTCGGATGGCGCTTCGAGCCGATCACGATGTCCGCGCCCTTCGCGGCCATCGCCTCGAAGAAGAACGGCGTCTGCTTCGGGTTTATGTCGAGGTCTCCGTCAAGGAGCATCACGTATTCGCCGGTGGAAGCGTCGAACCCCGCCCTGAGCGCGGCGCCCTTGCCGCCGTTCTTCGCGCAGACCACGGGCTTGACGGTCACGTGCTCGTACTTCGCCGCCGCCGCGCGCGCAAGCGCCTCTGCGGTGCCGTCCGTCGAGCCGTCGTCGACGGGAACGAGCTCGGCCCTAAGATTGTGGGATTCGAAAAGCCCCGCCGTCTGCGCGATGTTCGCCTCTATGGTGTCCGCAAGGTTGTAGACCGGCATGATGACGGAGAGCCGGCCGCCGCCTATCGCGTCGCGCGCGACGGCCCACCTCTCCTCGGACTTGGTCCTGCCGGCCTCCGACATGCCTTACTTCCCGTGGCGGCGCATCTGCCGCGTCACGGGCGGGTCTATCACCTCGCCCATGAGGACTTCGCCCTTCGCGGCCGTCTTAGCCGCCGTCTGACGACGAATGATCCACATCTGAACGATCGAGAAGAGGTTCGAGAGGAACCAGTAGAGAGAAAGCGCCGACGGGAACGAGTAGAACATGAAGAGCATCATCGCCGGCATGAAGATCATCATCATCTTCTGCTGGCTCTTGTCGCCTGTCGCCGGCGTGAACGCGCTCTGGAGCCCGGTCGAGACGGCCATCAGAATCGGGAGGATGTTAAGCCCACCGAACGGGAACCAACTCGAGAAGAGCGCTTCCGGCTCGGAGAGGTCGCCAATCCAAAGGAACGGCGCATAACGAAGCTCAACGGCGGAGCGAAGCACGTTGAAGAGCGCGATGAAGACGGGAATCTGAATCAGCATCGGCAGGCACGAGCTCATCGGATTGACTTTGTTCTCCTTGTAGAGCGCCCATGTCTCCTGCTGCATACGCTGCGGGTTGTCCTTGAACTTCGCCTGGATCTCCTTCATCTTCGGCTGAAGCTCCTGCATCTTCTTCATGCCAACCGTCGACTTGTGCGTAAGCGGCCAGAAGAGAAGTCGGACGAGGATCGTGAGGAGGATGATCGCGACGCCGTAGTTCGGGATGAGGTTGTTGAAGAAGTTCAGCACCCAGACGAGCGGATAGCAGAGCCACCTCCACATGCCGAACTCCATGACGTCCTTCATGCCGAGATCCCAGAGAAGCGACTGCTTCTTCGGCCCCACGTAGAAGACGCTCGTGCGCTTCGCCGTATCGTCCGCGAGCCGCACCTTGGCGAAGACGGACGCGGGACGGTAGTTCGCGGCGGCCATATCGCGCGCGACAGTCGTGTCGAAGCCGGCGTTTGCCGCAGTCGACGAGCAAAACGCCGTTACGAAGAAGCGGTTCTTGACCGCAACCCACTTCTGCGCGCCCGGATACTGTATCGCGACCTCTTCGGGCATGCCCGCCGCGCTCTTCGAGCCGCTGCAGCCGCCAGAAAGCCCGCCGACGAGATAGCCCTTGAGCGGAGAGTCGCCCTCGCAGTGGTGGATTACGCCTTCCTTGCCCTTGCCGGCATCCATCGCCCAGCTGTCGACGGAAAGAAGGTCGTTCTTCGAGTCTCCCATGCGCATCTGCCCAAGGGAAATGGCCCCGCCGATCCCCTCGTCTTCAAGCGTGATGCGGTAGTCCGCGCCGAGGCGGATGGTGCGGCTCTTGGCGCCATTGACGAAGCGGACGGAATCGGGATTTTCCTCGGCCACTTCGAACGACTCTACGGCCTCGCCCGCGCCGAGCGGCGAATCAGAGAAGTCAAAGGCGACAGGCGGGTTCTCGTCGGAAATTTCGCCGCGATCCTTCGCGTACTTCTTAAGTGTCGCCTTCTTGACGACCGCGCCCCATGTCGAAAGCTCAAGCTTCAGCTCGTCGTTTTCGAGAACGACAATCTTCTCGGGCGTCGTGGGAAGCACGGGAGCCGGCGTTGCAACGGCATTGGTCTCGCTATTCGCGGGAACATTGGCCTCCGAAGCCGAAGGTTGCGGTGCGGCGGCCTCGACCGTCACGTTCGTCGCGGCAATCGCCGCCTGCTCGGCTGCATACTTGGCGCGCTCCTTTGCACGCCCCATCTCTGCCCAGATGTACCAGGCGAGGACAGCGCCCAAAAGAAGGCAAATGATTTTCTCTGTCTTGTTCATGTCTCTCTCATTCTCCTATAAAATCGTTTTTCCATCTTCCCCGCGGCGGAACGGGGTCGTAGCCGTGCGCGCCAAACGGATGGCATCGCAATATCCTCCATAGTCCCAGCAACGTTCCCTTCACCGCACCATGCGTCTTCAATGCCTCGATCATGTAGTTGGAGCAACTCGGCTCGAATCGGCAAGCCCCGCCCATCACCGGCGACAGCACTACCTGGTACGCGCGGACGAGCAGAATCAGCGGCGCCGTCACGATGCGCGAGAGGCGAGACGCACCATTTCCTCCATCACATCCTGGCATTTCCTGTCCTTAAGGGCGGAGCGCCCGATGAAAACCCACTCGGTCCGCTCGGGCATCGCGCCGCTCTTCACAAGCAAGCGATAGGCCTCGCGCATCAGGCGCTTCGCCCTATTGCGGTCGACCGCATCGTGAAAGCTCTTCTTTGAAACGACGACGCCGGCCTGCCGGTCGGCGTCGGGTGACGAAAGATGCCACGCGACGAGGAGACGCCCCTTTATGGAACGCCCCCGGTCGAAGACACGCTTGTACTTCGCGCCGGGGAGCCGCGTGGACATTTCGCCCTGCCTTTAGACTTGCGTCAGGCGCTTACGGCCTTTCGCACGACGGGACGCGAGAACCTTGCGTCCGCCCTTTGTCGCCTTGCGGGCGCGATAGCCGATTTTCCTTTTCCTCTTAAGCTTCGAGGGCTGCCATGTCATCTTCATGATTGATTCTTCCTTTCAACTGAAATGAGTGGATATTTTACCATATTTACTCTTCGGCTTTCAAGTGGCGCAGTAATTCCTCAAAACGATTGATCTTGACCGTGAAACGAGAGTCGTTCAGCCGCCCGAAGCCAAAAGTGCAAAAAGCGCCCTTCACACCTGCGCTTGCCGCCGCCTGCATGTCCGTCCAGCTGTCGCCCACCATCCAGTCGTGCGACGAGAGGCGATGCCCGCCGAGACGCGACGCGCACTCCCGCAGCGACTGTGGGTCCGGCTTCAGCGGCACTCCGTCGCCGCCAGCGACAATCGCGGAGCCGAAGTACCGCGTCATGCCGAACTTCTCGAGGATGAGCTTCACGGCGAAGTTGGGCTTATTCGTGTTTACGCCGAGAAGCCACCCGCGCGCCTTGAGCTCGTCGAGGGTCCTTCGCACATTCGGATATGGAACGACCGTCTCGCAGCAGTGCTCGGCATAGTGGCTGTGGAAAATCTCCCACATCTCCTCGTACGGAATCTTCGCCTCTGGAATCGAATGTTCAAGAAGATACCGTGCGCCCTGCCCAACATGTGTGATGACAGTCTCGACCGGAAGCTCTGCGAGCGAGAAGTCGCGCCGAGTGTGGTTCACCGTCGCCGCGAGGTCGGCGCGCGTATCAAAGAGTGTTCCGTCGATATCGAAGAATACTGCTGGCATATGGATTAGGAGTCAGGGGTTAGGGGTCAGGAGTCAGGGGTCAGGAGAGGCCTTTCGGGGGTGGGGCGGTGAACTCCAGCCATTCGCCGGTGCGCGGATGGCGGAAGCGAAGCGACAGCGCATGAAGGTAGAGCCGCGATGCACGCTCGCCGCCGTACTTCTCGTCGCCTATCACTGGATGGCCCGCCTCGGAAAAATGGACGCGAATCTGGTTCTTGCGACCGGTCTTGAGCTTCACCTCGACGAGCGTAGTGCCGTCGGTCGTAGAAAGCCGCCGCCATTCGGTGCGCGCGAGCTTTGGCGCCTTTGCGCCGCGCGATGCGCGACGCGCGTCAGTCGCCGCAACAGAGCGCACCTTATAGCCGTCGGCGTCTTCAAGAAGATAGGACTCAAAGGTTCCGCTCTCCTCTTCAAGCAATCCACAGACTCGGGCGCGATACGTCTTCTCGGTGAGGCTCGCCCAGTCTGTGCGAAACTTCTCCGCAACCTCCTCAGATTTCGCGAACATCATGACACCGCTCGTCTCGCGGTCAAGGCGGTGGACGAGCCACACTCGCTTCTTCGACCTCGCCTGCCCCTTGCGGACGTAGTCGTTCAAGAGATTTTCTGCAGTCCGCTGGCTTTCGCGCGCGAGGCGGCCGACGAGCTTCGTGTGCGTAGCGAGAAGCCCGGCGGGCTTTTCGATCACGAGGACGTCGTCGTCCTCAAAGAGGATTGGAAACGGCAGACGGTGCTTCTTCATTTCGCATCCACAGGCTGGAGCAGCCAGCGCTTGTTGTACCAATACCAGTGCTCGGGATGCGCCTTGATGCGCTCGTCAAGCATCTTCATCGCCTCTTGTGTGAGACGCACCGCCTCGGCCTTCTTGTCCTCCGCCGCAGGGTCGGGGCGAAGAGTCCCCACATGGTCGAAAACGTGCTTTCCGTTCTCGCGGCGCATGACTGCGACTACGATCGGAGAGCCGCACCTAACGGCGAACATCGCACCAGCGTGGCTCACGTTCGCCTTGCCGCCGAGGAAGTCAACCTCGACATCGGGCTGAGGAACGCGCAAGTCGGGGAGTATCGCAAACGCGCGGCCTGACTCAAGCTTCTCCTTTATCTCGACAAGCGTCTTCGCGCTACCGCGCTCGAGGACTTCTATCGCGCCATACTGCCGCTTCATCCATGCATCAATCTTCGGATTGCGCTGCTTCGCCGCGATTGAGAAGAGCGGAAGTCCGTAGGCAGCCATAGACCAAGCAGCCATATACCAGTTGCCGGAGTGCGGCACCATTATCACGACGCCCTTCCCCTCGTCGACGTATGATTGAAGCCGATCTTTGTACATCTGTCCGTCAACGACATGGCGATCCATCCACTTGCGGGTGAGGCGCGGTGCGCGTATCATCTCGACGGCAGTCTGGAGCACGTTCGCGAGCGAGCGCACAGCGATACGAAGTCGTTCAGGTTTGGTCTTCTCCGGAAACACGGACGCGATTCGCTCCATCGTCCGCGCGCGCTTGAAGCGAAGGACACGGACGGCGAAGGCGGCCGCAAACGACGCAAGCCACATCGCCACCGGATACGGGATGGCGTTGACGAGCCCGCACGCGAGCCGCAGCGCCCCGTATTCGACATTGACAGCAAATCCGCTTTTCTTCGCCACTTAGAAATCCCCTGGATTGTCCCTTCAGCCAATATTATAGCAAAATCGCGCAATGCGTTCCGCAGGGAGCTCATGGTTGGAGGTTCCCCAATTTTACTTTGGGCTGCCGAACCTTTGCGACCCTCTGCGCGGTTTTGGAAAAACTCCGACGGTTGATGTTCTCGCTACCGCTCCACGGCTTCGCACTTTTCAACCATAATCAGGAGACGCTGTTTTGCAGTGATTATAGCGGCCTTCGGCCGATTTATGCGGCACAGCCGCATCCAAAAACACTTCAACCGACACATGTATAGCCGTTGTATGGTGCG
>JAFQYM010000080.1 GCA_017406465.1 Kiritimatiellia bacterium | reverse complement strand
GCCTTCCGGTTGCCGTCAGAGTCGACGCTGCTGGCTGAGGAAGGTAGAACCGGCCGCGGCCGGATCGATTGGCCAGAGCCGTCCTGAGACTGGCCACGATCGCCACGTCGGCCGGCAAGGCGCTACCTTCCGCTGTCCCGGCCAGGGCGATCGGCTCTTCTGCCAAGGTCTGCTGTTGGCCGGTCGCCATGTTGATCTCCCCGGTCGACACGGCGGACATGGTGACGTCGGGCGTGACCAGCGAACCGTATCCGTCATCGGTGCCAGGCCCTTCCCAGAAGTTGGTAGCCCAGGTGACTGCCGCTGAGTTGGCGCTGTTCACGTCATCCTCCCGGTCAGCCCACCAGGAGAAGATGTAAATATCGCCGGCCGCTAGGCCTCCGGTGAATCGATGCTGGTAGAGGGGCATGGGGATCACCTTCCTATGTGGACAGTCCACTGTGAACCACTTTAGGCCGGCTTGACAAGCTCGGTAGGATTCATACGGCGCGCGCCTCCTCGCGGTGAAGTTAACGGTTTAACCTACGCTCATGACTGAACCAATCAGGAGCCCAACATGGCGTCGTGGGACTACTCGCAGTATCGGCGGACAAGCGGCTAGTGCACTTCTTCTCACCAATATGCGCGAGGGTGAGACCCTGATCAGGTTGTGGGTCTCTTGGCGCATCGTCGGCGCTGGCGCTCTCCAACCTGAGCCGCCGACAGACATCACCGCCCCCGGCATTGCTGGGATCATCTACGGAGAAACGGGTCAAGGCTTCCCCGAGGTGCCACCCGACCTGAGCAACATCACGCCTGCTACAGACCTGCTCTGGTATGAACAGATGGGGGTCTCTCAGCTCCAGCCCGGTACTGCAAGCCAGCTCAAGGTGCGTCCTGCGGCCGGAGAGCGGTACTGGGACATCGAGGCGCAACGCCGGGGGCCCGTCGGCGACCTCGCCGTCCGGGGCGTGTACTTCTCATGGGACATCATGAACGACCCTGATTTGTGGTTTGCCCAGGTCAGCTACTCGGCACTAGTCCTAGAGCCCTAACTGTGATCTCAGCGTGTCCTAACTGTTACCCATCGTTCGTACCGTTGGCCGTGCCCAACCAACGAGGAGGTAGACAGTGAGCGTCTTCGACACGACGGTGAGAGCACCTAGAACACGAAACGAGCAACGGGAGAGGCTAGAGAGGATCATTGAGCGTCGTCACCTGCTGCGTCCGACTGAAGGGTCGATCAAACGGGCAACCTCCCTGCTCTACACGTGGGAGCATGTCGCGGCTATGTGCGGCATCAGCTCGACGGTTCTGGATCACGTGTGCGACCTGCCTGCTCTGGTACTAGAAGCCTGCTACAGCACAGACCCCGATGTCGCCTTCACTCCCCAGTGGCCGGCCGACGACGCGACAGAACGGGCTATCTCTGGCCAGATGGGCCCCCTCGAGTAATCGGCTTCTTGGACAGCTCGACCCCCCTCCTATGGGGGGTCGAGCTTGTTTATGAGACGCATTCCTTGCCACAACAAGCTTCGTGCCTAGAATGGGCACGAGTTGCGGCTATATAGGTGAGTCACGCAAGAGGTTCGAGCCCTCAAAAAACGACCGCCTCTGGACTAGCGTGGTGCAGTCCAGGCACCCGTACATCGGCTGATCACCGAGTACGTAAACAACGGCAGAGCCGAACGCCCTGGATGGCGTTCGGCTGGTACTGCTGGGCGGGTGAAGAGCGCAGAATGGGTTAAACCCGACTGAGCGAAGCGAAGGAGGGGGCCCCACCCCTGGGTCTGGGGTAGGGCCCCCTCACTCTGCGTGATCAATCTGTTTCACGTGAAACAGCGCCGGCGAGGTTCACGGCATCACCTCGACTGCCCGAGCTTCGTTGAGCGCCGACTCTCGACCGCGCTGGGTGTCGTACAGATCTCCGATGTTGAACGTATTGATGATCGCCGTAGACCTGTTCGTCCTGCTGTAGACAACTGGCGTCCCGACGAGGTTGTACGTGGACCAGGCGGCTTCCAACGCCGTGAGGATCTGAGTCTGAGCAGCTCCCGAGAGCCTTCCGGTTGCCGTCAGAGTCGACGCTGCTGGCTGAGGAAGGTAGAACCGGCCGCGGCCGGATCGATTGGCCAGAGCCGTCCTGAGACTGGCCACGATCGCCACGTCGGCCGGCAAGGCGCTACCTTCCGCTGTCCCGG
>JAFQYM010000079.1 GCA_017406465.1 Kiritimatiellia bacterium | reverse complement strand
GGGACTGACCCTTGTGATACGGGTACGCCAAGCAAGCTTGGCAGGACTATTAGCTGAAAGGAGCTGAATCACAAAGAAATCGACATGTGATTAGGAGGGCGGGGTGTGCAGAGGGCGACCGACGTGCGCGAGTCCCGTCTGACGAAGGGGTAAGCCGCAACGCAAGTGAACCACCTACATAACGGCTCGTTAACAAGACAAATCCGCGTGGCCAGCGTGTCCGTATGCGTGAAGCCAACACCACGTTTCCGACTCGGTTTGGGGAGCGGGGGCGCGGCGGGTCAAAGGGGGCGGCGTGCTTCGAAAGTTCTGCTAGGAACTTGGGAGATCTCGCAATAGCGAAAGCGAAGCGAGAAGTCGGATGAGCCCATAGTAGCGGAGAAGCGGGCAACGACCGTGGAGCGAAGGGGTTCTACATGCAAAATGAAACGCTTCAAACGGAAGGGCGGGAGCCGAATTGATCGAGAGATCCTATACGGGAGAGGAGATTGCGGAGATTGTCGCAAGGCAAGGTCTGCCGCGGTATCCGAAACTTGCGCTCTACAGGGAGAAGCTGTCACGGAAAGCAAAGGCAGAGCCGAAGTTTCGGTTCTACTGCCTGTACGGACAGTTGTTGCGCATGGACGTGCTGAGGTGCGCGTACGAACAGGTGCGCGCGAACAACGGAGCGCCCGGCGTCGACAACAGAACATTCGGGGACATCGAACGGGAAAGTGGCGGGGTGGACGGGTTTCTAGCCGGCATCCAGAAGGAGCTCAAGGCGAAGACCTACCGCGCGAGCCCCGTCAAGAGGGTCTACATCGAGAAGGCGAACGGCAAGCTCCGTCCGCTTGGAATCCCGACCATAAAGGACAGGACGATCCAAGCGGCGGTGAAGCTCGTAGCGGAGCCGATATTCGAGGCAGACTTCCATGACTGCTCGTTCGGCTTCAGGCCAAATCGGAACGCGCAACAGGCGGTCGAGCTGGTTGCCAAGCGGATAAGGGGAGGGCAGACGCAAGTCTACGATGCCGACCTGTCGAGCTACTTCGACACGATACCGCACGACAAGCTCATCCTCGCGCTGCGCAGGCGAATCACGGACGGAAGTGTGCTGGCGCTGATACGCCAGTGGCTGAAGGCCACGACAGTCGAGCCGAGCGGAGTGAAGAAGAAGCCCCGGGGAAGGGGAACGCCGCAGGGAGGCGTGATATCACCGCTTCTGTCAAACATATATCTCCACTGGTTCGAGACATGCGCCATGCTGGCCGCCAGGGCAAACGGCCAGGTCATGTCGATCGTGCGCTATGCGGACGACTTCGTGATTCTCGCAGGCAAGATGGGGAAAGGGTTTGTGCAGAGGATCGAGCGCGAGCTGGAAGGACGGTTCGGACTGACCATCAACAGGGAGAAGACTAGGGTCCTGGACCTCGCCGCGAAGGGCGGGTCGCTGGAGTTTCTCGGATACGAGTTTCGCTATGTCCGAGGTCTTCACACCACATGGTACGGGCCGGAAGGCAAGTGGCTATGGTATGGGCCGTCCATGAAGTCGGTCAAGAAGGTCTGCGCAAAGGTCAAGGAACGCACGCTGGGCAGAGTGAACAAGATTCCTCTAAGGGACACAATTCAGAAGCTCAACGTCATTCTGCGGGGGTGGTCAAGATACTTCATCGGCGGATACCCGAACCAGCGTTTCTCACGAGTGAATGACTATGTGCGAAGGCGGCTCATGATACTCGCCAAACGAACCAGCCAGCGAGGGTACAAGCTGAAATACGCGCAATCGTACTACTACGAGTGGAAAGCAATGGGTCTGTACGAGATGAGGAAAAGGCGGAAGTGACAACACCAGTTTCACATGGAAAGCCGTAT
>JAFQYM010000078.1 GCA_017406465.1 Kiritimatiellia bacterium | reverse complement strand
ATGGGGCAGGCCATGACGATAGTCCGATACGCGGACGATTTCGTGCTGCTCGCGAAGAGGTGGAAGGACGGGTTTCTGCGGAAGGTGGAAGACATACTCGAAGGGCGCATGGGGCTGACCGTGAACAGGGAGAAGACGAAAGTCCTCGACCTCGACGCTGAACGCACGTCGCTCGTGTTCCTCGGCTACGAGTTCAGGAAGGTGAGGGACAGGCTCTTCGGGACGGGCAGGAGGTATCTGCACTTTGGCCCGTCCTCGAAGTCGGTCAAGCGGGTGTGTCGCGAAGTCCACGAATTGACGCATTCGCGCAATGTGTTGTTGCCTGTCGAGACTGTCGTCGAAAGGGTGAACAGACTGCTGAAGGGATGGGGCGCGTTCTACTCCGTCGGATATCCGTCAAGGGTTTTCCGCAAGGTGAACCACTATGTGCTGAAGCGCATGGCGCGGTTCCTCAACAGGAAGAGCCAGCGGTACTACCGACTAAAGTTCGCGGACACCTACTACGGCGAAATGACGCACTACGGCCTCTACCGCCTCGCGTGGGCGGACGTGAGGAGAACGCGGGATTGACAGGAAAAAAAAATGCGTATAATATGCGCTTGACAATCAAAGAAAGGAAAGAGTCCATGGCAACAGGAAAAGCACTCGATGGAAAGCCGTATGCGGGAAATCCGCACGTACGGTTTGACGAGGGGGAAGTCGCACCGGCAGCAAAGCCGAGGCGTGGGTCTCTACTCTACAGAATGAATGATGCGTTGGCCGCGTTGGCCGCAGTTGCGGTTGTGGCAGCCGAGGTGTCGGCTGCTGCCGTGCCGCTTGACCCTGCTCCGATCGTATCGGTCGGGCTGTACAAGAACGGGATGGCCGTCGTGACGCGGCGCATCACGCCAGGCGAGGACGGCGTGTCGTTTGTCGACGCGAATGCGCGCCCGGCGTACGGTTCGTTCTGGCTCGTGTCCGGCGGTGGCGTGTCGGTGTCGTCCACGAAGGCCGACGTGCTCCGCGAAAACGTCGACGCCGGCTTTGCGGAAGGATGGACCGGCGCATATGACGGCCGGAAGATCGAAGTCGCGTTCCGATGCGGCGTCGGCATGGACCAGATACTCGACGCCGCCGCCAAGACCGGGTCTATGAAGGTCCTGGCCGGAACGGCGGGCGAGTCCAGCCGCATCTGCACCGTGCGCGGGACGGCCGTGAAGGACGAGTCTGAGCGCGCAGCCGAGCCGATTGGACGCCGGAACATGTACTATGGCTATGCATCGTACTACTACGAGCCGCCCAAGCCCAAGCCCGCGAAGTCGCTCAACGTCAGGCTGGAGAGCGGATCCATAGTCTCGGTGCCTGAGTCAGCCGTTGTGAGCGTCCGGTCTGACGACGGCGATTCGCGCGGCATTGCGCGCGCGATGCCCGTTTGGCGCTTCGACGGCGCGAAGGCGCCCTTCGACGTCCAGTACATCGCGACCGGCGCCTGCTGGACGCCGTCGTATCGGGTCGATCTCGCCGACGGCAAGGGCACGGTGTCGATGACGGCAGAGGTGTACAACGACATTGCTGACTGGAAGGATGCGGAGGTCTCCCTCATATCGGGATTCCCGAATCTTCTCTACGCAGACGTGCCGTCCCTCCTTGGCGGCGGCGTGGACTTCGGCGCGTACAGCTCCGCCATACGCGCGGCGGAGGACGATACGTACTGGGGGTGGTTCCGCAGGGGCGGGCGCAATCGCGGCGGGGTGATGTCGCAGAGCGTCATGCTCAACAGCTTCACGCCTTCCGGCGGGGGGGACTCCTTCTCGGCAGGCGCGGCGGAGTCTGCGGGCGCCGGCACGGACATCCACTACCGCGGCGTCGGCCGGATGACGCTGGCCAGGGGCGACCGGCGCATGCTCCAGCTGGGACGCAAGGAAGTGGCGCTCCGGCGCATCGTGGAGTGGAACCTGTCGGACGACCGCGACGAGCGCGGGAATCTGCGCGACGGCACCGAAGAGGAGCGCCGGACGGCGTGGGACGCCGTCGTGTTCGCCAATCCGTTCGGATTCCCGATGACCACCGCGCCGGTCGAGATAGCCGAGGGCGGACGCGTCCTGGGCCAGTCGAAGATCGGCTGGACGAATCCCGGCGACGAGGCGTCCGTCAAGATCACCAAAGCGCTCACGGTGTCGGTCAAGTATACCGAAAGCCTGTCAGGGATGGACGGTGTGAAGCGCTGGGGCGGACGCGATTGGCGCAAGGAGGGCGTCAAGGGCTCGTTCAGCATAAGGAACCACCGCGGCGAACCGGCGACAGTGCGTGTGAAGAAGACTGTTTCCGGCGAATTGGTGGACGCGACGGACGCGAAGGTCCACGACAGGCCCGCGCAGCCAGAGAACCCAAATCTTGAGCACGATATGACATGGGAGTTTGTCCTGGCACCTGGTGAGGACAAAGTGTTCTCGATTGAATACTGGCATTGGCTTTGGCGCTGACAGAATGGTTCGCCGCCCGCATGGAGGCTACAGGGTCAAGTATGTATTGCGTCAAGGGGGAAAGTGAAAAAGCTTTGCATGGAAGTGAAAGCGGGCGTTAGCGCGGATGTATCCATCCGCGCTCTGCGGGGTTCAGGGGGACTCGAGTCCCCCTGATGGGGGCTGGGGCAAGGCCCCAGTGCTGCCGTTGATTCTGGCGCGCGCCGACGATGAGCGGAACCGGGCGCGCGCCGCTCTTTGCATCAGTTCGAGTTGGTTTCTGATGTCGTTGCGCCGCCTGGTGTCGCGGGCTCGGGCAACGAGCCGTACACGAGCTTCGCCTGCGCGGATGCGAACTGTCCGCGCGTTCCGAATCCGAGCTCATGCATTCGCGCCGCGCCTATCTCCCTGTGAAGCCCGACCATCTTGCGCTTGAAGAACGCCTCGCCGTCGCGGTTCGGCGTCGGGTCTCCGCGCATGATGTGGAAGGCGTAGAGGACCAGCTTGTGTCCGATTGCGCAGACGACCTTGTTCCGCGGCTTGCCGCGGTTGATCATCGACCACCCCCACTTGCCGAGCTT
>JAFQYM010000069.1 GCA_017406465.1 Kiritimatiellia bacterium | reverse complement strand
CTTTTCAAGCAGATCGTCGTATTCGCCCTTCGCGGCGATGCCGCCCATGGCGTAGCTGGCAACCACCGGCTTCATGCCCGGCTTGCCGTTCTTGTTGACCTCCGCGATCAGCGCGGCATAGTCCACGTTCTGGATAGCCGCCGCGACAGCCTCTGCCTTGGGGTCAAGGCCCTGCGCCTCAGCGAAGTGGGTCAGCTCCGTCTGCTTTGCGGCCAGCTCCGCGGCAGCCTTTTCGGCTTCCAGCGCCTCGGCCTGCGACTTGAAGGGAGTCAGCTCCGCAACCTGGGCTTCCAGCTCCGCGATGCGGGCGTCCTTCACGACGATGGCGGCGTCACGCTCTGCAATAGTCGTATCCTTTTCCGCAATCGTGGTGTCCTTCTCGGCGATGGTATTCTGAGCAGCGGCCAGGTCAGCTTCGGCCTTTGCCTTGTCCGCCTGGGCCTGCTCCAGTTCCTCGTCCTTCTTGCGCATCTCCTCGTCGTTTTCGCTCTTCTGCTCGGCCAGCATCAGCTTGGCTTCGAGCTCCGCGATCTTCTTCTGGGATTCATCCATGTCTGTATCATCCTCTCTGTTCTGTCGTTCCGCGACCAGCTGCTATGCGGTCGCTTCGGGATAGGCCGGGGTGGTGACCACGGCCATGCCGATCAGTTCATTGCCCTCCGCGGCATCGATCACCCATACGCCGTTGCGCTCCTCCATGGCGTTCACCAGGATCTCAAAGGAGAAGTTCAGTTCCCGGCGCTCGTACATCTTCAGCAGCGTCTCGCAGAGCACTTGATTCCGCTTGGGGATGCGCGCCTCGCCGATCAGGCTCACGCCGAATTCGTCAGTAGCCTTGGCAAAAGAAAAGAACGAGCCGATCTGCTCGCTCTCAAACTCGCCGCTCAAGGGGTCCAGCATGTGGGTCAGGCCCTTGTCCACGCCCAGACGCAGCCGGTTGGCGTCCGCGCACTACGGAAGGCAGGTGTACTTCGCCGCGTTGGCAATGATGTTGTCGATGAAGGCTTCGCTGACGGCGTAGCCGTTGCGGTTGGGCCGGGTGGAAAACATGCGCATCAGCACCGACATGTAAATGTCGTTGGACTGAACCTCGCTCAGTTCCACCTGCGAAGCCTGAAAAGTGATTCTCTGCATTGGTATCATCCTCCGTTACATGCTGCCCTCTGGATTGCTGGGCTTGGGCTGCTTACCCGTCGCGGCCTTTGCGGGATCAGAGGAACGCTCCGTATCATCCATGGTCGGGCGGCCGCGCTTGGCCTGTCCGCTGTCGGATGCTTCCGGCATATGTCCCTTGACCTCGTTCTGCCTCGGCGGATCGGACTTCTTCCGTTCCTCCTCCTGCTCCATGTCGTAGCCGTGGGTCTGGAGCATGGTCTTGGTGGAGACGACGCCCTTCTCCCAGAGCTGGCGGCAGACCTCCTGGAACTTCTGGCTCCCAGCCAAATCGACAGGCGGGAAGGTGAACAGCGGCACGTTGTCCGGCCTGCTGTGGGTGACGCCGTTCCTGCCGGCGCCGTTGAGCCGCAGGTTGATCTTGTTCATCTACTCGCAGAAGTTGTCCCGTGCCTGCTTGATGCGGATCGCCGCCGTCTGCATGGAAACCTGCGCGGAGGCGAAGTTGCTGCCGTCCTCGGCGCGCCCGCTGACGATGATGCCGGAGATGCCGCCCGCCGAAAGGATCTCGGCGTTCACATCACGGTACTTGTCGTCGTCGAACATCTCCTTCGTGTCCGGCTGAATCACGGTCGCCTTGCACAGGTGATTGGTCGTTGCCAGCGCGGAGCCGGTCATCGCCCGCCTGAACAGGGCGTTCACCGCGTTGAGGGCCGTGATATCCGGCATGATGTCGGACTTGGCGTCGCCGTAGGTCACATGCACGAAGCTATGTGCCCCCAAGTTCAGGAGCGCCGATTCATACTGGGCGATGAGAGCCTTGCGGCGGAACGCGCTCAGACAGGTCGCCACCATTGGGACGGCGTAGCGCGCCCAGTCCTCCTTCACGTCCTGAAGCACGAAGGTATTCTCTGGGTTCAGCTGTACCCAGTCCGCGCCTTTGTTCAGGGCGTCGGAGACCTCGGGTGGGAAGCCTTCCAATCTGACCTTCAAATCCTCATCCTCAAGGAAGCTCTTCTGCGCTTTGGTGCCCTGCTGCCGCATGTCGTCGCGGACACTCTTGCAGTTGAACTCCAGCACCGGTTCGCCGCCGATCATGACGTTGGCGATGCGGATCAGGTGGACCGGCAGCGTGATGATGCTGCCGTCCTCCAGCAGGTAGATAAATACGTTGGCATACTTGAAGTATTGCAGGAAGATGCTCCGCATGCGATCCTTAAGGCCGATGCGGTCGTAGTATTCCTCGTACTTCTGCTTGGTCTGTTCGTTCGCGCCGATCTACCGCCAGTCGTCCGCCAGGGCGAACGGCGTATAGACGCCCTTGACGATGCCCCGGAAGATGGGGTCGGCGTCCACGAAGTAGTCGCTCAGCTCATACAGGCTGTTGATGTTGCGCTGCTTGTCCCGAAGGATGCTGTCGTAATCATAGCTGGCCAGGTCGCCGGTAAAGGTGATGTTCTTGTCGTTGTAGGTCATTGTAGACCTGCCGTCGTCCTTCGCGCCTACGGCAACCTCGACCTTT
>JAFQYM010000077.1 GCA_017406465.1 Kiritimatiellia bacterium | reverse complement strand
GGCGAGGTTGTAGGTGGTGGAGGTTAGCTCCTGCCCGTAGTAGTTGCGGACGTTTGCGTACTTCTTGAGGCGGAGAAGGAGCGAACCTGAACCGCAGGTCGGGTCGGCTGCGTCCTTGACGTCCGTAAGACCGAGACAGGCAAGGCGACAGAGAAGTTCCGCCGGGCCGGACGGCGTGTAGAACTCGCCGGCCTTCTTGCCCGCCGTGGCCGCGAACTGGCCGATGAGGTATTCGTATGCGTTGCCGAGGATGTCGATGCGCGTGTCCTCCACGGAGAAGCCGATGCCGTCGAGCGAGGAGATGATCTCGGCCATTACCTTGCTGCGATCCTTGACGGTGTGGCCGAGTTTCGTGGAGTCGAGCTGCATATCGGAGAACAGCCCCTCGAAATCGTCCTGCGACTCCGTGCCGAGCGTCGATTCCATGAGGGAGTTGATCGCCGCCTGCAGGAACTCGATGTCGAAGGATCGATTCTCGACCATCGCCACCATCTTTCGGAAGAGGTACTTCGGCTCAATGACGTAGCCGAGCGATTCCTGGGATATCTGCCTGAGCGCATCGCGGTATTCGTCTTTCCCCCAAGCCTCCTCGTATGACAAGCCGTCGTTCTTGAGGTTCTTCTCCATGAATTTCTCCGTGCGGTCGGAGAGGTAGTAGTAGAAGATCATACCGAGGATGTAGTTCTTGAACTCGTATGCCTCCATGTTCCCGCGAAGCGCGTTGGCCATCGCCCACAGTTTCGTGCAAAGCGCCTTCTGGTGTGCCTGTATTGTCTCTTCCATTGCAGGTGTTCCTTACTGATATTTTTCCGTGAGAGTGGAAATGAAATCCGCGATCCGGTTGCCCAGATCGATCTTCTTCAGGAGCGGAAGCGGCTTCTCGATACGGTCGCGAATGCCGCCGACGCTTATCACGCCCGAGAACTCGAACTCCGCCACAAGGTCGGCGATGAGGTCGGGCGGCAGATCCTCCGCCTTGGCGAACGCCTCAATCTCCTTGCGCTTCTGCTCGTTCTCGAAGTCGTTGTAGGCGGAATCGACGTCCTCGGCATTGTCGAGTCCGACGACGATGCTGTCGAGAAAGTTTTTGAGGAGTTCCGACTTCTTGCGAAGCTGCGGATTGTCCGTGCGGTCGATCTCCTCCTTGATGTGTTCGATGTCCGCGTTCTTCTTACCCTCGTTCCCGAACCGGATATTGCGGATGAGGTTCATGATGTAGGCGACGTTGATGCGGTCGGACTCCATCAGCTCGATGCAGAAATCAACGTCGTTCAGGACGGACGCCACATTGCGGGCGTTGCGGTTCTTCTGGTAGAGCATGAGGTACTTGCTCTTGTAGTCCTCGTACTCCTGCTCGGACATGACGAGCGGCGACTTGTCGATGGTGAACTCGACAAAGGTCTTCAGCGACTGGAGGTACTTCGTCAGCTCTCGGAATATGACGACGAACCGCCGCTGCTCCTCCTCGCTCTGCATCGTATCGACGTTCTCCGGGAAGAGCGCGACCTCCTTCAGCTTGAGCGCGTACTCGTTGAACTTGGCTACATAGTAGTCGAAGCCGGGCGTCACGACGCCGTCGAACGGCTTGGGAATCTTCGAGAAGAGCGCAAGCGCCTCGTCCGTCCGCCGCTTGAGGTTGCGGTAGCAGATAATGATGCCGAACGGCTTTGTCTCCTTCTCCACGCGGTTCGTGCGGGAGTACGCCTGAAGCAGCGTGTGGTACTGAAGCTCCTTGTCCACATAGAGGACCGAGAGCGGCTTGGAGTCGAAGCCGGTGAGGAACATATCCACCACGAGCAGAATGTCGAGCTGCTGGGTCTTCTTGCCTTTGACGCGATCCGAGACGTCCTTGTGGTAGGCGGCGAAGGTGTCCGTGGAGAAGTTCGTGCCGTAGCGGGCGTTGTAGTCGCCGATGATGCGCTCCAAGGCGTCGCGGCTCAACTCGTCCTTTCCCTCGGCGTCCTCGTTCGCGCCATAGGTGAATATCGCGCCGACGGAGAGGTTGTGGTCGATGGACTTGAAGAGGTCGTAGTAGCGGATTAGCGTCGGGATGGACGAGACGGCGAAGATGGCCGTGTATTGGCAGTTGCGCGTCCGAGACTTGTGGTTGCTGATGATGTGGTTGGCGATGAGCGTCAGCCGCTCGTCCGCGCCGTACACTTCCTCCGTGTCGATCCCCTCGACGAGCGTGCCGTCCTCCTTCTCGTAGTTGCCCTTGATCGTCTTGATGTACTCGATGTGGAAACCGAGGACGTTGTTGTCGAAAATAGCGTCCTTGATGAGGTAGTTGTGCAGGCACTCGCCGAAAAGCGTCTCGGTGGTGAGGACACGATGTCCCTCCGTCATGCCGTTCACCTCGAAGCGGGGCGTCCCGGTGAAGCCGAAGAACTGCGCGTTTGCGAAGTGCCGGACAATGTCGCGGTGCATGTCGCCGAACTGGCTGCGGTGGCATTCGTCGATGATGAATACGACTTTCTCGTTCTTGTAGGCGTCCATCACCTTCGAGTACCGCGTTCCCTTGACGGCGATTGCCATCTTCTGCATCGTCGTGACGATGAGCTGGCGGCTCTTGTCCTTCATCTGGCTGACGAGGACATCCGTCTTGTCCGTCGCGTCCACGGAGCCCTGCTCGAACTTGTTGAACTCCTCGGTGGTCTGCGAATCGAGGTCTTTGCGGTCAACAAGGAAGATGACCTTCTTGATCTCCGGGCGGGCGGCGAGAATCTGCGCCGTCTTGAACGATGTGAGCGTCTTGCCCGCACCGGTCGTGTGCCAGATGTAGGCGTTCTTCGAGGTGAGCGTCGCCTGCCGCACGAGGGCTTCCACGGCATAGACCTGATACGGACGCATCACCAGCAGAATCCTGTCCGTGTCGTTCAGGACCATGTAGCGAGAAAGCATCTTCACGATGTGGTCGCGGGCAAGGAACGACTCGGCAAAGTCCTTCAGGTTCGTGAGGCGGACGTTCTGCCTGTCAGTCCAGAAGAACGCCAGCGAGTAGAGAAGCTGCCTGTCGGAGTTGGCGAAATACTTTGTGTCCATGCCGTTGGACACGACGAAAATCTGGACGTAATGGAACAGCCCTCCGTAGGAGTGCTTCTTGTAGCGCATGATCTGGTTGACGGCCTCGCGGATGTCGATTCCGCGCCGCTTCAGCTCGATCTGCACGAGCGGGAGGCCGTTCACGAGGATTGTCACGTCGTAGCGGTTCTTGTACTTGCCGCCGATTGTGGTCTGGTGCGTGACCTGAAAGATGTTCTTCGTGGGGTCGTCGGGATTGAAGAACGAGAGGTACGGCTTGGTGCCGTCATCGCGTTCGAGTACGAACTTGTCACGCAGCACCTTCGCGCTCTGGAAGATGGACTTGCCCTTGAGGAGGTTGAACACCCGCTCCCATTCCTTGTCGGAGAGCGGCTTGTCGAGCTTGTCCTTGTTGAACACCTCGAACTGCGCCTTGAAGTTGGCCTCCAGCGCGTTCTCGTCGGCGATGGCGACAGGGGCGAACTTCTGTCCGCTCAACTGCGATATGAGTTGCTTCTCAAGCTGCGCTTCGCTCTGATATGCCATACTCCCTCTCCCCGGCTCAACGCGCCTTTCCCTTGCCAGAACCTTGCCCGACTGACTTTGGCACATAGTCCACGATGTCGCCGATGTTGCATTGCAGCGATTCGCAGATGCGTTCAAGGACATTCGCGCCGACGGACTCGCCCCTGGACATCTTGGAGATCGTGGCGGGGGCGATGCCGGTCGCCTCGCGCAGG
>JAFQYM010000076.1 GCA_017406465.1 Kiritimatiellia bacterium | reverse complement strand
GGCGAGGTTGTAGGTGGTGGAGGTTAGCTCCTGCCCGTAGTAGTTGCGGACGTTTGCGTACTTCTTGAGGCGGAGAAGGAGCGAACCTGAACCGCAGGTCGGGTCGGCTGCGTCCTTGACGTCCGTAAGACCGAGACAGGCGAGGCGGCAGAGAAGTTCCGCCGGGCCAGACGGCGTGTAGAACTCGCCGGCCTTCTTACCCGCCGTGGCCGCGAACTGGCCGATGAGGTATTCGTATGCGTTGCCGAGGATATCGATGCGCGTGTCCTCCACGGAGAAGCCGATGCCATCGAGCGAGGAGATGATCTCGGCCATCACCTTGCTGCGATCCTTGACGGTGTGGCCGAGCTTCGTGGAGTCGAGCTGCATATCGGAGAACAGCCCCTCGAAATCGTCCTGCGACTCCGTGCCCAGCGTCGATTCCATGAGGGAGTTGATCGCCGCCTGCAGAAACTCGATGTCGAAGGAGCGGTTCTCGACCATCGCCACCATCTTTCGGAAGAGGTACTTCGGCTCAATGACGTAGCCAAGCGATTCCTGGGATATCTGCTTGAGCGCATCGCGGTATTCGTCTTTCCCCCAGGCCTCCTCGTATGACAAGCCGTCGTTCTTGAGGTTCTTCTCCATGAACTTCTCCGTGCGGTCGGAGAGGTAGTAGTAGAAGATCATGCCGAGGATGTAGTTCTTGAACTCGTATGCCTCCATGTTGCCGCGAAGCGCGTTGGCCATCGCCCACAGTTTCGTGCAAAGCGCCTTCTGATGTGCCTGTATCGTCTCTTCCATTGCAGGTGTTCCTTACTGGTATTTCTCCGTGAGAGTGGAAATGAAGTCGGCGATCCGATTGCCAAGGTCGATCTTCTTCAGGAGCGGAAGCGGCTTCTCAATGCGGTCGCGAATGCCGCCGACGCTTATCACGCCCGAGAACTCGAACTCCGCCACAAGGTCGGCGATGAGGTCGGGCGGCAGCTCCTCCGCCTTGGCGAACGCCTCGATCTCCTTGCGCTTCTGCTCGTTCTCGAAGTCGTTGTAGGCGGAATCGACATCCTCGGCGTTGTCGAGGCCGACGACGATGCTGTCGAGAAAGTTCTTGAGAAGTTCGGACTTCTTGCGGAGCTGCGGATTGTCCGTGCGGTCGATCTCCTCCTTGATGTGTTCGATGTCCGCGTTCTTCTTGCCCTCGTTCCCGAACCGGATGTTGCGGATGAGGTTCATGATGTAGGCGACGTTGATGCGGTCAGACTCCATCAGCTCGATGCAGAAGTCGACGTCGTTCAGTACGGACGCGACGTTGCGGGCGTTGCGGTTCCTCTGGTAGAGCATGAGGTACTTGCTCTTGTAGTCCTCGTACTCCTGCTCGGACATGACGAGCGGCGACTTGTCGATGGTGAACTCGACAAAGGTCTTCAGCGACTGTAGGTATTTCGTCAGCTCGCGGAATACGACGACGAACCGCCGTTGATCCTCCTCGCTCTGCATCGTATCAACGTTCTCCGGGAAGAGCGCGACCTCCTTCAGCTTGAGCGCGTACTCGTTGAACTTGGCGACATAGTAGTCGAAGCCGGGCGTCACGACGCCGTCGAACGGCTTGGGGATCTTCGAGAAGAGCGCAAGCGCCTCGTCCGTCCGCCGCTTGAGGTTGCGGTAGCAGATGATGATGCCGAACGGCTTTGTCTCCTTCTCCACGCGGTTCGTGCGGGAGTACGCCTGGAGCAGCGTGTGGTACTGAAGCTCCTTGTCCACGTAGAGAACGGAGAGCGGCTTGGAGTCGAAGCCGGTGAGGAACATATCAACCACGAGCAGGATGTCGAGCTGCTGGGTCTTCTTGCCCTTGACGCGATCCGAGACGTCCTTGTGGTAGGCGGCGAAGGTGTCCGTGGAGAAGTTCGTGCCGTAGCGGGCGTTGTAGTCGCCGATGATGCGCTCCAGGGCGTCGCGGCTCAACTCGTCCTTGCCCTCGGCGTCCTCGTTCGCGCCGTAGGTGAATATCGCGCCGACGGAGAGGTTGTGGTCGATGGACTTGAAGAGGTCGTAGTAGCGGATGAGCGTTGGGATGGACGAGACGGCGAAAATGGCCGTGTACTGGCAATTGCGTGTCCGTGACTTGTGGTTGCTGATGATGTGGTTTGCGATGAGCGTCAGCCGCTCCTCTGCGCCGTACACCTCCTCCGTGTCGATCCCCTCGACGAGCGTGCCGTCCTCCTTCTCGTAGTTGCCCTTGATCGTCTTGATGTACTCGATGTGGAAGCCGAGGACGTTGTTGTCGAAAATGGCGTCCTTGATGAGGTAGTTGTGCAGGCACTCGCCGAAAAGCGTCTCGGTGGTGAGGACTCGATGCCCCTCCGTCATGCCGTTCACCTCGAAGCGGGGCGTCCCGGTGAAGCCGAAGAACTGCGCGTTTGCGAAATGCCGGACAATGTCGCGGTGCATGTCGCCAAACTGGCTGCGGT
Source organism: Kiritimatiellia bacterium (assembly GCA_017406465.1). Lineage (GTDB taxonomy): Bacteria > Verrucomicrobiota > Kiritimatiellia > RFP12 > UBA1067 > UBA1067. The sequence goes on along the minus strand of JAFQYM010000076.1, from coordinate 1,314 downwards.
GGCATTCGTCGATGATGAACACGACTTTCTCGTTCTTGTAGGCGTCCATCACCTTCGAGTACCGCGTTCCCTTGACGGCGATTGCCATTTTCTGCATCGTCGTGACGATGAGCTGGCGGCTCTTGTCCTTCATCTGGCTGACGAGGACATCCGTCTTGTCCGTCGCGTCCACGGAACCCTGCTCGAACTTGTTGAACTCTTCGGTGGTCTGCGAATCGAGGTCTTTACGGTCAACAAGGAATATGACCTTCTTGATCTCCGGGCGGGCGGCGAGAATCTGAGCCGTCTTGAACGAGGTGAGCGTCTTGCCCGCGCCGGTCGTGTGCCAGATGTAGGCGTTTTTCGAGGTGAGCGTCGCCTGCCGCACGAGTGCTTCCACGGCATAGACCTGATACGGACGCATCACCAGCAGAATCCTGTCCGTGTCGTTCAGGACCATGTAGCGCGAAAGCATCTTCACGATGTGGTCGCGGGCAAGGAACGACTCGGCAAAGTCCTTCAGGTTCGTGAGTCGGACGTTCTGCCTGTCCGTCCAGAAGAACGCCAGCGAGTAGAGAAGCTGCCTGTCGGAGTTGGCGAAATACTTTGTGTCCATGCCGTTGGACACGACGAAAATCTGGACGTAGTGGAACAGCCCTCCGTAGGAGTGCTTCTTGTAGCGCATGATCTGATTGACAGCCTCGCGGATGTCGATTCCGCGCCGCTTCAGCTCGATCTGCACGAGCGGGAGGCCGTTCACGAGGATGGTCACGTCGTAGCGGTTCTTATACTTGCCGACGATTGTGGTCTGGTGCGTGACCTGAAAGATGTTCTTCGTGGGGTCATCGGGATTGAAGAACGAGAGGTACGGCTTTGTGCCGTCGTCGCGTTCGAGTACGAACTTGTCGCGCAGCACCTTCGCGCTCTGGAAGATGGACTTGCCCTTTAGGAGGTTGAACACCCGCTCCCATTCCTTGTCGGAGAGAGGCTTGTCGAGCTTGTCCTTGTTGAACGCCTCGAACTGCGCCTTGAAGTTGGCCTCCAGCGCGTTCTCGTCGGCAATGGCGACAGGAGCGAACTTCTGCCCGCTCAACTGTGATATGAGTTGCTTCTCAAGCTGCGCTTCGCTCTGATATGCCATACTCCCTCTCCCCGGCTCAACGCGCCTTTCCCTTGCCAGAACCTTGCCCGACCGACTTTGGCACATAGTCCACGATGTCGCCGATGTTGCATTGCAGCGATTCGCAGATGCGTTCAAGGACATTCGCGCCGACGGACTCGCCCCTGGACATCTTGGAGATCGTGGCGGGGGCGATGCCGGTCGCCTCGCGCAGG
>JAFQYM010000001.1 GCA_017406465.1 Kiritimatiellia bacterium | reverse complement strand
GGCCGCAGCCTATGCATAGTTCCTGGTCAACATACGCTCTCATCTTGATTCTCCTTTTGTTTGTCAATCCAATGTTAGCAGCAAAGCCATCTTGAACGGCTTTTCGGCGCGGACCCAATGTGCGCCGTTCTTGGCGAACGCAAAGTTCTCCCCTGCTTTGATGGTGTGTTCCTTGCCCTCGTAGCCGATCACGCCCTCGCCGTCGAGCGCGAAGATCAGCGCCTCGCCCGGCGCGGCGTGTTCGCTCAAACCCGTACCGGCGGCGAAACTCATCAATACGAACTTCAACTTCGGCTCGTTGATGATGTCCTTGTTGACGATGCGCCCCTCCGCGTAGGGAAGAACGTCCTTGAGCGCGAATGCCTCGCCTGGATTCAGTTTCATTTTGTGTTCCTTTCCTGTTTCGATTTCCGTATAGACTATGCCCGCCTCCGTCTTTACGCCCACCGGCTGGCCGACAGGCGTGACAAAAGCACCTCCCTTTGCGACCTTTGCGTTTCTTTCGCCTAAAACCTCTCCTTCGCCGTCCATGACTATCCACAATTTATGGTAGTCGTATGTTTCGGGGCTGATATTCGTTCCGGCCGCGAGGGCGAAATGGGAGATTCGCCGCCCGCCAACTTCGGCAACGGCCTTCGAGACCGTGCAGCCGTCAACCGGCGCATTCTCCGCCGCTATCGAAAAAACCTCTCCTTTGCGTTCGTTCATGGCGTCTCCTTCACGAATCGATTAGCCGCCCGTCGAGCGAGATTGTCACGACCTGCCACGGGATGAACTTCCCGCTTGCCTGCAACGCCTTCTTCGTGGCCAGTTCAAGACCGCCGCAGCACGGAACCTCCATGCGGACGATTGTCACGGACTTGATGTCGTTCTCGCGGATGATTTCCGTCAGCTTCTCCGAGTAGTCCACGGGGTCGAGCTTGGGGCATCCGACAATCGTCACTTTGCCGCGAATGAAGTCACGATGGAACGCGGCGTATGCGTAGGCCGTGCAGTCGGCGGCGATGAGTAGCTTCGCGCCCTTGAAGAACGGCGCGGTCGCAGGTACAAGCCGTATCTGGCACGGCCACTGGGCGAGTTCGCTGGTAGGGACGCGCTCCTGCGCGTCCGCTCCGGACGCAGATGGCTGCGGCACTTCCTTGCGGTTGAACTGGCGCATCGCCTTGCCGGGGCAACCGCCGGGCGGAGGCGTCTTGCCCGCGAGCGACATTCCGCCAGCCTTCATCTGCTCTTGCATTTTCGCCATCTTCCTTTCTTGCACAGCCTTTTCGTCATACGCCACCGCATCGCGCTCAACTATCCTTATCGCGCCCGTCGGGCATTCCGGGAGGCAATCGCCCATGCCGTCGCAGTAGTCGTCCTTGACGAGCCGCGCCTTGCCGTCCACGATTGCGATTGCGCCCTCGTGGCAGGCGTTCGCACACAGCCCGCACCCATTGCACTTCGCCTCGTCGATCTCGACAATCTTTCTTTTCATGTCTCTTGCCTCCTGTTTCTTGTTGACGGCGCGTATTATACCAAAACCGATTTGTGAAATATGTTGGCGCGCCAACATTTCACGAAATTATGATACAATATCCGCCATGCAACAGGAAAGCACATATCTCGCGACGCTGGCCAAACGGTCGCCGCTCTTCGACGGAATCGGGATCGACAACCTTTCTGCGCTCTTCTCGTGCCTCGGCGCACGGCGTGTGCGTCTTGCGAAAGGTGAACTGCTCTTACGTACGGGCGAAAAGGCAGATCGCTTCGGCATAGTCCTTTCCGGCTCGCTTGCCGTCTCGACATACGATACAGACGGCAAGCGGACGCTGATCAAGCTGATAAAAGCTCCGGAAGTCGTCGCCGCTGCGCAGGCGTTGTCGGGCGCGGACGTGATCAGCGTTGACGTGGAGGCAAACGAGGACAGCGTAGTGCTGTTGCTTAAGGCCGCACGCATCGTCACGCCGTGCGAAAACGCCTGCGCGTTCCACGCCCGCCTCGTCAGGAACATCATGCGTGCGCTCGCAGCGAAGACTCTCGAACTGAACCGCAAGATCGAGATTCTGTCGCATCGTTCCACCCAGGATCGGCTGATGGCCTATCTGCGCGCCGTTGCGCAGCAGAAATGTGCAATAGAATTCGACATTCCTTTCGACCGTCAGCAGCTCGCGGACTACCTCTGCGTCGAGCGAAGCGCGCTTTCTGCGGAAATCAGCCGGCTGTCCAGCCTCGGTCTCATCACATCGCGAAAAAGCCACTTCGCCCTGCGTCGCACCGTCTGACCGCCCGCGCCAGCACCTCGCGCACAAAGTCCGCCACGTTGCCCCGTGGCGGGCTTTTCCCGTTTGGACGGGTGACCACCCGCCCTCGCGCCAGAACGCGCCACCGCGCCCGTCTGCCCGCCTACGGCCTATCGTCCCTGAAGCGCAGCCCCGCCTTGAATGCATCGGCGGTCTTGCCGCCGAGCGTGCGATAGGCGAACTGCTCCTCGTCGTAGATTATCGGATTCAGCTTGGCGAGGTCGTACTTCCCGCGCTCGTCGAGGATGCTTTCGTCGGCCTGTATGTTCACGACTTCTCCCGTGATCTGGGTGTGGCTTCCGATGTCGACCGTGTTCACGACCTTGCACTCGACCGTGAGCTTCAGCTCGTTGATGACCGGGGCGTCGACCTTTTCGGCCTTTGTGGTCGTCCAGCCGACCTCGGCGATCTTGTCGTGGTCGTAGCCTGAAGCCATTCCGATCCAGTCCGCCTCCGCCGCCTGCTCGATGCTCGGATAGCCGATGGTGAACGCGCCGGAGCGCAGGATGCTTTTCAGCGTCTTGCGTTTTGCCGTCGCGTTGATTGCGATGGTGAGGCACGGCGGCTTGTGGCTCGTCGGCGTGTAGAACGCGAGAGTGCAGGCATCCGCCTTGCCGTTTTCGTCATACGCAGCCGCGATGATCGCGGGCGTCGGCGAAACAACAGCTCGCAGCTTGAGAGTCTTTTTCATGGTATTCAGTCCTTTCAAATCTTCAATGCCGCGCGGCCCAATACCCCAGCGCGACGGCCGGGATGCCGACAGTGACGCTTCCGAAGGCGTATGCCGCGAATGCGCTCCAGCGTCCCGACTCCGCAAGCGCGATGGATTCCTTTGAGAATGTCGAGAAAGTGGTGAAGCCGCCGCAAAGCCCCGTCGTCAGCGAAAGCCGCAGCGCCTCGCTCCATCCGAACCGGGCGGCCCAACCGCCGAAAAGCCCGATGGCCAGACTGCCGACGGCGTTCACGGCGAACGTTGCCCAGGGGAATGCCGTCGAGTCGATCCACATCCCCACGAGGTATCGCAGGACGCTTCCGGCTCCGCCGCCGAGAAAGATAAACAGCGCATTCATTGCATTAGAAGTCCATTACTGGTAGTTCCTGATGCGCACGTCGATTCCGCTGTCCGCAAGAAGGTCTGCCACCTGCTTGATCGGCGTCTGGGAATAGTGGTAGGGGAACAGCACCTTTGGCTTGATCGTCCGCGCCGCTTTCGCGACCTGCTCCGGCGTCATCGTGTACGGCTGGTTACAGGGCAGAAAGGCAACGTCGATGTCCTTCAGCGCGGACATCTCCGGGATGTCCTCCGTGTCGCCGGCGATGTAGATGCGAAGTCCGTCGATTGTCAGCACATAGCCGTTATCGCGTCCCTTGGGATGGAACTGCGTATGGCCCGGCGTGGTGTTGTAGGCCGGGACGGCGTCCAACTTGATTCCCTTCGCAAGCACGCGACTTTCGCCGTTCGCCAGTGCCGTTCCGAAGCCCAGCATCTTCTGGACCGCCGGGTTGGCGACTATCTCAGTGCCGTCTTTCCGGAGCGCGGCAATGGTATCGCGGTCGAAGTGGTCGAAATGCTCGTGCGTGACGAGGATAACGTCGGCCTTGGGGAACCTCGAATAGTCCGTCTCGGGCGCGTACTTTGCCACGGGATCGACCTGGATTTCAAGCCCGTCGTACTGGATGCGCAGACTGGCGTGCTTGATCGCCGTGATCGTAACGGCCTTGCCTTCCTTGGTCTTGAACGTGTCCGTCTGGAAGTCCAGCGCGTCTCCCGTTGCCGCGGAAGCGGCTGTCGCGGCGAAAAGCGCGTTGAGCCAGTTGACGACGTCGTCTTCCGTATGATGCACCGTCACGCCCGTGCCCAAACGGCGCTCGACCTGGTTCGAGCCGCGAATCGTGAGCCCTTCCTTGACCGTCGCGGCAGGGCATGCCTTGCGCACGTCCACGAAGTAGCGGCCCGCGCCTCCGCCGCCGTGCGTGCAGAACGGCACGACCGTCTTGCCCGCAAAGGAATGCGTCTTGAAGAATTCCGCAACCGGAGGTGCGTACGTTCCGTACCAGATCGGCGAGCCGATGAACACCACGTCGTAGCCGTCGAGCGGAGGGACGGACTTTATCGCACGCGTTCCGCCGTTCTCCATGTCCTTCTTCGCGGCCTTGAGCGTTTCGCCGTAGGCGTCGGGATACGCCTCGACTGTTTCGATCGGGACAAGTTCGCCGCCCGTGTGCTTGGCGATCCACTTTGCGACAGTCGCCGTGTTGCCGACCTTCGACTGGGAGTAGTAGACAACCGCGATCTTGCCCGGGATTTTTGCAGTCAGCGCCACCGTCGCCTCCGTCGAGCGATTTGCCAGTATTCGACACCCGGCCACGACTGCAATCGCGGCAACGACGACGACGCCAAGTATGATCAACAGGACTTTCATTGCATTTCTCCTTTGAATGTTTCTCACACGATTTCCTTGAAATAAGGGCAGATGTTGGCAAACGAACCGTCATTCATCCGAAATCCGCGCGGTATCATACCTAGTTGCGTGAACCCAAGCCGCTCATAGAGATGGCGCGCATGGACATTGCCTTCGACGACGGCGTTGAATTGGAGCACGCCGAATCCATGCGCCTTGGCCTGGGCGAGACAGTCAAGCACGAGCTTTTCGCCGATGTGCATCCCGCGGCAGTCCGAACGGACGGCATAGCTGGCGTTCGAAATGTGACCGCAGCGCCCCACGTTGTTGGGATGGAGGATGTACAGTCCCAGAACCGTTCCCAGTTCGTCCACCGCAACGCCTGTATATGTCTGCGCGGCAAAGAACTCGGCTCCGGCCTGTGGCGTCAACGGTTCCTCCTGCGGGAAGGCATCGCCCGCCTCCACGATCTCGTTCCAGACGGCAATCATGCCGCCGATGTCGTTCTCTTCGTATTTTCGGATTGTCATTTGCGTTTGGTTACCTTTCAATTGGATGGTAGTCGATCTTCGATTCCTCGTCAGTTGCTTCGAGCTTCATGATGACGGGGCGGAGTCCATCGTTGCAGCAGGTTATGACCTTGCCTGGTTCCTTCATCCACCAGCCGCCGTAGAACTCGCGCACCCCGCAGGCGAGCGCGAACACGTACTGGTTGATCGTGCGCCACGCGGCGTCGCACATTCCCTTCGGGCAAGTGCTCGTCGCATAGAACACTTGCCCGGCTTTCAAGACGGGACACGGCTCGAGATTCGGCACGGCGTATTCGTCCGCCAGATCCTTCTTGAGCGATGTCTCAAGCACTGTAATTTTTACGACTGTCATGCCACATTTACTCTTTGTTGATCACGCCTTTTTGAATATGAGCCCGCCCTTGAAAGCGTCGGCGAAACAACCGCCCGCAGCTTGAGAGATTTCTTCATATTGCATCCTCCTTGCATCGCCAGTATTTGTCGGTGTGTTTGATGGCGTGATGAAAAGCGAGAAAAACTACGGCTGCCGGCATGAGCGCGACAAGCGCAGGGTGGTCAAATAGTTCGTTCGGAGTCATGAATGCAGCAACTTCCCGACGGAGAATGCGGGGGCGACGGCATCGCCCATGATGCGATAGACGCGGGCGCAAGGGTCGAAGCAGATCGGCTTCATCACGTCAGGCGTTCCATCTTCCCCGTAAGTGCCGATCATCAAAACCGGCATCGGGAACATCCAGTTCTTCTTTCCAAGGTTCGTTTTCATGGTGCTGCCTCCTTTTCCTTTATGGACTTGCATGATTCTCTTTAGCGCTGCCAACCCTCTATCTTGCAGATGCGCTCTGCCAGTTTGCGTTCGAGCTTGCCGGAGTCTGGCTTGAACCACACTTCTATTCGCGCCGCATACGGCTTGCCCCAGTCACCTTCGTAGATCGTGAACTCGTTTTCGTAGAGGAACTTCTCGTCCGGATCCTGCGACCAGCCAATACGCTCGTTTGAGCTGCCGTAAAGACGTCTCTCCGACAGGCGCGTCCCTTTCGTTACCTCGTATGCCTTCAGATAAGCCACGCCAGGTTCACCCGGATTGAGTCGCAATGTCAGATTGTAGATGCCTGGCTGCATGCCGTCGCGAAGCACGAATTCCTCAGGTCCGCGCTTGACCGCATCCGCCGGCAATTTAAGCTCGGCAAACTCCGCCTTCAGGAATGACAAAGCCGCATTGGTGATGCGCCTTTCGCGCGCCGTTGTCTGCTCGAACACCTCTACGCAGAAGTCTTTGTCGCCGAAACACTCGCAGCTTGTGAAATCGCCAGGATTAGCCGTGGAACCTCCCCTTTCGCGCAACCCAGCCACGACCGTTGCCGTTGCCGGATGCTCCGCGCCTTTCTTCCGCCCGAATGGCGAATACGGAAACCCGAGAGTCGTCCGTGTCTGAAAGCGCGTGGTTCTCTGGTGGGCCTCGAAATTCTCGCCGGGACGCATCGTGCGCGAATTGCCCGAATAGTATCCGTGAAGAGGATGATTCCAGATTTCTCGCACACGCAAGCGGCGTGTCGCACTTAGGTGTCCATGGTCTTCGTGCAGCCACCAGCCAGGATGGCGGGCGAGATATGCCATCAGTTCGTCACGCCGATTGTGGACTAAATCCGCTAGCCCGGAAAGATCGCAGGTCACCGTGGCATCTTCGCCGCCGTCTTTTGCAAGGCTTTTGAAAACGCTCAGGGCGAAGTCGTCGTCATAGACATCGGCAGTGCTGAACTGGCAGCCTTCGAAACCGCTTTCGGGCGTTACGATTGTCGCCTCGACTTCCGGAGGAATCGTCAGCGCGTCGGCAAAGTGGTCCTCGCTTGGGCCAAACATCACCCCGAAAAACAGCATCGCAACCGCGCAAAGGAAGCCGACCATCCATGCCACGCCAAGAACTGTCTGCAACAATGCTCGCTTCCAGCGTCGCTTGAAAAGCGAAACAATCCATGCGACAAAATACACGATTCCCGCAATCAGCAGCAACGCCAGCAGCGCAAACCCGACATAGCGCACAATCGGTTTCAGCGCCGTTCGCGCAAGAAAAAGATCGAGAATCGTCACAGCGACAAGCAGAGCCGTTGCGCCGCACAATACAACGAACGCGCCATACCATGTGTCGAACAGGAATTGAACAAGGCCTTTCTCAGTTTTCATCGTGATTAATTCCTTGCTGGAATCTTGGTGTCAGCCATTGGATTGAAAGCGGTTATGCACGGAAAGCCCTTGCATCGAGCAGCGGGACTTCCTTGAAGTGCTTTGCGTTTCCGCTAAGAAGCGTGTCGCCGCTTTCAAGTGCCGTGGCGAAAATCAGCGCGTCGCATACGCCGAGGTCGCTTTTCAGCGCCGTGGACTCCATTATGGAAATCGCGCGGGTTGAGATTTCCGCCGTCACGGGCAATGTAGCGAAGCCGAGTGTCGAAAGGAAGCGCTTCATTGAAAGCATTTCCGCCTTGTTCCTGACGCCTTGCAGAAGCTCCATGTAGGTGACGGAGGAAATAGAGCGCGTTGTCGCTTCGTCTATCGCATCAAGTGCCTTTCCGTTGCCGCGAAAAGCCCATATCATCACGTCGGTGTCGAAGATCATACGAACCTCCGCCGCGCACGGAGATTGCGGACATGCTCGGTCGGCGACGTAAGGTCGTCGCGGTCCGCCCACATTCCGGCAGCTGCGCAATCCCTTGCGGACGGCGTATTCGGCTTCGCGTCTTCCCATGCGACCATTATTGCCCAGGGCCGTCCGTGTGAAGATACAGTTACGCGCTCGCGCCGAGAGATCGCGCCTTGGATTTCGGGCATGCGTCTTCTGAAGTCTAGCATTGTGGCAGTCATCTTTTCACTCCAATATGCTCATTTAAAGTATGCATATTGTATCATATGCTGTTGCTTTGCGCAAGGGGGCAATGGGTTAGTTGCCTGTAGCACTCGTACGCGGCGATGGAGACAGCGTTTGCAAGGTTGATGCTTCGCGCATGTTCGCCGGGCATGGGGATCTTGAATAGCGACTCTTTGTAGCGGTCGTAGAAGTCCTTTGGCAGTCCTGACGACTCATTCCCGAACACAAGCGCGTCGCCTTCGGAAAAACGGCATTCGTATAGTGACTTCTCTCCGTGCGTCGAGAGAAAGAAGAGTCGCTTGGGCTTTGCCGCCGCAAGATACTCATCCCAAGTGTCGTGAAGCACGACGTCGAGATGCGGCCAGTAGTCGAGACCTGCGCGGGCGACGTAGCGGTCGTCGAGGGCGAAGCCGAGGGGCCTTACGAGGTGAAGCGGCACGCCCAGCCCCACGCAGAGTCGGCCTATCGCCCCTGTATTGTGCGGGATTTCAGGACGCAGGAGGACGATTGAAAAGCAATGCTTCATAGTGGCTCGAACCGCTTCATGGTCTTTCCGTCGCGCTCAATGGTCTCGAAGAACATCTTTGCGGGACGTACCCACAAGCCACCATCGCCGTGTTCATCAGTCATGCCCTGTCCTCATATCCTCCTGCCGAGATCGAAGGCCGCCTTCATGAACTTCGTCTTCTTTACGGCACCGGGTTCGTAGACGCCTCCGGCCTTGAGGAAGCCCTTGATCTTCGCGCCATCGAAGCAGTCGACAAAACCCTGGAGCGGCGCCTTCACGAGATCCCAGTCCATGTTCTCCGCCATCGTCGCGACGAGATAGTACGGTTTGCCGTTCGGCTCGGGCCACTTCGCGACGCAGCGGTCGAAGAGCGCCTTGAGCTGGCCGGAGATCGAGAAGTAGTAGACGGGCGTACCGAACACGACGGCGTCAGCCTTGCATATCTTCTCGACAATCGCGTTGGCGTCGTCCTTGATCACGCACTTGCCGAGCTTCTGGCACGCATAGCAGCCGGTGCAGAACCCGATCTTCTTGTCCTTGAGCCGGACGACCTCGGCCTTGTTGCCCGCGGCCTTCACGCCCTTGGCGACCTCCTGGCAGAGCGCATGGGAGTTGGAGTTCGGGCGGAACGACGCCGAGATGATCAGCACATTCTTGGTTTCTTTCATTGTTTTGTTCCTTTCTTTGTTATGCAACAGTGCGTAATTTCCCTCTACTTTCCGCCGGCCAGTGTTTCAGCGATGTTGAGATAATACGACCTTATGCGTTCGTATGCATTGAGGATGTCGAGTTCCGCCAGCACGCGAATGGGCGAGGCGGGATCGTCGGGCCCGACGCGATCGAGCTGTCCGCGACGCCCCCTGCGTATTGCTTCGCCGATTTCGTGTGCTCTCGACTGGACTGGAGCCAGGTCGAAACGCGGACGCGGAGACTTCAGACGCGCGGAAACGTCGGCGGCGAAGGCAGCCACCATGCCGTGGACGTCCATGAGGATGCCCCGCGAATGCGCGGAAAACATCTGACCGTCCTTCCTTATGCGTCGAGTTGCCTTCAGGATCGCGGCAGCCTCGTCCGAAACCGATTCGAGTTCGTCAGACATTCGCAAGAGCCTTCTGACGCGGGCCGATACAGCGGCCGGAGCGCGCTTGACCATAATCTTGCCGAGGAATTCCGTCACTTCGCGCTGCACGTTGTCGAGCACGCCCTCGCGGTGCAATATGTGCTCCTCCGTCCGCTCGTCGGATTCACCTGCGATGACGCTCCTTACGCAGGAGAGCAGCTCTAGGTCGCTGTCGCGCATGAACTGGACTTCAAGGAGCGCCTGGTCGCAGGCTATCACCGGCGCGATGTGTGAAGTCATGTTCAGTGCGCTCAAGTGTGGCTTCATGGCAGGGTCGATCTTGATGATGCGCTCCACGAATGCGGCAAAGCGCTTCGAGAAAGGCAGGAAGAACAATGTCGTTATCAAGTTGAAGAGGGTGTGGACGGCAGCCATCGGCGCCGCGATGTGCGGATAGGTCGTCACGCCGTTCGTCGTCACGGCGTCCGCGTAGTGGGGGAAGAAGGACGTCGCCAGCGGAAGGATCGCGGGGATGAAGAACGGAATCAGCAGGATCGTGCCCGCCACATTGAAAAGCGTATGCGCCAGCGCCGTCTGCCGGGCCTCGGCGGAGCCGTTGAACGCGGCGAGCCACGCGGTCATCGTCGTTCCGATGTTCATCCCGAACACGGTTGCGGCGGCCGCCTCGAAGCTCAGCAGTCCCTGTTGTGCGAGCGTCATCGCAATCGCGGTCGTCGCCGCCGAGGACTGCACGACAGCGGTAAAGACAAGCGATACGAGAACGCATTTGGCAAGTCCCCACGCCGTCGTCGCGTCAAGGGATCTGAAGGCGTCGACTACTACGGGCATGGATCGGACAGGTTCCATTCCCTCTTTCATCCAGTAGAGTCCCATGAAGATGCACCCGAGCCCCATGAAGGCGAGGCCGAGATTGTGCAGCCGCTCGTTGCGCTGGAAGAAGTAGAATGCCGCCCCGACGAGAACGACGCACAGCCCGAGCATCTTCACGTCCGGCGCAAAGGCGATCAGCCATGCCGTGGCCGTGGTTCCGATGTTCGAGCCGATGATGACATTGATCGCCTGCGACAGGTTCATGAGGCCGGACGAGACGAATCCAACCACCATGACCGTGATGATCGAGGACGACTGGACGATTACGGTGGTGATAACGCCTGTGCCGACGCCCGCCAGACGGTGCGTGGTCGCGAGGGACATGAACCGCCTGAGGCCGGATCCGCTGACGGCCTGCAATCCTTCCGAAAGGTGCTTCATGCCCAGCAGGAAGGTGCCCAACCCGCCGCCGACAATTATCAAGATTGAGAATACCTGGCCCATGTCCCTACCTTTGCCTAAATGGCAGTTTTACTTTGAAGAGCATTTGTGATTTCCCATATTGACCGGACGGACCAGATTGTAGGCTATCATCACGGCGAGGAACGCGGCTGACGCCCAGTGGACGGCGGAAAGCGAATGGCCCGCTGAGGCGATTGCGTCAGACGCTGGAAGCGCATTGGGAACAAGGTTGATTGCGATGCCGCAGAGGATCGCGCCGACCATGATCACCGAGACGTACGCGGCAGCACCCTTGCGTCCGACAAGCGCGGCGACGGTCGTGAGGGACATCGCGTTCATCGCGGGGCCGACCATCAGGAACACGAACGCGGCCCCGGGCGAGACGCCCTTGGCGACGAGCGACGCGGCGATTGGAATCGATGCCGTCGAGCAGACGTACATCGGGAAGCCCACGAGCGCCATCACCGGCATCGCGATCCAGTCGCTGCCGTGGAACGCGTCCGCAAAGAAGTTGTCCGGCACAAGCACCGTGACGAGCGCGGAGACGGCGAGTCCGACGGCAAGCGGCTTCGCGACCGAGCCGAGAAGCCGCCTGTACGCCTGCCAGAAGATCGCCTTGATCCCGCGAGAACCAGCGGCCGATTCCTCGACGGCGACGGTCGACGCATCCTCTCCGCCGACTGCCGAGACCACCACTCCGCCTACGACGCCAGTAAGCGCGGCGGCGATTGGACGCGCCACCGCGAAGACGGGTCCGAGCAGAGCATAGGTAGCGAGGATTGAATCGATGCCCGTCTGCGGCGTGGAGATGAGGAGCGCGGCAGTCGGGCCTTTCCCCGCGCCGTGCTTGCGAAGTCCAGCCGCGATCGGCAGCACGCCGCACGAGCAGATCGGAAGCGGCACGCCGATCGCGACTGCGCGGAGAATGCCGCGGAAGCCGGAGCTGCCGCCCATCATGCGGTTCACCCAGCTGCGTGGAATCCACACGGCGATGATTCCCGCCATCAGGAATCCGAACACCAGCCACGGCGCCATCATGGCGAACACATGGACGAATGCAAGCAATATGTCTTTCATGATCCCGACCTCCTTTACGCCATCTTCGAGAAACTCTCAAGCGCCTCGGCGAACGATTCAATCGTCTCGTCAGCGTTTCCTTTCTCGATGCCCTCGCGCACGCAATGGCGAAGATGTCCGTCGAGCACGATGAACGACAGGCGGTGCAGCGCCCCGTTCGCCGCGTTGAGCTGCGTAAGGATGTCCTCGCAGGGGACATCCTCGGCCAGCATTTTCTGCACTCCAGTAAGCTGCCCGACGATCTTCTTCAATCGTAGCTGAAGCGCCGTCACGTCTTCAATGCACTTTCTCATCTTCTGTCCTTACTTGACCTTTTGGTCGCATATTATACCATACCCCCGTATGGTATGTCAAAGCCGACACCCTCGGCTAAAAAAGCACCCCCGCGTCAATGTCGATTCGCCGGCCGTGAACAGCCCGCGCATCCCACCAAGAATCACAAAGAGGCGGCGAACTTGTAGCCCAGCGAGCGGACGGACACGAGGCGATGGCCTTCAGGACCCAGCTTCTTGCGCAATACGAGGATGTGCTGGTCGAGTGTCCGGGTCGTCCCATAGTAGGTGAGTCCCCAGCAGGAGTTGAGAAGTTCGTCTCTTGAAATCACTTCGTCGGGACGCGCCGCGAAAAGGAGCAGCAGACGCAGTTCACGGGCCGTCAGCGCGACGGATTTTCCGTCCGGGCGGACAAGCGACGCCTTGCGCGGGTCTATATGCACAGTTCCAAGCGGAATTGTCTCGGGAGTGCGCGAATCCGCCCTGCGCAAAACAGCGGCAACGCGGGCGAGAAGCTCGCGGACGCCGAACGGCTTGACGATGTAGTCGTCGGCGCCGAGTCCGAGTCCCTTGACCTTGTCATCCTCGCTCGACCGCGCCGTGAGGAAGATAATCGGCACCCTCGCGTCGACGGCCCTGATTCGCGCACAGACCTCGAAGCCGTCCGTCGCGGGCATCATCACGTCGAGGAGGACCAGGTCGGGCCGCTTCTCGCCGAACGCGCGGAGCGCCGACGCTCCATCAGGCGTCTCGCGCACGGAGTAACCATCGCTCGCGAGCGCCGCCTTCACGGCACGGCGTATTACGGGGTCATCTTCGGCGACAAGGACTTCAAGACCGCGCGACATGATCAAGAAGCTTCTCCACGAGGTCCGTCAACTGGGTGGCATTCTCCGCGATAGACGCAATGGCGTCGCGTCTGTCGGACTCCTCCGGCAGTCTGTGCTCTTTCAGAAGGTCGGCATTCAGGCAGAGTCCCGTGAGCGGCGTGCGCAGCTTGTGCGAAATGTCCGCCACAAACGCACGGTGCGCCGCCGACTGCCGCCGCGTGCGGCAGGCATCGACGGCGAAGAGTCCCGCCATTCCGCCCAGAATAATGATGAGCAGCAACAGAATCGCCGCCCCCGCCTCGTTCGCCATGCGCTCGGCGCGCGCGGAGACCTCCGCATTCGCGCGTCCGTGCTTCTCCCGGCACCCACATGTGCATTCTGGCTGGTTGGCGACCGCCGAACAGATGCCGGAACGGTCGTACATGACGAGGCGAACGCCTGCCAGCGCGATGAGAAGCGCTGGCAGGCCAATCAGCGTGATGATCGCAATGGTTCGCTTCATTGGGCGATTTTATTTCTTGCAGTTGCAGCCGGTCTTGCCGCAGGCACACTTCGCGTGGTCCGTGCAGCAGGTGCAGGGCTTGCCCTTGTCGCACGCGCAGGCCTTCTCCTTCGCGCAGTTACAGGCATTGCCGCAGACGCATGACTTGCCATCCGTGCAAGCGCACGCGCTCTTTCCATTGCACGTGCAGCATCCCGTGAAGGCCATCGCCGCCAATGCCACGACGCCCGCCATTGTCATCAATTTGCTTTTCATCTCTTTGTTCCTTTCGTATTGTTGCGCCTCAAGACACCATGTCTTAAAGCGGCGCGTATTATATCAGTTCCTCGAAGCGGAAATGTCATACGAATGTC